>CAZWGA010000076.1:0-32168 GCA_964633285.1 uncultured Solibacteraceae bacterium | reverse complement strand
AATAGAGCCTGCTCTAACCAGCTGACTCTATTCGAGATCTAACCGGACACTAGTGCCTCTGACACCGAATTTGAGGGCCCTGCTATCCGCGCGCTCGAAGCACTTTCAAGCCGAGACCGGCGCCAAGGCACAGCACGCCGATCAAGCCGATCAGCGGCAGCTCTCCCGCTGTTTTCGGGAGTTCCCGGTTTTCCTCTGTTACCGGAGCTGCTGCGGCGGGTGTTTCAGCCGGCTTTTCACGCTGAACTTCGGGCTCCGTTTTCAGATTGGATTCCGTGTTCTCCGCGATAGCAGGCTGCTCTTCCGGTTGCTCCGTTATGCTCGGTTTCTCTTCAGTGATCGGAGCCGGTTCCGCTTTCGTGACGGTGGTGGTTTCGCCGAGCGGCCGAACAGTTTCTACGTTGAGCGCTGCCACATCGTGGATATCACCGTCGGTTGCGAGGATGGGTTCCCTGGAGTGGCGCGCGATCTCGAGCGCCTGGCTCTTGGGATATATGAATTCCTGTCCGATTAATCGTCCCGGGTAGAACCACTCCTTCATCGGCACGGGATATCCCGGCTGAGTTTCGATAAACGTGAAGACCGTTTTATCGGTCGCCTCGGTTCGTTGATCCGAAATCGCCATGAACATGGTCAGCAACTTCGTTTGATCCTCGTTGTAAATCTGCACGACGTTGCGATTAGAAGGCGAATCGAGCAGCCGGATGACGTAGCGTGTGTTCGGCTGAAGAACAAGGTTGGGAACTTCAAACGGCTGGTTGATTGTAAAGCGCGTCGCCAGGTTCCAATCGTCGCCGCGCGTCATGTGGGGCGCCAGAAAAACCAGGGCCAATACGAAGCAGCCCACGATCGCGGTTGTCCGCTTGTTTTGTAAACGCATACACTGAACCTCCCAATTGTTGAAAATCCTATGGTTGTTGTATGCAGATCCTTCTCCGTACTCGCCGCAATTGCGCTAAATAGCCCGTCCAGTGTGACTTTCAGACGATGAGTGAAAAGGGGCGAGAAGTCCGCCTCCTCGAAGAACGAGGAAGTTTTGCCGCATCAGGCTGTGATATCCTCATGCGTTTTCGAAGGTACAATCGCAACAATCTGAGGGAGACAATCAACGAATGGCGTTGCCGAGCGATACGATAAAAAAGGGATTGTCACGGGCCGCGGCCCGCGCAATGTGGAAAGCCACAGGACTCAGGGACTCGGACCTGGAAAAGCCGCTTGTGGCGGTGTGCCACACGTGGACGGATGTGACGCCGTGCTCCATTAATCAAAGAGACCTTGCGCAGAAAGTGAAGCAGGGCATCCGCGCCGCGGGGGGCACTCCCATCGAGTTCAACTCCATTACGGTGACAGATGGAATTGCGATGGGCACCGAAGGGATGAAATCGTCGCTCATCTCGCGCGAAATCGTCGCCGATTCGTTCGAACTTGCGGTCCGGGGCCACCTGCTGGACGCAATGGTCTGTCTCTGCGGCTGCGACAAGACCATTCCGGCAACCGCCATGGCGCTTGCCCGCCTTAATCTTCCCGGCTTCACCATTTATTCGGGTTCGATTGCCGCCGGGCGCCTTTCAAATGGAAAGGCGATTACGATTCAGGATGTTTTCGAGGCAATAGGAGCCTGCGCTGCCGGCCGCATCAGCGAAACGCAAATGAAGGAAGTGGAAGACAAGGCATGTCCCGGCGCGGGCGCCTGCGGCGGACAATTCACGGCGAACACCATGTCGATGGCCTGCACGATGCTCGGCATTTCGCCAATGGGCCTGAACGATATTCCGGCTACGGATCCGGCTAAGGAAGCGGCCTGCATCGAGGCGGGGAAACTTGTCATGGAACTCCTCCGGAAGAATCTCAGGCCGCGCGACATCATTACGCGGAAGTCCATTGAGAATGCGATTACAGGAATCATGGCTTCAGGCGGGTCGACGAACGGCGTACTGCACCTTCTGGCGATTGCCCGCGAAGCCGGCGTGAAACTTGCAATCGACGATTTCGACCGCATTTCCCGGCGCACCCCGATCATTACGGACCTGAAGCCCTGGGGAAATTACTTTGCCGTGGATCTCCACGCGGCCGGCGGACAGAGACTTTTTGCGCAACGTCTTCAGGAAGGCGGTCTGCTCAAAGATGAGGTCACCTGCACGGGCAGGAATATGTTCGAGGAGATCGCTTCAGCTTCAGAGCGTCCCGGTCAGCGCGTCATTTATCACACGGATCAGCCGATCAAGAAATCGGGCGGGATTGCCGTTTTAAGAGGCAATCTTGCTCCGGAAGGTTGCGTGATCAAGTTGTCGGGGTCCGAGAAGAAAACGCATACCGGCCCGGCGAAGGTTTTCGAATGCGAAGAAGACGCTTTTGCCGCGGTGCAGGCGCGGAAGATCAAGCCGGGGGATGTGATGATCATCCGTTACGAAGGACCGAAAGGCGGTCCCGGCATGCGCGAGATGCTGCAGGTTTCAGGAGCGCTCGTCGGCCAGGGATTAGGCGCTGACGTCGCGCTGGTTACCGACGGGCGATTCAGCGGCGCCACACACGGCTTTATGATCGGACATGTTGCTCCTGAAGCCGCAATCGGCGGGCCCATCGCATTTGTTCGCAATGGCGATAAAGTCTCAATTGACGCGTCGAAGCGCCGGATTGATGTCAAAGCCGATCTTAAATCACGAAAGAAAAAATGGAAGGCGCCGAAGCCGAACTACATGTGGGGAGTTCTGGCGAAATATGCGGCCACGGTTACGTCGGCTTCCGAAGGGGCAGTGACGATCCCGGTGGGATTGACACCACAGGGACGCAAAAAGTAATTCACATCCGAACGTAAACTTCGCCCTCTCGCACTTCGCATTCCCAGACCTTCGCCCGTTCCTTCTCGCGCCAGCAGGTTCCGTCTTCGAGGCGCACGTGCCATCCGTGCCAACTGCAGATCACCTCTCCCATTTGGACAATGCCTTCGCTAAGCGGAAACCCGAGATGCGGACAAAGGTTTTCAATCGCATAGACCCGGTCATTCCAGCGAAATAAAGCAATGTCCATGCCATCGGCCCGGACCCCGTGTCCGAGGCCTTCCGCAGGCAATTCCGTCAAGCTTGCAACGCGGACCCACTTGCTACTCACGCGTCCCTCCAGCAGGCTAAAGGCTAATGTTATACTTGAAGGTCATTTTTGCACGGCAGGAGTTCACCGGGTGGAGTTGGATATAAAAGCAAAGATCGCGAAACGGATGCACGGCATACGGGGCGAAGCGGCTTTCGAAATGCTTGGCCGCGCCACCGAATTGGAAAGGCAGGGCCGCAGCATCATTCATCTGGAAATCGGAGAGCCGGATTTCGATACCCCTGAACCCGTTGTGCGTGCCGGCATCGAATGGTTGAGAAAGGGAGCAACGCATTATTCGCCGACAACCGGAATATGGGAATTACGATCGGCCATTGCGGCCCATCATTCATCGCGTCATCCTGAAAAAATTGACCCTTCGAATGTGCTGGTCACGCCGGGCGCAAAGATGATGATCTTTTCCATCATTCAATCCATCGTCGATCCCGAAGATGAAGTGATTTTTGCGGATCCTGCTTATCCGGCGTACGAAGCGGCGATACGAATGGCCGGCGCGATTCCCGTTCCCGTCAAATTGGAAGAGTCCCGGGAATTCCGATTCAGTCTTACCGAACTGGCAGGCCGAATCACGCCTCGGACAAAGATGATCGCGATTAACTCTCCTCAAAATCCTACGGGCGGCGTGCTGACCCTTGATGATATGAGAGGCATTGCCGACCTCGCCCGGAAGCACGACCTCATGATTCTCTCGGACGAGATTTATTCCGAGATCTATTATGGCGAGCGCCCCGCAAGCATTCTGGATGTGCCCGATATTCTGGACCGGGTTTTCGTCGTGAATGGTTTCTCGAAGGTGTATGCGATGACGGGTTGGCGCCTGGGTTATGGGATTGTGCCCGCCGACACAGTCGCTGCCATCGACCTGTTTGTCAATAACACCGTTTCCAGCACAGCAACCTTTACGCAGCGCGCAGCGCTGGAAGCTTTCAGTCCGGAGACCGGGAAGGCCGCGGAGAAAATGGTGAGCGAGTTCAGAAAGCGCCGGGACGTCTTTGTGGACGGTTTGAACAGCATTGCCGGCATTCACTGCCTCAAGCCTCTTGGAGCGTTCTATCTTTTCCCGAATATCAGCGCGACCGGAGTTGCAAGCGAGGAGTTTGCGAATCGATTACTGAATGAGTCCGGAGTGGCTGTTCTGCCGGGGACTGCGTTTGGCGATCACGGCGAAGGTTATCTGAGACTCTCGTTCGCGAATTCACTCGCCAACATTGAAACAGCGCTGGAGAGAATCCGGACTTTCGCCGGCACTCTGTAGCCGGGGGCTTTATGCCCGCGTTCGTAAAATAAAATGACCAGCTTCAAAGTTCTCCTATTGGACGGAATCGATCCTGCAGGCGTCGATGTGATTCGGCGCACGAAGGCCATCGAGACTGTTGTTCACGACAAAATCTCGCGAGACGAGCTTTTCGAAATCGTTGCGGACGTTGACGGCATCATCGTCCGCAGCGCCACATCCGTCGACCGGGAACTCATGCAGCGCGCGAAAAAATTGAAAGTCGTAGGGCGCGCAGGAGTGGGTGTGGACAACGTCGATATCGATGCCGCAACGGAATTCGGAATTCTCGTCATGAATTCGCCCGGCGGGTCCACCACGACCACTGCCGAGCACACCGTCGCCATGCTGTTCGCTCTGGCGCGAAACATCCCGCAGGCTTATCAGACATTGAAGGGCCGGCAATGGGAAAAAAACAAATTCAAAGGTGTCGAATTAGCCGGAAAAACGCTGGGAATCATCGGTCTGGGGCGGATCGGGAGCGAGGTCGCGCGAAAATGCCAGGCGATGGGAATGAGAGTTGTTGCATTCGATCCCTATATCAATCCCGATGCGCTTCTCTCCAGCGGTTTTGACCTGGCTGGAATCGAGGACGTATTCGAGCGGGCCGATTTCATCAGTGTTCACGTTCCGCTGACGGATACGACTCGCAACCTCATCAACAGTACAACACTGCCGAAGATGAAGGACGGCGTCCGCATATTGAATTGCGCGCGGGGCGGAATTATCAACGAACGTGATTTGTACGATGCGTTAAAGAGCGGGAAGGTTGCAGGAGCTGCATTCGATGTTTTCGAAGAGGAACCGAATACCAAATCACCGCTTCTCGAACTCGATAATTTTATCGCCACGCCGCACCTCGGCGCTTCCACGGTAGAGGCCCAGCGCAAAGTCTCCGAGGACATTTGCCGGCAGGTCGCGGATTTTCTGGTCAGGAATACCATCGAAGGGGCGCTCAACTTTCCTCGAGTCGAAGCGGCTCAGGTTGAACGCTACGGACACTTTGTCGATCTCGCAGCCCGCCTCGCTTCTTTCATCGCCCAGATTTGTGATGGACGCATGCAGAACGTATCGATCCGGTATGCGGGCGAAGTCTGCGATATGAACCTGAATTACCTCACGTCCGTGATCCTTCGCAGCCTGCTCGTTCCGGTTCTTCGTGAGGGTGTGAACCTGATCAACGCGATGCATGTGGCAAAGCTTCGTGGAATCAAATTTACGGAAACGCGGACTCCGGCAGCCGAAAATTTTACAAACCTGATCGTCATTGAGCTGAAGACGGACGTAGAATCACACCGTGTTTCCGGCACAGTCTTTACGGATAAGCGTCCACGAATTGTCAATGTTGACGGCTATCCGCTTGACGTTGTACCGCACGGCCACATGATTTTCTTCACGAACAATGACAAGCCGGGCGTCATCGGAGCGATCGGAACCGCTCTTGGAAAATGGAACGTCAATATTGCCGGAATGCAGTTGGGCCGCGAGGTCGAAGGCGGCAAAGCGCTCGCGCTCCTGCTGGTGGACGATGCAGTCAGTCATGAAGTGATTCAGCAGTTCCGGCAGGTGCCGAATATTCTGTCGGCAAAAGTTGTGAACGTCTAAAAACGATGAAAGTCCTGGTTTGTGGCGTTTCGTTGTGGCTTTGCGCCCTTGTGGTCACGGCTTCAGGGGCCGTACCCACCCTCGCCGGCCGCGTTTCCGATTCTCACGGCAAGCCGATACCCGGCGCACAGGTTCGCATTCAGACCGACGACGGGCGGATCACAAATCTGACCACCGATAACCGCGGCAGTTTTCGGGCCGAAGTGAACGGCCGCTTTCGCGTGGAGATCCGGAGCGAAGGATTCCGTGCCGTGCGTTCGATGCCGGTGTCGCTTTCAACGGGAGCGGAAGGTGTTTACCAGGTGGAAATCACGCTTCTGCCCGGGAATCCCGGCGCCGAACCGGAAAGCATCGAATTGCGGCTCGAGGAAGTTGCGAATCCCGAAAACCGCGTGGAGTCTTCTGCCCGGGAGGGCTTGCCCAAGTCGGACCGGCTATTCGGATTGCGTGGCGGCGTGAATGTAACCGGCATCGGCGAGGGCGCAGGCCAGCAGTGGGTTGCGGCAAAAGGCAACGTCTTTACCAGTTCGTCGATGGCGACGGCCGTCACGCAAACGTCGAACTTTTCGGCGGAGCTTGGTGACACCACTTCGACCAACGATACCCTGCCTTCAGGCAGTCCGGTGTTTCACGGAAACATTCATTACTTTCATCGTAACGATCTGTTCAACGCCAAAAATTTCTTCGATCCGCCGAACGCGCCGATTCCGCCGTTCAAATATCATTTCTTCGGCGCGGATTCCGGCGGAAAGATCCGCGATGGAACATATTTTTATTCGCAGTACTGGGGAACGCGCATCCTGCAATCCATCACCCGCGCCGCTACGGTTCCCGACCCCGTATTTCTTGCCGGCGATTTCTCTTCACTGCCCGATCTGCTGATCGATCCTGAAACCGGATTTCCATTTCCGGATAACCGAATTCCACGGGACCGGATGAGTCCGGAGGGCCTGGCATTGGCGCGGCTTTATCCTGCGCCGAACTTTGCGGGAAGCGCCCAGAATTATCGAGGCGTCGGAAAACTAGAGACTGCGGCCGACGCCTTTGGAGTTCGCTTCGATCATCGGCTGACGTCCTCGCACGAATTGTTTTTCGATTATCAATTCAACCGGGACACCACGAAGGATCCGTTTAACTTGCTCAGCGGCATTACGAATCTTCCGTCGTTTGGGGTTCGCGACGCGCTTCAAACCCACACCCTGCGGCTGAACGACACTCACGTGTTCTCGCCGGCGCTGATCCAGCAGATGCGTTTTTCAGCCGGATATCTGAAACAACCCCGCACGATTCTCGGCGATCAGGCAAAAGCGGTGCCCGCCATTCTCATGACAAGTCTGTCGCACATCGGCCACGCCACGAACCTTCCGCAGGAACGGCGGAACCGCAGCTTCGAGTTCGTGAGCGATGTTTCGTGGCAGCACGCCGCATCGGAAACAAAGTTCGGCGGCGTTGTGCGCTATCTTCCGTTCCACGCGTTCATGGATCTCTACAGCCGGGGTCAATATCAATTTACCGGATCAATCTTCACGAATAACGCATTTGCGAATCTGCTTCTGGGATTTCCGACAAATGCATTGCGATTGACCGGAAACACCACCAGAGATTTCCGGACATGGACGAGCAGCCTGTACGTCCAACACGACTGGCAGCCGCATCGCCGCATGTCGCTCAATCTGGGACTGCGTTACGACTATCAGAGTCCGTTTCGGGAAGTCCATGATCGAATGTCGAATTTCAATGCCGCGACGGGGCAGTTGGACACGTCGCCGGATACGCTCTACAAGGCGGATCACAACAATTTCGGCCCGCGTTTCGGAATCACCTGGCAGCCTTTCAAAAATATTGTGACCCGCGCAGGCTACGGGATTTTTTATGACACGCTGGCCGTCGGCGATAGTTTGTTTCTTCTCGGGCTGAATCCGCCCTTCGTCCATTTTGACGTGAAGGACAACGGACCCGTGTTGCCGCAGTTCACTCTCGCGACGGCTTTCCAGGACAGCGCGCCATCCGCTCAGCCGAGCATTTTTTCGACATCGCCGCAATTACCGAATCCATATCTTCAGCAATGGAGCACGTCGATTGAGTTTCCGATTCGGCAACTGCTCCTGGTGAGCGCTTCGTACTACGGACAGAAGGGAACCCGGCTGCGGCGGCAGATCAATTTGAATCAGCCGGCGCCGGGCGCGGCGGGTTCGCTCGACGAACGGCGGCCTTTTCCGGCTTTCAAGAATATTTATCAGTTTGAAACCAGTGCTTCCTCGATCGCTCATGCCGCGGAATTGCGCGCCGAGCGCCGTTTTCGCGCCGGTTTCGGATTTGTCGCCGCATACCGGTTCTCAAGATCGATAGACGATGCGACCCTGATCAGCATTCTCCCGCAGGACTCACACAACCTTCGCGCCGAACGCGGACTGTCCGATTTCCACATGAAACACCGGCTGGTGTTCTCGGGCAACTGGAGCTTGCCGGGCAGGCGTTTTGTTCTGACCCGTAACTGGCAGGTACAGGCCATTGGAACAATGCAATCGGGAACGCCTTTGTCGGCGATTGTCAGCGCGGATATCGCAGGCACGGGAAGTCCGATTGTGAATCGGCCCGATCTTTTGAGAAATCCCAACGTCGATAATCCGGCTCCCGCGCGATTCTTCGATCCCAAGGCGTTTCTGATTCCCGCTTCAGGCACATTCGGCGACAGCGGCCGAAACGTCATCATCGGGCCCGGCATTCATAACATCGACCTGGCCGTGTCGCGCACCTTCAGGTTGTCCGATCTGACGCGCGCGCAATTCCGGACTGATTTCTACAACGCCTTCAATCATCCTAATTTCGTGGCGCCGCCATCGATGCAGAACTTTGCGGATTCGACGGATTTCGGCGTGTTATTCGTTGCCCGCTCTCCGAGAATTATTCAATTGGGCGTGAAGCTTTTGTGGTGACGCCGCCTGAGAACGGGCGTCTATCACCTGCGTGACCGTGGCATGACACTTGGATTAACATTCTTGCGATGAAGAATCTCCTGATCATCTCTTTGGCCCTGGTATTGGCGCAGAAGCCGGTCAAGAAACCGGATGTGCATCCGGACTTTCAGTTCGGTTCGTACCCGTGGTCGCGTCAGGCTGCGGACTGGATGAAGGATGATCTCACGCGCCAGATTGTAATTGCGTATTCCGAAGGCTGGTCCACCGACAAGATGGCGAAGAATCTCCGGGCTGCGGTCAACGACGTTTCGAAAATATCCGACAAGCTGGAAGACGAACGCATTATCGGACGGCAGGACGATGTGGACCTCCGCCCCTTCCTCGCTGTTATTCGCGAGCGGGATTTCGACCGCGTGAGGGAGCCGCTTCGGCGACATTCCCAGGAATTTGCCAGGCTCATCACGGACAACTGGAAAGACATCGAAGCGATGGTCGATTCCCTCGAAGGGACGAAGGGAATGCCCAAAGGCCGCGTCATGTATGAAACCGTCGTTTCGGGAATCATGCTCGGCGGAATGATGGACGCGTTCTACGAGGACAAGACGTTGATGCCGTCGCCGCGCCGCCGCGGCAAAGCCGGAAATGACAGATACTTCGCGTGGCTCATCGAGAGTAATCCGGAAGCTGCGGGCAAGCTGCGCCGCGAACTTCGCGAGTCCGCCGGCTATCGCATTGTGAGCATCGGCACCGCGCTGCCCGATGAAAAGGTGCTTCCTGACGATATGCGCGGTAAGGAAACCATGCTCGATGATGCAGACGCCCGGAAATACCGGACGTTCATCAGCGTCCTGTCACGCGACAGACTCCTGCCCTATTTCAAGAATCACCGCGATGAATTTTTCAAGTTGAGCGCCCAGATGTCCAAGGGTGGGAACATTGCGTTCGCTGAATTCTTCGCCTGGTACTACAACACCATGGCGAACGTAGCGGCCGACATGTTGATCGCGGATAAACGCGTTGCGCCGCCCGAAAAGTTCTACACGTATGCGGTGAAAGCTCCGCAATAAACGCTATTGGACCGGTTGGCCCGGTCTGTCTGCGGGATAACACGGCCGGCAACTCGGATTTGATTGCGTCATCTCTTTGGTGGCGTAACGGATCACTGCATCGTTGGTGCTGTAAAAGCCGTAAGGGTGATCCATATCGCTGACGGCGGGTATGGCTGTCGCCGTGTAATTGGACTCAGACACCACAACGTCGAAGCGAAATCCCATTTCATCCTTTACCGCGCGCTCATCGAGAAAGCCCTCATCGATCAATTGCCGGATGCTTCCGGAAGCGGCGCCATGACCGGAAAGGTAGCCGGCTTCCGCAATGTTGATAAAGCGGAGCGCCGTCCGTCCCGGATCTTCGGATCCACATCCGCACGCTCGAAGAAAGCCGCCTGTAGCCACAAGCCAAAAAACGGCGACCGCCGCCGCGCCCGGTACCAGCAATGCCCATCGCCGGGCAATCGCCCCGCACGCCAGGCCGGTAATTGCGCTCACCAGCGATGATGCCAACATGATTTCTTCGAGATTGCGCGCGGCAAGATAGCCTTGCCAGTACGGATGGTGGTGATCGTAATACCGGATCCACACGTGCGCCGCGGCAGAGCCGGCAGAAAGAACGATACTCGCAACTGTCGCTATAGCGAAACGCCGGAACCAGGGTGAGCGCATGAACCTCTTATAGCATGGGCGACGGCAGGGTTATGGTGAATACCGATCCCTTGCCGGATTCGCTTTCGCACTCAATCGTGCCGTTGTGGGCATGGACGATGGCTTCCGCTATCGACAGGCCGAGGCCGCCGCTGTGATTGTCGCCGGATCCATTGGATGAGGCTCTGAAGAATCGCTGGTAAATGCGAGGCAGATCTTCTCGCGAAATCCCGATGCCTTCATCTTGAAAACGAACTCGAACGTGTTCGTTGTGTTCCAGCGTGACGTGAATGCAGGTGTCCGGATGCGAGTACTTGATGGCGTTGTCGAGGAAGATCAGAAAAAGTTGCCGCAGAAAAGCGGCATCGCCCTGGACCAGGACGTCCCGCCGCAGTGCGCGCTCGATGCGGATGTGTTTGTGGTGCGCGAGTGGCGCAGCGAGATTGCAGGATTCTTCGAGTACTTCCTCCAGATACAGAGGTTCGCGTGAAATGCGAAGTTGCCCGGCATCGGCCATCGACAACGTAAACAGGCCATCGACGATGCGGCTCAGCTTCTTCAACTCCGAATCCATGACCCTTGTCGCGTTCTCGTACTCGGTTGTCGTTCTCGGCTGAGCGAGGAGCAATCCGGTTTCGCCCTGCAGCACAGCGAGGGGCGTACGCAATTCATGCGAGGCGTCGGAAACAAATTGACGCAACTGACGAACAACGGCGTCGATTCGCGCCAGCAGGTGGTTGGAAAACCATCCAAAGACGATCGCCGTCAGCACCAGGCTCATCGGCAGAAGGACAAGGCCGATACGGCGGAGCGTCGCGAGCGCTGCTTCGACTTCACGTGTGGACGCGCCTGCGACGAATAATCTTTTGTTTCCCCCGGACTGAAACGGAATGATCTCCATCCGGACTTCACCGGTGCCGGGTAATTGAACGGTTTCGAAACCGGTGTTATCTGAGACCGGCAAGTCCGCATGCAGTGTCTTCGATCGCTGAAGCACACGGCGCGCTGTGTCGAGGACTTCAAAGTATTCGTAGGGAATATCCAGCAGGTCGACGTCCCGGTCTTCGGGATCACCTGAAAGATCCGCGATGATCGGCGCCGCAACCTGGCCGAGCCTTTGGTCGAGCTGGTCGCGCAGCGCGCGTTCGAAAACAAAATAAAATCCGATGTAAGAAACAGCCAGCAGAAAGCCGGCGGCGGCGCAGAAGAGAGCAGTCATGCGCCAACGGATGGAGCGTTCCGGAATCATTCGGCCTTCAGGCAATAGCCAACGCCATGCACGGTATGAATGAGTTTTGCATTTCCCGCATCCGACATCTTCTGGCGGAGACGGTTGATGTAAACCTCGACGAGATTGGTTTCCGGATCGAAGTGTGTATCCCACACCCGCTCGAGAATTTCGCTGCGAAGCGCAACTTCGGGCGCCCGGGACATCAGGAATTCCAGTAAGGCGAATTCTTTTGCAGTCAGCGGGAGTGGCCGGCCGGAACGGGTGGCGCGGCGGCCATAACGGTCGAGCTCGAGATCGGAATATCGAAGAATGCGGCCGCCTCCTGCGCCTCGCCGGACCAGCGCACGAACGCGGGCGAGCAATTCCGCGACAGCAAACGGCTTGGTCAAATAATCGTCGGCGCCCGCATCAAGACCTTCAACGCGCTGTTCGACGAGACTGCGAGCGGTAAGCATGAGTATGGGCGTTTCAATTCCCGTTTCACGCATGCGGCTGCAAACGTCAATGCCGCTCAAGCCGGGTAAACGCACGTCCAGGAGAATACCGTCGTACGGCATTTCGGCAGCCAGACGGAGAGCTTCCTCCCCGTTTTCGATGTGATCGACGGCGTAAGAATTCTCCCGAAGCGCGCGGCATACAACGCTCGCGACCCGGCGTTCGTCTTCGACCAGCAGTATCCGCATGGCAGTGATTATAGGAGATCCGGGAACACGAATTCCCGTTCCACATTGGACCACCGGCCGGAATTCGGCGTCTGGCTGAATTCGCGATATAAATAAGAATTAATCTCGTTTTAATTTTCATTCGCACCCGACTGCGATAAGTTGCTGCTCTAATCCCTTTAAAGGAGAAAGTCGATGCGAAAAACCGTTTCGATCGTTTTCATGACCCTTCTGTTTGTTTTTTCGGTTCTGGCTGCGGCGACGGGCTACCACGTGCTCAAAGAAATCAAGATCGGCGGCGACGGCGGCTGGGATTATCCCGAGATGGATAGTGCGGCGAGGCGGCTCTATGTGTCGCACAACACGCACGTCGTCGTTTTGGATCCCGACGCCGGGAAAGTCGTCGGCGATATTCCAGACACACCGGGTGTTCACGGTATTTCGATCGTGTCTTCGTTGAATCGCGGGTTCATCAGCAATGGCCGTGGAAATAACGTGACGATTTTTGATCTGAAGACGTTGAAGGCGATCAGTCAGACTCCAACAGGGGAGAATCCCGATTCCATCCGGTACGAACCCAAATCCGGACGGGTTTTCACTTTCAACGGCCGTTCGAATAATTCAACTGCGATCGATGCCAAGAGTGGAATGGTGGTCGGCACGATTCCGATGGGCGGCAAGCCTGAGTTTTCGGTTGCCGACGATAAAGGTCACATTTACGTCAACATTGAGGACACCAATGAAGTTGTCGAAATCGACGCGGCGAAGGCTGCCGTCAGCAAGCGATATTCGATCAAGCCTTGCGATGGTCCGTCAGGTCTCGCCATTGATGTGAAGAATCGCCGCCTGTTCTCGGTGTGCGGCAACCGATTGATGGCAGTCTCTGATCCCGATGGCGGCAAAGTTATTGCGACGCCGGCGATCGGACAGGGACCGGATGGCGTTGTCTTCGATCCATCCACGGGGTACGTGATCAGCTCAAATGGCGATGGAACTGCAACCATCGTCAAGGAAGCGGGCGGTAAGTGGGAAGTTCAGGAAAACGTTGCCACTGCGCGGGGCGCCCGTACCATTGCGCTGGACGAGAAGACCCACAATGTCTATCTCCCGACCGCGGAATTCGGCCCTCCCCCGCCGGCAGGTCAACGTGGTCGAGGCGCGCAGCTCCCGGATAGTTTTAAGATTCTCGTTGTAGGAAAATGACGATGCGATCGCGAAAGTGGCCCGCTCTTTTCGGGAGCGGGCTGTTGCTCATCTGCTTATTCAGCGGTTCGTTGCTGAACGCTCAAACTTCGCCTTCCCTGCAGCTTGTTCAACCGAAGGGGCAGGCCGCTCCTCCTCCCGTCATCACACTGCAGGATGCACTGGAGCGCGCGAAAAAACTGGATGTGCAGGTTCAGGCGGCGATGGCCGATGCCGCTATAGCCCGGGAGGATCGGCTGCAGGCGAAGTCGGCGCTTCTGCCGTCCGTGAGTCACACGACGCAATATCTCGGTACGCAGGGTAACGGCGTGGCGCCGAGCGGGCGTTTCGTGACCAACGATGGTGTTCACGTTTACCGGTCCTGGGCTGTTGCTCATGAAGACATCACGGCAAATACTTTTTTGAAGATTGGTCAGAAGCGGGCCCAGGCCGCCGAAGCGCTCGCGAATGCAAAAGTCGAGATCGCGCAGCGCGGCCTGGCTGTGACTGTCACGAAAGACTACTACGCGCTGGTCACGTCGCAGCGCAAGTACGCGACGGCCCAGCAGGCATTGCAGCAGGCGGAGCGATTCTTTGAAGTCACGCAACAGCAGGAGCGTGTGGGACAAGTTGCCCGCGCCGACGTGATCAAGGCCCAGATCCAGCTTGAGCAGCAGCGGCAGAGCTTTCAGGATTCGATGCTCGCAATGGAAAGCGCGCGGTTGAATCTCGCAGTGGTGCTCTTTCCCGAACTGAACGAAAACTTTACAGTCGTTGACGACCTGGATTCGCCCCGAGCTTTGCCGCCATTTCCTGAAATCCAGGCAATGGCGGAGCGTCAGAATCCCGAATTGCGGGCCGCGGAGGAAGCGTTGCGGCAGGCCGGCCTCGATATACGGAATGCGCGCAACGCGATGCTTCCCACGCTTGCCGTTGATGCGAACTACGGCATCGAAGCAAATGCGTTCGCGCTGCACAGCCGGGTCGCTGCTGCGCCTCAATATGGAGAATTGCCGAACCTGGGATATTACGTCGTGGGAAATTTCACGCTCCCGTTATTCGATTGGGGCGCCCGGCGCAGCAAGGTGCGGCAGGCGGAAATCAAGGAACAGCAGGCGAAAGTCGAGTTGACTCAGGCTCAGCGCCAACTCGTCGGGAATCTCTATTTGTTTTACAACGAAGCACTGGCCGCGCGCGCCGGAGTGGACGGACTTCGCCGCTCCGCGGACCTTGCCGCCGAGAGTTTGCGGTTGATCAATCTCCGGTATCAGGCGGGTGAATCCACTGCGCTTGAAGTTGTCGATGCGCAGAAGACTCTGGTTCAGGCGCGCGATGCGTATGACGATGTTCAGGCCCGGTATCGAAGCGCTTTGGCAACTCTGCAGACCGTGACAGGGAACTTCCAATGATGAACCACAAATGGAAAAAGGCTCTCGCTTCAAGATGGCGAGGATTTCTTTATTTATTGCCGCTGGCGCTTATCGTGTCCGCCTGTTCTTCGAAGAAAAAAGAAGAAGCGGCTGAAGAACACGTCGTCACCGTGGATGTCGCGCCGGTCCTGAGTTCCCCGATATCGCTGAAAGTGACCGCCGACGCTTTGCTTTATCCGTTGCAGCAGGCTTCGATCATTCCAAAGGTTCCCGCTCCGGTAAAGAAGTTCTACGTCGATCGCGGCTCGCGTGTGCGCGAGGGGCAATTGCTGGCGGAACTGGAAAACCGTGATCTCGCCGGCGCTGTGAAAGAAAATCAGGCGGTTGTCGATCAGGCGGAGGCCAATTTCCAGAATGTTTCGAACGCGACGGTGCCGGAAGAAGTAACTAAAGCGGAATTGGACGTGAATACCGCCAAAGACGCGAGAGATGCGCAGCAGAAAGTTTTCGACAGCCGGCAGACGCTTTACCGGGAAGGAGCCATCTCACAGAAGGAAGTCAACGATGCGCAGGTGGCTCTCACGCAGGCGAAGAATCAATACGAATTGTCTGTGAAGCATCTGGAGAGCATGCGCGCCGTTTCGCGTGAGCAGGAAGTGCGTGGCGCTGCAGCGCAGCGAGACGCCGCCAAAGCGAGGTACGAAAGCGCTCAGGTGCAACTTTCGTTTACGCGGATTACGAGTCCCATTAACGGAGTGGTTACCGACCGCCCCATCTTTGCGGGCGAAATGCCGCCGGGCGGCGGTCCGATCATTACCGTCATGGATGTTTCGTCGGTTATCGCGCGGGCGCACGTCTCTCAGGAGGATGCCGCGCATCTGAAAGTCGGCGACATGGCTTCTTTGATCGCGTCGGATGGCGGCGCTCCGTTGCCGGGCAAAGTCAGCCTGATCAGTCCTGCGCTGGATCCCGGAAACACAACCGTTGAAGTATGGGTCGAGGCAAAGAATCCGGCGGGACGGCTGAAACCTGGTACCAGCCTGCGGGTCGAGATGGTTGCGCAAAGTGTTCCGGATGCGCTTGTGATTCCATTCGCGTCGGTGCTCACGAGTCCAACAGGAAGCACATCGGTCATGGTCATCGATTCCGAAAACAAGCCTCACAAGAAAAGCGTGACGCTGGGCATTCGCGACAACGCCAACGTGCAGGTCACCGAAGGCCTGCAGAGCGGCGACCGCGTCGTAACAGTTGGAGCTTTCGAGCTTGCCAAACTGGAGCCTGATGTACTCGCCAAGACGAAAGTTCAAATTCAGCCACCGAAGGAAGAGGACGACGAAGACAAGTAGACCGGCAACTCCGCATGACAACCGAACACGAACTCGAACACGAAGACAATTACTGGTTCTCGCGTCATTCCAAATCGATCATTTTCCTGATCATCATTCTGGCGATCATTGGAATCTACGAGGCGTTTCAGCTTCCTGTGGCCGTTTTTCCGACCACGAACTTTCCCCTGATTGTGATTGGCGTCGACAACGGTGTGATGCCGATCGAACAGATGGAAGTCACGATCACGCGTCCGATCGAGCAGGCCGTGAACAGTGTGCCCGGGCTGGAATCCGTTCGCTCCGTGACCAGCCGCGGATCCGCAGAAGTCGACCTCCTGTTCAACTGGAACGTGAACATGATCGAGACGCTGCAGATGGTCGATTCGGCAGTGTCGCGCATCCAGAGCAGCCTTCCCGCTACGGCGAAGATCGAAAGCCATCGCATGGATTTTGCGAGTTTCCCGATCATCGGGTACAGCCTGACGTCGGACAAGGTCACTCAGACCGATCTATGGGAACTTGCAACGTATGACCTCAAGCCCCGCCTGAATCGCCTGAACGGCGTGGCCACCGTTCAGGTTCAGGGAGGCCAGGAGCCGGAATTTCAGGTTACCGTCGATCCCGCAAAAATGCTGCGCGCGCGAGTTTCCGTGGGCGATATTCTCGGCGCCATCAACCATACGAATATTATCGATTCGCCCGGCCTCATGCGCCGGAACCATCAGTTGTTCCTGGGTCTCGTGAACGGTCAGGTCCACAGCACGGAGGATATCGGGGCGATCGTTGTAAAGACCACCAACAACGTACCCGTGCGGATCGGCGATGTCGCATCTGTGGGATCGGCAGTCGCGCCTGTCTATCACGTCGTTACCGCTAACGGGAAACCCGCGGTGCTGCTCAGCATCATGCGGCAGCCGGACAGCAACACGGTTGAAGTTGCAAATCTTGTTCACGATGAAATCGAAGCAATCCGGCCGAGTCTTCCCGCGGGCGTTCAGGTGAAGCCGTTCTACGATCAGTCGAACATCGTCAACGATTCGATCAAGAGCGTGCGCGATGCAATCATCATCGGATTGCTCCTCGCCGGATTCGTGATCTGGCTCTTTTTGCGCGATTGGGGCACGGCGCTCATGACGGGGCTGGTCGTTCCCGTGACGATGTTTGTAACGTTCATCGCAATGAAGCTCGTGGGGCAGAGTTTCAACCTGATGACGCTCGGCGGCCTCGCGGCGGCCGTCGGTCTTGTCATCGACGACAAGATCGTCGTTGTCGAGAACATCGTTTTGCATCGCGATGCGGGCCAGGGTCCCCTCGAGGCGACGGCCAGCGCGCTGAAGGAACTCACCGTTCCCCTGATTGGATCAACGCTCACGCCGATTGTCGTTTTCCTTCCCCTGATTACGGTGACCGGCGTCACGGGAACATTCTTCAGCGCTCTTGCTATCGCGATGAGTGTTGCGCTTCTGACATCTCTCGTTCTCGCGCTCGTCTGGACCAGTAATCTGGGCACGCGGCTGATCCGCCGCGGAAAGGAACATCACGAAATCGCCGAACACAGCGGTATTTTTGGAAAGATCGTTAAATTCTACGAGCGCTGGCTGCGCCGCTCGCTGGAGCATCCGTTTTTCCTGGGAGCGTTTTGCCTGTTGCTGGTTGCCGCCGCATTTCTCCTGTCGCCGGTTTCGCCGGTGACGCCGCTTGGATCCGGTTTCCTTCCCGCGATGGATGAAGGCGGCTTCATTCTGGATTACATCATGCCTCCGGGCAGCTCTCTTCAGGAGACCAATCGCGTCCTCAATCACGTGGAAAGACTCATTCGCGAGACTCCCGAAGTTGAAAGCACGTCGCGGCGCACGGGCCTGCAGCTCGGCATATTTCCAGTCACCGAACCGAACACAGGCGACTTCACGGTAAAGCTGAAGAACGAACGTCATCGCCCTGTCGATGATGTCATCAGCGAAATCAGAGCGAAGGTGGCGTCGTCTGAACCCGTACTGGACGTTGAGTTCGTCCAGCTTCTGCAGGACATGATCGGCGATCTCAGCGGCGGCGCGCCGGAGCCCGTCGTCGTGAAGATGTTTTCCGACCAGGCGGATTTGCTGAAGGACTGGGCGCCTCAGGTGGCGGATGCCTTGATGAAAGTGGAAATCCGAGGCAGGAAACCCGTCGTCGATATCGAAGACGGTGTTGAGAAAACCACCAGCGGTCCAGCCATCACTTTTAATGTGAATCCGGAAACAGCGTCACGCGCCGGCTTTGCGGCGGACGAATTGGAAATTGTGGCATCCGCCATCATGGACGGAGAGCCCACGACTCAGCCCGTGATCATCAATGATCGTCCGTACACGCTGCGTGTGCGCTATCCCGCAGCCAGCCGCGATTCGCTGGAATCGGTGAGTAACACCATGCTGGTGAACTCCAGCGGCGGAACGGCAACCCTCGGCTCCTTGACGGGAATTCTGGAAGAGCCGGGTCAGACCGAAGTTCTGAGAGAGAATCTGCAGCGTGTTGTGAACGTGACTGCGAGACTCGAGGGCATCGATCTCGGAACCGGCGTCGGTGCAGTAAAAAAGGCGGTCGCCGATTTGAAGCTGCCTCCATCAATCCGGGTCGAATATGGCGGCATCTATGAACAACAGCAGAAATCCAATCGCGATCTCGCTTCCGTCCTCGTGCTGGCCATCGTTTTGATCTTTCTTGTGCTGCTGTTCGAGTTTCGTTCTTACACTGCGCCGATCGCGATTCTGTCTTCGGCAGTGCTTTCGACTTCCGGCGTGTTCCTTGCGCTCCTGATCACCCGAACGGAGACCAATGTTTCCTCGCTTATGGGACTCATCATGGTGGTGGGCATTGTCGCGAAAAACGGAATCCTGCTGCTCGATGCGAATCAGAAATTCCGGGCTTCAGGAATGCCCGCCGAGGAAGCCATGCTTCAGGCCGGGCGGCGCCGCCTTCGTCCGATTGTGATGACCGCTCTCGCCGCCGTCGCGGGAATGCTGCCTCTGGCCCTGGGTATCGGCGCCGGTTCTCAAATGCTGCAGCCTCTCGCCATCGCGGTCATCGGCGGCATCCTGGTGTCGATGGTGCTGTCGCTGATTATCACCCCCGCCATTCAGTACTACTTCGAGAAGCGCTGAACTCTGATTTGACGCTTGTAAGCGCCGATCCGGTTTTCAAGCGGTACAAAGGAATCCGCGTTCTTGCTGAGTGACGGTCTGACGGATCTACTTCGCAATAATCTCCGCTTTTGAGCCGAATCCCGCGCGCGGACCTTTGTTATCCCGATCGAGAACGCGATTCGTGTTGGCGATCGAGAAGCCGGTTTCGTAAACGAGTTGTGCGATGCGGGCCATTTTAGGGAACAGGATTTTGTCCACCGTATCGCTCACGCGGTGATAGTCCGGATGCAGGCCTGTGGTAAAGAACGCGATGGGAATGCCTTTTGCCGCGTAGCTGTAATGGTCGCTGCGCGTGTAAACGCCTTCGGGATCGTTGGTGTCGTTGAGTTCGTAGTCGAGCGTGAGCGGATTTGAAAGCGTACTGTTTGTCCGCACAATGAGATTGTGGAGATCGGTGCTGATCCGGTCGTCGCCCACAATGAAAAGCGTGTTGGAAAAATCGCCTTCGAGATCATCACAATCATCGCGGCCGACCATATCCATGTTCAATTGGGCCTGGACCTTGTCGAGCGGCACGATGGGGAAGTCGGCATTGTAGCGAGATCCGTAGAGGCCGGATTCCTCGCCTGTGTGCCAGACGAAGACGACGGAGCGCCTGGGTTTCGGCCCGGTCGCGAATGCTTTTGCGAGCGCCAGTTCGACGGCTGAACCCGATCCATCGTCGTCCGCGCCGTTGCTGATGAAATCGCGTTCGTCGAACGGCGTTGGATTTGGCGCCGCGGCGGCCGCGCCCCGGTTACCTTGTCCGCCACGTCCCGCGTTAGGCCGCTGCACCGTCTTGCCGGCCGCAACGACGGCGGCCTGCGCGGCCGGACTTCGCCGCCGGCAGGCATCCGGCGCCCCGCCGCGTCCGTTGCCGGCCTGGTTGTAGCCGATGTGATCCAGGTGCGCTCCGAAGAGAACATATGTATCTTTCAGCGACGCATCCGATCCTTCGATGATGCCGACAACGTTATGGCCGATTTGTTCGGAAACGATCTCATACGAGTTGTCGATATCAATCGTCACTTTTGCCGGCAGTGAAAGCGGTGAAATCGCTTCGCCCTTTTCGGCTTTGGCCTTGATGTCGGCAAATTTAATGGGGCTTCCGCTGAACAGGGCTTCAAAGAATGTCTCGTCCCCGCTGAATTGAGGTGCGACGGGCGCATCGACGCGCTGAACCGAGGTGAAATCCGGCGTGGCCGCCTGGGCTCCGCGTCCGCCGCCTCCACCTCCACCTCCACCTCCACCTCTTTGCGCGTTGGCCGGATTTGCGGGGTTGGAGCGGAGCGCCTGTTCCGCCTGCGTCACCGCCGTGTTGGCTTGATTCAGCGCGGTTCGCGCCTGTGTCAGTGCCTGCTCCGCCGGCGTTGGTGAAGCCGGCGCCGGAGCAAATGATATTGCCGCTTTGGCCCCGCGGGTAACGGCATTGGCCCCGCGCGCGCCGCCTCCCTGCTGGGCGATTGCGGCAAAAGCGTTTGCCACGATCGCTGCCCCGTCGAGATTCCCACGCGCTCCCGCGTTCGCGGCGCCAGGCGGCGGCGCGAGGTTCGGAACCGTAACGACCAGTTTGTCCTTGATGTCGCGATCCTTGAAATCGTCCGCGCGGCCGTATCCGGCAAACTCCACGCTGTTGAAAGTGAGTGTCTGTTTTCCGCCGGCATTTGCAGCGAATGTGACGTGGTCGCCGTGTTTGAACGTTCGGGTTTGCCCGTTGACTTCCAACGTGACCGAAGAATTCCGCTTTGCTTTGTAGCCCTTCAGTTTTACGGGTTGCAGGTATGACCCGTTGGAGCCCAGAGGTTGAATTCCCCACTCCCGCAGATGATCGGCCACATACTGCGCCGCCAGACCATAGCCTTCCGTGAAAACCTGACGTCCCGCGAGCTCATCGGACGAAAGGTAAGTCAGCCAGTCTTTGAGATCCGATTCCTTGATCTGGGAATATTTGGCCTTGGCCGGCTCCGGAGCCTGCGCCACAAGCTTCCACGGTTGTGCCCACGCAAAAAAAAGGAGGGCGAGAGCGAGCACGATGGTTCGCATCGATCGGTCAAGGATTTGATTTTTCATTTTATTCGGCGCCCTCGGATCGGCGGCCCCGGACGATTCTCACAACTTTTTTCGGGTCGACGTTCTTATCGACGACGACACTGAAGAAAGGAAACATCATTTCTTCCCACGTCATGTCGCCGTAGTACACGGTTCGGTTCGGATCCGGATTGAATTTGTTGTTGAGTGAGTTGTCGAAGTGCGCGTTAACCACGAGACGCGTCCCTTTGGGGACGTGAATCGGTTTTGCCACGTCATAGGCGAGTTGCCAATTGAAGTCGTAATTCGGGACGTTAAGAATGGTTTCGGTTTTGCCGTCGGGATAGATGAGCTGGTAGGTCATGTCTTTTCCGCGCACGTGCATGTGGGGGAACATGTAGACCAGATCCGCATCTTCAGTGAAAGTTGCTTCAGCCGGCGGACTCTCCCAGTTTGCGGTGTTCGGAGGGATTGCAAAACTTTTAGCGTCGCTCGGCGCCGACATGCCCAGAGAAACATAAACGCGTTCGGGCGCCTGTTTTGCAACGGTGAATCCAATTCTCGGCCGGTCCACAACATCCTTTCCGTTCGGGGTGTAGTGCACCTGGAAGACGATGTCCGTTCCGGCCTTGAGCAGCTTTGCCGCGCCGTGGATACGATAATCCTGAGTGCGTTGTCCGGGAACGTAGCAACCTTCAATGCCGTTGCTGCCGCCTGTCGTCGATGCCGGTATGCCTCGCCCATTCGAACCTGCCGCCGAAGGCAATGCGCTGCCGCTGTCGTCGCGCGGCCGGTCGTACCAGACCGGCTTGTTGTACTGAACATCGTCCGCATGCGGTTTGAAGAAAACGCAGATGTGATGCGTCACTGAAGGATCGCTAGGCCGGATTTCCATTGAAGTGACCCACGTATCCGCCTTGAGGCCGCTTGGAACCGTGATGTAGCTCCACTCGATGACGTTGTTCTTTGGATTCGCCGGTACGGCCGTTTCCGGTCCGTTCACGATGATGTCCGGCTCGATGTCCCAGCCGTCCGCGGGCCACCGGACTGCCGGCGGCGCATCTTTCGCATTTCCCGGAGGCGCTCCCGCATCGACCCATTTCGCGATGGTTTCGATCTCGCTTGTCTTCAACGAACGATCGTTTGCGAAATGTCCGGCCTGAGGATCCGCAAACCATGGCGGCATTTTTTTCGATATCACGGCGGCCTTCATCGCTTTTGCCCAGGGCCGCACGCTCTCATATGTCAGGAAAGACATCGGCGCAATCTGGCCGGGGCGGTGGCAGCTCTGGCAATTCTTTTGAAGAATCGGCAACACGTCTTTGTTGAATGTCACCGGCGGCGCTGCGAAAGAAGCGCCGGAAGCTCCGAGAAGAAGGCTCATACCGATCAAAATGTGTCTGCGCATAGGGGCCTTATTATATGCTGCATCGCGGTTCATGGAGGATTCTCAAATGCGGAAAAGAACGCACCGGATCTTTTGGACGGCGGTCTTCGCGTTCATCGTCGCCGGCAGCGCAGGCACCTGGCTCCGAGCGGCTTCAACCTTGCCCGGCGAGATCAGTGATGAAGCATTCTGGAAAATGGTGTCGAGCTTTTCGGAAGAAGGCGGCTATTTTCGATTCGAGAACTTTCTCTCCAACGAACTGGGCTTCCAGTATGTGATTCCGGGATTGAAGGAAATCCACAAACCGGGCGGGGTCTACCTCGGCGTGGGGCCGGAACAGAATTTCACTTACATCAGCGCGCTTCAGCCGAAGATTGCCTTCATTCTCGACATACGCCGGCAGAACATGATTGAGCACCTCATGTATAAAGCGTTGTTTGAACTCTCGGAGAATCGCGCGGATTTTCTTTCGCGGCTGTATGCAAGAAAACGGCCTTCAGAGTTAAGCGCAGAGAGCGCTCCCGGCGTGTTGTTCGCCGGTTTTGACGCAGTCGCGAGTAATCGGGAACTGGCACAGAAGAACCTCGAGGACATCAAGGGCGTGCTCGTGAAGAATCACAAGTTCGACCTGTCCCGGGACGACCTCGACAGCATCGAGTATGTGTACAAGGTCTTTGTGGCTGCAGGTCCGGACCTCGATTACACAGCCGGCGGCGGTTTCGGCGGGGGCGGTTCACCGACATACGAGCAGCTCATGACGGCTTCGGATAAGACCGGCCACAACTGGAGCTATCTCGCCACCGAATCGAATTACAGATTCATGCGCGCTATGGAAATGAAAAATCTTATCGTGCCGCTGGTGGGAGATTTTGCGGGGCCAAAAGCATTGCGAACGGTAGGGCAGTATCTGGCGGATCACGATGCGAGGGTGTCGGTTTTCTACACGTCGAACGTCGAACAATATTTGTTTCAGGATGCAGGCCAGTGGCGCCGCTTTTACAGAAATGTCGGATTACTGCCGCTGGATTCGTCGAGCATGTTCATCCGCTCCGTTAACGCAGGAAGCTATGGACGCATTGGCGGATATGGGATGCGCTTCGAATCATTGACGAGCTCCATGGAGGATCTGATCAAGGGATTCGATGAGAACCGCATTCGTTACTACGACGACGTGATTCGCGTCTCGCGATAGGGAATACGGGGAATTTCAGGGAACGCACATTTGAGAGTGGAGAACCCAATATTTGAGATCTCAGATCCTGGGATCTCCACTCTCAAATGCGTTCCCCGAAATCCCCGCTTATTCCTTTCCGGGAAGATGAGCCAGGTCGCGATTATTCTCGTTGCAGATAAATTCCATCAATTCGGGAACAGCGGAAAGGTGCACTTCCTGAGTGACGGTCCAGGGTTTGGTATAGGCCCTCGGATCATCAATCGTGATCTGAATGTCCATGTGACCGTAATCCTTCCGCCGATACCGTTCGATCACGTGCAGCGCTTCTGTTGATGGTTTTCCCAGTTGGTCGAGCCAGGCTTTGCCGTTGAATCCGCGGGTGTCGACAACGAGCGTATCGCCTTCCCATTTGCCGACCGAATAACCCATCCACGTCGGAGTCAGTTCCTCATTCGGAAGCAATTCCCGCCCATCCGTGAAAATCTGCCGCCATAGATTAAATGCTTCGTGCACTACGACAATGAAACCCGGAGTCTGAACAATCTTCCACGGAGCGGGAGCAGCAGCGATTTTCGGAACTCCCTGCGGGAGACAATTGGCATCGGGATCTTCCTTCGAGTGCGATCCGTCGGCGCGCTCATCGGCGACAGCCCTGGCCCAGGGTTGATACGGCACATCCTCGGGCTTCATGTCCGCCGCGATGTTTCGGAGGTACTTGTTCGCGTTCGGCTCCCAGATACCCTGCAAATCCGGATGGCCATCGGCTAAACGGGGCGCGGGCGCTGAGAGGTTGGGCTTGCCGTCGGCGGCGCGGGGGCCGTTTGGAGGAATCTTCTTCCATTGGGCGTGGAGAGAAGGAACACCCAGGAGGGCCAATACCGACACGGCAGCTGCCAACCGAATCTTTTTCATTTCTGTCTCCCTTGATAATTGGCGGCAATTATAGAATCTCAGATCACAAGGAGCAATCGATGAAACTACTGTTATCGCTTCTATTCATCGCCCTTCCGGCATTCGGGCAATCCACAAACGCGTCACTCACCGGTACGGTTATTGATCCTACGGGTGCGGCAGTTCCGAGTGTTCAGGTCACGGCTCAGAATCAGCAGACCGGGATTTCAATGACAAACGCAACGAATGAAGCGGGCGTTTACTTCTTTCCGAGTCTGCAGCCGGGCATCTATCGGCTGACGGTGGAAGCCACCGGTTTTCGCAAGTACGTTTTGAGCGATATCAACGTTGCGGTTGCTGCGAAGATGAACATCAACGTCTCGCTCGAGATTGGAGCCCTCGCCGGAAATATAGAAGTGACCGCTTCACCCGATTCTCCTTTATTCATCGATACAGCTTCGGTTGGCGGAGTGATCACCGAACGCAAGATCGAAGACCTGCCATTGCCCGATCGCGATGCGCTGGGCCTGGTGCTGACCCAACCTGGACTACTCGGTGACAACTTCGCGGGCACTCGGATCAGCGCGCTGAACGTGACGCGAGACGGCATCAACGTCATGGATCAGAGGATCAATCTGGGAGTGAATTCGGTCGTCTTCAACAGCGTCGATGAAGTCGCGGAAGTGCGCGTTATTACATCGCCCGTCGATGCGGAACTCGGGCGCGGTTCAGGCCACGTTGAAATCTTGACGCGTTCGGGAACCAACGAATTCCACGGAAGTCTTTGGAACTATCACCGGAACACGGTGTTGAACGCGAATGACTGGTTTAACAATCTGCGCGGCCTTCCGCGGGACAGCCTGATCTTCAATAATTTCGGCGGGCGGCTCGGAGGCCCGATCATCCATAACCGGACGTTCTTCCACTTTACTTACGAAGGTATTCGGGATCATGAGGCCGATGCGGTCACTGCAGTGACCTACACGGCGACGGCTCGCGCCGGCACATTCCGGTTTTTCCCCGGTGTTCAAAATGCGAACGCGGACGCATCGGTGCCCACGGTGGATCTTCAGGGGAATCCCGTCAGGCCGGCCACCGCAACCGGCCCGCTGCAATCCGCGCTTCTGTTCGGGCGCGATCCCAGCCGGCCAGGTTTGGATCCCACGGGAACGATTCAAAGGTTCCTCAATGTGATGCCGCTCCCCAATGACTTTCGCAGCGGAGACGGGCTCAATACGGCGGGCTATACATGGCGAAGAAAAGTAACCGACGGTTTCAATCATTACAACACACGGATCGATCATCATTTGAACGAACGCCATGGTCTGACGTTCAGTTATCTTCGCGAAGACGAAAACGCTTTCAACGGTTTTCTGCCTCAACCTTTCCCCGCTTCACCCGGCGGTACTGCGATTAAACCGACGGACGAGTATCACGTACGCCTCATTTCCACGCTGTCGCCGACAAAAACGAACGAGTTCAATGCCGGCGCTCAGCGCGCGCGTTACCGTTTCTATGCGCCATGGGAAACACCGGCTGGAAAAGCTTTCATGCCGACGGCCACAGGATATGGTTACCTTCCCGTCTTCGGTCTCGTTTCGGATCCGATTGCGGACGACAACGGTCCCCAGGGGCGAATCTCTCCTTTCTATCAATACGCCGACAGATTTTCGTGGATCAAAGGCAAGCATGAACTGAAGTTTGGAGGTGAGCTGCGATTCGCAAGCTCGAACGGGTTTAACTCGTTCGATGTCACTCCACTCGTGATATTCGGCGGAGGATTCGCCCCGAGTCCTACCGGCGTTAATACTGTGGCGATACCCGGACTTGGAATCAACGAAGCGGCTGCCCAGCAATTGTTGCTCGACCTGAACGGATCTGTGGACAGCGTGGCGCAATCGTTCAATGCCACCGGCGTGAAGAATCCCAGATTTGATCCCGGCGTATCCAAGCAAAGAACCTGGAGGCAGCGCGAATTCGGTTTGTTCTTTCAGGATGACTACAAGCTGAGACCCAGACTGACCCTCAATCTTGGGCTGCGTTGGGAATTCTATGGAGTGCCGTACGATGCGCAGGGCCGCACGGCCGGTCTCGTCGGCGGATCCGGAGGTTTGTACGGAATCTCGGGGAATTCCCACGAAGCCATGTATCAGCCGGGCCGGGACAAAGGCCAACTGACTCAGGTTCAGCTCATCGGAAAGAATTCTACCAATCCAAACACCAGTCTCTATGCACATGATTTGAACAACTGGGGGCCGGCGGTCGGATTAAGCTGGTCGCTTCCGTATTTTGGAAAGGACAAAACGGTCCTTCGCGCAGGCTACAGCGTCGTCTACGAACGAAATGCATTGCGATTGGTCGATATCGTTTCAGGTGATGAGCCGGGTCTCAAGCAGGATGAGTTCGTTATATCCGACACTGTTCTCAACCTGTCGGGCGTTCGATTGCCTCTGATCCCATCTCTCGATCCATTGCAAATCGTTCCGCTCGATGACCGCCAGCAGGTTGTTCGATCCTTCGACAACAATCTGCGCACGCCTTACACGCAAAACTGGAACTTTACGATTCAGCGCCAACTGCCCATGGGGTTTCAGCTCGACGTGCGGTACGTCGGAACGAAGGGCACGAAGCTCATTCGCTCAATGAACGTGAACGAAGTAAACATTTTTGAAAATGGCATACTCGACGCTTTCAAAACCACGCAATCGGGCGGAAGCGCTCCGTTGTTTGACCGGCTGCTAACCGGATTCAATCTGGGCCTTGGACGGATTCCCAACGCTGCATCAGGATCGGCTTCGTTGAGGGCCTATTCCGGTACTCGCGGTTTTTTCGCCAACAACGACATCGGCGGCTTCGCCGACTGGGTGAATCGTATCAATGCCGGCGGCTTCAACGGCGGGCTTCTGTTTTTTGCCGGATTACCGGACAACTGGATTGTCGTGAATCCGCAATTCGCGGGATCCAATTACACGGGGAACCTCGCAAACTCCACGTACAACGCGCTGATACTCAATTCGACCAAGCGGCTCACCCAGGGCTGGGAAGTGCAAACGAATTACACCTGGAGCCGGACTCTCGGAGAAGAAGAAGGCGACTCCCAGGAACTTCTCGATTCCTATCGAAACAGCCGCAACCGGCATATCGACAAGCGCCTGCTTGCATTTCACCGGACTCATATTTTCCGGAACAACGTTTTGTGGGAACTGCCGTTCGGCCCCAACAGACGTTTCCTGGGGAATACACATGGAGCCGTCGGACGTTTGATCGGAGGCTGGCAGCTCGATGGCATCTTCAATCTTTTTTCCGGAGCACCCATGGGTTTGGATAGCGGAGTGCGATCGTTGAATCAATTCACAGACAACACCGCAACGCTGATTGGCGCGCTCCCGAAGGACACCGGCCATGTTAAACGGACCGATAACGGTGTTGTTTATTTCGACGGCTTCAAGCAAGTGGCCGATCCGGGAATCGGACAGATCACCGGCGCTCAGCTTCTCAACACGCGAAGCCTGCTAAAAGCGATTGCCGATTCATCCGGAAATATCATCGCGGTAAATCCTTCGCCGGGTTCTCTGGGCGCTCTTTCTCCGACATACCTGCAGGGGCCTCCGTCGTTTCGCCTCGATGCAAACCTGAAGAAGACCGTAAAGATTTACGAAAACAAAGAACTGGTAATGCGCGTGGATGCCATCAACATCCTCAACAAGCCCATATTCGGGTTGCCGGATACGGACATCAACTCGACCACTTTCGGCCGAATCACAGATGCAGGCGGCAGCCGCGTTGTCGTGTTGAGCTTGCGAGTGAATTTCTGAAGGAATATATTGAACACTCACCGTTTGAAAAACATTGGAGAGGATAAATCATGTCGCTACGAATTAACGATGAAGCTCCGAATTTCACTGCCGAAACCACGCAGGGCAACATTAATTTTCATGAGTGGATCGGTGACGGCTGGGCGATTCTGTTTTCGCATCCGAAGGATTTCACTCCCGTGTGCACAACAGAATTAGGCTACATGGCAGGGCTGCAACCCGAGTTTGCCAAACGGAACACGAAGATCATCGGCTTGAGCGTCGATCCGGTGGGCAGCCATGGCAAATGGGCCGCGGATATCGAAGAGACTCAGGGTCACAAAGTCAATTACCCGCTGATCGGCGATCCCGAACTCAAGGTCGCCAAACTTTACGACATGCTCCCGGCAAGTGAAGGGACGACGTCGGAAGGCCGGTCCGCCGCAAACAACGCGACAGTTCGAACGGTATTCGTTGTCGGTCCGGACAAGAAGATCAAACTGATGCTGGTTTATCCCATGAGCACGGGCCGTAATTTTGACGAAGTGCTGCGTGTGCTCGATTCAATTCAGCTCACCGCGAAACATCAGGTGGCGACACCCGTGAACTGGAAGCCCGGCAATGACGTCATTATTGTGCCGGCCGTTTCGGATGACCAGGCAAAGCAGAAGTATCCCAATGGCTGGAAGGCTCCGAAACCTTACCTGCGGATCGTCCCCCAACCGAAGTAGGCATTTGAGAGTGGAGAACCCAATATTTGAGATCTCAGATCCTGGGATCTCCACTCTCAAATGCGTTGTTCGTCCCTGAAATCCCCGTCTCCGATCTCTGAACTTGAAAATCCTGTCTCACGGCATAAGTTCGAGTCATGGCCTCCCTACTCGATGCTTATTCCGAAGCGGTTATTGCCGCATCCGAACGTGTAAGTCCGTCCGTTGTCCGAATTGAAGTCGAACAACAGGGCCGAAGAGGCGGATCGGGTTCGGGATTCATTTTCACTCCGGATGGTTTCATTCTGACCAACAGCCATGTTGTTCATGAGGGAACCCGCATTCATGTTGCATTGCCGGATGGACAACGTTACGAGGCGGACAAAGTCGGCGACGATCCGGACACCGATCTGGCGGTCTTACGAATTTCGGCCGCGCATTTGATACCGGTGGCGTTTGGCGATTCGCAATCGATCAAGGTCGGGCAACTCGTCGTCGCCATTGGAAATCCGTATGGATTTCAGTGCACGGTGACGTCCGGCGTGGTGAGCGCGCTCGGCCGCTCGCTCCGTTCCCGGTCAGGCCGACTCATTGATAATGTGATTCAAACCGATGCGGCGCTGAATCCCGGTAATTCCGGCGGTCCGCTTGTGACCTCAAGCGGTGAAGTGATCGGCGTGAATACAGCGATCATCCTTCCGGCACAAGGCATCTGCTTCGCCATCGCCATCAACACCGCGAAGTTCGTTGCGGGGCGGCTTATCAAAGACGGCAAAATTCGGCGCGGCTACATCGGTGTCGCTGCGCAGAATGTTCCTTTGCATCGCGTTCTCGTACGCGGTCATCAGTTACCTGTCTCGTCTGGTGTTTTCGTCGCCGGCGTCGAGAAAAACAGTCCTGCTCAGAAAGCGGGCATCGAAGAAGGCGATATGATTGTCGAATTCCATGGTCACGCCATTCCGGATGTCGATGCCTTGCATCGCGTGCTCACCGACAACCATTCCGGCGTTCCTGCAGGTATTACAGTTTTGAGAGGAACGGAAAGGCTGTTGTTGAAGATCGAACCGTCTCTACTATAGATTCTCTTTCCTGCGTTTTTGACCATGAGAATTCTTACTGTAGAAGATGATACCGACGCGCGCGACATGCTGCGTGTGCTGCTTGAATTGGACGGGCACGATGTCGCGTCAGCCGGGAACGGCCACGAAGGATGGAAGGCTTTTCAGGATGGACCGTTCTCAGTAGTGATTTCGGATTGGTTGATGCCCGAAATCGATGGCATCGAATTGTGCCGCAAGATTCGCGAATCCGAATCCATTCGTTATTGCTACATCATCCTGCTGACTGCGCTGCATGGAAAATCGAATTACCTTGAAGGCATGCGGGCGGGCGCAGACGATTTCGTATCCAAGCCGTACGATCCCGACGAACTGCGCGCGCGGCTTGCCGTAGCGGAACGCATCGTGAGTCTGCAGGACCGCGTCAAACGCCTCGAAGGTATTCTGCCCACCTGCATGTACTGCAAAAAGATTCGCGACGAACGCGATTACTGGGTCAACATGGAAAACTACATCTCACAACATACCGAAGCTTCATTCAGCCACGGCGTCTGCCCCCAGTGTTACGAAAGCGTCGTCAAGCCCGAACTCAATAAAATGGAGCCCTGACGCCGAACTTTGAACCCTCGCTCGCGCATGCGCGCCGGCCTCTTCGAGCGGTCGAGGTGCACCTTCGATTCCACTCTTCGTAAATCCTCTCTCGTCCCTTGTTCCTTTTTTTGCTCTCTCGCTATGATGAAAAAATGCGAGAAAAATTCGTTAGAACCGAACCGCTCTCCCTTGTGGAGAAGCTCGACAGCCGGTTGCTTTTGCGAGTTCTGACCGATTTCAGAAAAGGTGATTTCAGCGCTCGCTTACCGGTAGACAGCACGGGTGTCGCAGGAAAGATCTACGACACGCTCAACGAGGTCATCGATCTCAACAGCCGCCTCACAAAAGAGTTTGAACGCATCAGCAGAGTTGTCGGCAAGGAAGGAAAGATCCGTCATCGCGCCGCCCTTCCAGGCGCGACGGGTGATTGGGCCGATTGCATCGACTCTGTGAATAGTCTCGTTGGGGACTTGATTCAACCGATCACCGACGTATCGCGAGTGATCGGCGCCGTTGCGAAAGGTGATCTGTCTCAGCGAATGGATCAGGAAGTCGAGGGACGCGATCTGACCGGAGAATTTCAACGAACCGCAAAAACCGTCAACACCATGGTGGATCAGCTCAGTACATTCACTGCTGAAGTGATTCGCGTGGCGCGTGAAGTGGGAACAGAAGGAAAGCTCGGAGGCCAGGCGAAAGTCAAAGGCGTAAGCGGCGCATGGAAGGATCTCACCGACAACGTGAATTTCATGGCGGCGAACCTCACCAACCAGGTCCGCAACATCGCTGAAGTGACGACGGCCGTGGCGAAGGGCGATCTGTCCAAGAAGATCACGGTGGACGTGCGCGGCGAGATTCTCGAATTGAAGAACACCATCAACACGATGGTGGACCAGTTGAATTCGTTCGCATCGGAAGTGACGCGCGTGGCGCGTGAAGTGGGAACCGAAGGAAAGCTGGGCGGCCAGGCCGTTGTGAAAGGCGTCGGCGGAACATGGAA
>CAZWGA010000075.1:0-32484 GCA_964633285.1 uncultured Solibacteraceae bacterium | reverse complement strand
CTAAGTCAAGTATTCTTTACATGTATCTAATCGCGTTTCTCCGAGCGGGGGGACAAGGCGAGGACGGTGAGGGCGAAAACGGCGACCGCTATCCGATTCATTGCTGAAGTATCCATCTACATCGGCTTCCACTTCAGCACACGCGCGCCAAAAGATTCGCCGAGATAAATATTTCCTTTCGAATCGCTGGCGATGCTGTGTACATGGAAAAACTGTCCCGCGCCGTGTCCGCCGTAGCCTCCGAAAAATCCAACAACCTCGAGCGATTCGCGATTCAGAATCTGCACTTTCTTGTTGCTTCCATCGGGAACGTAGATGAACTGCTGCAGCCTGTCCGGTGAGAATGCGACGCCGAAGGCTGTTCCTTCCGAAGAGGACGTCTTTCGCTCGATGTAACCTTCTTTGATGAATGTTCCTTCGGGCTTGAAGACCTGAATCCGGCTGTTGACGCGATCCGCAACATAGACGAGTCCGTCATTTGAAATCGCGATTCCGTGCAGAAGATTGAACTGTGGCGATCCCGCGCCTTCGTACACGCGAGTGCGGGGAGCATTGTCGTCCGGCTTGTTGCCGTATGCGCCCCACTGGCGCTTGAATATTCCCGTATCCGCGTCGAATACAATCACGCGGCGATTGTTGTAGCCATCGGCCACAAAAACTTCATTCGTCTTCGCATAAACGGCGACGGCAGCCGGGCGATTGAAATTTCCGGTATCGGTGTTGCCGCCGGATTTTCCATGATGGCCGATTTGCAAAAGGAATTTTCCATTCCGCGTGAATTTCAAAATGTTGGTGTCCATCATGCCGTTGCCGGTAATCCAGACGTTTTCTTTGTAATCGACAAAGATGCCGTGCTCGTTGTCCGGCCACTCGTATCCCGCTGCCGGTCCTCCCCAGCCCTGCACGACATTTCCAGCCTGATCGAATTCCAGAATCGGGGGCGGAGGAGCGCAACAGTCGGCCCTGGGCGGATCAAACGACGCGTACTTGTCGTTGTCGTCGAGGCTGCGCGGACGCGTTGTAATCCAAAGGTGATCGTGCGAATCGACAAACGTTCCGCCCACCTGCCCGAGCATCCATTTGTTCGGCAGCGGTTTCGGCCAGAATGGATCCGGTTCGAATCGCGGCGCTCGCTGCGCCGGCGCGGCGGCGAGAAAGAAGAATGCAATCAACGCCAGAAACTGCGGCTTCATGAGGAGCCTCCTGTGAGAGTGCCCCACATTTTACCGCAGTGAATCCCGGTTTTAGCTCGTCGGACTCAGCACGAATGCAGCGCGCCGGTTTCGTTGATAGCAATCTTCCGAGGCTTCGCGGCAGATCGGACGCTCTTCGCCGTAGCTGATCGTATTGATGCTCGACGCATCGACGCCTTTTTGAATCAGGAGTTCCTTAACTCGATTGGCGCGCCGGTCGCCGAGAGCCAGATTGTATTCTTCGCTGCCGCGTTCATCGCAGTATCCCTGGATCGTGAACTTCAGGCCGCGATGTTCTTTCAGCCAGGAAACATCCGCATCCAGCGCGGCCATCTGGTCCGGACGGATGTCGCTCTGATCGTAATCGAAGTAGATCGTCTGAACATTTTGCCTGAAGAGATCCGCCATGCTTGCAGTCACTCCCGGCCGTGCTTCGGGCCGCTCCGGCGCCGCCGCCGCTGGAGGAATACGAACGGTAACTCGCGCAGTGTCGGAAGCGGTTCCTCCGGGACCGGTAGCGGTTGCAGTGTACGTCACCGATGACGTAGGACTGATTGCCCGCGACCCCTGGGTCTGCACGCTTCCCAATTCCGGTTCGATGCGGACGGTTGTGGCGTTCCGGGCGTCCCACTGAAGCGAAACAGATTGCCCTCGATCCACGGCAGCCGGCGTTGCGCGAAGCGTGATCGCCGGAGCGGGCGCTGGAGCCGGAGCAGGTTGGGGAGCGGGAACCGGCGGATTTGCCGCGACGTTCTTCTTGCATGCGTGGAGTGCCGTGATTACAAAAAGAAAGAAAAGAAGCAGGGGGAGCGGTGAGCGTTTCATTGTGTTTACCTCGCGATGTAGTTTATAGATATCGTGGAACGATATCTAGGATATCGCAAGGCGATAAGTGCTTATTTCCGGTTCTGCCGCTTGTGAAGGAAGAGGTGGCGCTTGATCCAGTGACGATGCTCGACGGCCTCATAGCCCGCGGTTCCCGGTGGTCCGGCAACGGCGCCTGCCGCAATGGGACCGCCGATTTTTGCGAGTGCGCGGGTCCGTTTCTTTCCGCCGGCTTTCAAATCCTTTCGGTATTTCGCTCCGCCGACCGCTGCGCTTCCTGCCGGTCCTGCGGCCTTGCCGGCAGCAACGCCTGCGCCGATCCAGGCTCCTTTTTTCAGCAGCTTCTGACGGAGCGTAGGCACAGGGCGCCGCGGATGGCGGATCTTCGCTTCGAGGAGACCGCTGGAACCAAGAATGAGAGTAATAGCCAGTAGTGCTCGCATACCCTATCTTGGTGCAATCGGGCTGCCACCTAACGATTTGTGGGAGATTTGTAGATAACTCCGTTCTTCATCACGAAGATCGGTTTCTCGACGGCATGTATATCCTTTGACGGGTCTCCGGCAACAGCCACGACATCAGCCCATTTTCCCGCGGTCAGCGAGCCGGTATTTTTATCCCATCCCAGCAAACGCGCGCCACTCATGGTTCCGGCGATGAGGCTGTCGATGGGCTCCATGCCTCCCCACTCGACCATCAAAATGAATTCGCGCGCATTTGTTCCGTGGGGAACAACTCCCGCATCGGTGCCAAGCGCAATCGGAACTTTGGTGCTGACGGCAAGCTCGATGCCGGTGCGCACTGCCGAAGCCGCAGCCAGCGCCTTTTCCGCGCGCAGACCTTTCAGCACACCGCTCTTCGCGGCTTTTTCGACAGCTTCTGCGGCAACCAGAGTCGGTACGAGGTACGTTCCACGCTGCGCCATCATTCGGGCGCCTTCCGCATCGAGGAACGACCCATGTTCAATGGAAGAAACTCCTGCGCGCACTGCCAGCTTGATGCCTTCCGTGCCGTGCGCGTGCGCGGCGACTTTCCGGTCAAGCTTCGTCGCCTCGTCAACGAGCGCTTTCAATTCTTCGAAAGTGTATTGCGTCGCGCCGACCGAATCGCCTTCGGAGAGCACGCCTCCCGTGGCGCAGGTCTTGATCACGTCCGCGCCATATTTGACCTGATAACGAACGGCGGCGCGCACTTCTTCGAGACCATTGGCGATGCCGTTCCGGATGGTTCCGTCCAGCAGTCCCGGCTTGAAGCCATTCTCGTCGCAGTGTCCGCCCGTGATGCCGATGGCATGGCCGGCCGCTTCCATCCGCGGGCCCGGGATCCAGCCTTCGTTGATCGCCTTACGCAGCGCAAAGTCATCGAAGTTCGATGCGCCGACATTGCGGATACTCGTAAACCCGGCCATCAACGTTTTCTGAACATTCATCACGCCGAGGATTGCTCCAAACGAATCGAAGTCCTTCACGACCGCAGTGTCGTTTTCGGGATCGCCGAGCACGCGTCCCACGACGTGTGTGTGCGCGTCGATGAATCCGGGCAGGAGCGTTGCGTCGCCCAGATTGATCAATTGTGCCGTCGAAGGAATCTGCACACTGCCGAACGCTCCTGCGGCGGTGATCTTGTCGTCCGTTATCACCACGACGCCGTTGCGAAGAGCGGTGCGACTGATACCGTCAATCAACCGGTCCGCGCGCACCGCAACGACGCCTTTTCCCTTGGTTGTCTGAGGCGTCTGCGCGGCAACCACAGTAGAAACCAGAAGAATGAGAGCCAGTATTTTCCGGATGCTCGCCCTGCCCGACTCGCGTTTCGCAGTGCGCTTTCCGCTCCAGGATCCTGAGGGATTATTTGTATTCACTGTTCCCCTTTCTTTTTCGGTAACGCGAACGCATTCAACGTGAGCCCTGCTGCAGTGAGCACCCACTGGCGGCCATCGAGCATGTACGTAACCGGCGCCGAACCCCAGACCGGAGCGCCGGTCTGAAACGTCCAGAGTTCTTTTCCAGTGGCCGACTCAAATGCGTGGAAGTATCCGTCGTTATCGCCCGTGAACAACAAGCCCGACGCGGTTGAGAGCAAGCCTCCCGTCAGATCATGTGAAACAGTGGACGGATACGGCCGATAGCGATGTTCCCAAACCCGGCGGCCGGTTGCCGGTTCGATGGCGCGCAGCGCGCTGAACTGCTGGAATCCTTCGACCAGAACGCGGCCGCCACTCGGAACGCGGACACCCAGCCCGATCGGTTCCGAGGGTTTCTTCGGTTCCCAGACCGCACAGGTTTCATGAGCCGTCACGAAAAACAGTTTTCGATCGGGATCGAAGGTGGGAGGTTGAAAGTCCGTGCCGCCGTGGTTATCCGGCAGGCATTTCTCGGGTGTGCCGATATCATCAAGAATGATGGGCCGCCCATCCGGCCCGATTTCTTTCGACCAGTTCGGCCGGTCGATGAACGGCCTGGCGACGAGAAGCTTTCCCGTCACGCGATCGAGCGTGTAAAAGAATCCGTTGCGATTCGCGACCATGATCACTTTTCGCAACTGGCCGCCGATGGTCAATTCTCCCTGAACGGGCACATGGGTCGAATCCCAGTCGTGCACGTCGTGCGGAGTGAACTGGTAATACCAGCGCAGCTTGCCTGTGTCGGCATCAAGCGCGACCAGGGAGCATGTATAAAGGTTGTCGCCCTTGCGATCGTCGCCGTAATAGTCCGGATTGGGATTGCCGGTGCCGTAAAAAACAAGATTCAGGTCGGGATCGTAGCTGCCCGTAACCCACGCTGCTCCTCCGCCGCGCGCCGCAACATCGGCGTTGGGCCAGGAGTTGCCGCCCGGTTCGCCCGGCAGTGGAACCGTGTAGAAGCGCCAGACGCGCTTTCCGCTTTCGGCATCGTAGGCATCAATGAAGCCGCGGCTGGAAAAATCTCCACCCGCCACACCAATGATCACTTTGTTTTTCACAACGAGGGGAGCCGCGGTAATCGCATTCGCATTTTTCAAATCGCCGGCGGCAACATCCCAGAGTAAGTCGCCGGATTTGCGCTCGAGCGCGACCAGATGCGCATCGAGCGTACCCATATACAAGCGGTCATCGAGAATGCCGAACCCGCGATTCACGGGGCCGCAGCAAACCTTGGCCGAAAAATTCTCGGGAAGTCTTCGCCGGTAGTTCCAGACCGAACGTCCTGTTCGCGCATCGATCGCCCATGCCTCATTGTTGTTTCCGGTGACATAGAGAATGCCGTCGGCCACAATTGGAGTGTTTTCGAGACCGCGTCCGGGCAAGCCGGGCACGTCCGTTTGAAATATCCACTGTGGAACAAGGCCCGCGACATTTTCCGGAGTCAGTTCACGGAGCGGACTGTAGCGCCGGCCGGTATAATCACCGGAAAACGTCAGCCATCTCGATGGGTTTTTCAGACCGTCGATGAGGTCCTGCCGGGTGATCTGCGGTTCGGAGGTCTTCTGCTGCGCAGCAGGCGAAACCGCGCCGAGCAGGAGCGTGAATGCCGCGAAGGAGGCGAGTCGTCGAATGATCATTGCGTGCTTATACTACCTCATGCGTTATGCAACAACATTCCTCGCGGTCGTGCTGTCCGCTTCACCCGCGTCTGCTCAAACGCCTTCGGCAACCCTGGCCCCTGCGGGAACGCTCAGGGCGATATTCCTCGGTACCAATCCGGTCCAGGGCCGCATGGATCCAAAAACCGGCGACGCTACGGGTCCCGTGCCGGACATCGTCCGGGAACTCGGGCGTAAGCTGGGCGTTCCATACAAGGTCGTTGGCGTGGATGATGCGGCCGGCGTGATTGCCGCGTTGCAGAATCATTCGGCCGACATTGGTTTTCTCGCCTACGATGAAACGCGCGCAAGAGAAGTGGATTTCGGAGCGCCGTTTCTCGTCATGTACAACAGTTATCTGGTGCGCGCGGGTTCGCCATTGAAGAAGAGCTCCGACGTGGATCGTGCCGGAGTGAAAGTGGCCGCTGTCAAAGGGCAGACTCAGGAATTGTTCGTCAGCCGCTATCTGAAAAACGCTCAGGTCCGGGTGTTCCAGACCATGCCGGCGCAGGCCGAGGTGGAGCGCCTGCTGACCAGCGGCGAGGTGGATGCATTCGCCATCAATCGACAGCGTTCGCTCGACGCAGAACAGGCTTCCGCATCCCGGCTCCGCGCCCTTCCGGATAGTTTTCTCGAAGTCGATCAGGCTTTCGTCGTCGAGAAAGGAAACCGCGCGAAGCTGGATGAAATCGCGAAGTTTGTAGTCGAACTTCGCGCGGCAGGCTTCATCGAAGCATCGATCGGCCGCGCGAAACTTTCCGGCGTTGGAGTTCCCGCTTCGAAGCCACGATAATCAGCGGCGCCTTTCCCAATCGATAAGGTTCACGCTTTGTCGAACAGAACAGATCCGTGATTGTGAATCCACACATGGTGAACAGCCGCCTGAATTCCGCAACGGTATACACGGAGTATCTTGCGGTGCCGGTCTCGACCGTGGCGCCGCGAATGAAGGTGTAGTGCGTGGTCAATTGGCTTTGAGACGCGTCGTATTCGAGTTCGCTTAATTGAAAAATATCGCCCACCTTGTACCAACGCTTGTTGGGCAAGGCCGGCAACAGCGATTCGGCCGCCAGGCCTGTTTCCAGAATGAATAGTGACCCGGGCTTCAGGCACGCGTTAACGGCGTTGAGGAGGTCGATCGACTGTTCGTACGGCATGTAGCCGAAACTGTTTCCAAAACAGAAAGCCGCATCAAACAGAGGATGCGCGGGAATGTTTCGCATGTCGGCCTCGATCCAGTGAATGTTCAGCCCTTCGTATTCGGCGCTGAGCCGGGCTTCCGCGAGGAATTCGGAGCAGAGATCGATCCCGGTCACCCGATATCCACGTTTCGCAAGTTCGATCGAGTGCCGCCCGTTGCCGCATGGAACATCGAGGATGCGGGCTCCTTTGGACAGATTCAGAGTTTCCACGACGAAATCCGCCTCCCCGCGTGTTTGTTCAGGTGGGACAGCCTTTCGCCAGACTTCCAGCGCCAGGCCTTGAAAGAAATGTTCATGCCAGTTCGTTTGCATTGAGTTTTCTCCGGATTTTGAAAAGAAAAAGAGAAACAGCCGCGCTCTTGCAGCGAGGCCGCGCGTTAGGAACGAGGAGTTAAATTAGCGGACGGCGGATCGAGTCACCGGGCCGAATGATAGCAGGAAAATGAAGATTGTGGTCAAGCAGCAGCATCGCCACCCGAATCGCGGCCTTCCAGTCGTTCGGCGGCAAATCTCAGCACTTCGGAAAGGCACTCCGGTGGAAAGCCCGGGTAATCGCGCGCGATGTCATCGCCGGTCATGCCTTCTGACAGGCAAGCGAGAACATGCGAAACGGATAGCCTTGTGTATTTAACCGTAGGTTGGCCGCCTAACAAATCGGGATCAACGACAATCCATTGAAAGCCGGCGACAGTCTTAAAAGGTTCGGTCACGCGGGTACTATATCCCACTTCGAAATCCAGGCAAACGATCGGCCTTGAACTGGGTCATTCGGCCCAACGCGGACACCGGTGCGACAGAGCCCTTCCCATTCGTTTTATCCCGACGTTATTAAGGGAAAAAACTTTGGCCAGAATAAGCTCCTGAAGGCCGGCGTCGTCATCGTTGTTCCCTGACGGCACTCAGAAATCAATGTGGCTCTATTGATCCTCGATGAGCTATAGCGCTACGGTCGATTTGTATTATTCTTCTCCGAAAGTTCACTGACGCATTTACACTGCACCACGTATTGAGGTGAAGAGGAGAAGAACCATCATGACTTCCCGCTCCATAGTGTTTATCGCTGTTTTACTTGCCGCGCCGCCGGCGTTCGCGCATCACGGAGGATCGGAATACGCGCTCAATCAGACGGTCGAGTTCAAGGCGAAACTCACGCGCGTCGATTTGATCAATCCGCATTCGTGGCTTTACTTCGACGTCACCGAAAACGACGGCAAAGTCACGCACCATCGATGCGAAATGCGGTCGGTGCACGTGCTTCGGCGGTCGGGATGGACTTCGGATGTCTTTCCGGTCGGCCAGCAGATCACCATCGAAGCTTCACCGAACAGGACGGATCCGAACTCCTGTTATCTCCAGACGATTCTCACCGCCGATGGAACACGCATGGATCGATACGGTCAATACGTGAAAGCGCCGAAGGGCGGTTTGCAGGAAGTGCGTGGTCCGATCGTTGCGCCGAAGACGAACCGGCCGGCGCGGCGCCCGAGCGGTGAGCCGAACATCGCGGGTGACTGGGCTCCCGAACAGGTTGTGATGGTGGATCCACGGGGCACTGGCGGCGGATTGGTCGCACTATCGACACTGCCTCAATACAAACCCGGCGAGCGTCCCGCCAATGCCCGCGGCGCCGCGCCACGAGGAGCGGCTCCGGCCGGGCCGCGGCTCTATGGCGGAAGTGAATTGACCGAGGCGGGAACCAGGGCAGCCGCGGATTTCAAGCGCGAGGATAATCCGCGTTTCCGCTGCGAGTCGACGAGCATCGTCTTCGATTGGACCTTCGATGGGCCCGTCAATCGCATCACGCAAAACAAAGACAACATTGTCGTCGAATACGGCCAGTTCGGATTGAAACGGACGATCTACACGAATATGAAAGATCATCCAGCGAACATCAAACCAAGCCGCGCCGGCCATTCGATAGGACATTGGGAAGGCGACACGTTGATTGTCGACACCGTGGGATTCCTTCCCGGATTCCTGAATACTCCGGTGCACAACAGCGACAAGCTGCACGTTGTCGAACGATTCTCGCTTGATACGAACAAGATGGCTTTAACGAGAACCTACGCGGCCGAAGATCCTGTTTATCTGAAAGGGAAGTACTCCGGTTCCGATACGGTGTTCGTCGCCGATGCTCCGTACAATCCCGGAAAATGCCAGGAATTGAATTTCATCGATTACTCGAAACAACAAAAGCGATAGTGCTCATTCGTGGCGCAGCGCCACCATTGGATCAATTCGCAGAGCGCGGCGTGCGGGGACGAAACTCGCCAGAGCTGCGAAACCCAACACCAGGAATGAAAGCCCGGCGAAAGTGGCAGGATCGTAGAAGGGGACGCCGTAGAGAAAGTCAACCGAACCCGGAAAGAGAAGACTCGCATGTAAGAAGCCCGAAAGGGCTGCTGCGGCGATCAACCCCAGGATCATTCCGGCGAAGACCGGGCGCAGGCCGCGTACGATGACGTCCTTCAGAACATTCGAAGACGTTGCGCCCAATGACATTCGAATCCCGATATCCTTTGTTTGTTGTGTGACCAGATATCCCATGACGCCATAGATGCCGGTGCCCGCGAGTGTGAACGCGAGACACGCGAGACACGCGGCAAGAGCGGCGGGCAGTTGCGTCATGAGCCGATAGCGTTTCATCCAGACGTCTTCAAGACCGATCAGTCCAAGTGTTGGCGCGAGGTTCTTGTCCACTGTTTCCGCCGCCTTCCGAATTGACGCGAGAGCGCGAGTTTCATTCCGAAGGCGAAGCAGAATATTCATTGACGCTGGAAATCCTCCCGCGACGGCGTTGGAGTTGGCAGGCAAATACACGTGAGATGGGTCGATGCGTGACAGGTTCGCGAATCGAACATCCTTCGCGACTCCGACGACCTCAAAGTCCTCCATTTGTCCCAGCCAGTTCATGTCCAGTTGAAAATGTTTTCCGAGAGGATCTTCGTTCGGCCAGAAAAGACGTGCTCCGGCTTCGCTGACGATGGCGAGGTGCGCGTTCGTCTCGATTTCCTGACTCGTCAGGTGCCGCCCTCGCACCAGCGTGAGACCAAGCAGATCGAAGTACGGCTTCGACGCGTGGCTGGCCAGTGTGCGGTAGCGCGCCGGAGTTGATGATCCGCCCGCAGAAATGACGATGGGAGGAGTCCATGTTCCGAAAGGAATGCTGCCCGTAGCCAGTCCTTCAAGTTCGGGCAGACTGCGGAGCGTTTCAGCCAGACGCTCCTGCCGAGCATTGTTCCGGGCGCCATCGCGGAATCGGTCGCCGAAATCACCGGAAAGCAGGAAGACGTCCTGCATCCTGAATCCTGCATCGACACCGTGCGAACGGATCAATCCACGTACGAGTAATCCTGTGGTGATCAGCAGGAACATCGAAACCGCAACCTGGGTGGCGACCAGACCACTTCGTAGTCCAGAACGGTTCAGGCGCCGGGTCAACGGCGAACTCTCAGCTTTAAAGGCGGCAGTAAGATCCGGCTTGCTGAACTGGAGCGCGGGCGAGAGGCCGCAAATAATTCCGACGATCACGGTGACCGCCAACGCATAAGAGAAAACCCGGGCATCCAGGCTCAAGTCGATTTGTATGGCGCTGGCGTCGCGCGATATCGCCAGTTCCTGAAGTTTTGTGCCCAATACGCGGCTGATCCACATTGCCAGTGTGAGTCCTGCAATACCTCCAAAAGCAGAAAGCAGACAGGATTCTGTCAGCAGTTGTCGAATAATCCGGCTTCGGCTCGAACCCAGCGCCATACGGACGCCGATCTCCCGCTGGCGGACCGCTCCTCGCGCAAGAAGCATGTTGGCGATGTTGGCGCACGCGACCAGCAATATCAGGCTGACGAGCAACATCACAGCGGCGGCAAGGGCCTGGAACCGGATATCGTCGATGTCACCGAGGAAGACTGGACGTTGCAGTGTGACGGCGGTGGTCGGGTCAGCGTCCTGCAGCATCGAATCATAATCGCGAATCAGCGTATCGATTTGTGCCTGTGCCTGCGCGCGGCTGGTGCCGCCGTTGAGCCTCGCCAGCATTTGAAACATCCGCTCCGTGGAATCCCACTTGTTTCGGCCTGCCAGTTTTTCGTACATGGAAAGAGGAGCCCAAAAATCCGGCGCCACCTCAAACAGACCCGTGCCCGTGAATTCAGGCGGTGCAACTCCGATCACGCTGAATGCAGTCCCGTTCAATTGGATTGTTTGTCCCAGGATTTGACGATCACTCTTGAACACGCGCGCCCAAAACGCATGACTCAGAACCAGGACCGGATTTCCGCCGGGCAGCCGGTCTTCATCCGGCAGGAACGTTCGGCCGAGCCTGGGAACGATTCCGAGTCCCTTGAAAAAATTGGCGGACACCACCTGTCCCTGCAGTTTTCCGGATGCATTCGAGCTCGCAATCGCATTGGGAGGCAGGTTGACGCTTGGACTGATTCCTCGCCAGTTCTGAACGACTACATCGGAAAAAACTCCACTGCTGTGATCACGGCAGTAAACATACTCATCGAATGAAAAACCATACTGGCGGTCGCCAAGGCCGTGACTGGTAAACCAGCGCTTGGGTCTGACGACACGGGCGGCATCGGCCACCGGAATCGGTTTCAATGCGATTGCGTTATAAGCGTTGAAAATGGTTGTGTTCGCTCCAACGCCGATAGCCAGGGTCAAAACAGCGAACAGAGTGAAGCCGGGATTCTTCGCAAGACCGCGTATTCCATAAAAAATGTCGTTCCACGTCTGTTCAACCAGAACAAAGCCGCGAGCCTCGCGGTGAAGTTCCTTGACCACATCGATTCCTCCGAGATCGCGCATTGCGGCACGCTTCGCCTCGGGCTTCGTCATGCCGCTGCGGATGTTGTCTGCGATCTGCATATCGAGGTGCGAACGGATTTCTTCGTCGAGATCGTGTTCCAGCCTGTCTTTCCGAAAACTCGACATAGCGCGCTGGATCAACCTTCGAAAACGTGTCGCGTATCTCATATGGGTATTCTATATGAGTCTTCCTCAAAACATGCAAAGCAATCGCACGGCATAAGCTATCGGGGTTGGCCAAGGTGTTTGGCGGGGTCGATCAGGAGTGCGATGAGACCGCCGATAATGTACATACCGGAAGTCATCAGTAAAGGAATACTCCACGAGCCCCAGTACTGCACGGCATAACCCATCACCACCGGAGCAACCGCGCCGCCGGCATTCGCGAATGTATTCATGCATGCGGTGACTGTGCCGGCGGCTTCTCCTCCGATATCGAGGCAGGCCGCCCATGCAGCGCTGATGGAGAGGTCCGCCACGCCGGCTGCGGCAGCGATCAGGAATGCGGCGGCAACGGAATTTGCCGTCAATGTCGCGGTTGCCAGAATCAGACCGCTCGAAATCAACGCGATTGCCGCGACGCCGCCGCGGCCCGCCCGCAGTCCGAATTGTTTCGACCATCGGTCCGTCCATATGCCTCCAACGATCGCGGCGCCGGCGCCGGTGAGGAGCACCACCGAGGCCAGGCCGCCCGCGGCCTTTGGCGAAAATCCCCGGGCTTCCTGCAGGTAGGTTTGAAGCCACGTCAGATAGAAATACAGGCCATAGCCGAAAGCAAAGTAGGTGAGGCAAATGAAGAGAAGATTCCGGTTCAGGAGATACTGCCAGCGCAGTGTGTGATGTTCCGATACCGGACCGCGGCTCTCTTGAATGAGATGTAGCTCCCCGGCGCCCACCGACGGGTGGACTGCCGGATCGTCGCGAAACCATCGCCACCATGCAGCGGCCCAAAAAACGCCAACGCTTCCAAAAATCCAGAAACTCGCGCGCCAGCCGAGGCTTTGAATAAGGGCGATCGCGAGCGGAGGCGCGAGAGCGCCACCCAGCCGTGTCCCCATAAAAATAATTCCGTGGGCGCGTCCACGCTCGCGAATCGGAAACCAATGAGCAAAACTTCGAGATGCGCTTGGAAACGCGCCCGCTTCGCCGGCGCCGAAAAGAAAGCGGCACGCCAGAATCGATGCGTAGTTCCAGGCAAAGCCGGTAGCCATCGTGAATGCCGACCACCACAGGACAATTCGCGTGAGAACCTTTCGCGGCCCGATCGTGTCTGCCAGCCGGCCGCTCGGAATCTCGAAGATGGCGTACGCGAGCGTGAATGCAGAAAAGATCCAACCCAGTTGAACTGTGGAAAGATTCAAATCCCTGCGGATAAACGAAGCCGCGGTCGCGACGCATACGCGGTCCAGGTAAGTGATGATCGAAAGCCCAAAGACGAAGCGCAGAAGTGTGTAGCGGGCCGATTTCATTGGTTTGAGATTTTATGCGACATATTCGACCCGGCCCATCGGAAGGTCACTGCTGTAAACAGGATCTGTGATATTTTTTGCCGACATCCTGGAGAACAGCAATGAAGTTTCGAAATCTGATTTTCGTTACTGCCGTGTTTTTCTTATCCGCAACTCCGATTCTGTCTCAGGGGCGTGGCGGAGGCGGGCAACGCGGCGCGCCGCCGGCGCCCGGGAAAGCGTCGGCGCCGGTCGACCTTACGGGTTATTGGGTGTCCATTGTCACGGAAGACTGGCGATGGCGGATGCTCACGCCGCAAAAGGGCGACTTCGCCAGCATTCCGACGACGCCCGAGGGAGTGCGTGTCGGCAATCTGTGGGATCCCGATAAAGATGAAGCCGCCGGTGAACAGTGTAAGTCTTACGGCGCCCCCGCGATCATGCGTGTTCCCGGCCGCGTGCATATCTCCTGGGACAACGACACAACACTCAAAATCGAGATGGATTCCGGACAGCAAACGCGATTGTTTCACTTCGGAGAATACCAGCCGCCTGCAGTGCCGGCGACATGGCAGGGAAACTCGATGGCAACGTGGGAGACCGGCGGCCGTGGCCGCGGAGGACAGGCTCCAGCCGGCGGAGCCTTGAAGGTTGTGACGACCGGCGCGCGCCAGGGATACCTGCGCAAGAACGGATATCCGTACAGCGAGAAAGCCGTGCTGACCGAATACTACGATCGAACGAATGAAAGCGACGGTACTTCGTGGCTGATCGTGACAACCATTGTGAATGATCCCGTGTACCTCAATCCGGATTTCGTGACGAGCACTCATTTCCGAAAACAGGCGGACCAAACCGGTTGGAATCCGCAGCCGTGCACGGCGAAATGATTCAAGTGCATTGAGCCCGAGGAGGACCAGAGAAAATGAGCAAGATCAATCTGAAGGTCAACGGCCGGCAGCACACGCTGGACGTGGATCCGGCGACACCGCTGCTTTACATTCTCAGTGATGATCTGGAATTGCGCGGGCCGAAGTTTGGCTGCGGGTTGGGACAGTGCGGTTGCTGTACGGTGATCATCAAGGGTCAGGCCGTGCGGTCTTGTGTGACGCCCGTGTCGAGCGCGGCGGGTTCCGAAATCACGACGCTTGAAGGTCTGGGGACAAGTGAAAAGCCTCACGCCCTTCAGAAAGCGTTTATCGATGAGCAGGCGATGCAGTGCGGCTTCTGTGTCAACGGCGTGATCATGACCGCGAAAGCCTATCTCGATCGAAATCCCAAAGCGTCGGAGACCGACATCCGGCAGGCGATGTCGGGCATTCTCTGCAGGTGCCATGCGCATTCACGAATGACTCGCGCGATCCAGCGTTACGCCCAGGGGGTGAAAGCATGAATCGCCGATCGTTTCTTAAAACTTCAGGCGCTCTTGTAGTGACGTTCGGCCTCGCGCCCGAGTCGGTATTGGCCCAACGGCTGGACGGCGCCAGCAGCAATCAGCTTGACGGCTGGCTGGCTGTGAATGCCGACGGCACGATCACGGCCTTCACCGGCAAGTGCGAACTCGGCCATGGCCTCTATACATCGCAGACGCAGTTGATCGCGGAAGAACTCTCGGTGGCTTTCAATCGCGTGAAGCTGATTCAGTGCGACACCGCGCTCACACCGGACCAGGGAACCACGTCCGGAGCGCAGTCCCATCCTACAAATTTCAATCAAGGCGCTCTCGCGCTTGCCGGCGCTACTGCGCGGGAAGCGCTGCTGCAGATGGCCTCAACCCGATTTGGCGTGGCTGCGGATCAGTTGACGATAAAAGACGGCGTCATCAGCGCGAAATCCGATGCATCGAAGAAAGTCAGTTATGCCGAATTGATCGGCGGGAAGAAATTCAATCTGACTTTGAATCAACGCGCAAAGCGGAAACCTGCGAGTGAATGGACCGTGCTGGGAACTCCTGTCCGGCGAGTCGAAATTCCGGCAATGGCGACCGGTGAATTTGAATACGTCCACAATGTGCGGGTTCCCGGAATGCTTCATGGACGGGTGGTGCGTCCACCAGCCGTCGGGTCCACGGTGATGAGTGTCGACGAGAATTCCGTAAAGGACCTTCCGGGTGTTGTGAAAGTTGTCGTGAAGAAAAACTTCGTCGGCGTGGTTGCGGAGAAGCCCTGGCAGGCGATTCAGGCCGCAAACAAACTGAAAGTGACGTGGTCTCCGGGAACGGGATTGCCGAAACAGGCCGATATTCACGATTACCTGCGAAACAAAAAGCCGTCGCGCGACACGTTTGCCGTTAATTCGAAAGATGTGGATGAAAAACTTTCGAAGGCCGCCAAAGTTGTCAAAGCCACTTATCGGTATCCCTACCAAATGCACGGCTCCATCGGCAGTTCATGCGCTGTCGCGGATGTGCAGGGCTCGAAGGCGACGATCTGGTCGGCGAGTCAGGCCGTGTATCCGCTTCGAAGTTCGATGGCGATGGTGCTCGGCACTTCACCCGAGAACGTTCACGTGATTTTCAAAATGGGATCGGGCTGTTACGGCTGCAATGGCGCGGATACGGTTTCATACGATGCGGCTCTGCTTTCTCAAGCCGTGGGAAAGCCCGTGCGAGTGCAGCTCACGCGGAAAGATGAAATGGCGTGGGAGAACTACGGTCTCGCATTCGTCATCGATCAGCGCGTGGCGCTCGATGAAAAGGGAACCATCGTCGCCTGGGACTACGAAGGCTGGTCGCCCACTCTCGGCGGGCGGCCGGGAGCGGGCAATCCCGGAAACGTCGTGACCGGGTTTCTTGCCGGCTTTCAACCGCAGAACTTCGCCGCGCGAACGCCGGCGCCGGATCCCGTGAACTTTGCGAATAACAATAACGCGTCTCCGTCTTACATCACCGGCACGGTGAATGGCCGAAGTGGAGGAACCGGAAACGTCCGCAGCGAACGCGTGCTTTCGCACGATGTCCAGTCGCCGTTTTGGACAGGGCCGCTGAGATCCCCGGCGCGTCTGCAGAATACCTTTGCTCACGAATCGTTCATGGATGAGCTCGCCGCGGAAGCGAAAGCGGACCCGGTGGAATATCGGTTGAGACACCTCAGCGATCCACGATTGATCGATGTTGTGAAAGCCGCATCCAAAACTGCAGGCTGGCAGTCGCGGCCGTCACCCCAAAGCAATATCCGGCGGACGGGCGTTGTGAGCGGACGCGGTATTTCGTGTGTTCTGTATGAAGGCGACAACGGTTATTGCTCCGTCGTTGCGGATGTCGACGTGAATCAGGATACCGGCCGCGTGACTGTGAAGCGTCTCGTGATCGCCAATGATGTCGGACCGATTTCAAATCCCGATGGATTAAAGAATCAACTCGAAGGCGGCGCGCTTCATGGAGTGAGTCGAACGCTTAACGAAGAAGTCACCTGGGACGATCAAAAGGTGACATCCATCGACTGGCATACGTATCTTCCGCTGTCTCTCAGTGCGGAAATTCCAAACATCGAAACGGTGTTGATCAACCGGCCGGATGCCCGCGCTGCCGGCGCCGGCGAGACCGCGGTGACAGTCGTTGCTGCCGCGATTGGAAATGCGGTGTTCGATGCGACAGGTGTGCGCATCCGTGAGGCGCCGTTCACTCCTGAAAGAGTGAAGTCCGCACTCGCGGCTCGCCGGTAATCACAAACAGCCGTTCAGGTTCTTTTTCGTGCCGGCCGCTCGAGTGCGGCGCGATCCCATCCGGCGAGGGTTGCGCCGGCTTCGTACGCGCTTGTGCAGAAGTCCAGCAGGGCTTGTTCGGGAGACGCGGCGGAGCGCAAATCGTCGTATTTGAGAATGAATTCACCGAGAGATGCATTCCAGCCCGCCGCTTCGGGACGAATCGCCGCCTTCTCCAGACCCGGCGGAGCCGGTGCCGAATATGCGTAAAAGATGGGATACTTCAGTCTGCCGCGGTCTCCCGGCCAGAAACCACAACTGCTGACTTCGTGCGAATACGCTTCGCGCGTCATCGCATCCATCTCCGGGCGCGGGGATGCGGGTCTTCCGGAAAAGCGAGTTACCGCCAGGTCGAACGATCCCCAGAAAAAATGAACAGGACTGCATTTACCGAGAAAGCCCGCGCGAAACCTTGTGAAAACGCGGTCGGCAAAAAGCAGGATCCGATACAGATTCTCGACGGGTTTTCGATCGTAAGAAGCGTGTTGTTGGTCTTCATCGAACGGTGTGAGGTCATCGAATTCAGACGGAACACGATTAATGGCCACTTCGATTTCGAGCTGCCGAAGCGCCGACATGTACTCGGCGTAGAAATCCGCCACTGAGCGGTCATAAAGCGGAATGACGTAATCGCGTCCGTCGCTGACTCGAAATACAACCCGGTGCGTAACAAAATCGAATTCCACATCGAACGCCCTGTCTTTATAAGGAATCGAAGAAGTACCAAGGCCCCGAGGCGTGACGTAGAGCACGGAGCCCCACCAGTGATTGATTTTCGGCATCAGCGCGAGGCGCGTTTTTCCGGCGATCTGAAGCCACATGTGAAGCGTGTCGTACGTTTTTTCCCAATCCGAAAATGCTAACGAAGGGAGCGCCGCCTGAGTCATATTGAACCTCGATTGTTCACTGTACTATTCGAGGCGCAATGTTGCACCGAGTATACGTACTCTCTTGTGTTTTGATTCTATTCCTCGCCGGCGCATGCGGCCGCCGTGTTGCCGTCCGGAATCCTCAGGTTCCTGCGCATCCCGAAGAAGCTCTGTACAAACAAGGTCTCGATTTATTTCATCAAGGCACGCCGGAAGGATATGCGCGCGCGGCCGATGCATTCCGGAAGGCGTCGGCCCTGAAGCCCGATCGATGTGAGTATGCGTTGAATCTTGCGCAGTCCCTTTTGTTCCTGGCGGCCGAGCAGGCGCTCAACTGGGAAGAATCGCAGCCACGGCAAACCGAAGCAGCGGCGATTGCCGATCGCATGAACGATTCATGTGTGACCGCGTACGAACCGTTCCTTCTGCGCTTGCGGTCTCTCATTCGCGGACAGGGACCGACGGCCGCCGAGTTCATGAATCGAGCGATCGATCTGGATTCGAATGACGCCATGAACTGGCTCGTCCTGGGCTATGTCGATCCAACAAGCAGTCATCTTGTCACGGCGAGTGGAAGCGGACGATGGGTTGCCGTGGCTCATGCGGTCCAGCTTTTTCCCGGTTCCGCTCTTCTTCAATATGAATTCGGAAAGAACTATCAGTACCTGCGCGGTAAAGAAGCCGACGCGAAACACGCGTTCGAGCGTGCGGCCGAACTGAACCCGCGTCATTTTCGCGCTTATCTCGGACTGGCGTATTCCGCGGACGAGAATACGGACGTCGAGCCTCTCTTTACAAAGGTTGTGGAGATCGCGCCTGCTTTTCTGGAAGGGCGCACGGCGCTCGGCAGCTATTACGCTTCGCTCGAAGAAATCGCAAAAGCCTCGGAGCAATACAACGCGGCTCTCGCGTTGAACCCCCGATACGACATTGCGCACTTCCGTCTGGGGCTGCTTTTGCTCGATAGCGAACGGCAGGATGAGGCCGAATCGCATTTCAAAGCAGTCGTTGACTTGAATTCAGCGAACCACGAGGCTCCGTACTATCTCGGAAATATTTCTTTCGCCAGAAAAGATTTCGACGCAGCGAGAAACCGGTACGAGCAGGCGCTGAAGATTCGGACGAATTATGCGGAGGCCGAGTATGGCATCGGGCACGTGTACCGGCAGCAGGGCCTGGACGATCTTGCCCTGGCGCAATTCGACAAGGTTCTTAAACTCCAGCCGCGTTACGGCGATGCCTATTTGTCCCGGGGAGACATTCATGCGCAGCGCCGCCAATTTTCGGAAGCGTTGGCCAACTACAAGCAGGCTATCGAATGCTACGAAGATCAGGTCAAAATGTATAACGCGGCCATTGCTCTTGCCGCAACTCATCCTCAATCGCGGGTGATGCAATCTGAAAAGAGACGCAACGAAAGGTTGAAGACGCGCATTGAAGCCCTGTTGACGCTGGCGCGCAATGTGATGACGGAGATTGAATCGAGCCTTGAGAAAGCCCGCTAATCATGTTAGTTTTCGAGGGCTTTTTGCGCTGTAATTTATAGATTAAAGAGGAACCAATGGATTTCCTGGCTCGAATCGAGAATCTCCAGTTTCTGGTCTGGGTCCGCGAATCGCCCTCGCTGTGGGCGTTTGCGGGCATTCTTTTAGCACATACGATCGGTATGGGATTCGTTGTCGGTGTGAACGCGGCCATTGATTTGAGAATCCTCGGATTCGCGCCCGCAGTAAAACTGGCTCCGCTCGAGAAATTCTTTCCCATTCTCTGGCTCGGCTTCTGGGTCAACGCTGTCACCGGAACGATTCTCCTCGCAGCCGACGCGACAACGAAGATGAGGAACCCCGACTTCTGGGTGAAGATGGTTTTCATCGGCCTCGCGGTCATTAATCTGCAAATGCTTCGGAAACGAGTCTTTCGTGATCCTCGGATCGATCAAAGTCCGCCTTCGAGTTACGCCAAAGTACTGGCGGTAACATCGCTGATCTTCTGGCTCGGAGCCATTACGGCTGGACGCCTGCTGGCGTATGTCGGTCCGGTGAGTGGCCTGTCGAAATAGGATTCTCTATGGATTTTACAAATCTCGCGCATGTGCATCTTTTGCTGAATCATTTTCCGACAATCGGATTTGCAGTGGGATTCAGCCTGTTTATCGGGTCTTTCGTCCGAAAAAGCGAAGAGCTGAAGCGGGCCAGCCTCGTTGTTCTTTTCCTCATTGCGCTGCTCGCCATTCCAACGTACATCAGTGGTAATGCCGCGCAGGACGTCATCAAGGAACGTCCCGGAGTGTCGCGCGTGAAGATTCAGGAACACGAAGGCGCCGCGCTGCTGGCATTCGCGTTCATGGAACTGACGGGATTTGTGGCATGGCTCGAGCTGTGGCAGTTCCGGCGCGCGAAGCATTTCACGGGCATGAACAGTGTTGTGGCTTTGTCTCTTTCTCTTGTCACGTTCTTATTGATGGCGCGAGCCGCCAACATGGGTGGAGAAATCCGGCATCCTGAAATCGCCGCTGCCGGCGAAGCCGCCGCAGCCGGCCAGGCGCCGGCTCCTGCGCCGGCCGAAGAACAACTCGGCGACCAACAACCGGGTGTCGGCCTGGCGAGAACCATCGGTTCGTTCGTGATCGGGAACAAATGGGTTTGGCCGACTTGCGAGACGCTTCACTTCGTCGGGCTGTGCATGCTGTTCGCGGTTGTCCTTGTTGTTGATTTGAGAATGCTGGGCATGGGGAAGAGCCTGTCGTTTTCTTCTCTTTATCAGCTATTGCCTTTGGGGATGCTGGGATTCGGTCTGAATCTCGCGACGGGCATGATGTTCTTCGTTGGAACTCCGGGGCAATACACCGGAAACATCGCCTTCTTCTGGAAAATGGTGATGGTGGTGCTCGCGGGAATCAACGTCCTCTATTTTATTTTGTTCGAAGAGCCGTGGAAGGTTGGAGTGGGCGATAACGCGCCGCTCCGGGCTAAATTCATCGCGGCTTCCGCTATCTTTCTCTGGCTTGGAGTTCTTTACTTCGGCCACATGCTGCCGTTCATCGGCAACGCCTTCTAACGGACAATCATGATCCTGGCTCTTACTGTGAGTGGTCTGGTGGTGGGCGTTACGCTGATCGTCGCCGTCATCGGGTACTTCATCAACAAACTCAACCAACCGTAGCGCGCATTTCTCAGCCGTGAAAAAGCGCTGATCGACTGGCAGGCGGGTACGGTCCAATGCAGCTTGGCTCCGTGCATTTCTGTCTGCTATCCCTCGTCAGGCACTTCCTTCGCCGGGCAGCAAGCCAACCATAGAGGAACACATTGTTTCAATGAGTGGATAAAACTCTCGTTGGACTGAACGGAGGGCTCCATGCTCAATCCAGGCCAGGACCTGCGGCACTCGATTCGGACCCTGACAGCAAAACCCGGTTTTGCGGCGATGACTATCCTGATGCTTGCCCTGGGGATTGGTGCGAGCACCGCTATCTTTACGGTAGTGAACGCGGTTCTTCTTCGACCGTTGCCTTATCCGGATTCGAAATCGCTGGTGCAGCTTTGGGAACTATCCGACAAGGGGCGCAAGATGCGTCTGCCCGAAGCGAATTTCCTGGATTGGAAAGCGCAGAGCCGAAGCTTTGAAGCAATGGCGATCTTTGGCGGCTCCGTCCAACCAATCGCAGGCGGCGTCGAGACGGTGCGCGCGCGGGTTACTGAAGTTTCGCAAGGGTTTTTCGAAATTCTGAAGGTTTCCGCGATGATTGGCACAACGTTTCAGCCGGACCATCTTCGACCCGACGCGGTGCCGTCGGCCGTTGTGAGCTTCGGATTCTGGAAACGTGCTCTCGGTGGCAGCGTGGACTTGAACAACAAGACGCTCGCATTCCAAAACAAAACCTATTCCGTCATCGGCGTGATGCCTCCCGGTTTCAGCTTTCCTACCGCCACGGATGCATGGACACCGCGGGAAATCAGCGGGACGCCGGTGTTGCCGAGCCGCAATGCCCATAACTGGGCGGTCATCGCCAGGATGAAACCCGGCGCTTCCCTGGCAGCAGCTTCATCGGACGTGGATGGAATCGCACGCAGATTACATGAGGAATACTCCAATGTAACAGCCGTCGGAGGCGTTGCCATTTCCCTCAAGGAGCAACTGACGCAATCCGTCGGCGTGGTGCTTCCGGTGCTGTTTGCCGCCGTCGGCGTTCTCTTACTCATCGCGTGCGCGAATGCTTCCAACCTCATCCTTGTTCACGCCACCGGAAGGCAAAAGGAGATGGCGGTGCGCATCGCATTGGGTGCGAGCCGACTCTCGCTGATTCGGCTGTTCTTATGTGAAACGCTGCTCCTGACCGGGTTCGGGACCGGACTTGGTGTGCTCTTCTCGGTGGCGGGGGTAAGTGTGCTTCTACGTATGGCTCCTGATTTGCCACGCCTGGACGAGATTCACGCCAACTGGCAGGTACTGGCATTTGCGGTAGGACTCTCTCTTGTCATCGCCGCAGTGCTCGGCAGTTTTCCCGCGCTGCGCGCCGGGCGCGTTTCTGTCAACGAAGTCTTGAAACAAGCGGGGCGTTCCCAACACAAGGGCTCGTCCACGCGCGCCGTGAGGCGAGTGCTGCTGGTCAGTCAGATCGCGCTGACCGTCATGCTGCTCGTTGGAGCGGGGTTGCTCGGGCGAAGCCTTCTTCGCCTTCTGCAGGTCGATCTGGGATTTCAAACCGGCCACCGTATTGTCGTTGATGCCCTGCTGCCGCGCGAACGCGACGGCAAAACGCGGCAACGCGATGCAAATCGATACAAGGAAGCTCTCGAGCGGATCGCGATGATGCCTGGCGTCAGTGCGGCCGGTGGAACGGAGCAATTGCCGTTCGACGGCGGCGGCGCCAACGGACAATTCCGCATAGAAGGGGGAAGTAACAGCGGCGCGTACTGGCCGATTTATCACATCGCAACTCCCGGATATTTCCAGGCGATGAATATCCCGATTCTTCGCGGTCGCGTGTTTGACGAAACCGACGGCCCGTCCACGCCTGAGGTCGCGGTGATCAGCAAAACGGTTGCGGATACGGTATGGCCGCAGCAGGACCCGATCGGGCGGCGCATCAACTACGCGAATTTCGACGGTGATCCCCAGTTCATGACGATAGCCGGCGTTGTGGGAGACGTGAGGAATACAGCCGAAGTCCCGAGTCTGGGTGAGGTCTACGTTCATTACCTGCAGCGAGGCCCCGTCAATAATTTTTCAGTAGTGGTCAATGCTTCCGGTGAACCGGAGACGCTCACACGTCAGATCATGTCCGAGATTCGGTCGATGAATCCGGAAGCTTCCATCCGGGTTCGCACTCTGGACGAAATGTTCTCGTCGAACACAGCGCAACGGCGGTTTAACTTCGCACTCCTGAGTGTGTTCGCCGGTTCCGCGATGCTGCTCGCGTTAATGGGTATTTACAGTGCCATTACGTACTCCGTGGCACAGCGTAATCAGGAGATCGGTATTCGCGTGGCTCTTGGCGCTCCGCCGCGCCGCATCGCGGGGCTGTTCCTGACCGAAGGAGCATGGCTGATTGCCGGCGGCGTCCTGCTCGGACTCTTGGCGGCCGCGGGTGCAAGCTGGACGCTTCAATCGCTATTGTTTGGAGTTCAACCCGACGACGCCATCTCTTACGTCGTCGCTGTGCTGCCGCTAGCGGTTGTTGGCCTTCTGGCAAGCCTGCTGCCCGCAAGCCGCGCCGCTCGGGTTGATCCCGTGAAAACGATCCGCGAGTAGTATTGGCTTCTGTAAAGGAAGGGTCTGACGACGCTGGTTCTATTTCTTTACAGCGAGACTCTTGTAAACGGCCTCCACGAACATATCCGTCGTCCACGTACCGGTTGTCGAACCGTAGAGCGGATCGTAGTCGCGCGTGGGCCTCGCGGCTTTGACCTGTTCGAGCGTCATGCCTTTCCGGATCATGTCTTGGACGCGGTCGCGGATGATCGTGACCATATCGCGGTATTCGACGACATCGGCTTCATCGCACAGCCGGCCCTGTCCCGGAATGACCATCGTTCCGCCTTCCTGCTTCTCAGCCGGAATGGTGATGTCCAATATGAAGTTCAACGCATCCACCACGCCGTTGATGCTGCCGCCGGCCTGAAGATCGATAACCGGATAGTTCGTCGTCGTGAAAATATCGCCGGTGCTGACCACATCGGATCGCCGGAAGAAGACGATGCTGTCTCCATCCGTGTGCGCCGCTTTCGGATGAAAAATCTGAACCGCCTCGCCGTTGAAGAAGAGTTCTTTCTCATCGCCGTAGTACGTATCGGTCGGCCACGCGCCTGATGGCGTCGGCGCCTGAGTGCCGGTGGGCGCGCTCATCCGCCTCTGAACATTTTCGTGAGCATAGATGGCCGCTCCTTCGCTGGCATCCGAGATGTTTCCGGCGACGTTGCCTCCCGTGATTGTTGTTCCGGCCTTCCGAAGCTTCTCGTTTCCGCCCGTGTGATCCGCGTGATGATGCGTATTGATGATGTAGCGAATCGGCCGCTTCGTCAGCGGCTTTGCGAGTTGATTGATTTCCGCGATCAGTTGATCGCTCATCTGGGCGGTTCCGGTATCGACCAGTAACACGCCATCGTTGGCAACCTGCACGGCAATATTGCCTCCGTCTCCGACAAGCATGTACACGTTCCCCTGAACGTGAAGTACATGAATCGGGCCGCCCTGAGAAAACGCGAAGGGAGCCGCAAAGACGACAAGCAGGATGAGAAATAGTTTTGTCTTCATTTTTGCGTCGCTATTTTTGCTTTGAATTCCGGATACATCGTTTCCGCCCCGCCGCGTGCCGCAGCTTCGGGTACTTTGTATTTGTTCGGAAACTCCTTCAGAAAGGGATTTGCGCCGGGCAGATAGTGAGGGACGGCGCCCTTGGGTCTGTCGACTTCAATGACGGACTCGCAGGGATAGGCCGCAATCTGCTGGCGCGGATCGTAGATCCAGTTGCTGGTGCGGATGAACGGCTCCGTCAGATACACAGGATCGTTAACGATGGCAACGAGCGTCAGATAATCCCCGTGCCGAAGCCAATGTTCGGTGAGTGTCGCGCGATCACTCCGGGGAATGCCGTTGCGCCGAATCCATCCTGTTTTGAGGTGCGTTGTGGTGACGGTCAGAACATCGCCTTCCCATTTTCCCGTCGAAAATCCCTGCCATGTGTGCGCCGCATATTCCGGAGGATGCGGGCGTCCGTCCATCCAGATGGTGCGCTCGGGCGCCTGCCACGAGATGTGTGTGTGATAGGCGATCAACTGTTGCGACTCGGAATCCACTTCCTTCCAGATGCGGAGATTTGCGGGACCGCGAGTGGAGTAGTCCGCCGGATGCGGCTTGCACTGATGTTCCGGCATTGTGAGAATCGACGCGTTCCAGCTTTCACCCCGCAGCCGCGCTGCATCGTTGATCGGCAGCCCGAGGTAATCGCCGATGTCCGGACCGCCGAGGCGTTCCGGATTGTCTTCCTGATATCGCGGATTCCATTCTCCGGAAGGATCGATTTGCGCGAATGCCGGAGCGCTCACGAGCACTATGAAAACGAGCAACGTTAAACCGAATTTCATATGCACACTCCTGAAGGGTTGCGGCAAATGGTAAATGGTATATCACACACCGCACGCTCCCGCTTGCTTTACAGTTCGGGTTTTAGTATGAAGCAGGGCGCGTTTAAAGGAGCAAATGACCGCAATGAAACCTGTGCCGACAGAAGGCGACAAAGGGAACGCGAAGCCACGCACGCGTCCATTCACTTCGAAGGAATATTTTGAAAGTCTTCAGGATGGGCGTGAAATCTGGATTTACGGCGAGCGCGTCAAGGATGTAACCACTCATCCGGCGTTCCGCAACACGGTACGAATGCTGGGCCGTTTGTACGACGCTCTGCATGATCAGCGCAAAAACATTCTTTGCGCGGAGACCGATACCGGCAGCGGCGGCTACACGCACAAGTTCTATAAAGCGCCGCGCAGCGCGGAAGAACTGGTCGGCGCGCGAGACGCGATTGCCGAATGGGCGCGTGTGACCTACGGCTGGATGGGACGCAGTCCGGATTACAAGGCTGCTTTCCTGGCGACGCTCGGCGCTAATCCCGAGTTCTACGCTCCGTTTCAGGAGAATGCCCGGCGCTGGTACAAGAAGGTTCAGGAAGAAGTCACGTTTGTGAATCACGCCATCGTGAATCCTCCCGTTGACCGCAATAAAGAATTGTCGGAAGTCCGCGATGTGTATATGCACGTGGAAAAAGAAACCGACGGCGGTCTCATTGTCAGCGGGGCGAAGGTTGTGGCAACAACTTCAACGCTGACTCACTACAACTTTATTGCGAACAACGGAGCACTGCCGATCAAGACCAAAGACTTCGCATTCGTCTGCATCGTCGCAACGGATTCGCCGGGAGTAAAACTGTTCTGCCGTCCTTCATACGAGATGACTGCGGCCGCTATGGGCAGTCCGTTCGACTATCCGCTGTCCAGCCGCGTGGATGAAAACGACTCGATCATTGTGTTCGACAAAGTCTTCGTGCCCTGGGAAAACGTCTTTGCTTACGGCGATATCGACAAGGTTAACAACTTCTTTCCGCGATCCGGTTTCCTGCCGCGATTCATGTTTCACGGTTGCGTCCGGCTTGCGGTGAAGCTCGATTTCATTGCAGGCCTGCTTTTGAAAGGAGTGGAGGCCACGGGATCGAAGGATTTCCGCGGCGTCCAGGCTCAGGTGGGCGAAGTTCTCGCGTGGCGAAATATGTTCTGGGGTTTGACCGACGCAATGGCTCGCGCAACGACACCCTGGACAGACCAGTACGTTTCGCCGAATCTGGATTACGGACTCTCCTATCGTGTTGCCGCGAACATGATCTACCCGAAGCTGAGGGAAATCGTCCAGAACGTCCTGGCAAGCGCGCTGATCTATCTCCCTTCGCATGCGCTCGATTTCAAATCGCCCGAGGTCAGCAAATATCTCGATCAATTCGCCCGAGGTTCCAACGGCTATTCCGCTGTCGAACGCGTCAAGCTGATGAAGCTGATGTGGGACGCCATGAGCACGGAGTTCGGCGGCCGGCACGAACTCTATGAACGGAACTATTTCGGGAATTATGAAAGCATTCGCTTCGAAACATTGATGGCCGCCGATGGATCCGGCCAGACCGCGAAGTACAAGGGTTTCGCCGAGCAATGCATGGCCGAATACGACCTCGATGGCTGGACCGTGCCCGATCTCATCAATCCGGATGACATCAATGTTCCGGGTCAACGCCGAGGGAAGTAATTTCAGGGACAGACACCGAATTCGCAATTCAGAATTCGGTGTCTGTCCCTGAAATTACCTCGGGCCTATTGTCCGAGTTCCTTGACGGGAATATCGAAATGGGCCGTGTTGACTACGCCCTTCCGCTGGAACTGCACCCAAACCCGATAGGCTTTTGCGCGCGGGAAGATCACATTGAACTGAATCTGCGGACCGCCGTCGGCGATGAATGGATGTTCGTGGATCAAGTCGATCAGATCGTCGCTCGCAACCAGCATGTGTCCCCAGGCGCCGAGATACTTTTCCAGCCCTTCGCCCGGCTTCACTTTGAAATACATCAACGTCTTTGAGCCTGAGATCGGCTGCTGCGGCTCTGTCACCAGTTCGACATTGAGATTCTCAGCATCCTTCGGTGAATAGTCGCGGATCAATGCCGCCGGTTTCGGTCTCGGACCGGGCACGATCACGCTTTTTGCAATGAGCTGAGGCGTAGCGCCATCGGGATAGAAGTCACCGAGGATGCGATACATTCCGGACTTCGGAAATGCATAGTCGTAATGAAAATTTCCGTCCGATCCCAGAGTCGGATGATTGTGCAGAAAAACCTGCAGGTCCTGGCTCACGACAAACATATGGAACAGCTTTTCATGCACGATTTGAAAAGTAGTGACCTGCCGGTTTTTCCACGGATCGTGAACTTCGAACGTCAGATTCGCCGGCTGGCCCGGCTTGATCGGCTGCGGCGTCACACTCAAATCAAGGTGATATTCAACCGGATCCGGAAGGCCTGCCACCAGAGCCATTCCACACCGCGCGCACTTGCCCGGACTGTGGGAGCGGACATCCGGATCCATGGGACAGATATAAACAGTTCCGGTGTTCTGCGACGGCAACGGAGCAATCTGCGGCGCGCTTTGAGCGAAGAGCAGTCCGGTTACGAGAAGCGTCAGGAAAAGAATCGTTCCGATACGCATTACTTTTTCTCTTCCGCGATGGCGGTGGGATCGGGCGGCATCAGTACGATGGCTGCTCCCGCCGGAATCCCGCTGATGACCGTGCCTGCCGGCAATTCGATCGGATTGCGTAATAAAAACGGATGCGCGAACTGCTGTTTGTAGTCGATGAGCCACACCAGCGGTTCAATACGTCCATCGGGAAACTCCGCGACAATCTGAATCGATTCGTTCTTCGGAACCGTCTTCGGAAATATTCCATCAAGCGTGAACGGTTTGTTGAGCTTGAAATCGCCGCGAGCCGTGATTTCTCCGGGCAACGGCCTGGCCTGAGCGCGAGTGTCGAACCATGCGCTCTCTTTCACCATTTCGTCGAGTTTATCCTTCGCCGGCAGGTCCTTGGGTTCGCCTTCGGGAGATCCGCCCTGCGACCAGCTTGTCAGCAACTCGAGTTGTTCGGGAGTCAGCGCCTGATCATTCCGAAAATCGCCGAAGCCTTTCACCGCGCCCCACGGCGGCATGGTCCGTCCGAGAACCTCTTCTTTAATCGCCGTTCGCCACGGGAATGCAATGGAGTACTCCGTCAAAGCGAACGCGCTTCCGCCTTCGCGATGACAGGAGACACAGCGTGAATAAAAAATGCGTGAGATTTCACGGTCCCAGGTCACCGGCGTGGTCACGATGTCATGGGCCTGGGCGGGCCGGCGGGTTTGAAAAAGGAAATAACCGCAAAGGCACAACGACACAAAGATGAAGCGTCGTAGTGTCGTTGTCCCTTTGTGGTTGTTTCTCACCCCATCACCCGAACCTACTTCTTGGGCGGATAGGTCTTCGCCAGATAATTCACAAGAACGGGAATGTCTTTGTTGTCGATGCTCGCGCCTTTGGCGACCATCGAATTGACGATGCTCTGCCACTCATCCTTGCTGAGATGCTGGTCGGCGACGAGATCGAGATCGTGGCACGTCGTACAGGAATTCTCGAGAATCTTCTTGGCGTCCGCGTCCGAGGGTGCCGGCGATTGTTCTCCGCCGGCTGCCGGTTTTGCAGCGGCTGGTCCAAAATTCTTCACAAGATAAGAAACGAGAACAGGAAAATCCTTTTGATCAACCTGGGCGCCATTGGAAACCATCGAAGAAACCAGGCCTTCCCATCCTTCTTTGTCCAGATGAAGCCGAACAACGCCGTCCAGCCCGTGGCAGGCGGTACAAGCCGTTTGTAAGATTTTCTTGCCGTCACCATCCGGCAACTGAGCATCCTGAGTTGCGGCGAACGCCACAGTTGCTACTGCGATGGTTGCCATGATCCACATCGCAGGCTTTCCAAACATCCATTTCATATGAGTCTCCTTAAAGTGCACTTTCTCATGCTGGTCAGGCATGTATGAGATCGTGGCAGGTTGCGCTTCACTATAAATCCGTCATCCGGTTTTTTTCAACTGGTGGGAGTGTGCTAGTATTCGCGCTCATAAAGAAAATTCAGTCCTCAGAGGCCTAAATCACCCAATTCTCCGGAATTAGACGTTCAAAACAGTTTAGGTGATTCAGGCCTCTGAGGACGAATTAAGGAGGATTGATGCGATCGAAGACTTTCCTATTATTCGGCCTTTTCATGTGTTTCGTGCTGGTTGCTTCCGCATTTGCCCAGGAAGGACATCCTTTAAAAGGCAGTTGGCTTGGCGACTGGGGACCGAACAAGAATGATCGTAATCAGGTCACGATCGTCATGGACTGGGACGGCAAACAGGTAACCGGAATGATCAATCCGGGCCCGGGCTCGATTGCGCTTAAGAACGCTTCGCTCGAACCGAAGGGTTGGCTGGTTCATTTCGAAGCCGACGCCAAAAACAACGCCGGCCAGACCGTGCATTATGTCGTCGACGGCCATATTGAAAATCTCGGATTATCCAACAGGTCCATTGTCGGAACCTGGAGCCACGACAACGTGAAAGGCGACTTCAAAATCATCCGGCAGTAAACAATTTCGGAGGCGGCTTATGAGAAAGTTTCTCGGTAGCTTAACCGTATCTGTATTCGTTGTATCTCTGGCGTTGGCAACCACTGCACTGCAGGCTCCCAAGGCGAAACGAATCAACAGGGCAGTCGAATTACTTTCTCAAGGTCAGCCGATTTATTACACGGGTTCTCACTCCGGCACCGAAGGCAGTTTCGAGCAGGGCAAGAAGGACGCGCAGACGTACGCGGATTACATCAGCTACGACATGGAACATGCGCCCTACGACATCAAAGGTCTTGCCGAGTACATGCAGGGACTCGCAGCCGGTGGTCCGGCGAAGAGCGGACACCGCACTCCGCCCGTCATCGTCAATGTTCCCGTGAATGGAATTGATGAAGCGGCTGTCCACGCGAATGCATGGATGTTTGAGCAGGTTCTTGCCACCGGCGTTCATGGAGTTCTTCTGACGCATGCCGATACCCCCGGCGCTGCGCGAGCCTTTATCGAAGCCATCCGGCTGCCCATACACAAACAAGCCGTCGGCAAGGGTTTGAGCGAAGGGCGCCGCGGCGTCCACGGCGCCGATACCGCGGCGAAGATTTGGGGAATTTCCCGAGACGAATATCTGGATAAAGCTGATGCGTGGCCGCTCAATCCTGACGGTGAACTCCTGCTCGGTTTGAAACTCGAAGATAAATACGCTCTCGAAAACGCGGAACAGACTCTGAAAACTCCGGGCATCGCGTTCGCGGAGTGGGGACCGGGCGACATGGCGCTATCCCTTGGGATTCGCGGACCCAATGCCGAACGCAATCCTCAAATGCAAGCCGCGCGAGCCCGCGTTTTCGCCGCATGCAAGGCGAACAAGGTGTTCTTCCTGAATTCGATGAATCCCCAGAACATCGTCGACATGATTAAGGAAGGCGTGATGGTTGGCCCCGCGAATCAACAAGCCGCCGAAATCGGAAGAAAATTTACCAACCGCCAGATGCCCTGGTAGCCGCCCGATTAGTCCTTCGGTTTTTCGGCGACGTGGTCGACGACGATTACCGGGATCATCAGCGTCTGCTTGTCCAGCTTGAGTCCAAGTTGCTTCTCGAAGGCTTCGAAGACCGAGACTCCGCCGGGCAGCGCAGCCGCTGCAGTGCCTCCCGGACCTTGATTGGGTTCCGGCCCATTTCCCTGGAGCGCGCCGCGCGGTGTCCAGCTCAATGAGAAATTCCAGCCGCCCTGCAGGCCGGTCATGTCAACGACGGGGTGGTCGATGTAAGCCCCTGCCCATTGAGCCACGTTCTTTGCGAGATCCGCCATCGTCGTGTTGGTGCAGGTGATGGTATTCATCGGGAGACCGCTTGCATTCGCAGGCGTGGCCCCCGGATCCGGCCTGCAGTTGGCGCGTTCAGAGGGATCGGCTTTCTTCAGCTTCGATTCACCCTTCGGAATGACAATGGCATAACCCGTGCCCTTCTGAAGATCCTTGTGGGTTTTCAGGCTGAAGCGGTCTTCGAGCAGATTACGAAGCATTTGCAGCGCGACGGCGATCGGTGGCGGAGTCTCTCTCCCGCCCGTCCTGTCCGGCGCGCCGATTCCCGTGCTGGGCGCCTTTGCCAGAATGTTGTAACGCGCTGTTTCCGCGAACTTCGGATAGCCCACAATCGTGTCGGGAGCAAGATTGGGAAGAACTTCGTATGCAATACCGATGAGATCCCGCAATGAACCCATGGCATCGATGCGGCCGCCGTTGGTGTATCGGATGTTGATTCCCTGCGAACCCGGCTCGCTCGGTTTGATTTCCGCCGCTTCAAATTCGACCGGAGCTTCCGGCGCGTTCGATCCGACGCCGGGCAGATTGTCCGTTGGTTTGGGATTCACGCTGTCCACAACGATGACCGGCATTGCGATTTTCTGAGCCTCGAGCTTCAGGCCCAGTTGTTTTTCAACCGCGTCGAACAGGGAAATTCCGTCGGGACCGGCTGCCGCCAGGGCGCCGCGCGCGGTCCACTTGAGTTCGAAGTCCCAGGTTCCTTCGAGTTTGGTCTGGTCGATGACGGGATGATCCACATAACCACCCGCGATCATGCGGAGGTCTTCTCCAATTTCTGCGGCAGTTGCGCCATGACAGGCCGCGACCTGGTAAGGTATGACGCCCGGAGTTGGAGGCGGCTGCGGCACCGGCTCACAACCGGTCTTGCCCGATGATGGTTTCAGTTTCGATCCGCCTTTGGCGATCGTTAGAACGTAAACCGGCAGAGGCTTGCTGTCATTGTGGGTTTTAAGACTGAAGCGGTCCGCAAGCAGATTCTGCAGCATGACCTTCGCTGTTTCCGCGTTCGCGCCGGTTGGAGCTTTGGCCAGCACATCGAACCGGTCGCTATCCACCCAACCCGGACCTCCAACAACTTTCTCGGCCTCGACGCCATAAGCCGTCCTGATGAGATCGACCATTGAAGCGCTGCGTATCTCGTATCGCCCGGCACGGAGAACTCCGCCCGCCATTTGCGCAAATTGGCTTGGCGGGCTGCTGTGAACATCAGCAGATTCAAATTTGAGTGATTTGTCGGCGGACTGGCCCAGGGCAAACGAAGTGAAAATGACGAGCAAGGCAATGCATGCGGCGGTTCGCACCATGATAAGAACTCCTTTGATTAGCGTCGGGCCCACCGTTTACTTGACGTTTCGCCCTATCGGGCTCACGCTTC
>CAZWGA010000074.1:0-32779 GCA_964633285.1 uncultured Solibacteraceae bacterium | reverse complement strand
AAACTGCCGCAACTGAAAACGCGTTAATCAAAATCGAGACTTCTGCTACGGGCTGCTAGGGCGTTCACTTCTAGTCAAAGAATTCTCCAGCGAATTCACGGTCTCACCCCAAGCCTCCTCTTTATGGGGTAATTTTGGGGTAGAAGTCCACTTCGTCACCGCATCCGTATTTCACCGGGACATGGGCTTCGAAAACCCGCCTTTACATGCTGGAAAAGCGCCGGCGAGGGAGTGGAATCGGAGACGAAGCACGTTTCCCAATACTAGCCTTAATGGCAAGCCTCTTCATGCGGGCGCAGACGGGACCAACTGGTACGCATTGACTGAAGACCGGATCGATTACGCTGCCTCAAATGGCTCGCCATGCGATCGAAACCGAACACGGAATCCGGCAACATTTGTCAGAATTGTTGTCTAGTTCGCCTCAAAGCCGAAGAGGAAAGATCCCTTGAATTGATATGGCTCAATGTCGATCCACGCTTTGAGAAGATTCGGAGGGATCCAAGGTTCAGAGCAATTGCTAATCGAGTGCTGCTACTGTAGCGATCCCAGGCCCAAACGGCTGCGCACACGGCAGATTAGACTCTACATGACAGCATGCTCCAACTGCGTGTTTCATCGAAGGGAGATAGGCAGCAACATGATGAAAACGATTATGGCAAGCCAGAACAAAGCGGTGTTGATTCGTCAAAAGATCTCGCTGTTGTAGAACTCGCCCAACAATTCTTCGTCGGACGGACGGTCTTCGGGAATCGGTCGGCTTACCCAAGTGACGTTCATGTAGTGCTTCAGCGAAATATTTTCATTCGTAATATTCCCGCCCCACACACCGCATCCCATGCTGGACGTCATCGGCATGCCGTTGGTAAACGTTCCGGCATTAGAGGCGGACTGAATCTGACGGACCATTATTCGGCTGACAGGAGCTACGAGCGCAAGGTCGTGGATGTGCTGATCGCTAAATGAGTAGATTCCACACGAATGTCCGCGCCCGCCGACTTCGAAAATCCGGCGAACCATGTTCAGGGCGAGATCCCAACTGGCGTACTTGAATACCGCGAGGACGGTGCCAAGTTTTTCTCGCGAAAAGATGTGCTCCTTACCGATGTCTTGTTCCTCGACGATAAGGAAAGTGCGGTCTGGGGGTATCGTGAATCCTGCAAGTTCAGCAACTCTTGAGGCCGGCCGCGCAATCGTCTCCGGAGTGCGGTGTCCGTGCGAGTCCCAATACGCCTTCGCCAGCAGCCGCTTCTCGTTGTCATTAACGAGGTATCCCCCCTCTTTCTGCAGTCGGTCCAGCAGTGCGTTATAGATGGAGGAATCGACGATCAGATTGCCGTCCGCCGAACAGCCGGATCCGTTGTCGTTTGTTTTACTGATTCGAGTGTTCCTTGCCGCCTCCTCAATGTTGGCGGTCTCATCGATAACCATCGTAGCGTTCCCGGCGCCGACACCGTATGCCGGCTTGCCGGAACTGTATGCGGCTTTGACCATCGCCGGTCCGCCTGTCGCAATGGTGAGATCGCAGATGGACATCAGTTCTTGTGCCAGCGGAATGCTCGGCTTTTCGACGCACTGCAGAATGTCCTCTGGAGCGCCCGCGGCCTTCAGAGCGCACCGCATGATTCGCACGACTTCGCGAGTCGTTTTTTTGCTCGCTGGGTGGGGCGAAAAGATCACTGCATCCTTGCATTTGGTGGCATAGATCGCCACCGTTGCGGGAGTCACGTATGCACTCGTCACGGGAATGAGCGACGCGATCACTCCCGCTGGCTTGCCATATTTAACGATCCCTTTTTCGGGAATCTCTTCGATGATGCCCATGCTCCTCTGCCGTGTCGCATCGCGCAGGACACCCATGATCTTTGCTCGTCGGCGCGGCTCGCGGTCTCCTAATCCGCTCTCATCGACGCTCATGTTGGCTAGCCGCTTCGCGGTCGGCTCGTTGTATGTAGCCCACGCGATCGCGCGGCAGAGCCGATCGACGCCGGCTTGGTCGTAATGCTCGATGGCGTGCATCGCAACGCGGCCCTTCTCCAATAACTCGCACGCATGCTGACGTTCTTCTTGTGCTATCCCTCTTGACATACGGCCATTCTACTGAACTTGTATTATCATTCGCACAACATTCAAGCAAGCTGCCGCGGCTTCTTTGCCGGAGGTCGAGTCAGAGAACTGAAGCTCCGAACGTTTTTTCCCGATAAACAAATTGGTTGTCGCTCCAATTGTTGTCGGTTATCTAGAAGGGCTAACGTGGAGGAGCTATATTTACGCCGTTCAAGCGATGCTCGAGTTGATTGAAGAGCGCATTGGACCCCCTCCTAGGATCGAAACTGATTAGAGAGCAAACCGAGTCTCCATTGCGTTGCCAGGAATGCGAGTCCGTCCGCAGCACTCGTTTGTGTGAAGTTCAAATCACCCCGCGGGTACGCAACCCATCGAGATCGCCTCGAGACATCTGAAACTCTCCACAATAGATTTCTTCATTGTGCTGGCCAAGCTCACCCCCTGGCCATCGAATCTCTCCCGGTGTCGCAGAGAGGCGGGGGATAACGCTGTGCATGCGGACAGCGTGTCCACCCTGTCCAACATCCAATGTCAGCCCGAGATTCTTCCAGTGAGGATCCGCTTCGACGTCCGCTATCGTTTGAATGCGTTGGGCAGTCAACTTGTTGTTTTCGATAATTTCCAGATTTGCCGCCAAAGTTCGTGCGCCTATTGCGTTGGTAATCTCCGAATCCAGTTCCTCCGCATGCCGCACGCGTTGCTCGTTCGTCGCGAACCGCGGATCTCGAAGCAGTTCGCCCAGGCCGTAGGATTCCAGAAATCGCTCCGCCATCTTTGGCGTGGATGCGCTTACGGCAATCCAGTTCCCATCTGCGGTTCTATAGCATCCCCGTGGCCCAGTATTGCTCGAACGATTTCCCTGACGCGTGCGAACTTTGCCCGAGGTCGCGTATTCAGCAGCGAGTGGACCAAGGAGGGAGAACAAGGATTCAAACAACGATACGTCGATGCTCTGGCCTTCTCCCTTATTAGCGTCGCGCTGGTAGAGCGCGAGCATGACGGCCTGTGCCGCGTAGAGGCCAGAAGTCATATCGGCCAAAGGAAAGCTTGGCAGTATCGGCGGGCCATCCGCGGGGCCGTTCATGGCGGCAAAACCGGTCGCAGCTTCCACCAGAGTACCGAAACCCGGTCGAGTGGCAGCCGATCCCGATTGGCCCCAACCGGAAATGCGTAACATGATCAGCTGCGGATTTACACGATGCAACACATCCCAGCCTAGTCCATGCCGCTCCATCGTCCCCGGGATAAAGGATTCAATGAGAACATCGTACCGAGGAAGCATCCGCATCAAAATGTCTTTGCCTTCGGGGGTCTGGAAGTTGAGCGTAATATACCGCTTGCCGCGCGCGTACACTTTCCACCAAAGTGGCTGTCCGTACATCGTCCAATGACGCAATGGGTCGCCTGTACCAGGCTGCTCAATCTTGACGACGTCGGCACCAAAATCCGCTAGCAGCATTCCGGCTAAGCCGCCCGCAATCATCCGTGACAAATCCAGGACTCGAATTTTCTCAAGTGGTTTCATTCGCTCAGACGTGAAATCTTACATCACTGATGATTGCGACTTGCACGGTTTACGTCGTGTTCATTCCTGGAAGGACACAAGTACGATCCAAGTACTCACGTGCTGTCGCAATCGCTTTTTTGGCGATGTCCGTTGGCGACATCGTTCGGGCCAATTTCGAATTCGGGATCTCCAGCGAATATGGCATGGGCGGCAGGCGCCGGATAACACTAGCAAGATCGAGGGCTCCCTCACCCACGAATTTTCTGTCCGCGCGGGCAGCGAAGATCAAGCCATCCCGACTCGGTGGGGATTCTATGGGCGCATCGCAGAGTTGCATGAATCGAAACCACGATCTGGGTAACGTGTCCAGTTCCGTCAATTGCGTGTTTGAGCGAAAGAAATGCAAAGTATCGATGCAGATGCCACCGTTATCGCGCGCTGAAGACCGGACGATGGCAGCGGCATCGGCCAGAGTACTTATCGCGGCAAATGTCACGAATTCGAACTCGACCGTCAGCCCGAATGGCTTTGCAAGATCGCAGAGCTCAGCGAGTTTTTCGCTGACATACTTGCGATCGGGAGTCCAACCGCTACTCAGAACGTGTCGCGCCCCCAAATTGGCCGCCGCCTCTAATGCGGGCATGTATGTCTTCACATTCAATTCCGGCACTATTCGCGCCACTTCGATATCCAACAGTCGCATTCCGGTAGCCGCCAAGGCGCTCCGTGTTTGCTTCAGCAAATTCTGATCTTCACCAAAAGGATATTTCGGTTCGTTCGGTGTGACGGCGATGGGCCGTAGACTGACGTAGTCATAGCCCGCCTCCGAGGCAATTTCAATCAGATCCGGGGGGCTACAAGAGAGAATCGTGAGATGTGCCAGCGAGAATTCGAATTTCACTTTCTCGCGGATAGTAAATAAGGTCGGGGAAGAGGTCAACAGAATCTTGTATGGACGACCATACATTATTACGAAATACGGACCCATCGGTAATTGGCCTTGCGGACTTAATAACTTACGACGCGGATTCCTTTAGGACGGCAATCAGATCGGTTTCAGTCACGGCAGTCGAGATAGTCGCTCGACCGATGTCGATCGGGAGAATCCATCGGGGCACATTCCCAAATACCTTCTTGTCGTAATTGATGTGCGCGAGCAACGAATCCCTGGGTACCTGAGGCAGTCTAGTGGGCAAGCCGAACCTCCGCAGCAATTCATTCTGAAGAATCTCGACCCTCGGTTCGGCTAACCGAAGCCTCACCGCCAGCTTGGACTCGATGGCCATTCCGATCGCGACAGCGTCGCCGTGCAGGATTTCATAATTTGTCGCAGCTTCCAGCGCGTGACCGATCGTGTGCCCATAGTTCAGGAAAATTCGGTACTGACCCGAGTCACGCTCGTCCCCGGCGACCACTTGTGCCTTCAGCGCGACACATCGTGCAATCGTATTCAGGAGGATCTTCTTATCAAGGGCGATGAGTTTGTCGACGTGTTCATTCAATTGATCGAAAAGACTAGATCCAGCGACTTGCTCCCGGAGCAGGGACGTTTCCAGCATTGCGTACTTGACGACTTCAGACCATTCTGAGCGCAACTCGCTCTTCGGCACAGCTTGCAGCAGCGATGCATCCGCCCATACCAGGCGGGGGTGAAAAAACGTTCCGATCAGATTGCGCGCACGTGGATGGTTTAGCGCCGTCTTCCCGCCAATGGCAGTATCAATCATCCCTTCCAAGGATGTCGGCACCTTTATAAGCGGGACACCGCGCATGTAAGTCGACGCGGCAAATCCTCCCACATCGTCGATGGCTCCGCCTCCGATGATGATAAAAACATCATCACGGCGAAGTGGTATGCCAAGCAGCCAGTCGTGAATCGCACCCACCTCTTCCGGCGTCTTGATGCTTTCATCGGGCGCCACTTGCCGCTCGTGAACTTCAAGAGCTGCCTTCAGCAAGGAAGTCTGCACGATGTTGCCAAGCAGCTTCCACGTTCCACCGTCCGTGAGGATTGCCGCGCGGTGCGCTTGAGGCAAAACACGGCGGACCTGGTCGCCAAGCAAATGAAGATGGTCCCATTCGACGACCACGTTGTAGGGCCACGGGCCGGCCGCCACCAAAATGGGTGGGGGCAAATCCGGATTCAGTGAGTGCCTGAGCGGTGCACCGGAAACGTCGAAGAATGTGGAGGGCTCGGGTGACTGTTCTAACTGGCGAACAGCTCGAACCACCTCCGCAGCCACCTCCTCCACATTCAAACGATCCGTATGTACAGTCCAGTCCGCGAGGCTATATAGCGGCTGACGCGTGTGCTTGAGGGCCCGAACCTGATCCAGTGGATAAATGGCGTCGAGCATCGGGCGAATGGCCTTGGGGTCGGATTCTTTCAGTTGAGTTTGAATTCTGGCGAGAAGTGTCTCGGGTTTCGCCTCCAGACATATGATCCAGCCCTTGCTGGCCATGAAAACCCGGTTCTCCGGCCGCGTTATGGTGCCGCCTCCGGTTGCTATCACGAAGCGCTCTGAGGCTGACGCGTCGCGCAAGGCTTCGGTTTCAAGCACACGAAATCCTGCTTCACCTTGTTGCTGAAAAATGATGGGAATCGTTAAGCCGCTCCGCTCAACAATGACGTCGTCTATGTCGCAAGATGGCCATCCCAGGATTTCACCGACTAACTTTGCGACTGCCGTCTTACCGGAGCCACTGAATCCGACGAGATATATCCCTCGGACCTTTTGCGATTTTGCCTGTTCGCTCATTCAAAACTCTGGAATTGTGCCTATTCGGGAAAGCCAGCGCTCAAGCTGACGAGACCAGCAAGACGGTCCTCGGCCGCCATTTGTTCGAGTTCCGCAATTTGATCTTTTAGCTTTTCATCCGTGCCTTCAGCTAGTCGATGGAGCAAACGCATCATACCGCGCTTCTGTCCTTCGGAAAGTGATTGGACCGCTTCAAGCGGTAAATCGAAGACGATGGAAAGTCCGTCATATCCACAGCATGACCATAATCCGCTGTAAGCGAGGAAGTCCTTGAAATCGGAGGAAGTTCTTCGGGGCTGATTACGGATCAATGATTCCGCAATTGCGCGGGCTTCGCCAATGGCGATCTGGCCCGGTGCTGACGAGGTAGTGCCGACAGCAAACGTCATGTCTGAACCGTACAAAAACCCAGCTACCCGGCTCAAAAAGCCGAGACCACCCATTGATATCGTGCATAGCGGAACGGCGGGGAATGATTGACGGGCCGTGAGAGTGACCTGAAGTAGTCTCAAAACATCGCCACCTTCACGAGGCATACACGCGATCTTTGCGATATCCGTACCGTAGCTGATCATCGTGGAAATCTTCTCCAGCAAGCTCTCGTTGGACGGTGTGCCTTGAAAATCATGAAATGAGGCGATGACGCGCTTTGCACGCTCGTGAGCAGTGTTAATGATCGACTGGAGAACCTCAGCTCCGTTACAAAGTTCGATATCGATCAGGTCAATAAAATCAGAGCGCAGTATTTCGTCGATACACGCTAGACGCAGGTCTTGCGGCAACTCTTGCACGCCTCCCTCAGAGCTAATACGCAGAGTAAACAATATCGGCTCGCGTCTCAGGGCCGAACGCAGCGCGCACGCAGCTTCAACGAGACCGTTCACGCTCAATTCGCCGTACGAATCCGCGCGCCACTCGACGACATCTGCGTGCAAATCGTGAGCGGCGCGTGCTTGTGCCAAGAGTTGTTCCAGGTCTTTGGCAACAAGCGGAATGCAAAAAAGCGGTTTGGGACCGCCAAAAGGTGTATCTCTGATGACCAGAGGTCGTGTAATACACGGTCTCATAGGCTGACGTTAGGAATTACGTGTCGAGTGTCAATCGACTGGCCCGGTCCTTGTGGTACCTCGACCGCCGCGAGCGCCCGGTTGCCCCTGAGCCGGATGCGCTTTCAACCATTCGATACCTTTTACATCAAGCGGCACAGTCGCGATCTTATCGGAGATCTCGATCTTTACTTCGTTGGCAGGCGACCATGCGGACCACTTCACATCCTTAATGGAAGGGTCGCCTGTGTTGGCGAACGCAATCAGCATCGCGCTCATCTGCTCCGAGAGTTTGCGGTCCAACGGTGTCCATTCACGTTCCTGCCGGAACATGTTGAACGCGTCCTGAGTGCCGAACCAATAAGGAATATCGGCCGTGTGGTACGCTCCAACCGTTGCAATATCTTGATCAGCAATCTTAACGCCCGGCACGTAAGGATGCTTGCGGCTATAAGTCACGATATACGCTTTGGATTTGTTGTACTGATTCGTGATCACAGCGCAGTTGCGGGCATTAGCCTCGAGGCCCGCCGCACGCGCGGCATTGCCGGCCTGTTCCAAAATTGAGGAGTCCTTGATCACAGAATAAAGCGTCAGGAACGCCGGCGCCTCCTGGCCGAACATTCGGGTGGCGATTTCTTTGTACTCGGAGACGGTCTTGGCTTGAAACAGAGGACTCTGCGATTCGTCATGGTTGAAACTGGCGATGATTGGGACATCATTAATTTCGTGGGCCTTCAAGATTTCCATTTGTGTTTTCGGCATGAAATAACCATCAATGACGCCGCCCGTCCGAAATCCCTGAACGCTAACGCCCACCTGGTTTTCAGCCTGCAGAGCGAGGATACGATCGGCTGGAACGTTTCGCATGTCTGCGAGGGTTACAGCCTTCAAGCTTTTCTGAATCTCGATGCCGGTCTTTTCACCATCGACGAGCGGAGTTCCCGCCGAACCCCAACTACAGCCCGACGACATGACCGCACCACGAAACAAGCCCTTAGATAGAGGACTAAAGGTCTGCTGAACCACTGAGCTCGCGCCCGCGGATTGTCCCATGATCACCACTTTGGACGGGTCACCGCCGAACTTCGCAATGTTGTTGTGTATCCACTTCAACGCGGCGTTTTGATCGAGATAGGCATAGTTGCCGGAATGGCCGCCCTGCTCTTTGGTTAATTCGGGATGGGCCATGAATCCCAAAATGCCCACTCTGTAGTTGAAGTTGACGAACACTGCCCCCCGCTTCGCCATCGTCTCGCCGCCGTACAGCGCAGAGCCGGATGAACCGATCGTGCCGCCGCCGCCGTAGATGAATACGATGACTGGCAGTTTAGAATTGGCGTTCGAAGAGCCGGGTGCCCAAATATTCATATAGAGGCAGTCTTCGGATGTCGCCTCTTCTCCGAAGTAGTGATTGATGTTGTGCGGCCGCAATACCTGAATGCACTCCGGCATCTTGCGGTCGGCATTCCATACTCCCGTCCAGTGGATCGGCTGTGGTGCCTTCCAACGCAGGTCCTGCGTCGGTGACTTTGCGAAGGGAACACCGAACCATGCTCTCACGCCCGACGGTAGAACCTTTCCGGCAATCAAACCGCCTTCTGTCTGAATTGGGCTGATTGGCGTATCCACTGTTTGCGTCAACAACGGCACCGCGATAATCGCGATGGCCACAAAGGCTGCTCCGATAGAAACCTTCAAGCTCTTCATTGTTATTCCCCTCGTTAATTCGTCCGCGTTCTTGCCAAGAATAATCAGTAAACCGCTCGACCCCCAGAGACGTCGAACGTGAAACCTGTCGTAAAGCTGCATCCCGGACTCACCATCCACGCAACCAAGGATGCGATATCGTCGATTTGAACGCAGCGTCCCATCGGGATCTTACTCTTCATCGCTGCGATGTGTTCCGCGGTCATCTGCTCGAACAACTCCGTCTCGGTGAGAGCGGGCGCCACCGCATTTATCATGACACCGCAGTCTGTCAGCTCCCGCGCTACGGACTTGGTAAATGCGATTAGACCTCCCTTAGCGGCTGCATAGCCCGAGATACCTGGCACTCCTTCCTTGCCGGCCATTGAGGCGATGTTCACGATCCGACCATACCTGCGTTCGCGCATGCCAGGCAGCACAACACGAGTGCAATAGAACGCACCCGTCAGGTCTACCGCTAAAACGCGATCCCAGGCGTCTGTTGGATATTCCCAGCTGTTGGCAACCGGACCGTTGATACCTGCGTTGTTGATGAGGATATCGATTTCACCGAGGTCGGCCACGGTTGCTTCGTATGCGCGCAGTACGCCCTTCAGGTCCGCGATATCGACAGTCTGCATCGAGACGGGCGTGAACCCTGCAGTTGTCGCGTTGAATGGTTGAAATGACAAGTCCCACAGCGCAATCCGGCAGCCTTCAGCCGCTAAGCGCTTCGCTATACCGCGACCAATACCTCTCGCCCCGCCGGTGATGATCGCAGCTTGACCAGGCAGAGGTTTGCTCATGCGCGTAACCTCGTTACTACTTGGTGCTCCGAAATAACAGCCCTTGCGGCAATGTAGCCGAACGTCAAACCGGTCCCGAGTACGATTCCAGGGCCCGGATAAGTCCCTCCCATCGGCGAATTCATGTCGGTCCCGACTGCGTACAAACCCGGGATAACGTCATCGTTGGTGTTCAGCACACGGGCCTTCGCATCCGTCACTAGGCCCTTTGCTGAGCCGAGATCGCCGGTCACGATTCGAACCGCGTAGAACGGTGCGTTCTCCAGCGGAGCCAGCGTCGGATGTTTTGCACTCATGTCGCCCATAGCTCGGTTATACGAGCTGTCGCCTCTGTGAAGTTTTCGATCTGTGCCGGCAACCGCATCCTGGTTGAACTCCTGGATGGTTTTTTCAAGCACAGCGCTGTTTATCTCCAAACGCGCCGCGAGAGCACGGATCGACTTAGCCTTCATGAGATAACCCGCTTTGATGAATTTGCGATGACGTCCCGGCATGGCACGCACAAGACCCAGTCCGTACAAATTCAGCGCTCTTCGATCGGCAATCAAAAAGAATCGCTCCACACCGCGCTGCTGCTCCGCCATCATTGCCTGAACAAAACGATGGTATGAGTTCGCTTCATTCACGAACCGTTCACCGCTGTCGTTGATGGCAATGATACCCGGCTTGGCACGATCCGTAACGATATGCGGAAACACAACGGTCTCGCCGTTGCGGTCTTTCATCTCCGACATCGGAGCCCAATAGAAGTTCTCTCGTAAACAGCCGCCGACACGCGCGTTCAGCTGTCTTGCCGCGAGCGAAATCATTGAGCCGTCCGCATGAGGCGCCGCCATCGAGATGTGATCCGACCGCGTCGTCGATGGACGATCCTGCAGAACATTTGAATGACGGCTCAGGCCACCGGTCCCAAGGATCACAGCACGCGCCCGAACCTGAATAGTCGACGCGTTCACATATCGGGCAACAATGCCGACTACGCTGCCGTCGGTATCCGTCAAAAAGGACATCGTCTCTATTCCGAATCTGAACTCTACACCTCGGTCAACCGCGGCCTTGAGTAGTGCTGCGATCATCGCGTTGCCGATGACGAGTCGCGTGCCGCGGGAGAAACTGAGTCGATCGGCCGCAAACCGAGCGGTTAAACGCGCCATATGAATAACCGATCTCAACGATCGGCGCATATTCATGTAATGATAAATATCGAGGCGGTTGACCATCATTCCGCCGAAACCCATCATGCATCCCGGTGGCGGCCGAAGTCGTTCGAAGTACTCACCGAGTTTGGATCCGTCAAATTCGCCAACCTCGAGCGCTCTGCCGCAGTCCGTCGCACCGGCCAGTTCCGGGTAGTAATCCGGAGATAGATCTCTCACGGAATACTTGAGCTCTGTATGGTCCTCCAGGAAAGCTAGCGCTTCGGGGCCGTGACGCAGAAATGCTTCGATAATGTCTTCGCGGTACGATTCGCCAAGTACGGCCCGAAGGTACGTGCGCACCTGTTCCGACGAATCCTTGAAACCACCCGCTATGGCCTGCCGCGTCCCGGGAATCCACAGCGCCCCGCCTGAAATCGCCGAAGTTCCACCAACGACCGACGCGCGTTCGCATACAGTGACCTTCAGACCTGCGTAAGCAGCAGTGACGGCAGCGACGAGTGCGGCTCCGCCACTGCCTAGGATGACAAGATCACAGTCGACAGCTACGGATGACACGGATCTAGAACGAATACTTCAGCGAAAAACAATTGTGGGTTTCACCTTATTAACAATGTGAATGTGGAGAAGGCTAATGGGCTCATAACCCCGTGTCAAGCAAATTAGATTGTTGTATTGACGATCAGACAACTTAGAAGCCGAACAACCGAACGGGCGTGTCCCAGAAGATCGCGCGCTGTGCCTCGGTACTCGGCACCAACTGCTCCACGAGTTCGATGAGCGGACCGTAATCGATCCGCTCGCGCGCGCGAAGAAATGGCCAATCCGATGCCCAGACAAGGGCTCTGGGAGTGTAGGCGGCGAGTAGAGACCCGACGAATGGCCACGCGTCAGGATGGGGAAACGGCATAGCGGAAGACTTGGTCAAGCTCGAGAGTTTTACGCAGGATCGGCCAGTCTCTGCTAAAGAAAGAAGGGCCACGAAACCCGGCTGACCTACGCCTGCATTTGGAAATGGCCGGCCGCAATGATCAACGAGTAATCGAACGCCGCTATCGACCAGCAACGGTCTCATAGTCACAAGCTGATCCCCTTCGACCTGCACCTGGGCCCACATGTCCAACTCTCGGAGACGTTCAAGTAACGGGCCGATGTTGCGATAGAAATCCAAGCCGAATAATGCGACGTTGAACGCAACGCCGATAACGCCGCGGCCTTTGAGTTCCTGAAGCTGCGTCCTGCCGGTGTCGTTGGGAACGACGGCGATTCCCTTGTATCGGCCTTGCCCCTTCGCGAGCGCGTCGAGCATGCATCGATTGTCGAAACCATAGCCCGAATTCGGTTCGACGAGGAGTGCGTGGCGCACGTCGTGCGCATCCAAGACGTGATTCAACAAGGAAGGCGTGCCGATTTCAGATCCAGAGGGCCGATAAAACGTATCAGACGCGTACGGGAATCGGTCGGGATCAAAAACGTGGACGTGGCAATCGACCCTCATCCCATCTCGACACGGCGCACGTCACCAAGGATGAAGACGTAGGAGAAAACTCCAAGCAGCGCAAGCGCGGAGATAAAGGCCAACGCGCCAACGAATGAGCCGGTGCGATCAACAATGATACCGATGACGATAGGCGTCACGATGCCAGCAAGATTGGTGCACAAATTGAAGAGTCCACCGGTGAGACCGACGAGTTGTTTTGGAGCCACATCCGTAATGAGGGTCCAGCCCAGATTTACCGCACCCTGGCCAAAGAATGCAATCGACATGATCACGATCACAACCACGTTGCTGTCGACATAATTCGCACTGACAATCGTCGACGCCAGCAGCAGTCCTCCAACGATCGGCAACTTGCGTCCCAGGTTCGCGTCGCCTGTTCGCTTGAGCAAGCGATCCGATAGCCAACCGCCTAACAGCACTCCGACGGAAGCGGCCATGTAGGGCATGACTGCAAAAATACCAACCTTCAGCCATTCCATGTGACGCTCGGTTGCAAGATAGCTTGGGAACCACGTCAAGAAGAAGACCAGTGTGCAATTGCCCGCGAATTGACCAATTGCAGCGCCAATGACCTGGCGCTTTCGCATCAGTTGCCACATATTCCGCCACGAAAAGGGCGTTCCGGCTTTTTGCTGTCCAAGCCCTCCACCGGCTTTGATGTAATCGAGTTCCAAGCCATTCACGCCTCGGCTCTCATGCGGCTCCACATACGTTTTGACCCACAATCCGGAAAACAGAAGACCTGCCGCACCTGCAAGAATAAAAAGACTCCGCCATCCAAACTGGCTGACGATCCAGAACAGCAGCGGGCTCATAAAAGCCAGACCAAAGTATTGGCCTACGGCGTATACGCTATTCGCGCGGGCGCGTTCGTGCTGCGGGAACCACGAACTCAGAACGCGACTGTTGGCTGGGAAGCAAGGCGCTTCAGCGACACCAAGCCCTAATCGGCAAGTCATGAGACTGATAACTCCGGACACGAAGCCCTGCAGCAACGTAAACGCAGACCACAATGAAACCGAGAGAAAGTAGATAAGGCGGGTACCAAATCGATCGAGCAGTATGCCGCCCGGAATCTGTGCTGCCGCATACGTCCAAGAAAATGCCGAGAACACGACGCCCATAACGGCAGCGCTCAACCCGAGTTCCTTCGTCAGGGCAGGTGCAGCTACGCCCAGCACGGCGCGATCGAGATAGTTGATGACAGTTCCGACACTGATGAGAGCGAGTATACCGAATCGGACTCTTGATGCTTTCGTCGCCGCTTTTTCTATTTTTTCTGCCTGCTGCAACAAAACCGAATCTCCTAAAAGACAATCGAGGACTTCTTCCCCTCGAGGATTTTCCAGTCGATATCAGGCACCTTCTTCAATTCGTCCCATGACCTCTCCATCGGGCGAATTCTGGCCGGCGACGAACGAACCGAGGATCAAAGAACAAAGGATGATTCGCATTACCTACTTCACTGCCTGTCGCTTAACTGCTTTCAAGACGATTGGGGCGTTGGAATAGTCTTCTAATCCGATCGACTTCGTCACGCTGTCAACCTTGATCGGACTCGTCAACGATACTTTGCCTTCGCCGGTACCCGTTGCAGTTAAACGCAACTCAATAACGGAAAATGGATAGTCGATGTGGCTCGATGCTGTTGACGTTTTCCATGCGTTGTTCCATGCGCCAAGACGCCGATCCGTAGCGAGGATGATGCGTTCCGAGCCATCGGACTGTGGGACGCGGTAGGCATAGCGGATGGAATAACCCACGGTCTCGGATGTCCACAGCATACCGACGCTTGCTGCTTTGTTTAGCGATGATCCCAACGAAGCCGCCGGTGTTATCGGTGTAACCGGTGCCGGAGCAGGAGCCTCATCACCACCACCGCCACGTCCACCACCGCGATTTCCACGCCCACCACCGCCGCGATTTCCACGTCCACCGCCGCCGCGATTTCCGGCCGGTGCTTCGGCTTCAACAACCACAGGTTTCGGCGGCGAAGTCCAAGCTTTCCCGAATTCATCGCGATCGGCTTCAGTTGACCACGCGAAAATATCAATGCGCACCGATTGACTTTCTGTGCTTGCGGCAAAGCGCGCGATCGGCTTTGTGGTTGTCTGTGCGGTCGTCAGTATCGAAATCGCAATCAGAGCGATTAGCGCAGAGAGCGGATGCAGAACTTTTCTAAACATACGTCTCGTTCCATTCAAAGAAGTTTTTTGGCGAGAGTGCGTAGGACGGATCCTGAAACTGGAACGCGACGTGAGGAAGCGCCGCGCTCCAGTTGGACACTGTTGGCGAAAGCGGATCTACATGCCAGCCAACGGTCCCGTACTATCTCCAACTTTGTCGATCGGCAGACCGACTTTATTCACCATTGATACAAGCAGGTTGGCCATCGGCGTGTCGTCGGGATACCGGACATAACGGCCGCCCTTCATATTTCCGCCCGCGCCGCCAATAACAGCCACGGGAAGTCGCATATGGTTGTGCAGGTTCGGATCGCCAAGACCGCCACCAACCAAGAACAGAGAGTGATCGAGCAGGTTTCCGTCGCCCTCTTGAATCGACTTGAGTCTATCGAACAGATAAGCTGGCTGCTTCAGCAGGTAGGCAGTGATCTTGGTTAGCTTGGCCTGCTTTTCCGGATCGTTCTGATGATGAGACATATTGTGATGTCCGTCTGTAACACCACTCTTTGTGTACGAGCGCGATCCCTGTTCACGGCCGATGAGGGTGGTTGTCACGCGAGTGATGTCTCCCTGGAAGGCCAAGACCTGGAGATCCAAAATCATCTTTGCGTGTTCCTCAAACGTGTCCGGAAGTTCGTCGGGTAGTGAAGGCGGAACGACCGTCGCTTCCTGTTTTTCAACCACCTGAATGCGCCGTTCGACGTCGCGAATCGATTCCAGGTATTCATCCAGCGTGCCACGATCGGGATTGCCGAGCTCTTTGTTCAATCGGTTCATTTCTGTGGTAACGGAGTCCAGGATGCTGCGCTCCTTCTTTAGCCGCAGTTTCTGTTCGGCGGGACTGCTGCCGTCGCCAAACAGGCGTTCGAATACGAGACGCGGGTTCGGTTCGTGGTGAAGAGGTGTCGTCGGCGTGTTCCAGCTAAACCAGATTTGGTAGCCGCACGCGTAGCCATCGGTGCAAGCTCCGGCGGTGCCAATCGATTCCAGGGAGGTTTCGAGGGATGCCAACCTTGTGTACTTGCCCCATTCTTTGGCGGCCATCTGATCGGCTGTCACAGCGGCGCGAACGTCGGGTCCAGACGTCCGTTTCGGATGCACGCCATTCAGCCACGTTACACAGCCGCGTGCATGGTCACCAGGACCATCGCCCCACGAATCCGCTTGATTGTGCCGAAGCCCGTATGGAACGAACAGTTGGTTTCGGAAAGGCTCGAACGGCGCGAGTTGCGGAGTCATCTCCCAATCCGGTCCTTCTTTAAGAGGAGTCCATTGGCCGGCAACGGGATTGTGACCGTTCGGCAAGTAGAAGAATCCGAGACGGCGTACCGGTTTCGCTGCTGTTTGCGATAATGCCGTTCCCGCGGGCAACATTGCATCTAACAATGGCAGTGCCAGGGCTGCTCCTGCGCCGCGCAACATCGCGCGCCGGGAAATTGCCTTCTTCGCAATGAACATACTTTTTCTCCTTATGTAGGATTACGATTCGTTCTTCGGAACTCTTCTCATCTGGAACGGAGTACTTTTGACCACACCCAGCACCAAGGAGGAGAGACTGTACTTGCTCGCTGCGGCCTCTCGCACGATTTTTCGCACAGTCGGCATATCGTAGTACTCCAGACCGCGGCCCAGTGCATATGTAAGAAGCCGGTTCGTTCCCGTTAAAACAAATTGTTCTGAATTGGAAAGCAAAATATTGCGGAGAGCGAGAGCTCCTTCGATTTTGGTGCCGTCGATCATCTCGGTCGAAGCATCAACAGGCTCGCCATTTTCATTCAGCGTCCGCCAACGGCCTGTCGCATCAAAGTTCTCCATAGCAAGGCCAAGCGGGTCCATCCGTGCATGGCAGCTTGCGCACACTGGATTCGCGCGGTGGGCGACCATCTGTTCCCGAAGCGAAAGGATCTTGCCATCGGCTCCAATGGGCTTTAGATCGGGCACAACGGGCGGCGGCGGTGGAGGCGGCGTTCCGAGAATATTGTCGAGAATCCATTTGCCTCGCAACACCGGCGACGTCGTGTTGGCATGCGAGGTAATCATCAGGATGCTGCCATGGCCGAGGATGCCGGCGCGCGGGCTACCCGCAGGATACGAAATGCGCCGCATTCGCGGGCCGTATATGTTTGGAATGCCGTAGAGCTTCGCGATCGGTTCATTGACGAATGTGTAATTTGCCGTGAGCAGATCGACAAGGCTGCGGTTTTCAGCGCGGATCGAGTCGAAGAGCAGTTCCGTTTCTTCTCTGAGTGACTGACGCAATGTCCTGTCCGCTTCCGGATACATGATCGGATCATGGTTGACGTTTTCGATATCGACCAATTGCAACCACTGATCGGCGAAATTATCGGTGAGCGCCTTCGCTTTCGGATCGGCCAACATACGCTTGACCTGTTGCTCGAGAACTGCCGGATCCTTTAGTCGTCCGTTCGTCGCAAGATTCACCAGTTGATCGTCCGGAATACTGCTCCACAAAAAGAACGACAGTCGCGACGCCAACTCGACATCAGAAATCCGATAGTTGCCATCGGTTGGAATTGACGGCGGCGCTTCGATCCGATACAGGAACTTCGGACTGACGAGCATGCGCTCGAGCGCGCTTTGAATGCCGTTCTCGAACGAACCCTCGGCCCGGCCGCTCGTATAGAACGTCATTAAGGTTTGAATATCCGCATCCGTTATAGATCCGCGGTATGCGCGGCGGCCCAACGTCGTAACGATCTGTCTTGCGCATGCCGTCTCGTCGGCGCGCGAAGCGGGCTGGCAGACGAAAACGCGCTTACGGCTCGGACTGTTACCTGAGCCGCTAACTTTTTGTGGACCAAGAATCGTGATGCTGCTGATGTACGGAAGTCCGTGCGTCCGGCCGGCTTCGTACGCGGGCCGATCCAAGATGACGCGCGTACCGTCGACCTCGAGCGCTGGCTTCTTGAGGAACGTTGCTGTGAGCGTGTGCGCTCCGGCCTTCAAGGGAAGTCTGTACTGAAAGTCAGCCTTGGCTCCGGCAACATCCGGATCGATGGTGCCGCTGCCTGCGCCGGTACCGCCATTTGCAGTGACCATTCCCTTCCGGCCGATCGTCGTGAGATCCACGCGCTCGCCATCGACGCGAAAATCGATTTGATGTTCGTCGTTCAGTCCGGCGATGGCCGCAGTACCGAGCCGCACAAGGCGCACGGTCACGAGATATTCTCCGTCCACAGGGAAATAATGCTTCGCTTCGGTGCCACCTCTGGTTCCGAACGGAAGATCTTGAGAACGATCATCCTGCGATTCGTCATCTTCCAATTTATAGGTCGTCAACTGCGGAGTGACGGCAACGCCAGTAGCCGCGCGGCTGATTTTCATCGCCGCTTTCATGTAAGTCTCAAGAAGATCCGGGGACATCTTGATGGCGCCGCCCATATTGTCGAAACCGTTGCTCCTTGGATCTTCTGGCAAAAATGTCGTCGCGTCGATCTCGACGGCAAGCAGATCCTTGATTGCATTTTGATATTCGGCGCGATTCAAGCGATGGAAGCTGACTGTCGTTCCGGCATTCGGATTGGCTGCAGCATTTTTGTCGAGTTCGTTTTCGAGCCAGGCGCGGAATCCGTCATATGTGCTTTTGTCCGGTCTGAGTCTTCCAACGGGTGGCATCGCTCGCGCACGCAATTGCTGAACGACGCGTTCCCACGTCGCTGCGTCCTTTATCACATGATCGACGTCCATTTTGTCGAACGTCAAATCCGCGGTCTTCAATCTTTCGTTGTGACACGTCACACAGTACTGATCGAGCAATGCCCGCTGCGGTGACTTCGTCACAAGAGGACTCGCCTGCTGTCCAGCAAATAAGAAAGCGATAACGAATGAAACCAAAGTGGTCATCAGTACCTCTCAGCGTCGGGCCTACCGGCCAGCCCATTTCAGCACACGGCTTCGCCGCCTTCTTGATTGGGCAATGGCCGGTCCCCCCACGCCCTCTATAAATTCAGCGGGTCGGGAAATGCTCAGTCTCGAGTCCGCGTTCCTTCATCAACTTTTCGATAAGAGCAGCAACCTCGGGCTGAGGTGCGACATTGCGCATGACGCGCCGACCGACGCCGAGGTAATTCCGGTAGCCTCTCGCAACATCCAGCGGGGTCCAGCCGAAAGTGGTGGACACGTCCAGACGGGCACCCTTGTCCACCAGAAACTGGATAATTTCTTTGGATCCTCGTTGCGCGGCCGCATGCAACGCAGTGCTGCCCATTTGGTCCGCTGCATTCACGTTCGTATCGCCGAGGTCGTAAATGGTCTTTACCAATTCGAATGCTTCCTGGTTGCTGCCCGGACTGACTCCGCGATCGATGTTCAACCCGGCCGCAAGCATGAGAGCGGTCTTACCATTGCCTGTAGAACCCATCGGCTTGGCACCCGCGGCAAGCAAAAGCTTAGCCATCTCGACATCGGCATTCTGAAGCGCTAATTGGAATGGTGTGATCTCGTTGCCGTTGGTCGGGGCAGGAGCGTCATCGTCGTCGGCGCCGGGCGCGCGATTCGCGGCGGCGATCGCGGCTTGCGTCGCTGCGCTCAGGCTCGAGAGATTATAGTTGCCCTGGAAATTGCCACCGCCATTGGGGTTGTCCCCGCCGTTCTGACCGAACAGTCCGGCATATTTGTAGAAATCGCTGCTAACCGAAGGATCTGCCTTGATTGCCTGTTCTGCCTTCAGCGCACCGATATGGGCAGAAATGTCGGCGCCTTTCGACTCAAAACCTGCTCCGCGTCCGTTTATCGGTGCAGAATTCGCATTTGCGCCCCGATCGAGAAGCATCTTCGCCAGCTCCAATGAACTGAAAGTGCCGGTGCCTCTAGGACACGGGTTTTGGCACAAGCCGGGACGACGAACCTTCATCAAATTCACGATCGGCGGACCTTGTTGGCGGTCGACCGCATTCACATCGGCGGCGTGGTCGACAAGCGCTGCAGCCGTTTCGTAATTCGCGTTGAATATGGCGAGATTCAGAAGCGTGGTTCCTTCGGGAGTCTTCGCATTAGCGTTCGCGCCAGCATCAAGAAGCGCTTTGACAACGTCTGTGCGTCCTTCCCGGACCGCATACATAATGGCGTCGTAGCCGCCCTTTGACGTCGCGTGAAAGTCGCCTTCGTGTTCGATCATCGCTTTGATCGGGCCGGCATGTCCTTCGAAAGCCGCCCACATCATAGCGGTCTGGCCACGCTTCGGTTCTTTCGCATTTGGATTTGCGCCAGCATTGAGGAGAAGCTTTACAACGTCAACGTTGCCAGTACGAGCAGCGGTCATCAGCACGGTTTCGCCTTCAGAGAAAACTGTGTTGGGATCTGCGCCGCCTTTCAACAGCGCATCGACCATCGCGGCGCTGCCGTTGATGCAGGCCAAGGTGAGCGGGGTCATGCCATAGTCATTGGCCGCTTTGACGTTCGCGCCTGCGGCAATCAAAGCCATCGCGGCTTCGAGATTGTCTTCATTCACGGCCCAATGAAGCGCGGTCGTTCCGTCGGCTGATTTTGCATTCACATCGACTCTTTGCTTAAGCAGCGCGTTCACCGCCTTCACATCAGACTTTTTGATCGCTTCAATCAAACGAACATCGGCTGCGGCAGCTCCGAAGAGGTTGCTCGCTGAAACCAGCGTCACCAGTAACAGCGACAAATACCGTTGGCCCATTCGATCCCCCGTTGGAATGTTTTTATGAGAACGACGTCATCGAAAAAGATTCGACAAGGCTATGCAGATTGTTTGCAGCTGTCAAGGCAATTCGCATTGTTGTATGGATGAGCATACAAGTAGCAGTAACTACTTGAGAATATTCAGTGGGACCTTCGCTACGTATGTGTCCAGAACCTCACCTAGCGGTGCATATGGGAAGGCAACAAAAGCTGCATTTGCATTGCCCTGAACCCACGTAGTGAAGTCGCCGCCTCCGTTGCCATTTCCATAATTGCCGGCATAAGTAAGCGGCGGATAGATGGAAAGTTCTGGGCTTATCTTGACTGTCGATCCGAACGTATCGCCGTCGAGCATGGCGACGAATGTGTTGAACGCGCCGGGATTGCGAAATGCTCGCCACGTCACAAGAATCTTGCCGTCAGTCGTGTAACCCACGCCGACCTGATTGACGGAGTTGACCGGCACCGTGGGAGGCACTGGCTTGGGTGTCGCCGATTTCCAGGTCTTTGCGCCGTCCGTCGTGTAATACACCTTGATGGAACGATGATCCGGTTGATATGCGGCAACGGCGTAGTTCGCCGCTTTCGCGGGATTCGCAGCGATCACCGGATAACGAACCGTGCCCGTTGGAGACCACTCTGTAGCGCGCGCTACGATTGATTCCGACCAGGTTTTTCCCTTGTCAGTTGTTATCGAGACGACGAGGCACGGACACTTCTCGCCTTCCCGGTTCGCGACATTGCGCGCAGCAACAACGGTGCCGAACGATGCGGATGACGTACCTTTGCCTTCATACACGGTGCCGAATGTTTTGCCCTTGTCTTCACTGGCAGCAATGTAGGCTCCCGCAGTCGAATAGAACGTACCGCTCTGAGGATCGGCGAATCCATTGGCTCCGTCCCACGGCGTGTGTTCCTGATTCATACCGCCGTCCAAACCTCGCATGCCCGGCATGAAGCGAGCGATGGTGATACCTGGAATCATCTTGCTCCACGTCGTCCCGCCGTCAATTGAGACGGAAACTCCTGCGCGGCCCGCTTTTGGCTCTGTCTGAATAACGCCACCGGCGGTAAATAACGCGCCGCCGAAGTACATTGTGTTGTCGTTGGCGATGGCGACCCAAGGCGCATTGCAGCCCCACAGCAGCGGCTCGCCGTTGCCTCCGGGCGTGCGTAAGACATTCATCATGTTTCGGTCTTGATAAGTTTGACCGCCGTCCTTCGAAACCGAAACATGACACTCGGCAATGCGATCTTCCTTGAGCGCATTCGTGTCGATGGGCAGGTTGTATTGCCGCCACGCGACAGCAACTAAATTCGGATTGCTGCGACTCACCGCGACCTGCGGAAACACCGATGCGAACTTTTTCGTGTTCCTACTGATGTTCGTCAACACGACACCGGCAGTGGCGCCTGGTTCAGGAGGCGTCTGCGCGACCGCCTGAATAATCCCGACCAATACTGCTGGGATGATCCATTTACTTTTCATGCGATCCTCCGATTGTTTGAATTTTCGTCACAAAATCTAGAACGCGTACTTCAAGCGGCCAGGGGAAACCGGCGTGCCTGCCGGTTTCCCCATGATCGCTCTGCTGTTCTCACGCGGAGTTAGAACGTCATTTTCAGCGATGCCTGCAAGATGCGAGGCGAATTGGCGAACAGAATCTGCCCAAACGACTGACTGCTCATTGTGGTATTCGGAGGGGCAAAGCGCGTGTGGTTAAAGACGTTGAATGCCTCGACTCGGATTGCCAATTTCAGCGTCTGTTCGTTCATCTGGACGTTAATGTTTCGGAACATCGCCACATCGACATTCCACGCGCCCGGACCCTGAATCGTGTTGGTCCCTATTGTTCCGTTGCATTGGGAGCCCAAGTAGGCGGGGCCAACAACGCCGCCGTTGGTACATGCTAGGTTAGGAGCGACGAAAGCAGCCGTATTGAACCACCGCGCAATAGTCGGATGGTCCAGAGTCGGGCTCACTCCCGGAACATAATTGGGACGGGTGCCGGTGCCGGGGACAGTCAGGCCGGTGCTCACCGTAGCATAGGGTCCGGTGTTTTTGGTGAAGATCGTCGACTCCTGCCAGTTACCCGCGATGATCTGCCACACCTTCGATGAGAATTGGGGGCTTTTGACCACACTGCTGAGATTGAGCGAATTCCTGATGTCCTGAGGGCAGCCGGAGGTCTCCCTGACATTAGGATTCTGGGAGCCTGTGCTATACAAACAATGCGACCAGGTATCATTCACCAGAATCGAGTAGTTCTGCGAGAACCGATGCTGGACTGAAGTCACAAGTCCGTTGTAGTTTGCGGTGCCTCCATCGTCGTCCACGCTCTGAGGACCCAAAGCAAACGCCTTGACGGGATCCTGGATATAAAGCAGTGACCGGTAATTCGTGTTGCCGGTATTGGAGCAGGGTCCTGCGGCAGTCAGACCATATTGGCCTGCGACGCAGTTGCCGGGAATATAAACCGTCGGGTTATGGTTTATCGAAATGTTACTGCCGAAAGAGTTAAACGGATGCACCGAGTGATTTCCGAGATAGGTGGCGGAAATCAGCCAGTCGCCCGGAAGCTGTTTCTGGAGTGCTAGGTTCCACTGCTCCATATAGCCCGCCTTCATATGAGCGTTCCAACTGCTGAAGCCGCCGCCGAACTGAGGGAAGGCATAGTCAAACGGGAACTTAGCCGGCGTGGGGTAAGGATTGGAACCGTAGACCGAGCCAGCAAAGGGATTGAGCATACTCGTCGGGTTGGGAATGTTTACCGAAAACGCCCACGGATTCGAGGTGTTCTGGTCCCTGCCCAGCGAAACCGTGTCGTAGAACATGCCGAACCCGGCGCGAATGGTTTGCTGACCATCACCCCGCGGATCGTAAACAAAGCCGAAGCGAGGAGCGAACAGCAGGTCTCTTCCGAAGTAGCGATTATTTTTGTCGGGCATGCCCGGGTCCCCACTGAACAGGACGCCCGTGGGGCCATTCGCGAAAACCTTGCTTTTGATCCCGGCTGCATACCAGGCCGGATCGAAGAGGCTGACTTGGGGAGTGTTAAACCGGATCGGTTTGAGAGGATCCCAGCGCAGGCCCGCGTTGATGGTCAGACGGTTATTGACGCGGAAATTGTCCTGAATGTACGTCGACGGTCCGGTGAAGCGCTCGGAGATGTACTGACCGGCGTTCTGAGTATATGACGTCGACAGACCGGCCATGAAGTTGGCCAGCCCGTTCCCGGTAAGCGTATTGCCGAAAGCGAACGAACCGCTGGTGCGGATGTTGCCCTGCGCGTTCTCCCGCAGCTGCCAGGCGTGCAAGCCGAACGCCAACTGATGGCGGCCTCGAATCGTTGAAAAATCATCATTCATCTGGTAAGTCGTCGAGGCCCAAGGTCCGGGAGAACAGTTGTTGCAGAAGGGGGAGAAATAGTTGGTGATGGTCAAATTGAAATAATTCTTGATCGGCGAATATACACCAGCGCCGAGTTCCTGCCACGTCGGTGTTCCAGGGGTACCTTGGCGCACGACTATGCTGCGCTGAATACCGATGTGGAATGAGTTGATCGTCGTCGGGTTGAAGACGTAGGTGTGGCCTATCGAGGCGGTTTGCACGCGGTCAGCCAAACCTACGCTGACATCCTGAGACATCAGGAGCAGGTTCTTGCCGTCAAACGCCGGCGGATGCCCAAAGTTTGTAATGAAATACCGGCCGAACACTGACTGCTTTGAGTTGATCCTGTAATCGACTTTGGCCACCTCCTGGTTTTCATGAGAGTGTGACGGAATACTGTAAAAGATCTTGCCGCAGGGATCGGTCGAGACTGGGATATAGGTGAGGATCTTCAATGCAATAGGACTTATTAGGTTGGCGGGTAACTTATCGTTGACATACGGGGCTGTGAGATGTCTCTGCACACCCGCGTTACACTCCGGCGATTCGATAACCGTGAAATCGCCCTTCAGGACCTCCGATGTCGGGACGAAGGTTTGGTAAGAGGCCGGAGCCACGGATTCGCGTGTACCCTGATAGCCGCCGAAAAAAAACAGTCTCTCCTTCGTGATCGGGCCGCCCAGATAGCCGCCGAACTGGTTGCGCTTTAACCCATCCGTTTTGGCCGCAAAGAAGTTCCGGGCATTGACAGCGTAGTTGCGCAGAAATTCGAACGCGCCGCCATGGAACGTATTCGTGCCCGATTTCGTGATCACGTTCACCACGCCCCCCGGCAATTGTCCGGCGCTGGCCGGCAGCGAGCTGGTCTCCAGTTTGAATTCCTGCAAAGCGTCGGGGAAAGGAAAGGGCAGCCCCGCACCCGTTACCAGATCCAGGTTGGCGGTGCCGTCGAGCATATAATTCGTTTTGTCGCCCCTGCCACCGGCTATCGATATCGCGGCATCAGTTGGGTAGTTCCTGTTCGGCACGAGCGCGGAGGCTTGAGTCGTGCCCGTGGATGTCATAACGGCGGCCAGATTCGTCGCGCCGCCCGTCAACGAAACCAGATCGGTGATTTGTCGGCCGTTCAGAGGAAGCTCGACCACGCGTTGCTGGTCGATCACCTGACCGATCGCGTTGCTATGGGTTTCCACCATAGCCGCGCCGGCTTCCACGTTAATGGTTTGATCCACCGTACCCAACTCCAGAACCACCGGAATCGTTGGATTGCTAGCGACCTGTAACACAATCCCAGTCTGCGCGTAGGACTTGAAGCCGGGCAGTGAAGCCTCCAGCTTGTATGGCCCAACTGGCAAGCTGGGTAGCGTATAGGCCCCGGTCTCGCTAGTAATCGCCGTGCGGTTGAAACCGGTTTCCGTCTGGGTGACTTTGACCTCCACACCCGGCAGCACCGCTCCCGTCGAATCCTTCACCGTTCCGTTGATCTGTGCGACCGACCCGGTCTGAGCCCAAGCCGACGCACATATCAGAAGGTACGTCAAAACAATAAACTTTATTCTCACAGTGATTCCCCCCTACTCATTCGCATCCCTTGATCTGCTGGAATAGTCTTGCCAATCGCCATCCGATCACTTGATGTTTGCAAGCGGCCGAGCACCCTGCAAAAGTCGCCGGTGACAACACGGCTCGACCTTTTTTATGTGTGAACTTTTTATTTGGGGGAAAAGCTAAGGGGTTCGCACACGATAGTCAAGAAAATTAGACTGTTGTATGGATGACCATACAAAGGACGTCGAGGCTGTCGGACTGGATTGCCGCCGCCCGTTGGGATAAGAGGACGCCGTCGCACATCGTGATTAACGCTGCAACCCACAGTCGACGACTATCTAACATGACGGAATCGAGATGCGCTCTTCAAGCGGTCCAAGGTGGGAAGTTCTGGTGCAGCCTTACTTTGCTGCCGGCTGGTTGCACTGCGGGTTCAAAACCCGAATGGCGGAAACGTCAATTGCGGATTCGCCGCCACGATCTATGAGCGACCCTTTAACATGTACCTTGGAGCCCCGTTTGTCAGCAGTATCGAAGCTTCCCTCGAGACGGATCTTGCCTGAGCCCAACGGTTGCGTTTCGAGTGTTTTGAACGACTGCTCCGTTTCCGGCAAGGTTCTTGATCTCGATGGGACCGAAGCAGAAGTGAGAATCCATCCATTCTGTGCCTGACTCAAACAGCCTACGGCGTAAACTGACGTGCCAGGTGGCAAAGGTTGAATTCCTTCGGAGCCAACGAGCAGTATCACGTCGAGGTGCGGCGGTAGGAGGTCGGTGCTCCCTTCCGCGTATCCATTGATTTGCAAAATATAGGTGACTATATCCAGGTATTGCCAGTCACTGAGACTTCCAGGATTGTCTGGGGGCATCGTCGCTTTCATATACCTAAAGAGCGAAGCTAGCGTTTCCCCGCGCCAGCGATTGAAAAAATTCTCACTGGAAAGAAGCAAGCCGCTCCGTCCACCCTCATGACAGCGGGCGCAGTGCATGAAGAAATCCGATTCGCCGCGATCCGCTTGCGGATGCACATATACCCCATCCCAAACGGTTCTAAGAGTGGGACTGCCCTGAGCAGAGTGCCCCGGGCCTGAGCGCAGCGGCATCACGAATATGAAAAGCAGACATATTCTTAGAACTTTAATTAAAGACGCATATCCGTGCAGGAACATATAAGGACACAAACTGCTCGCAAGACCTAGCGAGGAACTTTTTTGCCGAATACTTTCCAGGAATTGACACGCGACGTAGATGGAATCCACCCGCCCGGCAAAAGATCGGAAAAACCGACTTCGTCAACCTTCGCGAGATCGGGATGGCCGACACCCATCGGAATAATTGGGACCAATTTGGGATCAGGTTGACGACGGTTGCTAGCGTTCGTCGGCGTATCGGTCATCAACAGAATGCGCCAATGCAGGTCGGAGAGTGCGTATTCGCGTTCAATCCAGGAGGTGGATTCGGGCGAACCTTCTTCGCTCGCGTACCATTTTCCATCCACCGTCTTGATAACCACATGCGTAAAACGATAGCCGGAGTTGCGAGTGCGTAGCATCACTTTACCTGTACCGGAGAGGTCATAATAGAACTTCGGATCGCTGAGAGTCAGCGCCCAATTCGTGATCGTTTCACCCGTGTACGTATAGGCCTCGGTCGGATGCTGCGTAGCGCGGATGTGATCCGAGTCGCCATAGATATGCAGCAACAGGTCCTGGTTGGTTAGATGTTCATGCGTGATCGGTTCACTCGCTGGAATGTCGCGCCAGTGTTCTTCGAAAATCATCGTCGCGATTTCGGCACTGCCGATGCCGGCGCCACCCGTATCGAATCCCGGATTGACGCCGTTATTGCCCCCGCCATTATTCCTGCCGCGCGTCGCTCGATTCGGCCGCGGTTGATTGTCATTCGCTCCCCGCGCGCCGGCACCGGAATTCTGTGAGCGAGGAGTAACAGGTGTTTGTGCCATAACTACACCCGCAAAAATAACTGAGGCAGCCACTAGCAGCATTCTCGTTTTATTCATTGAGTCTCACTCCGAGTTCTAAGTGTAGTAACCCTGCTTTATTGTCGACCGCGCCCTCCGCGGCCACCTGCTGCCGGCGTACTCGTGGGAGCAGCCGACGTATCCGGTGTGTAGTAATACTCAGGTGTCCGCGCTGCATTGAGCGCGGTGCGGTTTGCAGCAATTCTGGCTCGGCCGCATTCGATCTCCACGTCCATGTACCGCGCCGCTTTCTCTGGCGCCCACAACAACGGATGCTGGCCTGGAGGTGGATACGTGTGCAGATCTTCCATCATCGCCGTCTTGTTCATGAGGATCTCTGGATGCACTTGCACAACAGCTACGGCTTTCGCTCGCTTCGCTTCGTCGAAAATCCGCTCGAACGGCGCGATACTCGCGTACGTTGAAAACCGCGACGCCGTCAGGTTCAACATGTTGTACGTTCGGCCCTGATACTTGACAGGAATGATGCCGGATACGGAACCAGGTGTGTGACCGGGCAGAAGAAATAAGGTTAACGTTGTGTCGCCGAGTGTTAGCTTTTGTCCGTCGATCACGTCGAGATCCCTCCGCATATGCGGTGAGGGACTCACCATTACTGTGTCCCAATCCAACCGGCCCATCAGGATCGTTGGGTTGTACATACGCTGCAGGTATTCGCCGCCTCCCGTGTGGTCGTTGTGCGCGTGTCCAATAACGATGTATCGGATCTGCGACGGTTCCATGCCGAATTTCTTCATTCCCGGTACAAGGATGGTTTTCACTTCCTCTTCATTGTCCAGCGTGTCCCAAAGAATCACACCGGCGCTCGTCTTAATAATCCATGCGCCCACACTTCCAGTACCGGCGTAATAGAGGTTGTCGAAAACCTGGACAGTTCCGAAGGACGGATTTCGCGCTGGGACATCGGCAGCCCCGTTCCACGTACAGAATCTCGCTGCGTCAGAGGCGAGATCTGCTCCCGCTATTTTCTTAGCATTAGCAATGATCGCTTGCGCCTCCTTGGACGCTGCCAGTTGCTCCGCCGTCGGATCATCGGCGGCGCTGCCAGCGCCAGCTTCCGGAATCGTGGTCAGCGTGTTTGTCGTTCCGAAACCAGTGGCTGTTCTGTTCGCTCCTGCCCCGCCTCCCGCTCGGCCGCCCTGTTGCTGTGGCGTGCCGGCTGTGGCTTGAGTACCACGCTGCCCACCGCCTTGACCAAGCAAGACAGCGGTGGATAGCGAGACTATCAGTCCTGCGAATAATCCTGCGAATAGCCACTTGACCATGAAGCACTCCTCCGTTTGTTCGTTAAGCTTGATCCCTGTTCACCGATGCGTCTTTTAAGCGCATGCGCGAACAGCGAGTGGTCCGCATCTGGATACTCCACGCTCGCGTCATTACAGTTTTACAAAAGACATTTACTTTCGCGCCTCCCCGGCAATACCTACGGCCCTTGTGTGGACTGCTTGCTTAAAGGTGCGGTCAGGCTATGAAGATTCGTTTTATGTGTCAAGCAAAATTCGAATTGTTGTATTGACAATAATACAACACTTGCTGTATTGACGATCACGCGACAAACACCTAGTCGGTGCCTGCCTTGCCGACGCTCGAAAGCAAGGTAATTAGGAGGGATCTGTGATCATGGCCACGTTCAAATCCGGCGTTCGGACTCCGATCGTCGTTGCTTTTGTGATTACACTGCTGACCGCCAGCGCGGCACTCGCGCAGGTGGCCGTGTCCGATAAGGTCGTCAATACCGACCGCTATCCCGAAGCCAAAGTGAGTTTCGCTGGTGGCGTCACCGGCATCCCGAAGATTACCTATTACAAACCGTCGAGCCGTCCAGTCCTGCTCGACCTGTACTTGCCTCCCGGTGGAACCAACACTTCGCATCCATTCATTGTCTATATGCACGGCGGCGGCTGGTCCGGAGGGACTCAGCGCACCACTGGTGCTTACGAAGATTGGCCCGGCGTTCTGGCTTCGATCTCAGCCAAGGGTTACATTGTCGCGTCCGTCGACTATCGTCTGAGCGGCGAAGCGCCGTTTCCGGCCGCCGTTCAGGACATAAAAGCGGCCATTCGGTGGCTGCGCATGAACGCCTCTACCTACGGAGTCGACAAGACACGAGGATTGGTCTGGGGACCATCGGCCGGCGGACATCTGGCAGGTCTGGTCGGCATGTCGTGCGGAGCGAAGGATCTCGAGCCTATCCCGATGGGTTCGGCGGGTGGACGTGGTGGACGCGGCGCCGCGACGGCCGCTCCTGCTGCGGAAGAATCGGATTGTATCCAAGCCGTCGTCGGCTGGTACGGAGTTTATGATTTGAATGTCGAGAAGACGAAGGCGGCTGCTCGCGCAGTACAGGGCGAGTCGGGCCTCGAGCGATTCCTCGGCTGCAACCTCGCAGCATGCCCAGAGTCCAAGATCCGTGCAGCTAACCCGATCGATTACGTCGACCCTACGGATCCGCCGATGCTTCTCGTCCACGGCGACTCCGACACGACTGCTCCAACGGTGCAATCGAAAAAGATGTACGAGGCTCTCAAGGCCAAGGGAGTTAAGACGGAACTGATCCTCCTTCCGGGAATCAACCACAGTTGGATTGGAAAAACCCACGAGGACACAATCGCTGCTAGCCGAACGGCTCTAGAAAAGACCCTCGCGTTCATCGACGCGACGATCGGCCCAAAGGCGACTGTCAAAACAGCGGCCTCTCAATAAGAGATGACTGTGAAAAGCTTCGCGTGGGTACTTCTTGCGGCAACAGGGATCGCCCTGCCAATCCTGGCGCAGCAGGCGTTACAGCGTTCGGTGTGCTGTACGCCGAATGACAACGACATGCCTACAGTGGGCGGTAACCTGGGCAACCAGCGCTACTCGTCGCTCACTAAGATTGACCGGCAGAACATTGCGAACCTCGGAGCCGCGTGGAGGACCAATGTGTCGGCGGTGCCTCCGACCACTTCTGACATCGGCTCGGAAACGACGCCGGTTGTGGTGAATGGCGTCATTTTCCTCAACACACCTGCTGGTGGCGTGATCGCCGTCGACGGCGCGACGGGTGCGAGCAAGTGGAAGTGGCAGCCAACCTTTCAGAACTCCGGCAATCACCGCGGTGTGTCAATTGGTGAGGGCAGGGTCTTCGCAGGAGGCAATAGGATCGTCGCACTTGATGCGAACAGCGGGAAAGAAATCTGGGTCGTGCAGCCCAAGGCCCCGGACGGCTCACCGATCGCTGCTAGTGCGACCGCCACTCTCTATTACGACGGAATGGTCTACGTAGGAGGTGGAGCCCGCAACGCGGTCGTAGGCCTGAGGGCGAGTGATGGCAGCGTTGTCTGGACGTTCAATGGCATTGCAGAGCCGGGCCGAGTAGTCACCGACGTGAACGGTGTCACGACTGATGCCGGCGCCACGTGGGGAAATTGCAACCAGCGAGGGGGAGGCAGTTCGTGGATCAACGGGGCGCTCGATCCAGAACTCCGCATGATCTACATCACCATCGACAACGCTCGGGGATGCGCGCAGGACGGCGGCTCGCAGGACGCCTCGGGACGTCCGGGACTGAATCTCTTCGCCAACTCGCTCATCGCCCTGGATCTCAAGACCGGCGCCTACAAGTGGCATTTCCAGTCCGTGCACCAAGACATCTGGGATATGGACAACGTGCTTGCGCCGCTGCTTGCGAACGTCGTGATCAACGGCCAAGCGCGCAAGGCGATCTACTATGGAAGCAAGTCGGCCCATCTTTTCGTCCTCGATCGCGCCAACGGAAAGCCGCTCCTCAAAGCTGAGGAAACACCCGTCGTGCAGGATTCCAGACAGAATAGTTATCCGACGCAGCCTATCCCCAACCGACCCCTGCCCACCTGCCTCGTCTGGCAGGCGCTCGATCCGAAGAATGTGCCGGGCGATCCGTGGCGCGCCGTTCCCAATTACAACGGCTACCAACCCAATGCATCAGGCCAGTTGGTGTACACGGAGCCGAACTACCTCGACCCGGACAAATCATTCCTTGAGTATCCAGCCCCCAAGAGTCACCGCGAGGGCTGCTTGTACGACGCGCACTGGGACCTGCCGGTGCTTTCAACCACCAGCCAGAACGGCGGCCCCACATGGCCGACGTATTCCTTCAGCCACAGGCTTGGCCTCATCTATTTCCCGTACGGAGTCAGCATGGTGGCGCACTGGCGCGGCGCGGGCAGCAATGGCCTGAGGGCGATCGGGCAGTACCAGACGGGCGGCATCTTGGCGATTGACGCCGTGACGAACACCGTCCGTTGGAGGAACCATCTGGGGCTTGATATGGGCCACGGGCAGAATCCGCTCTCGACGGCGGGTGATCTGGTATTCGTAGGGCAGGTCGACGGAAATCTCGTGGCGCTTGACGCTGCCACGGGGAAAGAGCTGTGGCGCTTTCAGACCGGCGCCGCGATCAACGCTGGCCCGATCACGTACACGATTAACGGCGAGCAATATGTCGCAGTGTCCACCGGCGGCGCGAATCTCCCCTACGGCAACTCGGTACCCCGCGGCAGCGATCTCTGGGCTTTCAAGCTCGGCGGTAGCTATCGTAACCCATCGGGTAGCAGCGAGGCCCCTGCGCCCCCGCTGGTCACGGTTCGACGGCCGGTTGGCGGAATGCCGGTCGAGGGCAGCACAGTGACCAATACGATCTACCTCGCGCGCGCGTCGCGGACCTCGGACACCGCGGCAGCTCGCGATCAGGTGGACCCGAACGCAATGACTCCGACCCACATGCGCGTGCCTGTGGGCACAACAGTGACATTCTTGAATCCTGGGGCAGAGACGTTCCCGAACTTCCCTAACCAGAAGCCGCATTGCGCGACGCAGTTTTTCGAGGGGCTGTTCAATCCAAAGTTGAATCCCGGCCAACGCTTCCAGTACACGTTTGATCGCGCCGGGGAATACTTCTTCAACGACTGCACCGATCCGCGCCCTACGGGAATGATCGTCGCCTATGACGTCCCGCAGGACGTGCCTGGTGCCCTGAGTTTTAGCGGCAATGCGATCGACCTGCGTTCGCCGACCGGCGTTTTCACCGGAGTGAAAGGTACCGTGACGGCGCGCTTCGTAATGCCGGCCGGTTACACGTTCGAGGGTGACGCAATGATGAAGGCACCCTTGTCACCTAGGCTGATCCCGGCCCTGTCGACAAACATGGAACCCAGCCGGACTGTCGCCATCCAATTTGGTAAGGGCGACATTGACAACAATGTTCCTGTCGGCGACTCGGTGCCGCTTGTAGTGTTGGCACACTTCAGACAGACCGGCACCCAGAAGCAACTGACGTCGACTGCTAATGTGAAGGTTCTCAAGTAATCGCTGGGCAGCCAGGTTCACGGTACGGGTTTCTTATCAGACGGCCAGCCGTTTTCCCGAATAGTCGATCATCTTTTTCTGAGCGTCGCTGTCATATTTACAGGATCTCGTACAGCATGCGATTCGCC
>CAZWGA010000073.1:0-32909 GCA_964633285.1 uncultured Solibacteraceae bacterium | reverse complement strand
TTGTTCAGCAAAACCCGTGCGACGTTCGGATCATCTTCTGGTGGCTCGACCTCTGGGGAGTAGAAGAAATGTTGTGTTTGATCCGGAAGGAAGACCTCTGCTGGGCCGGGCCGTTTGTAAGTTGAGCGGACCGGGTGAAGCGGAGGCCGGCTCTGCGGGGACGCAACCGCGCTGAGGAATAGCTCGGTGGGCTCATCGACACGATGAGAACGGGGGGCGTGAAGCTCCAGCATCACGCCCCGACTCAATCTCATCGGACGATAGACCCTCATGCCTTAGAAAATCCCGGGGGTCTGGGGGCTGGCCCCCAGATCAAGAAAGGGGTAGTACCTTTCGCCCCGGCGCAGCGGAGAGGTGGAGTGGAGAGACGCAAAATCCGCCATACCGAGCATCGTCCCGATTGTGATCGTCGCCTATAAACGATTTTAGGCCGTAAGAAATTCGTGACGATCCCGCTTGCCGCGATGGATGCCTTGTTCAGTGCCACATGAACCCAGAAAAGAAAATGCCCCAGGTTGCCGCCTGGGGCGTGGACCCGTGTCATTAACCAACTTTGTTCAGGAGTCATTCAATGGCGACAGATCCGAAGAAAACTCTACCACCAAGCTCAATCTCCTCGGTTGCGAAAACAGATGTCGATCGCTTGCTTCAGACCGGATTAGCCGACTTCAGCTTACGGGAATTATTGGGGCTGCTGATTTCCAGTGCCGGCGCTGCCGAGCGTAACGTTTATTTACAAGACACTCCGACGGATAGGTCCAATGGTTTCTATGATCGCTCTCTCCAGCTCGGCACCATTCCCGTTGATATTCGAGTTCCACGCACCCGCAATGGAGATTTCCGGCCGGCGAGCATTCCCGAACCCTATCGCCGTGGATACAACGAAGAGGTTGAATCCTTGCTTGTTGGGCTTCTCAGCTCGAGTCGTTCTTTGAATGCCGCCAAACACGCGCTTCAGAAAATGGGGTTGTCTCGTTCCGAGCAGGATGTAGAACGTGTGGCCGCCAGTCTGATCGAGGAACTCGAGCTACGAAACAGCCGCCCGATTCATCCCGATATGTTGGCTCTGTTTCTCGACGGCAAATATATCGAACTTCGCGATGGCGACAAATTACGCACCGCGTGTATCTACATCGTCGTCGGCTTAGGCTGCGATGGCAAAAAACAAATCCTGGCCTGCATGGCCAGACCGGGTCGTGAAAACATCGAGGATTGGAAGCTCATCCAGAGAGGATTGATTGAACGTGGCCTTCGTCGCGTCATGATCGTGATTCATGATGACTTCAGCGGATTGTTACCCATTACCAAAAGTCTGTTTCCTCATGCCGACGTCCAGCTTTGTGTCGTTCACATGCAGCGCAATGCCACAACCCATCTGTCCAAACCCGACTCCATCGAGTTTCAGCAACGCTGGCGCGCCATCAAATCTTGCTGGGACCCGGAACTCGCCAATGGGCCAGTTTGAGGAAATCTGTGACCGTTTCAGCAAATCCAATCCTACCTGGATCGCGGAATTGCGAAAGAAACGCGAACACTATCTGGCTTTCTTGAAGTACCCCGAGTACATGCGGAAATCTTTCTCTACAACGAATGTCGTCGAAGCCATCAATGGTCAGCTCGAAAATCATGCGCCGCAACAGTGGCGGGTATTTTCATTCTGAAGATACTTTGAAGTTCAAACTGGGTTTGGCCGTCTCATCCCTTGAAAACGGAAAATGGCGAACCGCTAATAAGCGCGCCAACGAGGTGTTGTCTCAACTCAATGCGATGTTTCAATCCCGCTTCGAGGCCACTCGATGAAGCCGCCTTCAAACACAACTTTCTTGACAAGAGCCGACCTCTGCCGGGAACAATTTCAATTGCCGGCTTTCGCCCTGCTCATTGAACACTTCAATCGTCTTCAGCCATCGTGCCTGCGCCGAACCATTCAACTCGCCCAGATAACACAATCTGCGTTGCCGTGGTCCATCCGGCGTGCGTACGGTTTCCACCAACGACCAGTACGTGTGTGTCTTTCCATCTTTCTCCCGCTGGTGTTCCCGCAAGAACATGCGCCGATACTGACACTGCGCTCTGAGCCTCCACAAGAGGGTAGGTCTGCACTACATCGACTCTTCCGAATGTCGGGATTGAAACGAAATTACTTCGCGTGATTTTCTGCCGAAAACAATCTAAAACGACCCGGCCGGTGACGAACTTGGGTTAGCGCGAACACAAACATCAATCAAGTCAGCCTCAGAGGACTGAGCATCCGATTCCCTGGAGAAAAATCCGAGCAGACCGCCATCGCCGCCGTCCTCTCCGATATGGATTCCGAGATTGAAGCGCTCGAAGCCCGGCGCGCCAAGACGCGCGATCTCAAGCAGGCGATGATGCAGGAGCTGCTCACCGGCAGAACCCGTCTCGTACAATCGGAGGCTGTCGGTGCCTGAGCCGCTCCGCTCCGAGCAGCGTGCCGGGCAGCGGTCAACGGGAGTTGCCACCGATCTCACCCGGCCTGCGGTGGAGTGGCGTGAAGTAGAATTCGAGCGTGGGTTACAAGTTCAAATGGGATAAGCAGAAGGCGAACACCAACCGCAAAAAGCATGGAGTCATGTTCGAGGAAGGCATCAGCGTGTTTGCCGATCCGCTATCGCTGAACATGCCCGATCCGGACCACTCGGCATCCGAACAACGGTACATCGTGCTGGGGTTGTCCGACCGTTACCAGCTTTTGGTTGTTTGCTACACTGAGATCGACGAATACACCCGCATCATCAGTGCCCGTCAAGCGACGCGCGCTGAACGAAAACGCTATGAAGAAAAACAAGAATAGGCCATCGACCCGGCGAACCGGAGAAGATACCATGCGCCCGGAGTACGACTTCTCCAACGCAACCCGCGGCGTGACCGCGGCTCGATATGCAGAGGGAACAAACGTTGTATTGATCGATTCCGACGTCTTGGAAATTTTTCCAGATTCTCGTGCGGTTAACGAAGCGCTGCGCACTTTCGCGCACCTCACGAAACATCGAGGCCGATCCGAAAAACGTAAGGCGCGAACGACATAAGGGCGTGCCTCGCCCTATTTTAAGGAGAAAAGACACCGCGAATGGGCGGGAAGCTCATGGTATAGGCAAAAAAGACATGCGAAGAAAACGGTATCTAGACTGATGCAAAACAGGAGATCCAAAACAACACAGCCGAGTTTTGTCGCCTGCGTGGACAACTCCGGCTATCTCGCTTCACTGGAAATGCACAAAATCTACCGTGTCATTCCAGACGAAGAAGCTCGCCGGGATGGTGACATTCGGGTCATTGATGAAAGCGGTGAAGATTATCTTTACTCGGCGGATCGTTTCATCGCTATTGAAGTGCCCAAAGCTCTGGAACGGGCGATCCTGAAAAGCACTTGAATCGAATGCCCCAGCCGATCAAGATGACTCTCGCCATCACGGCCTCCGAATGACCGACCAGCCTCGCTCCGAACGCCGTACGCAAATCCGCGTAGTCCAACTTTTCACCGATGAAGACCGCCCGGATAACCTGAAGTACGTCTACCTTGGCGACCTGTCCGAGGAGCCGAGGAACCGGTGCCTTCGCTCGGCAGACCTGGAGATCAACCTCGAGCGTCGCGGCTACTCCGCGGCCCATGTGAAGTCGAACACTATCTGCGCTATTTCTGCGGCGACGCCGCCAATCCGAGGGCCCTCTCCGACACCGAGCCGCTGCGCATCTCGTTCTATAAAGCGGTTGCCGGTCTTGTGCGGGCCTACTCCGAGATGTCGGCTGAACTCGACAACGCGGGCTACTCCGAGGCTGAGGCGAATGCGATTCACAACGAAGTGGCCTTGTACACCGACCTCCGCGCGGCCATCAAAAAGCACTCGGGCGAGGAGCTCGACATCAAGCCTTACGAGGCGGACATGCGGCACCTGCTCAATACGTATGTGCAGGCGGATCCCGCGTCGCTGCAGGGAGATCTCAGCGACCTCTCATTGACGGAGCTGATCATCCAGACCGGTATTCACGATGCGATCGCGAAGAAGCTCAACGAGAAGGGCAAGCTGTCACGCAATGCGATTGCCGAGGGGATCATCAACAACGTTCGCAAGACAATTATTCGCCAGCAGCTCACCGATCCACGCTTCTACGCCGAGATGTCGAAACTGCTCGAAGACCTGATCCAGCAAAGCCGCGCGGACGCAGCGGCCTATGAAGAATTTCTGCGCAAGGCGGAAGCGCTGGCGCAGCGGCTGGCAACGAAGCAACCCGAAGCGGATATTCCCGCCGTACTTCACGGCAAACGGGAAGCAACGGTCATCTATCGCAACCTCCCGCTGATTCTCGGCGACGCTGCGAATCCTGAAGGAGACACTGCAGACAGGCTCGCGAAGTTGGCATTGGAGATCGACCGCGTGATGCGTGAGCAGGCGCCGGCCGGCTGGAAGGGAGATCATGCGCGCGAGGCGCAGGTGCTGAATGCGCTGTTTCCGCTGCTCGATCGCAACCGGGCGGCGACGCAGGCGCTGTTCGACCTGGTAAAGAACCAACCGGGGTATGGATAAGCGGGAATCGTCATACCGCCGTCAAAAGTCCACGTATGTTCCCGCGAGTAGGTCCCCTTTGAAAAAGTCGCGCTGCGAATGCGTCCATTTGATGGTCGCTTTGTGTTCGGACATCGGACTAAATTCGACGGGTGCGTGCCCAGTGGAATGCACACGCAGCGGCCATGGTCGGCAGAAGGAGCAGAATTGCCGACGGCTCGGGAACCGGTGCGGGATAGGGCAGGTTATTGAAGTACTCGTCTGAGCCGACGAACTGCGCAATAACCTGCTCGTCGGTCGTCCCGCTTGATAGCAAACTGGCAAAAGCGTTGCGGCCGAGCGGATCGGCGTTGTGCCGGAGGAATTGGAGATAATAGCCCGATACGAGGTCTTGATAGTACTCCGAGCTCGTATCAACGGCCGCCACGAACTCGATGCGCGTAATCGAGTGGTCTTCGAACATATTTCCCCAAAACGCAGCCGCGCCCGGATCGATATGCCGATGGAGCAGGTCGAGGAAGACATGGTCCATGAAGCTCGCGGTCGTCCCGCCGGCCACGTTATTGAAATACTCGTCTGAGCCTACAAACTGCGCAATGACCTGCTCGTCGGTCATGTATCCGTTTATGAGCTCGTTGGCCCAAAAAATGCGGCCGCCATCGGCGGTGCGCCGGAGGAACTCGGAATAATAGCCTGATACGAGGTCTTGATAGTACTCCGAGCTCGTATCAACCCCCGCCGCGAACTGGGTGCGCGAAATCGTGTGGCTTTCGAGCAGAGGTCCGAAAAATGCCGCCGCGCCCGAATCGATATGCCGATGGAGCAGGTCGAAGTAGGCTTGATCCATGAAGTCGGTGATGGTCGCGGCGTGCGCCGGAAGGCTTAGTAAAAGACCGGTTACAACTAAAATCGAAAGAAGCCGGCCATGTCGGGATCGTCTCCTGATCATCTCGACGGTCATAGTTTCTCCTCTTCTTCGGACCTAGGGCAAGCCCGCATGCAAGGCGTATGCCAACCAGTCTCAGTCCTGTAGAGTCCACGTTTCAAACGTGCTGGGTAAACCGAATGGCAAAGCTCGTCGTCACAATCTGTAAGGTTTTCCGACGTGAAAGTGAGAGGAGACGAAACGATAAGTTGAGATCTCCCGTAAATGCAGAGGTTTGCGAGCAGTACAACTTTGACGCACAATTCTGTAAGGCTTACCAACGAAAGTCACTTCCTAGGTGTAAACCGAATGCTCTTCCAATTGAGCTAACCGCCCGGGACCTCCGATTAATTTACCACAAGGCGTTGGGCGCTCCGGCACCTGCGGCGCCGATCACCGTTGATCACCGCCGGGAGTCAAACTGAGGCCCCGGGCACCAGAAGGGAGATACGCGTTAATGATATGAAACGTAAGACGAAAATCGCCAAAAGGACTCCGACCGTATCCCACTCTTATGTTCCATTAGCGCTGGACGATAACGCTGATCCGGTTTCAAGGCCTGAGAAGTCGTTAGCGTTAATTGAACGGCCGTTGGTCAGTGGCGCTCATAGAGTGCGCCTACAGCCGCTTCGGTTATAATCCTGCAAACCTTTATGGCCGTTACTATCGGCTCGCAACTGGGCTCTCATGAAATCATCGCGCTGCTTGGCAAAGGCGGGATGGGCGAAGTGTATCGGGCGCGCGATACGAAGCTGAAGCGCGAAGTCGCGATTAAGATTCTTCCGGCCGAATTCTCGCGCGATCCCGATCGTGTGAGCCGCTTCCAGCGAGAAGCCGAAGTGCTGGCTTCGTTGAACCATCCCAACATCGCCGCAATTCACAGTCTTGAAGAAGCGGCCAGCTCGCGGTTTCTCGTGCTTGAGTTGGTTGAAGGCGAAACGCTCGCCGGCCGGCTCCAACGCGGCCGGCTTCCGGTGGACGAGGCCTTGAACATTGCCACACACATCTGCGAGGCCCTCGAAGCGGCGCATGAAAAAGGCATCGTCCATCGCGATCTGAAACCCGCCAACGTCAAGCTCACACCGGATGGAATCGTCAAAGTGCTCGACTTCGGATTGGCAAAGGCTTTGGAGAACAGTCCTGCCAGCGCGGCGCTTTCGAATTCGCCGACGCTGATGAGCGCGCAATCCCTGCCGGGCATGATCCTCGGCACCGCGGCCTACATGTCCCCGGAACAGGCGAAAGGTTTTGCGGCCGATCCGCGCAGCGACGTGTTTTCGTTTGGCTGCATCCTGTACGAGATGCTTACCGGCACACAGGCATTCGCGGGCGACACGATTTCCGAGATCCTCGCATCGGTCTTAAAGAGCGAACCGGATTTCCATCTGTTACCAACCGATCTGAATCCGCGGCTTCGCGAGTTGCTCGAACGCGCTTTGGCGAAAAATCCGAAGCGGCGCTTCCACGCGATTGCCGATGTGCGGCTTGAAATCGAGCAAGCGCTCAGCGCGGCGCAAGAGACAACGGCGCACGCTGTTGTGCCCGCGCGAAATTCGCGGCTGGCCTGGATTGTAGCGGCGATCGCGGTGATCGCATTTGCATCCGTCGAGTTCATACATTTTCGTGAGAGGCCGGCGCCGGATCCGCCCGAAATGCGCGTCGAAATCAACACGCCGCCGACTCCTTCGCCGCTCGAGTTCGCGCTTTCTCCCGACGGGAAGTACATCGTCTTTGTGGCGTCGGGCGACGGACAACAACGGCTTTGGCTGCGGGCGCTGGATAAGACCGAGGCGCAGCCGATGCCAGGGACCGAAGGCGCCGGTTATCCGTTCTGGTCGGCAGACAGCCGGTCCATCGGGTTTACCGCGGCGGTCAAACTCAAAAGAATCGATATTGCCGGTGGACCGCCGCAAACATTGTCCAATTCAGTTCCGCTTCGCAGCGGGACCTGGAACTCAGATGGCACGATTCTGTTCAGTTTGGGGATTGGGCCGCTGTCCCGCATCTCGGCTTCCGGAGGCGAAGCCGTTGCCGCAACTCGCCTCGACATACCGCGGCAAGTAGATCACCGAAATCCCCAGTTTCTGCCCGACGGCCGCCATTTTCTCTTTTACAGTATCGGACCGGAGACATCGGGCATCTATATGGGATCGCTGGATGGCGGAGAACCGAAACGTCTGACGGCGGCCGACTCCGGGGGCGAATATCTCGCGCCGGAAATGATCGTCTTCCTCCGTCAGACAACTCTGATGGCCCAGCATCTGGACCTGAAACGAGGCGAGTTGACCGGAGATCCGGTGAGACTCGCCGACCCGGTTGGTTCGAACAACGCCGGTTGGGGAGGTTTTTCGGTATCCACGGACGGACGGCTTGCCTATCGCGGCGGCAGCGGCGCCCTGCGTCAATTGAAATGGTACGACCGGACCGGCAAAACCCTGGGCGTGGCCGGCGAACCGGACCCGAACAATCTGCTCTATCCTGAACTCTCGCCCGATGGCCGGCAAGTGACGATAATGCGCTCACCTCAAGGTAACAACGATCTCTGGCTGATCGATCTTGTTCGGGGCGGCATGACCCGCTTTACATTCGATCCCGCGACCGACGTCACTGGCCTCTGGTCGCCGGATGGAACACGGATCGCGTTTCAATCGAACCGAAAGGGACGCTACGATCTATATCTGAAGCCATCGAATAACGCGGTCGCCGAAGAACTGCTGCTGGAAACGCCGAACCAGAAATACGCGCAGGATTGGTCGAAGGATGGCCGGTACCTGTTATATGGCGAAACGGATCCGAAAACCGGCCGCGACTTGTTGGCGCTACCGATGAGCGGAGCGAATGCAAGCCCGACAGGGCGCAGCAATCAAGAGATGACCGGCAACGATCGGAAACCGATCGTGGTCGTCAAAACGCCGTTCGAGGAACTCAACGGACAGTTTTCTCCCGACGGGCGTTGGGTCGCGTATGAGACGAACGAGTCGGGCCAGTTCCAAATCGTGGTGCAGCCGTTTCAGGGGGCGATCGGCAAATGGCCAGTGTCCACCGGCGGCGGCGTTCAACCGCGATGGCGGGCGGATGGCAAGGAACTCTACTTCGTTGCGCCGGACGGAAAACTGATGGCGGCGTCGGTCACGACTCAAGGCGCCACATTCGTGGCGGGAACGCCAGCCCCGCTATTCCCTGTGCTGCTCGCTCCCGGCGGCACCACCATCAAACACCAGTACGCGGTCTCGCGCGACGGCCGGTTCCTGATCAACCAGCCGGTGGAAACATCCACCACGACGCCGATCACGCTGATACTGAATTGGCATCCGCCGGCGAAGTGACCTGCGGTACAGCCAGCGGCGCGCCAACACCATTGGTCGCGCTCGACGTGATTCATACGGATCGCCCATAACTCTCGTATCGAAAGCGGAAGCCGAATAACCACGGAAGGATGAGCGCCGCACATGCGTTGATCCACGGTCCGCACACCCTTTTACTTTGAGCGGTTCGGATTCTTCATCCGAGTCGCGTTTCACTGACCCGGAACTCGGCTCTTACACAAAATTCCGGACACCTCTCACACCATCAATTGCATCGGCCATAATCAATGTGAAACGGCCGTAATTATTTTTCAACGCCCGTAATGAATCGTCAGCGACCACTTTGAAAAGAAAAATCGCCGTAATGAATCGTCAACGCCCACTTTGGAAATGAAAGTCTCCAGAAAAATTCGTCAGCGGCCATATTGAACTGAAATCGTCCAAAAAAATTTGTCAGCGGCGACTTTCAATTGGAATTCGGCCATATTTTTTGAAAAGTGACGAGTTGGTCAGTGAAAGTGACGAGTTGGTCAGTGAAAACGGCCGTAATTGAAAAAATTCGTCCGTAATGAATTGAAAAATCAAGGAGCCTCCTTTGCCGCAATCCGGTACAGCGCGTGCCTTAGAGAAGCCCGTCTGAACACAAAAGATCACTTCACAAAGGAGGCTATATGAATCGCAAAAACACAAACAATTACGAGATGCTCATGAAAGTTTCGGAATTTGGAAAACAAACCGTGAGCTTGTTTCCGAAGAACTCAGCGGCGGGCGAAATTATCAAGGCGCTGGAATCCAGCGTTCAGATATTGCCGGAAAAAGTCGCTGCGCGCATCGCGGCAGAAAACACGATGCAAGCGAGCCGGGGCGCGCGGATCGTATCGCGCGAGAATCTCCGGCGATACCTGATACAGGCGAGTTGGATCGCCGAATCGATTCAGAGCGGTCCAATTCAAAAACCGGTGAACGGCAGCGATCAGGCGTTGATTGACAGCGCTCGCGGCTTTGCTGCGAATCCGGGACCGGCGTCGAAAGACTTCGCGAAACACGGCGTGGGGCCTGACGAGGTCGGAGCTGCTGTGGATGCCTTGGAAAGCGCGATCCGCGATTACAACAATGCCAAAGCGGCGCGAGCGTCCGCGGCGAAAGCCTGCGATCACGCGGTTGCCGTCGCGATGGCCGTGCTGCCTCGTTTCGACGCTCTCGTCGAGAATTACCTCAAGGACAACGTCGAAGCGATCAGCGCTTACGCCATTGCCCGCAGTTCCCGCCGGCTGAAAGCACATCGAACTGCGGCGAAGAAAGAACCGGCTCCAGCCATTCCCATTACTCCGCCGGTTTCCACTCCCGCCACAACCGCCGCATGAAGGCCGAAGGTGGCGAGCGCGTACACCAGCGCTCGCCACCTTCCGCAGGCTCCTTCCTATTTATGGATAATTCCCGCTCCAGGATTCCGGATGCGCGAACTTCGAAAGTGCCAGGTCAAGCTTTTCGCTCGTAGACGACCTTTCCTGTCTTCAAAATGAGACTCCGGAACTCCGGTTCGACGTTCGGCAAATAAACGATATCGACCGTATAAAGGCCCACCGAATCGTTGACCGCCTCCAGTATCCCGTAAGCCCTGTCGGGCGGCTTAGGCGCATCAACCGCGAGATCGAAGTCCGAACCCGGAGTTTGACTGCCTTCGGCGCGCGATCCGTACAGAATGATCCGTGGGGGATCCATTTCTCTTTGAAGGATCGTTAGCGCCGTTTGTAGCACTTCATTTTCTCTTGCAGTCATCTCCAGAGCGGGCATGCTCTGAGAATAGGAAAAACCCGATGAGCACGCAATTCAAATTCACGGATCGATTAATGTGATCCAGTCCTGTAGTTTATTTCGCCTGATACGTACCTGACGCCGGGACGCCGGAAACGGTCAGGTTCGCGGGAGTCACCAGATTCAGAAAACTCAAGCTGAGCGCTTTTGCGAAGCCGGTGTTATCGAGGGCGTACGACTGAACGTGAAGGTGAGGCGATAGCGACAAGCCGGAATTACCGATGCGTCCAAGCAGAGTTCCTCTGGAGATACGCTGACCCGCTGTGACCGCGACACTGCCCTGCCGGAAGTGGAAGTACAAATCGTACTGCCCGGCATCGTTCTGCATGATCACGCTGTTGGGCGACATATTGAACGAAACGTCCTGCAGGTTACCGTTGTTGTCGGGAGTCGTATTCAGCGAGTAAAGCACAACACCGTCTTCCATCGCATACACCGGTTGATTCCATGCGAAGTAACTTTCATTCACCCCGGCATTGCCGCTGAAGGCCGGCCCCGTGGCGGTCTGGGCCATGGTGATATCGAATGCGTACTTATTAAGGTCGGCCTCGAAGAGATGAAGCGGCGGATACGACGCGCCGGTGGTGATGTCGGGACTGCTGCCGAGTCGCCAGAAACCTCCGACGAGCGGAAACTGCCGGTCCGTCGCAATCTCAGCCAGCGTTACCGGACACGTTCGCTGAAGCAAATACGCCTGACCATCCATTGTGAGCCGCACTTGCTGCGTGAGCGTTCCTGTTGTGAAATCCGTCGGCACCGAAAAGTTGAAGACCAGCGAGTGCGTCATGGAGTTGTTGGGGTTTGTGAACACCGCCGGCGTGTAGTCCACTGACGCCGTTACGTCACGAGCGATTGCGACCGCCCCTGTGCTTCGTCTCAATGTGATGTTCCACTGATTGATCGTGATGTCTTTTCCAGTCCCGTTCATCACACGCGCTTTGATAACGATCGCTCTGGGAGCGGGAGGAGAGTTCACAGTTCCTACTGTCGCAGTCACGTAGGTTTCCACCGGTTCCTCCACGCCAAGGTAAACGGGGGTTTGGCTCTGCGCCGGTATCTCCGGCGGCGTGGTGTAGCCCGTGTGCGGAATCGGCATCTGGAAAAACAAATCCTGCGCTTTGCCGGATGCGGTTGTCGCTCGCAACTGAAACGTCACGTGAGATCCCGGATTTCCCAGTGTGACCCTGCCGTTCAGAGTCGTCGAAAAGCCGGGTGAGAATACCGTGTTCGAAAGCCGTTCACCGCGCGACACACCCCAACCGCCGTTTTCATTCCAAAAAATCTCGCCTCGTTCGAGTGTGACGGTTTCGTTCGTAATGTTTCTGAAGACAATCTGAAAATTGTAATCGGTGACGCCAAAGGGTGTGATCGCATTCAATGTCGCCGTGCCACTAAGGGCAAGCAAGTTTGTATTCAGCGTCAGCGCGAGCGTCTGCCCGCTTTGCGATACAAGACGGAGATTGCCGGCATTGGTTCCGCTTTGACCGCCAAACATGACGAACTGTGTCGACCAGCCTCCGGCTTCCGCCAGATGCGCAAATCCTACTTCACCGGTGACTGCCGGACCAGACTCACGCGCTGGCGGAGTTGTTGTAATGAGGAAATCGCCGCGCTCATTGTAACGGCCGCGAAGTCCGACTACAGCAACACCAGCGGGCGAAGCGGTAGAAATGCGCAGCACTCCCTGCAGCGCGCTGGGAACATCGCCGATTCCCGGAATCTGATTAATGAACATCGCAACCTGACCGCGGCCGGGAACAGTGGTCGAACCCATCGAACCGGCTGCAGTGGCGGACAGCGTTGTCAGTTCGAAGTTCACATTGACGGGATTGGGCGACGGATTTGTAATCGCCACTCCCGTTTGAATGGAGCCGGGATCGCTACCGGCGAAATTGCCGAACGTTTCGGCGTACAGGCGGAAAGCATTCCCCAAACTCACCGTTGGAACACCGGCCTGCGTGACTGTAATTCCACCCGAAACGAATGAGAAAATTGCGACGCCAAAGGGAGCTGACATCGAACTGTCGGGAGTGACCTGTACCGATCCGACTCGAAGCGCACCGATCCCCGATGTCGTCAACCGTTGAACGCTTCGCGCCGGAATCGAATAAGTGAATGAACTCGCTTGCGCTCCGTCGATAGTCACGACTGCCGGTTGTCCCGGTGATGTGGCCGAGCCCTGGTCGAAGAAAGCCGCAGTGCCGCTGATATCGGTGTCGGTTGCGTTGACCAGCACAAGCTGCGTCGACCATCCGCCTCCGGCGGCGAAGTGCGGAAAGTACAACGTTTCATTTGTTGGAGCCGTTGCAAGGTCCGCAACAGGCAACGTCGTGATCAAGAACTCCGAGCGCTCGTTCGTAAATCCTCTTAACGCGGTGATGAAAACGGGCGCCGTTGAGCTAAACGTGAACGTTCCAATGAATGGAGCCGTCGCATTAAAGGGCAATTCGTTCAGGAATGCCGCAATCTGCCCATTCGGAGGAATCACCAATGATCCCGGCGCGGGCGAAGTGGAACCCGCCGAGCGCACGCCGGCGAAATTGAAAGAGATCTGCGCCGCTACAGCGTTGGGATTCGCAATGGCAAGGCCGGTATTTGCGCGGCCGTTGATTTCCGCAAAGAAACGCCCGTTTTGAATCGCGGGCGCCGCCGGAACTCCGGCCTCGGTCACGAGAATTCCATTCTGGCGAAACCCAAAGATCGCGAGTCCGGATGGCGCAGCGCTTCCGGCATCCGGTTGAATCCTTCCATAACCGACAGCCGTCGTTCCCGGCCCGCCGGTTGTAGACAGCGACACCGCGCCTCGATCGGGAATTGAAAACGAAGTTGTGCCGGTGCTTTGAGGCAAAACAAAAATCGCGTTGCCAACCGCAAACAGAGCAAAAGCGACGAAGCACGCCGCGAACGCTTTCGTCGATTTGGTGCGGAGCCGGCGGTCCACTACTTCAGCGCGAATGTATACAACGCGACACCGCACTGGATGCTCACATACTGTTTTCCGTTGACCATGTATGTCATGGGGCCGGCAGAAACGGACGGCCCGAGGTTGGTCTCCCACAGAAGCTTGCCATCGCGCGCATCCAGGGCGACGAACTGACCGTTGCGGCCGCCCGCGAACAGCAGGTTGGAAGCGGTGGTCAGCACGCCGCCTTCGGTTGACGGAGCGGACATTCGAAAGCTCCACCTGCGCTGGCGGGTTTTCGGATCCATCGCGATGATGGAACTGAAAACATCATCGGTTGCGGAACTGCGGCCGGGGCCCGTGCCGGTGAAGCTCTGGCCGTCCTGGAATTCGGGCGGGTCTTCGCCTTTGCGGTAAATACTGGAGCTGTTCTCCCACGCGGGGATATAAAACAAACCCGTAACCGGACTGAACGACGGGTTGTACCAATTCGTTCCCCCCTGATTGCCGGGGTACACGAGAGTACCTTGCGTTGTGGGCAGGATTCCGGGAGCTCGCGTCGGCCGTCCCTTTTCATCGAAGCCGGTGAACCAGTTGGTTTTCACGAAAGACGTGCCCGACAGGAACTGGCCGGTGGTGCGATCGAGCACGTAGAACACGCCATTACGGTTCGCCCACATCATGACTTTGCGGGTGCTGCCGTTGAATTCCACGTCGGCGAGAACGGGAACCTGGGTCGCATCCCAATCGAATTCGTCGTGCGGAGAGAACTGGTAATGCCATTTGAGCTTGCCGGTATCGGCATCGACAGCGATGACCGAGGAACTGTACAGGTTGTCTCCGTTGCGATTGTCGCCGTTATAGTCGGGGCCGGCGTTCCCGGTGCCCCACATGGTGAGATTCGTTTCGGGGTCATAGGAACCGGTAACCCAGATCGGGGCTCCGCCGTGCAGGTATGAGTCGTTCGGTTTGCCGTCCTTACCGAGCCAGGTTTCATACCCGGCCTCGCCGGGTCCGGGTACGGTATTAAAGCGCCAGATCTCTTTACCCGTGTTCACGTCGTAGGCCGCAAGAAAACCGCGCACACCGTGTTCGCCGCCGGCGACGCCGGATATCACCTTGTCCTTGACGGCGAGAGGCGCGACCGTCATTGCGTACTGTTGCTTGTAGTCAGCGACCTGGACATTCCAGAGTTCTTTGCCCGTCTTTGCATCGAGCGCAATCATTTTGGCATCGAGGCCGGCCAGAAAAAGTTTGTCACCCAGGATTGCGACGCCGCGCGTGAGATTGCCGCAGCAGGGATTACGCGTGCCTTCGGCCGGTTTATGCAAATACGTCCAGATGGTTTTACCGGTGGCGGCATCAAGCGCGATGACATCGTTGGGACTCTGGATCGTATACATCACGCCATCGACAACGAGCGGTGTGACCTCATGCTTGTCGAGTGACCGGGATTGAAAGACCCATTTGAGAGTGAGATCCGCGGCATTCTCCGGTTTGATCTGCGTGAGGCCGCTGTGGCGCTGGCTGTTGAGGTTGCCGGAGTAGGTCAACCAATTCTGGGGTTCCTGGTTCGAGTGAAGGATCCGCTCGAACGGAACCGGCGTAACGGGCGCTTCACGATTCACAGGCCCGCCCGGGCCCTGTGCCAAAACGGTAGTCGCAGCGCAAGCGAACAGCAGCAGTCGTTTCTTCATCGAATAACCTCCCGGAGTGTGCCCCGCATCTTAACATTTGGCAGCAATTTGTGAACTTTGAAACAGGCCGTGACAAACGAGCCTCTCCACAGGATAATCAGCAGCAAATTGATGGGGTTATTAATCACAAGAGAGCGAATCGTCAGGCGCATATTATTCAAAGCGTTACTGACTATTTGTATGGCGCTGGGATCAGCTGGCGCAGCCATGCCTCAAGCGGGTTCCGGACAACAACCGGAGCCTTACAGCGTCGTCCAGAACTATTGCTTCGGTTGTCATAACAGCAAGGCCAAAGTGGGCGGCCTGGCCCTTGATGCGCTGTCACCCAATAACATTGCTGACGACGCGAAGACATGGGAAACCGCGATCCGCAAACTGCGCGGCGGTCTCATGCCTCCTCCGGGCGCGAAGCGTCCGGATCAGAAGTCCATTATGGGACTCGTCTCCTGGCTCGAAACCACCATCGATACATCTTCGACTCATTCGCAACCAGGCCGCGTGTCGTTGCGCCGTTTGAATCGGAGAGAGTACGCCAACGTAATCCGCGATTTGCTTGGGCTGGATATAGAAGCGGCGAAGTTGCTGCCCCTCGACGATCGCCTCGGTAACTTCGATAACAATGCCGCCGGACTCCATGTATCGCCGGCTTTCATCGACCAATATGTCAATGCCGCGCGCTCCATCACGCGCGAGGCGCTGGGTGATGCGGAGGCTCCCGCGGTGACGGTTACGTACGGCAACGTCGAGGACATGGTGATTTCGCTTCCACCCAAAGGCGCGCCCGGCACCGGCAGGCAACAGCATCACATTGAAGGGATGCCTCTCGGGACACGCGGTGGATTCAGCGTCAAACACATTTTTCCTGTCGACGGCGAATACGAACTCACCATCGGCGACATGGCGCTGGCGCGCGAAGTTCCGAGAATGGAGTTCGAAAACACGGTGATTGCGCTCCTTGACGGCAAGGAAATCTATCGTACGAATATCGGGGGCGAACCCGATCACAAAGCCATCGATCAGCGCCTCGATCCGGCCGTGGAAGAAATCAACGGGCGGCTCCGCAAAATTCGATTCAAAGCCACCGCCGGACAACATGATCTCGCCATTACGTTTGTGCAGCGGAGCTACGCCGAAAGCGACGAGCGCACGCGAACGGTGGCGCTCGAAGGCGGTCAGGAACGCATTCAAGCTGCGCATGCGCTGCAGATTCGCGGACCGCTGACCGTCACGGGTATGAGCGACTCGGCCAGCCGCCGGAAGGTTCTGATTTGCAAACCCCAGAACAAAGCGGACGAGACGGCCTGCGCGCGCAAAATCCTCAGCAGTTTCGCGCGGCGCGCCTTCCGGCGCCCTGTAACGGAAGAAGATCTGACTCCGCTCATGGCCTTCTATAAATCGGGCGCGGCACAGGGGGGCTTCGAACGCGGCGTGCGCGATGGCGTGACGGCAATTCTCGCGAGTCCGCATTTTCTGTATCGCGCGGAATCCGGAAATTCTCCGGGCGGCGCTCACACGCTTACAGACCTGGAACTCGCGTCGCGTCTGTCTTTCTTCCTTTGGAGCAGTCTGCCGGATGACGAACTGCTCAATCTCGCAACGCAGTCGCGACTCAGCCAACCCGACGTGCTGGCTAAAGAGGTTCGGCGCATGATTGCCGACGCGCGAGCCAAATCACTCATCGATGATTTTGCTTTTGAATGGCTCAATGTCGCCAAGCTGGACGAAATCGCCCCGGACAACCGCTTGTTCCCTCAGTCGAGCGGCCTTCTCGATCCTCGGGGATTATTCAAGGAAGAACTGAGGCTGTTCATCGACAGCGTGCTGCGCAGTGATCGCAGCATCGTCGACTTGTTGACGGCAGACTACACGTTTCTTAATGAACGCCTGGCAATGCACTACGGTATCGAGACGGTGAAGGGCAGCCACTTCCGCCGCGTCACGCTCGAGGATAAAAATCGTTACGGCCTTTTGGGAAAAGCCGCCATCCTGAATCTGACCGCCAATCCGAATCGCACTTCGCCTGTCCTGCGCGGTGCTTGGATTCTGGAGCGCCTGCTGGGCACGCCGCCCGCGCCGCCTCCTCCGAATGTTCCCACGCTGACTGAAAACCGGCCCGGCCAGAAGCCGAAAACGGTACGCGAGAGAATCGAACAGCACCGTTCGAATCCAACCTGCATGGGTTGTCATGGCGTGATGGATCCCCTGGGGTTTGCGCTGGAGAATTTCGATACGGTGGGTCAGTACCATTCACAGGACACGCAGGCTCAGGCGCCGATCGATACTTCCGGTGTCCTGCCCGACGGCACGCCCATCAAGGGTCCCGAAGATTTGCGGAACGCCCTGGCTGGGCGGCCCGATCAGTTTGTTCAGGCGTTTACCGAGAATCTGTTGACCTATGCTCTCGGCCGCAGTCTCGATTATCGCGACATGCCGGCCGTACGAAAAGTCGTGCGCAATTCGGCTTCAAACAACTATCGTTTTGAGTCGATAGTGCTCGGTATTATTTCAAGTGATGCGTTCCACAAACGGGACGCTGCGGAACTGGCTCAGAGGTAAGCTGGAGGAAAATCCGGATATGTTTCTTTCTCGAAAACATCTATCGCGGCGCACACTGCTCAAGGGCGCCGGCGCTTCCATTGCGCTGCCTTTGCTGGACGCCATGATTCCGGCAGGCACGGCACTTGCTCAGACCGCCGCGGAGCAGCAGCCGCGGTTGGGCTTCGTCTACTTTCCGCATGGCGCGCTTCAGGATGAATGGCAGCCCGCCAGGGTGGGCGGCGATTTCGAGTTTCCGTTTATCGTAAAACCGCTCGAGCCGTACCGGGAACATCTCACGTTCATAAGCGGCCTGCGGAACAAAGGCGGCGAGGGCGGCACCCCCCACGGATACACCGAAGAAACCTGGCTGTCGTGTGTCCTGCCGCGCACGCGTAATGTGGCTAACGGCCGCGGCGTCACCGCCGATCAGATCGCCGCGCGGCGTCTCGGCAAAAACACGACATTGCCGTCGATGGAACTTTGCGGCGAGCCCGGCGGCAACATCTCGTATCGAACTCCAGACCAGCCGCTGCCCATGGAAAGCAATCCGCGCAAGGTCTTCTATACGATGTTCGGGCAGGGCGACAATGCGAGAGAACGCACGGCCATCCTGAAATCCACCGACAGCCTGCTCGACTATGTGAAGGACTCCACGGCCAGCCTGAATCGGAAGCTGGATGCGGCGGACCGTGCGCGGGTCAACGAATACCTGGATTCCGTCCGCGAGATCGAGATCCGCGTTCAAAAGCTGGAAGCAAGTATGGAATCCCTGAGCGGTTTGCCGGATGCCCCGCTGGGCGCGCCCGACGATTTCGATGAGCATCTCAACATTCAATTCGAAATGATGGCGCTGTCCTGGCAGACGAATCGTACCAACGTTACATCGATGCGCATGGTGAAGGAAGCCAGCATGCGCGTTTACAAGAACCTCGGAATCAGCGAAGCATTTCATCCCACATCGCACTGGGGCGGATTTCCGGAACGTATTGCGAACCTGCGTCTCATCCAGAACTATCACACCGAAGTTTTCGCGAAATTTGTCGAGCGGCTGAAGAATATGCGCGACGGCAACGGTTCGATGCTGGACCATTCGATCATTCTGTTCGGCAGCAATATGGCGAACAGCGACGCGCACGACGCCGATCCGCTTCCACAAATGCTTGTTGGCCGCGGCGGCGGCGTGAAGGGCGGACACCATTTGCATTATCCGCAGGACACTCCGCAAGCGAATTTGCTCGTCACCATCCTTCAGCGCGCCGGTGTGCCTGCCGCGGACTACAAGAACTTCGCCGACAGCACGGGTCCGTTTTCGGAGGTTTAATGAATCAACGGCGTGGATCGCGCATCTCTGGGTCTTTTTGCGCGCTGTTTTGTTTTTGGGTGTTGCTCTCCGGCAGTGCAGGATGGGCCGCAGGACAGCAGCGTGCCGCAGGCGTTAACCAGCGGGGAGTGGACGGCACGACGCCCCTGATGCTGGCCGTCTATGACGAAGACGTTACCGAAGTGCGCCGCCTGCTGAAGGCCGGCGCGGATGTCTCACTCGCGAATAACTACGGCGCTTCTCCGATGGGGCTTGCCGCCGAAGTCGGAAACACGGACATCATCAAGCTGCTCCTCGAGGCCGGCGCCAGTGCGGACTCACCCAATCCCGACGGACAAACGGCGCTGATGGAAGTCGCAAGAACCGGCAACGTGGCCGCTGCGGAGTTATTGGTCAAACACGGCGCAACGGTCAATGCCCGCGAACGATTTGGCGGTCAGACTGCCCTGATGTGGGCGTCGGCTCGCCGGCATCCGCAGATGATGGAGTTCCTGATTTCCAAGGGCGCCGACCTCAATGCCCGTTCGACGGATCGCGACTACCAGCGTCATGTGACCGCGGAAGGCCGCCCGAAGAATCTCGACTCCGGCGGATTCACGCCGCTGCTTTATGCCGCCCGCGAGAATTGTCTTGCCTGCGTGAAAGTGCTGCTCGATCACAAAGCGGATATCAACCTTCCGGATCCGGATGGAGTTTCGCCGCTGCTGGTGTCGATCCTGAATGCGAATTGGGACATCGCAAAGCAGTTGATCACGGCCGGCGCGGACATCAATCAGTGGGACATCTTTGGCGAGGCGCCTCTGTTCACGGCCGTCGGCCTGCGCAATCAGGCATCCGGCTCACACGGATCGATCGATCCTTTGAACGAGACAAACGGCATGACCATCGTTCGCATGCTGCTGGAGCGCGGCGCCAATACCAACATGCAGCTTTTCTTCCGCCCGGCAAATCTGAAGGGCGCGACGAATACCCGCGGAGCGACGCCGCTCATCCGCGCGGCGAACAACGGAGATCTCGAAGTCATCAATCTGTTGTTGAAAAACGGCGCGGATGTGAATCTCATGATGGCCGACCGGCAGACCGCGATCATGTCCACGCTGGCGGGCCGCGCAAACGAAGCCAGAGCTCTCGAAATCATCAATGTTCTGCATGATGCCGGCGCGGATATCAATGTCATCGCACTGGTCAACCATCGTGAGGACACCCGCGGAGGCACCGCTCTGCACTATGCAGTCCGCAAACGCTATAAAGAGGTGATGAAGAAACTCGCCGCGTGGGGCATCGATATGAATGCCAAAGATCAGGATGGCCTGACGGCACTCGACTATACGCAGTCCCGCGGCTTCATGGCCTTCATGGCGCTGCAGACTCCGCTGTATAGGGAAGAGGCGGCGCTGCTGCGCCAGCTTGGCGCGACTGTAGAAATGTCTCGAAACCCGGTCTGGCCGGTGCTCGGTCCGCCTCAAGGCATCGAAGTGGATATCTGGCCGCTGGGTGATTCACGAACATATGCGCCGTTCTACACGCACGAAGGCAACAACTAAGAACTGCTTATCCCGGCGGCGATTTCTGCAGGCCGCGGTTACTTCGCTCGGAACCGGCGCATTGGCGCGCATCGACGTGTTCGGCACGCTGCAAACTTCCCCCCGGATTTCAGTCACCGATCTCGGCGGCATCTTCCTCTTCCAGGGCGCCGGTTGCAACGTCATCGCGACGCGCGGCAAAGACGGCGCGCTCATGATCGACGGTGGACTCAAAGCGAATTCAGACGCTTTGCTGAAGGCGGTGAAAGAACGAACCGGCAACGCGCGCATCCATACACTGATCAACACGCACTGGCATCCCGAACAGACCGGGGCCAATGAAGCCGTGGGCCGCGACGGCGGCGTGATCTTCGCTCATGAGAAGACGCGAATGTACCTGAGCAACACCGTCACGTCCGTAAGTTTTGAAGGCCGTCTCGATCCGCTTCCTAAAGAAGCCCGGCCGAACAAGACGACTCTGGGCGACGGCTCGTTCGAGTTTGATGGGCATCAGATCAATTACGGCTACCTGCCGGCGGCGCACACCGACGGTGACATTTACGTGCACTTTCCGGAATTCAACATATTGGCCGCCGGCGGACCCGTGTCCGGTGAGCAATGGCCGCTCCTGGACTACAGAAACGGCGCGTGGCTTGGCGGCCGCGTACGCGCTCATCAGAAACTCGCGGATATTGTCCGTCCGGATACGCGTATTGTGCCGGCCCATGGCCGCCTGATCACAGGGGCCGACCTCATCCGTCATCGCGCAATTTATCAGGATCTGTTTACCACCATGATTGGCTACATGAACATGGGTTACGGTCCTGAAGACGCCAGAGACAAAAATCCGCTCAAGGAATTCCAGGGCGAACTCGGTGATCCTTCTGCTTTTTTGTATGGCGCCTATCGCAGCATGCTGATCGCGTACGTTCCGGACTAGGCTGCTTGATTTGGATTACGACCGGGCGATTCGATTCGCGTCGTGTGAAAATCCCGCGTGATATCATGCTTTGCGTGGCTGATTCTCAATCCTTAAAAGACGCTGCGGAGAAGCTCCGGATGGCGCTCGACATGTTCAGTTTGGGCGAATCCATCATGAGGCAGAACCTGCGCCGGAGCTTTCCGGACGCATCAGACGCCGAGATCGAAGCAAGGCTCCTGGAATGGTTGTCTCAACGTCCCGGAGCGGAGCATGGTGATGCTCCCGGACGTCGTATCGATCCTTCCTATTTGTGAATAATGCCTGCTCCAGGATCCCGGACGCGTTTGTTGAAGGCGTCATTTTCGGATGGCACGCAAAAAAGCTCCTGGATTTCATGTTTCGGATCGAGTTTGAAGATCTTCTTTTCGCTGATCCAGGTTTTTGTGTATGCCTTAGGATCCGTTAATGTGATCGTCAACTCGAGCGTATCCCGATCGACCCGCCGGTATCGCTCTTCCAGGCGAGCCTGGTCGCTTACCGGATTGCCGAAATGATCCAGCCAGGTTCTCTCGTCAAACCCCATGGAGTTGACGACAAACGTGTCTCCTTCCCATCGGCCGACGGAATATCCCATCCATGCGGGGTCCGGGTCCTTCGGAAGTTCGCGGCCATCCATCCAGATCTGCCGATAGGCGTTGCCCCATTCGAAGTGCTGCAGCGCGCGTTTCGATGTCTGTATGAACTCCATCGGGTAGATTGAAACCTCGAGGAACAGATACCGGGGCATCCCAACGGGATCGCATGTCATCATCGGATCATTTCCGAGTCCGCCTGCCACGGCACGCGGACCATATACCGGTTTAGCAGCATCAAATTTCGCCTTACCCCAGGCCGTCATCGGAGGAGTGTCATTACTCATTGCCAGAATCCGATTCGATCTCGTCCAGGTTCCAGTGAGGTCGTGAGAGTCAAATGGTGTTTGTGCCGGCAACGAATATGCAAAAAAGAGGGCGCAGGCGGCAAGAATGGAATTTCGCATCTGAAGAATCCTCGTTAATCGACGGGGTTTGCTGTTCCGTCGGCTTTCAACACTTCCTTCCCGTTCACAATCACGGGCTTTTGCCGATACAGCAAACCCACAGGCGTGCCGGCTCTTGCTGGACGAACGGTGATGGTGATCTGATCGCCATACTTGAACATCCGCTTGGTCCATCCGGCTCGCGCGAGGACACCCGGGCTGTTCATTTCGATGGCCCAGTTAACGGTTTTTCCGCTTTCATCCTTGACGTCCACGAACATGGCGGCATGCGGGTTCGTAAATGCAAATTCAGTGACGATGCCCGAGAGCGTGACGGATTTTGTGGAGTCATATGTACCGGTCCCATGATGGGCCAGGGCCGGAACACTCATCGCGAACAACGCAATCGACGAAGCGATCAACAATCCGCGCATAGTTTTCTCCAATGTGGATTTGTGCGGAGTCTATGGTCCGGATTCGATTGATGTCAAGCAGCAGTCCGCCTGCCGAGGTTTCTTATCAGGCGAGGCTGGCGTTAATACTTTTGGCGTATTAGTTCAATGTATTAGTATTGCCGCATAAATTACGCGTATCTTTTGCCAACTTCTCCGCGAGCACGCGTCAACGCAATCGGCACGATCGCAATATCATGTGCCGCGTGACACGGCTGCGGTCGAAGTTCATCGAGGTGTGCAACGGTTGGATGTGTCCGTTTTCTTCGGGAGGAGTCGTATATGCGAACGGTATTGGCTACTGCAGCAGTTGTCCTGTTTTGTCTGGTCCACATTGAATCAACATCAGCACAGAGCGCGAATGCGTCAGTAGGGGGATTTGTTCAGGATGCCAGCCAGGCGTATATTCCTGGCGTCACCGTCACGGCGACGAACACGCAGACGGGCGTCGTGACTACGACGGTATCGAACGAGTCGGGGACTTATAACATTCCCAGCTTGTTGCCCGGCACCTACAAACTTACTGCCGAGTTGCCGGGCTTCAAGACACAGGTCATCAGTGATGTCCAACTCGGTCAATCGGCCATCGCGCGATATAACTTCACGCTTCAGGTTGGCGCCGCCGGACAAACCGTCGAAGTCACGGCGGAGTCGACAGCGCTGATTGCGGAGTCATCGCCGACGATCGGAAATGTTCTCGCGGAGAAGACCGTCCGAGACCTTCCGCTGGTGAGCAACAACGTTCTCGATCTGATGACTGGTACGATGGCGGGAATCCGTGGCACGGATCTCACGGAATCGACGACTTTCGCCGGTGTCAGCACTTCAATGGTCAATACCGTCCGCGATGGGTTGAGCGTTCAGAACGGCCGTTATGCGAATGGGGTCGGATCAATCACCATGTTGCATCCCGACATGGTCGGTGAAATGCGCGTGATTCTCACACCGGTTGACGCGGAACTGGGACGCGGCAATGGTCAGGTTGAAATCCTGACCCGTTCCGGCACCAACCAGTTTCACGGCACCGGCTCCTGGAGCGTTCGAAACTCCAAGCTCGATGCGAATACGTGGAACAACAACAAACAAGTCGTCAATGGAAAGTGGACGCCCGGCCAACCGCCCTGGATCAATCGCAATGAATTTACCGGCAGCGTTGGGGGGCCGATCGTAAAGAATAAGACTTTCTTTTTCGCCCTTTTCGACAAGCAATTCGAACGTGACCGACAGCAGGCGCGTGCGATTACGCTTACCGACTGTGCGCAGCGTGGAATCCTCCGTTACTGGCCACGCTGGGGGTCCGGCAATATCAACCAGCAACTGGTGAGGACGGGCGTGCCGGTGATCGCATCCGTGGATTCGTTCGGTAATCCGCTTCGCCCCGCAACCGAACCCACACTCAATGCCGACGGCAGCACTAGTGCGTACACAGGTCAGTTGCAGTACGTCAGTGTATTCGGTCCTCTAGTGAACATTCCGACAAAGCCCGATTGCTCCGACGCCATTGTCGGCGGCGGATCGCCCTGGGATGCGAATCGCACGAAGATGGATCCCTCCGGCACCACCCAGAAGTTTCTCGCCGTGATGCCGCATACCAATATCTATGACGGCGGTGATGGACTCAACACAGCCGTGAATCAATGGACCTGGCGCGGGCATTCCAACGCGGATTACGGCATCGCCACCGGGACCAGTTTCGATGCCGACCGTAGGCAAGTGAACGTGAAACTCGACCAGAACTTTAATGCCAGGCACAAGGTTGCCGTCAACTACACCAACGAGAGGCTGAACTCTGACTATTATCTTCTCGGCCTGACCGCCACGTGGCCCGGCAATTTCCCGTCACAGATCATCATCCGTCCGCAGGTGTTGACGGTGAATTTCACGTCTACCCTCTCGTCCAACATCGTTAACGAGGCACGGTATGGGTGGCGGAGAAGTTTTCAGGTGATCTGGGCCCCATGGGAAGTGACGGATGCTGAGAAGCGCAAAACTCCCCTGTCGTTCTTGTTGCAAGGCGGAAAGAATTCCGCGGGACAGACTTTCCCGATCGCCTACGCGCCCTCCGGCGTCGGAGGGATGAGCGTGAATAATTATTTCTGCGTTACCACCTGCGCCCAGCAGGGCAACACCACTCCCTTGACCAGCGTCGCCGATAACGTGAGCTGGAACAAAGGCAAGCACGCATTCAAGGGCGGCGTCGAGATGCGATATTCATACACACGCGGCACCAGCACGGCCGACAAGACCATACCGAATGCCACGGGAGGCAATTCGGCTTTGAATCCCGTCACTGCTTTTGCAAGTACGACGAACTTCCCGGGACTGGTCACCACAGGTCAGACGACGGCGCAGCAACTTCTGGCCTTCATGGCCGGTTCCGTGGCGAGCGCGGCGCAGGAGTACTACATTAAATCGCCGACTCAGCTCGACAATTGGACGAGCTACCTGGACCAACCGCGGAGAGTCGTCATACCCCACGAAAACGAAATGGCAGTGTTCTTCAAAGACAATTGGAAACTGCACCCCAAGTTCACTCTGAATGCCGGAGTCCGCTGGGAATATTACGGCGTACCGTACGAAGGCCAGGGACTGACAATTCGGCCGACTGGAGGTCAGGATGGGCTCGCATTGTTCGGAGTGTCGGGCCGCAGCTTCAATAACTGGATGTATCCGTACAACGGTGTCGACTTAAACTTGCTGACACAAAACGAGTTTGTCGGGCCGAAGACGTCCAAACCGGACCAGGGCATTTACCCGAAAGACTACAACAATTTCGGGCCGGCTGTCGGCTTCGCCTGGGAACTGCCGTGGTTTGGAAAAGGAAAAACGAATGTCCGCGGCGGATATCAAATCAGCTACACGGGCGGCGGCCATGCGGGCAACCTTTCGAACTACATATTCATAACGCCCGGCTTCATCAATAACGCGCAAACGTCGGGGCCCGTGGACGGCAGCTATTTCGACGTGGCGGCGTTGCAGAAGCAGATTCCGCTCACGCCCCCGGTCCTGCCGATGCAACCGATCCCGCTGCTCAAGTTGAACGCGAACGCGGCGGCGTACGATCCGAACTTCTACACTCCGTACATCCAGAACTTCACGCTGTCGATCACTCGCGAAATAACCCGCAAATTCTCGCTCGACGTGCGCTACGTCGGCACCAAAGGCACCGGGCTGTACGGTTGGTTCGATCTCAACGCCCCGGATGTGTTCTATAACACCCCACTCTTCAACGCTCTGAAAGTCACCCGTGCCGGGGGCGACGATCCACTGTTCGACCAGTTGTTCCTGGGTCTGAATATTGCCCCCGGTTTGACGGGATGCAACCCGGCGAATCCCACCGCCGCTTGCGGCGCTGTGGATGGAGTGACGCAGCGGGGCTCGCAGGCGATGCGGCTCAGCACAACCTTCAGAGACGCGCTTGCCAATGGCGATTTCGTCACCCTTGCGAACTCTCTGAACGTGTATAACGGCGTCGGCAGCGGTGCGTCAGGAACCGTCCCGGTAACAGTCACCGGAGAGCGCGGCACTGTTATGAGGCGCGCGAACAAGGGATTTAATGTCCCCGGCGGCACAACTATCGCCGGAGGTCCTGTGGTACCGCCCGGACTCTTCCCCGAAAACTGGATCGTTGCCAATCCCCAGTTCACCCAGGCCAACTACTGGAGCAACACCGGCACATCCAAATACCACTCGGCTCAGATCCAGGGTACCTTGCGGCCCACTCATGGTGTCACGCTGCAGGGAACCTACATCTTCTCGAAATCGATGCAAACCCCGTTGGTTTCATTCGCCGCGGGAAATGGATTGACCACCGTCCAAACATACACGAATCCAGTGGAGCGCCAAAAGGACTGGCAACTTAGTCCCGGTAACGCCAAGCACGATTTCAAGACCTACGGAACTTTCGAATTGCCGATCGGTCCGGGCAAGTTGCTGTTGGCAAACAGTCACGGCGTGCTGGCGCGTGCGATCGAAGGGTGGCAGTCCAGCTTCATTGTGAATCTGAGCTCGGGACAACCTGCCAACATCCCTGCGAGCTACGTGAACGCCTCAACAGCACTTGCAAGCCCGACAGGCCTGTACGGTAACTCCGTGCCGGATATCGTTGGGGATTTTCCAAGAGATGGCAAGGTGAACTGGGTGAGCGTCACAAACCCCACGGATCACAATTTCGGGAGTTATTTTGGTTCGACTTTCAGCAGAGTGAAAGATCCACAGTGCGCGTCCGTTGCCCCCCAACTGACAGCGTTCTGCACGATTCAGGCTGTGGCCGACTCCAATGGAAAAATCGTGCTGCAGAATCCGCAACCGGGAACCCGCGGTGGGCTCGGTCTGGCGGCGTTGACTCTTGCGGGTAGCTGGTCGTTCGATGCTTCTATGGGCAAGACGCTCCGCCTGACCGAGTCGAAGCGGCTGGAAATCCGAATGGATTCCACGAACATCTTCAATCATCCGGTGCCGTCGAATCCTTTCCTCAATATCAACGGAAGTACGCCGTTCGGATCAATCCAGGACAAGGGTGCTCAGAGACGTTTCTTCAAAGGTTCGGTCCGATTGAATTTCTAACCCCGTTCTTACTGTAGGCGCGGTCCATGACCGCGCCTACATGTAAAGCAGGGAGATTGATATGGAAGTTAAGCTATCGAGCAAGCATCAGATCGTCATCCTCCGCGAAGCGCGCGAAGCACTTGGAGCCAAGGCTGGCAGTCAGTTGCTGGTTGTGGTTCGAAACGGCATCGTCACGCTCTTGCCCAAGCCTAAGGACCACGCGAAAGCGATTCGCGGCATCGCGAAATCCTATTCACGTGGATACCTTGATAAGGAGCGTAAATCCTGGTAGCAGAGAATAAGCATCTCGCTAAATTTCTTTCGCGTCACGCCCGGATCGCAATCGACATATCAGTTTTCATTTTTCAACTGGAAGTTAACGAGGTCCGAGGTTCGAATCCAACCAGGGCTTTGCACAAAAGTCTGTCATGGGTTGAATGAAAGACCCAGTTGATCGAATCCAAGCACAAGAAAGCTGGCGCGTTGACGGACGGTGGGTAGTCGTCCCGGAGTCAGCGTGGAAAAACGGTCAAGAAGCGCATTGAGTGTGAGTCTCGCTTCGAGCCGCGCCAGTGGTGCGCCCATGCAGTAGTGAATTCCGCTTCCGAAGGCGGCGTGATTGCGCAGGTCGCGATCCAGCCGGAACTCATCCGGATTGGGAAACTCCGCAGGATCGCGGTTCGCAGCGCCGTAAAAAACAGAAACCCAATCTCCCTGGGCGATCCGGATTGTTGAAACTTCCACGTCGCGGGTCGCTTTGCGCGCGAGCCGCTGAACCGGGCTTTCATAGCGCAAACACTCATCGATAACGGTGTTGAGCAGAGCCCTGTCTTCGCGAAGTTTCAGCCACAGCAGAGGACGCTGCGCGAGAATGTTCAGCATGTTGCCGATAAGGTTTGTTGTGGTTTCATTGCCGGCAAGCAACAGTAACGTGCAAAACCCAAGGATTTCCCACTCTTCGAGCAACTCACCATCGACTTCGGCGCGCACCAGCGCAGTTATCAAATCGTCGTGGCCCTGATTGCGGCGCTCCGATGCCATTCGCCGGAAGTACACCAGCATATCCGCGATATTCTGCTCGCGGACTTCCGCGCTCATCGATAACGTTGAGAAGTACGCTTCGGTCCATTTCCGGAACGTCAGGTATTCTTCATCGGGAATCCCCATCAGCCGGGCGATCACTTTCACAGGCAGCGGGATCGCATACGACTGCATGACTTCCACATCCCCGTTCCCCATCTTATCGATGAGATCCTTCGCAATCGCTGCAACCCATGGTTCGAGTGCCTCGATTCTCTGCGGCGTGAAGGCTTTGTTGACCAGCTTTCGAAAGCGGGAATGCCGCGGAGGATTGTCGTGTATGAGAGCGAGGCGAGGGGACAATCCATATTCGACCATCGGGCTGCCGGACTTGAAAGTCTCATGGTCGTGCAGCGCGTTGTATACATCGTCATATTTGAGGAACGCCCAGGCCCTCAATGTTTCCTTCAAAACCGGCGAAGCGCCCGCGGGCAGAAGATCGTATTGGATCGGCGATCGCTCGCGAAGTTCGTGATATGCGGGATAGGGATCGGCCAGAACGTCCGGCGACATAAGATGGTTTGCCGTGAAGCTGGGTTTCGGATTCATTTTGCGGACCTCATCTGCACCAAAGCGTGCAAAAGCTATTCACGTTGTTTGTCTTGATCACAGAGGATTCTTACACAAGTCGTGGTCTGGTTTGGGTAAAGGATTTGCTTCAGGTGGGCACCACGGTCTATATAGAACAACAGTCAAGTTAACAAGAGTTAATAGGGGGAAGGCCATGAAACTGAATTCCATTCGTCAGGCAGGCGTCTGGGCGGCCGCGTTGGTGCTGTGCTGTGTCGCACTGGCAAGCGCGCCGGCTGCGCGCGCGGAAGACAAGATGACAATGCAGTCGTTGATCGACCGCCAGTTGATCCTGGATCAGATCACGCGTTACTACTACAACTTCGGCAAAGCGGACCGGCAGAGTGAAGAGAGCTTTTATGCCGACGACTGCGAGTTGATTCTCGGCACGAGGCACTACAAGGGCAAGGAAGGCATCAAGCAGGCCTATAATCGTCCCCCCGCAGCGCCTCCGGCCGGGGCGTCCCCTGCCGCTGGCACGCCGCCCGCGGCCGCTGCAGTACCTCCGCGCGAGAGGACCGCTTTCAACGTGGCGATCGAAAATCCACTGATCATCGTTCACGGCGACACGGCGACCTCGCAGGTCATTTACACGGAGTACCGGCAGGAGAAGGTTGGCGATCCGATGAAGTTTACGACGCAGGGAAAGGAATACGCCACATGGGTCAAAGTGAACGATCAGTGGCTCTACAAGACCCGCCAGATCGCGAGCGGCAGTAACCCGCCGGAAGGCTGGAAGGAGTAAGCAGCCACAGACAGCTGTCGTTTGAATCGTTGCGCAAAGACCTCGACACGTTTCCTGCAATCTACGACGGCAGTCTCGCACCGTGGAAGGATGCATTGCCGGTATGATGTTGCGAGCCAGCATTTGACCGGTTAATCTGCTCCACGTGCACCTGCCCAACGGAGACCGGGCGATAGTCGATATCCGAAAACTGCGTGACTACTGCTTGAATCCGGGTAGTCCTCGCGGAAGGCATAAGGCACGCGTTTTTTTTAAGGCGCTCGGACTGACCAGAGCAGACGCCTCCAAAGTGAGGAGGGCGTTACTTGAGGCCGCGCGGACGGAAGAGGTAATTGTCGGGTTGCTTGATGAGTACGGTCAACGGTACGGCATCGATTTCCAGATGCAGACGGAAAGGCGTTGGTGCACAGCGGCTGGATCGTTCTGTCGGGGACGACGGAACCTCGATTCACGACGTGTTATGTGAAGAAGGGAAGCAAGTGAAGCTGAAAAGAAGAAAGAGCATTGGGCTGCTTGACGCTGTTGCATTAGCCGAGGATGTTCCAAAGCATCGCCTCAAACGAGGAGAAGTTGGGACCGTGGTCGAGATCCTCGCTCCGCGAGTTTACGAAGTTGAATTTTGCGACGACAAAGGACGCACATATGCGGAGTTGGCGTTGAGTAGCGAGCAACTCGTGGCGCTCCATAATCGCGGGGAAGCTCTACGGATCGTCGCGTGAGATCGCGAGTGCGACGTCCTCGTGGAGATTCGAACCCTCTCGCCGTGATTTTTCTTTCAACCACTTCCGTCGTTGGCGCTTTCATTGACGGCAAAGGTGGGACCTCCGATGTCAGCCGGTGCGATCGAGAAAATATCCGAGGACGCCGATAATCACCAGGACGACCAGGACAACAGCGGTTACAGCTAAGGCCACCATCGCAACATCCTAAAAAGATTTCCCGAGGAATGGAAGCATTCGGCCCGCATACAGCACTGCAAGCCACGCGGCAATAGACGAAACCGCCATCACCTTGTCTGCAAGATTCGCGTCGAACGCGGCATCACCGCCCTCGAGGCGCCAGGGCTTGCCGAAGACAGTGAGATAAAGAAAATTCGCACCTGCAATCACCAGGAAGACGATCTTCCAAAAGAACGGCGGACTTGTGACGTATTGCGCGGGCTGCCCGACGAAGAAGAACATGCCGGTGATCAGATTGGCGCCGAAGCCCAGCATGCCCCATGGCAGCATGCGATGGACTTCCGCAAAGGGAATCTGTTTCATCACGCCGAGTATCCGCAGATTCACGGCCAGCAGCACACCAAACGAAAGGGACAAACCCAGGAAGTGCACCGTCTCGGCCGCCGGCCACGCCCACATGCTGTACACCGCCGCCTTTGTGATTGCTGATGCCATAAATCGCGCAGGATCGCCTTCCGCAGTCGAAGCAGCGCCGGCGGCACGAATTTCAGGATGGCGAATATCACCGCCAAGATTCGCGGCGCGTCCCATGATGACGAGCGCGACAACAAGAAGCGCGGTTGCCGCCGGAACGATTCCTGGCATCGCGCGTCCGCGACGCCTCGACTGCCACAAGGCAACCCACGCAATGAATCCGGCGAACTCCATCACGCTGAATCCGATCAGCGCCGCGTCCTGATGAATCATGACAGCGTCGACCGAGATGCCCGTCTGATCTTTCATTTCGTGAAAAGCGGCAGCGCCGCTAATGAAGACGGGAAGCGTCGCAACCGAGATGACGAAAAGCAATTCCAGCCCCGCGTGCATGAGGGGTTCGCTACGGCGGACGAAAGCCAGAAGCAGCAGTCCCAGTGCGGCCACTGCACCGACTGTCGGCACGTGATTCATCACCAGATGCAGATGCGCGAGGTTCATGGGACCAGATACGCGAGCAGGCGGCCAACAGTCACGGCTCCGGTCCACGCAAGGATCGAAGCTATGGCCAGGAGACGAAGGTTGCCGCTGCTCTCATTGTTCGCGCCGTTGCGCAGCACGCGTGATCGCAGTAGCGCTACCATGGCCACGCTGGCAATGACGAAAGACATTTTGACGAAGAACGGTATCGCTGTTCCCCAGGTGGTGGCCTTTTTCATGAAGAGCATGGCGCCGGTGACGACGTTCACGATCAGGCCGATGCAGACGGTGGGAAAGACCCAGCTATAGGCCGACAGAGGAATGCGCCGGTTAAAGCCAAGCAACCGCAGATCCAGCATCCAGCTTGCTCCGACCAGCACCGCCATTCCTGTGGTGTGAAGCGTGAGGACCATGGGGAACGCCCATACTGAGCCCGACTCCCCAAGCCACACTGCAAATCTTGTCGATTCAAGCCAGGTCAGCACAAAAAATCAGTGCCGCATCTGGCTGCTGACTTCGTTGTGCTCGCTCTCGGTGCAGCTTCCACGCTCTGAAATAATCGTGTTGCCGTTCGCGAGCCGCAGAGTGCGGGCAGGCATGATCCAGGGCTTGACGAGCACCTCAGGATCCTCGACCGTCACTTCGTAGAGTATCTGGTTCCCGGTTCTGGTGAACTTCTCGATGACCCGCATCTGGTCGGAGTGGAAGAAGCCGCCGCGTCCGAGCCAGGTTTCGTCGGAGAACCCGATGGAATCGAGGACGAGCGTGTCGCCTTCCCAGCGGCCGACGGTGTAGCCCATGTATGTGTACTGACTCGCCCGCCGCGGATCGTGGGGCTTGCCGTCGAGCGGGATCATGCGGAATTCTGCGTACCCGCCGCCGCCGTCGATTCCACCCCTGTAGATCATCGTGATGTCGTTCTCGGTTTGGAAAATTCGCGCGGGCGGTCCCTGCCTTGGAATTCCGAGCGGGAGGCATGTCATGACTGGATCGAATTTGTTCGTCCACTGATCGAGCTCGATGATCTTGTCCCAGTACTCGGGCTTGTACAGCGGTTGACGCTGATCGAGCCGAGTTGCCGACATGAATACCCAGTCCTCGCTCTGATTCGTCCACTCCATGCAATTCTTCGACTGGAACGGAGTGCACCGCCGGAACATGTCGCCGCC
>CAZWGA010000072.1:0-33284 GCA_964633285.1 uncultured Solibacteraceae bacterium | reverse complement strand
CCATATTCTTTTTATTGCTGCCGGCGCCTTTCACGTCAGCAAGCCTTCGGATCTCATCCCTGAACTACAGGGTCGATTCCCGATTCGAGTCGAACTGGATTCGCTTACCGTTGCCGATTTCGTCAGGATTCTGACCGAGCCTCAAAACGCGCTCATCAAGCAATACGTGGCCCTGCTCGAAACCGAAGGCATCAAGCTCACATTTCTTGACGATGCCGTTCAGGAAGTCGCGCGCTTCGCCACCACCGTGAATGAAAACACCGAAAACATCGGCGCGCGGCGTTTGCACACCATCATGGAAAAACTGCTCGATGAGATTTCATTCGAAGGGCCGGATCTCAAAAAGAAATCGATTCGCATCGATGCGGCCTACGTCCAGAAAATGCTCGCCGACATCGTGAAAGATCAGGACCTGAGCCGGTACATTTTGTAAACGATGACATTGAAAAAAACCGGACGCGGGTATAAAACCCGCGACTGCATACATGGCCACTATGTAGTCGCGGGTTTTATACCCGCGTTTTGTTTTCTCCTGCTGCTCGCCGCCTGCGGCAAGGTCGGTGATCCGCTTCCCCCGCTCGTTCGGATTCCCGAACCCGTCAAGGATCTTTCCGTAGCGCAGAGCGGCTACAGCCTGGTTCTCTCGTGGACGAATCCTGCAAAGTACATCGACACCTCTACAGCCACGGATCTGGCCAAAGTCCGGATTCAGAGCGGCGCTTCCACAATTGCGACTGAGAATGTGACCGAGGCCGGAAAGCCGCAGTCGTATGTCATTCCTCTGGACCGCGGTCTGGGCGGTCCGCAAACGCTTAATCTGTTGATCGAAACCGCGAAGGGGAAACTGTCGAACGTTTCGAATACCGTTTCCATCACGCCTGTTGAAGTGCCCGGTTCCATACGCAGGCTTCGCGCCACGGTGGATCAGCGCAAAATCGTTGTGGAGTGGGACAAGCCTCAGGATCATCCGGAGTTGGCGGATGCGTTTGCGCTCACCCGGGACGGCATGCCGCCGGAATCGGAAACGGTTGAAGAAACGCGATACGAAGACATCGATTATCAACCGATGCGAACGTTCATGTATCGCGTTACGGCGTTGCGAAAAACAGGGGGCAGTATGGTAGCGGGCGCCGGCGCGGAATCCATCACGGTGCGGGTGGAAGATAAAACTCCGCCGCGAGTTCCTTCCGGACTCGACATTGTTTCATCCGACACCGGCGCTTTCCTGACCTGGACAGCCAATGAGGAAACGGATCTTGCCGGATACCGTGTTTTCAAAAGCGATCGGCCTGACGGAGATTTTGCGCCTGTTTCCGACCGGCTGATCGGCACGAACCAGTTCTACGATCCTTCCTACAGAAAAGGCGTCTATTATTCCGTTTCCGCAGTCGATGAGTTCAAGAACGAAAGCAAAAGAAGCGCGCCGTTTGCCCTGCAGTAAGACCGAATCTGTCCCGAGCTTGTTACAATGTTTGATATCCATTCAAGTAAGGAGATGGTATGAAAATCCATCTCCCTGGTGTGGGGGGACCGGCCAGCAGTAATGAGGCCGCGAAGCGGTGTACCGAACGGAACTGGCGCGAAGCGTGAGCCCGATAGGGCGAAACGTTAACTGGACGGTGGGCCCGACGCTAATAAAAAGGAGAAAGACTATGAAATTCTTCCTCGACACTGCCAACATCAACGAAATTCGCGATGCCGCGAGCACGGGCATTCTGGACGGCATTACGACGAATCCGACGTTGATCTCGAAAGAGGGAAATACCTTTGAAGACCAGCTCTTGAAAATCTGTTCCCTTGTCAACGGACCGGTCAGCGCGGAAACCGTGAGCCGCGATGCGGCGGGAATGGTGGATGAAGGCCGTCACTTGTCGAAACTCCATTCGAACATCGTTGTGAAGTGTCCGATGACGAAAGAAGGATTGAAGGCGACGAAAATTCTCAGCGAAGAGCGCATTCGCGTGAACGTGACGCTGGTGTTCTCCGCGCCTCAGGCGATCATGGCTGCCAAGGCCGGAGCCTATTTTGTGAGTCCCTTTGTCGGCCGTCTCGACGACATCGGAGAGAACGGCATGGATCTCATTCGCGATATCGTGACGATTTTCAACAATTACGAATACAAAACTGAAGTTCTTGTCGCTTCCATTCGCCATCCTGTGCATGTCGTGCAGGCCGGTCTGATGGGCGCGGATATCTGCACCATGCCGGCGAAAGTGTTCGATCAGCTCATGAAGCATCCGCTGACCGACAAGGGCGTCGAGCAATTCCTGAAAGACTGGGAGAAGGTACCGGTAATCAAGTAACGCGAAAAATGGGGACAAGGGGGCAGACCCCTCGTCCCCCATTTTCCCCACGTCACATTCATGACCAGAGTTACGGCATCCAACCGAATCGCACATCTGCTCGAGATGAACCGCGCCGCCGAACTTGGCGGCGGGAAGGCGCGTCTGGATCGTCAAAAAGCGGAAGGCAAGTTGACGGCGCGTGAGCGGATTTCCTTGCTGCTGGATCCGGATTCCTTCGAAGAAGTCGATAAATTCGTCAAGCATCGGTGTCTCGATTTCGGTATGCAGGAGCAGCAATATCCCGGCGACGGCGTGGTTGCGGGATATGGGCGCATGGATGGCCGTCTCGTTTATGTTTTCGCCCAGGACTTTACGGTTTTCGGTGGCTCTCTCAGCGAAACGAATGCTCTGAAGATCTGCAAGATTATGGATCTCGCCATGAAGATGGGCGCACCGGTCATCGGTCTGAATGATTCGGGCGGCGCGCGGATTCAGGAAGGCGTTGTTTCACTCGCCGGCTATGCGGATATTTTTTTGCGAAACACGATCGCGTCCGGCGTCATCCCCCAGATTTCCGCGATCATGGGACCGTGCGCGGGCGGCGCCGTGTATTCCCCGGCCATCACGGATTTCATCGCGATGGTCGAGAATACGAGCTACATGTTCGTGACCGGCCCCGACGTCATCAAGACCGTCACTCACGAAGAAGTGACGAAAGAAGAACTCGGCGGCGCGATGACGCACAACAGCACCAGCGGTGTGGCTCATTTCATTTCTCACAACGACGAGGAATGCCTTCTCCTGCTGCGTGAATTGTTGTCGTTCATTCCATCGAACAACCTCGATGATCCTCCGCGGCGCGCGACAAACGATCCATGGGATCGTGCCGAAGAATCGCTGAATTCGCTCGTGCCGGCCGAATCGAATATTCCGTATGACATCAAAGATGTGATTCACGCCGCCGTCGATGAGAATTATTTCTTCGAAGTGCAGGAACATTACGCGAAGAATCTTGTCATCGGTTTTGCGCGACTGGATGGCCGTCCCGTGGGAATTGTCGCGAACCAGCCGGCCCATCTCGCGGGATGTCTCGATATTGCTGGCTCCATCAAGGGCGCGCGATTCGTTCGCTTCTGCGATGCGTTCAATATTCCGCTGATCACATTCGAGGATGTGCCGGGATTTCTGCCGGGAACGAATCAGGAATTCGGAGGAATCATCAAGCACGGAGCGAAGCTCCTGTTCGCTTTTGCCGAAGCAACGGTGCCCAAGCTTACGGTCATAACGCGAAAAGCTTACGGCGGCGCCTATTGTGTCATGTCGAGTAAACACATTCGGACGGACGTCAACTTTGCATATCCCACAGCGGAGATCGCCGTCATGGGACCCGAAGGCGCGGTCAACATTATTTACAGGCGTGAACTCGCCGGCTCCGCCGATGTGGAAAAGCAACGGCAGGCGAAAGTCGAGGAGTTCCGGGAAAAATTTGCGAATCCTTTTATCGCTGCCGAGCGGGGTTTCATCGATGAAATCATCGAACCGAAATTCACGCGAAGGAAACTGATTTCCGCATTGCGAATGCTCGATACCAAGCGCGACACGAATCCTCCAAAGAAGCACGGAAACATTCCGCTCTAAAAAATGAAAGACGAACGAGTCGCGATCGTCGGAGCCGGCGCAGTCGGCTGCTATTTCGGTGGGATGCTCGCGCGAGCCCGTGTGCCTGTGACATTGATCGGCCGCGCCGGCCACATTGATGCGATCCGTCGTGACGGGCTGTTTATCGAACGCAGCGATTTTCAGGAATACGTACGGCTTGATGCTCAAACCGATATCCGCGCCGCAGCCGAAGCGCGGATCGTTTTGCTGTGCGTCAAGACGACCGATACGGAAACGGCGGCAATCGCCATCGCGCCTCACCTGCAGCGGGACTCGCTGCTGACCAGCTTTCAGAATGGTGTGGACAATGTCGAGCGGATCCGGAAAGCCACGGGCATCGATGCCATTCCCGCGGTTGTCTATGTCGCCGCGGCGATGAGCGGGCCCGGCCGTGTGAAACACAATGGGCGCGGCGATCTTGTGTTGCCGGATTCGCGAATCGCCGAGGTGTTCGAGACGGCGGGAATTCGATGCCGGATTTCAGACAACATTGCGGGTGAACTCTGGACGAAGCTCGTCATGAATTGTGCCTACAACGCCATCTCCGCGTTGAGCGGCGCGCGTTACGCAGCCATCCGCGGCGATGCTCCGGCACTTGATCTAATGCGTCAGGTGATCGAAGAGACGGCCGCGGTTGCCGTGGCTGCGGGAGTCCGGCTTGCGGGCGCGAATGAGCTTTACACCGATGCCCTGAAACTGGGTGACGCCATGGCCACGGCGACGTCATCCACCGAACAGGACATTGCGCGCGGACGTCCCACGGAAATCGATTCGCTGAACGGCTACGTCGCGCGGCGTGGCAGGGAACTGGGTATTTCGACACCGGTGAATGCTGCGCTTCATACCCTCGTGAAATTGCGGGAGCAGGTGAAGTGAAACCTCCGGGAGAGGGCTGTCACTCTTCTCGCATTGCTGCGAATTTTGATCCGATCTCGTGCGAGGCATGAAACAGCCACCCGATCGACACGCCTCCCGGCAATTTGTGCTTTCCGATATTGTTGAGGCCGGCTGACGCCATACAGCCGCATTGAGAGCAATCCGGATTACCTCCAAACTGGCAAGGCCCGACGCGCGTTTCAAGATCGGCAGTGATGGTGCGAGTCGTCTTCGCAAAAATGCACTCCGCCGGTTTGGGCGGCGGATCGAGAAATCTCTCAATCAAGCCCTCCGGCATGTCCAGCTTTGGATAGATTCGCGTCAGTTCAATCAGTTCACGGACGACGCGCCCGCGCGCGTCTCCCGGAAGAATCTCGCAACTGGTCTCTCCGATCTGAGGCGTAAACAAACTCATCCAGATCTGTTCAGTCTCATTCCTGCCCGACCAGAAACCGGTGAACTCGCGAAGGTACCCGGCGCGTTCGGTCATTTGACGAGTCACGGTGCAGTGGATGGTGATGGAGTGTCCTTCGATGTTTTTGAGAATTCGTTCGTACGTCGCGGGTTTGCGGCGGACATCGTGTTCGGGCGCGAGTCCGTCGATGGAAACAATGATTTTCAATTCCTTGAATCGCGTCCACTCCAGCGGAATTTCACGAACCGCGCTGGTGACAACGTGTGTCCGCACGCCGCGTCTTTCAAGCTGCGGCAGAATTTCATTCAACTCCCGAAAACGGACAAGCGGTTCGCCGCCGACGATCGAGACGTGAAGAGGCCGATGCTCGTCCACAAGCCGCATGAAACGATCGACAAGTTCCCGGCCCTTGTAGTCGCTGACCTGCCGCAATACCACGTTGCCGCCAAGATGATCGCTGCCGTATGCGTAACATCCCGGGCAATTCAACGGACACTCTTTCGTAATCTCAATCGAGAGGGAGGGAGCGCGGCCAGACAGAATAGTTTTCCACGCGCGAAGGATTTCGGTAGTCTTCATGATTTATTGATTAGACCACGAATGCTGAAACCCGGGAGCAAGCCCTGATGCACAAAATTCTTATGATCGGTGGAGCCGGCCTCGCAGGAACACTCGCGCGGTACTGGCTTTCAGTCTGGATCGATACACGCTGGGTGACATCCTTTCCGATCGGCACGGTGATCGTCAACCTGACGGGTTGCCTTCTGATCGGTTTTCTCATAAACGCGACGAATGACATGGATCCCGTCATCCGCACGGCAATACTCACGGGGTTTCTTGGAGGCTTTACGACGTTTTCGTCGTTTGCCGTTCAGACATTTAATTTGGTCGCCGACGGCAAAATGCTTTTGGCGGCAACCAATCTGATGATTTCCAACACGGCGGGTTTGTTATTGGTATGGGCCGGCTACTCGCTCTCTCGCAATATATGAAATATCTTCTTTGTGCCTTCGTAGTCTTCCTCTCTCTGTGTTTTTGTATTCCCGCTTCGGCGGCGAAATTCAACGTCGTCGATACATCGATCGCCGAAATCGAAACCGCCCTTCGCGCGCGCAAGGTTACGTGTCACGCGCTGGTGCAGGAGTATCTCAATCGCATCGAGGCCTATGACAAGCAGGGACCTGCGCTCAACGCCATTGTTCAGGTGAATCCACGCGCCTTGATGGAAGCGGACGAACTCGACCGCCGGCTTCGCCAACGCGGTCCCGTTGGCGCGTTGCATTGCATTCCCGTCATCGTTAAAGACAATTTCGAAACCATCGGACTCCAAAGCGCGGACGGCTCGCTCTCGCTCAAGGGATTCGTATCCGATCGCGACGCGTTTCAGGTCCGTAAGATCAAAGCGGCCGGCGCTATCGTTCTGGCGAAGTCAAACATGGCGGAGTTTGCGTTCAGTCCTTATGAAACGTTGAACTCGCTTCAGGGCCACACCAGAAATCCTTACGCGCTGGATCGTGTGCCCGCAGGATCGAGTGGTGGAACCGCCGCTGCGGTCGCCGCCAGTTTTGGCGCTGTTGGGTTGGGCTCGGATACGGGCAATTCGATTCGCGGTCCGTCGTCGCACAACGCCCTGGTTGGAATTCGATCGACGATGGGATTAACGAGCCGCGCCGGCGTCATTCCTCTCAGTTATCTTGCCGACATCGCGGGACCGATGGCGCGCACCGTGCAAGACGCGGTGGCGGTGTTCCAGGTCATCGCCGGTGAAGATCCCGACGATCCTGTGACGGCGCGAAGTCACGGCCGCCCGATTCCAAATTACTCCGCCGCTCTCGTGCGCAATGGCTTGAAAGGCGCACGAATCGGAATTCTGCGGCAGGCGTATGAGCGCGAGACAACGGACGCGGAAGTCGTGAAGGTATTCATGAAGGCTCTCGACGACATGAAGGCCGCAGGCGCAGAGATTGTGGATGCGGTAATGATCGAACCAATGCGGCGCACTCCGGGAGCCGGGCAGTGCCGCGGCTTCAAATACGACATCAACGACTACCTCGCCACTCGCGGCAAACTTGCGCCCGTGCACACTCTGGATGAAATCGTCGCGTCGGGACGATTTCATGAATCCATAGCAGCCCGCCTCCGGTCCGCTCAAAACGATTCGCCTCAGGGACCGGACAGCGATGCCTGCAAAGCCGAGGCCGCTTATCGCGAAGCATTCGGCGCAGCCGTTACACGCGTGATGGACACTCTGAAACTCGATGCGCTCGTCTATCCCACCTGGAGCAATCCGCCGCGCCTGATCGGCGACCTCACGTCGCCTCACGGCGACAACAGCCAGCTCTACTCGCCCACATCCGGATTTCCTGCCATCAATGTTCCGATGGGCTACACGCGAGACAACACTTTGCCCGCCGGAATCACTTTCTTCGGCCGCGCGTGGAGCGAAGCCACGCTGATCAAACTTGCCTACGGGTATGAGCAGGCCACGCATCACCGGCGGCCGCCGCCTTTACTCCCTCAGCCTGGGAGGTAACCCGCGTTACGTTGTACAATTTCTTTCATGCGTTTCCGTGTGGTTTTGTTCGGATTTTTATTTCTTGCCGCGCAAAGCGGATCGCTCAAGGCGAAGGATGCCAGGTGGTTCGAAATTTCTTCCGAGCATTTCCTGCTTTTCACAGATACCAATGAAGCCAAGGGCCGCCGCCTGGTCTCCGATTTCGAGAACCGTGCAGCAGTCCTGGCCCAGGCGCTGGGCAAAATTCCCGCCCGGCAATTTCCGATCGAGATTTTTCTTTTCAGCAACGAGCCGGACTTCATTGAAGTTCTGCCCCATGGCCTGGGCGAAGAACAATTGCGCAAGTCGGCATTTCTGCTTCGCGGTCCGGACCGTATTTTTGTGGTTGCGAAAGACAAGTCGCCGGATGACATCGCAAACGATGCGGGTCATGCCGTGGGTCACGTGTTGTTCGAGCGATATGTGATGTGGCGTCCGTTCTGGCTGGCCGAAGCGGCTGCCGAGTATTTCCGAAAAGCAGGCCGATCCCCGGATACGAAAGCCATCCCGGACGAAGATCGATTCAGCGCCGCCGATCTTGTGACGATTGTTCCGAGCGCGACTTACAACGACAACGACCTGCCCACTCCGTTTCGCACGGAATCGTACCGGTTTCTGCGTCTCCTCGAGAATGAAAATCCGGATGTGTTGCGGCAGTTCGTCCAGTCGTTGCGCGCGGAATCCGAGGCTGCGCCAAAGCTATCGATCGACCTTGACGGCATGGAATCGAAACTGAAAAGTTACGCGGAGACGTTGATGAAAGCGCCGCCCGTCGTGGCGGCGGTGAAGTCCGCCGAAGCCGACCCTGCCCGGCTCGCGATTCATCGCGGCGATCTTCTGCTTGCGACCGAACGGCAATCTGAAGCTTCCCGCTTATACAACGCGGATTCAAAGGATGCACGCGCCGCACGCGCCATTCTCACGCGCTTTTCGCGGCCCGCGCCTGAAGCGGTACGAGTGCTCGAACGAGCCTCTCGCGAATTGCCCGAGAGTGGTCTCGTTCAATATCACTTCGGCGCGATGATTATCGACGACAAGAAGGACATCCAGTCGCAGGTTGCCGCGCTCGAGCGCGCCGTGCAGGTACTGCCCTTGATGGGCCGTGCTCATGCCGAGCTCGCGCGCGTGTATGCGCTGAGCGGTCAGGCTGAAAAAAGTCTGGCATTGACCGCCAAAGCGATCGAACTCGAGCCCGAGTTCGCTGATCATTTTTTCGAGATTCGCGCGGATGCCCAGCTTGCGCTGGGCGAGACCGCGAAGGCGCTTCACGATGTCAACATCGCATCGGATTTGCCGCATGCCGACCGCTCCACGGTCGAGCGGTATCTCGTCAAAGTTTCCACGATCCGAAGAAGAATCGAAGCGGTGCGCCGTGAAGGCGATCAGCGCGACCTGGATACAGTCCGCAACGAGGTTATCGCCAAAGCCGCAGAGCGCGAACCGCCTCCGAAGCCCGCTCCTCCTCCGCCTCCCGTTCCGCAGGGCTCCATCGGTTATGAGATCGAGACTCGGGCTCCCATCGAAGTCGTGAGAACGTCGTACCCGGATTATCCCGAAGCGCTCCGCAGGAAAGGCGCCGCAGGCAAATTGACGGTGAGCGTCGATATCGGTCCGGATGGAAAAGTGAAGACCGCCACAGTCGCAAATTCGACGATACCCGATATGAACAACGCGACCGTCGAGGCCCTGAAGAAATGGTCCTTTAATCCGGGAAATCGAAGCATTCGCGTGGTCTTCACGTTTACTCTGCAATGAGCAGTGGCTGTCCGGTTTGCCTCCATTCCGAAACCGTGCCGGCGCTGACCGGCCGCGATCTTCTCTTCGAGAGCACCGAGAAAACGTTCACGCTGAATTCCTGCGCGGCCTGCCATTGTCTTTTCCTCAATCCGATGCCGGCGAGCGATGAAATTGCCTCGTTTTATCCGCAGACTTACTGGTGGAATTCTTCAAATCCCGGTTTATTGAAGAAACTCGAATCGATCTATCGCAGGGTCGCGCTTCGCGATCATGTCGCGTTTATAACGAGGGCCGCAGGCAATCGCAGAAGTCCGGATCTCCTCGATGTGGGTTGCGGCAGCGGTACGCTTCTCGGTTTGTTGAAGGAGCGTGGATTCCGTGGGACCGGCGTGGATTTTTCAGCAGAAGCCTCGAAAACCGCTCTGGCTGAGCATGGCGTGCGCGTCACCGTCGGTTCGCTCGAACAATGCGGGTTTCCGGATCGGGCTTTTGATCTGGTCACCATGTTTCATGTGATGGAGCACGTCGCGAATCCCCGCGATATTCTCGCGGAAACCGCGCGGATCCTGAAACCGGACGGTGTCATCGTGCTTCAGGTTCCGAATATCGAGAGCTGGCAATTCAAAGTGTTCGGCGCGAAGTGGTATGGACTCGATATTCCCCGTCACGTGATCGACTATCCGAAAAGCGCCATGTTGAATCTGCTGCGCGATTCGGGGTTCACCCCCGTGCGCGTCCGCGACTTCAACCTGCGCGACAACGCGCCGGCGCTCGTTTCGAGCATCTGGCCGTCGCTGGATCCTGTCAGCCGCGCCGTGCGCCATCGGCGGCACAACGTGAAGGAATCGATGCTCGCCGGCTGGGCCCGGCACTTCGCGTATCTTTTTTTGGTGATTTGCGCCTATCCGGTGGCGTTGCTGGAATCCGCGTTCGGCCACGGCGCGACCGTCATGATCGAAGCGCGTAAAGCGTGAAGCTGGTTTTGCACGAGAAAGCAGTTTTGGGTTCCAGACTCGTTTTTACAATTGGTTGAAGTCTATGATCCGCGCCATTCTGCCTTCAGACTCCATTCAATTCCTACGACGAGTTTCTTGATTCCATCATGCGCGGTCCATTTCCATCAAGAGTCACGATCCGTTTTGGACTCGCCTCCCTTGTATAGCCGGTGAGGCTTGGACAAAGCCGGCAACTCATCCCGGGTTGAACGTACATATCGTTAACGCGTACGATACACATCGAGGCGAGCCGATGAGAACGAATATTGTTATTGATGAAGAACTGATCCGCGAAGCGCAACAGTTGACCGCTCTGCCAACAAAAAAAGCCGTTGTCGACGAAGCGTTAAGAACGCTTATACGCCTGAAGAAGCAACAAACAATCCTTTCACTCCGAGGCAAGATTCGTTGGCAAGGAGACCTCGATGCCTTGCGAATCGGGCGGCATCGTGCCAGTAATCGTTGACACAACAGTTTGGATTGATCTTTTTCGAGACGCGAAAACCGAACAGGTCGATTTGCTTGAGAGGGTTGTTCGGCGCGGTGATGCCGCTCTCGGTGATTTGATTGTTAGTGAGGTCTTGCAGGGTGTCGACGACGATAAGGAATTTCGCCGGCTAAAACGTCACTTTTCAGATTTCCGAATTTACCCAATGATCGGCCGTCAGAACGCGATTCAGAGTGCTCTGAATTACCGTACGCTTCGGGCGAAGGGAATCACGATTCGGAAAACTGTCGATTGTTGGATCGCGACTTCCTGTATCAACCGCAAGTTTCCGCTTCTTCATAACGACCGAGACTTTGATTCCTTCGAACAACATCTCGGCTTGAAAGTTCTACGCTGATGCTTGCACTGTTGGGAATCGAACGCGCCGTGTTGTACGAAGCGATCGCGCCGGGATTGTTCCCGGGCACATTGAATACGAGTTATATCGAATCGTTCCAGCGCATCTCATTTTCGCGACGATCGCTTTGCTAAACGGCGGAGCCCCGGCTAATGTCGAATCCACTCCACGTGCGCGCTTCCTTTCGCCTGCGTTGCGAGTTCGAGCAGGCCGCGATCGAAAGTGGCCAACCGTGCCTTGCGGCGAACCGCGATTGAAAGTAGATACGCATCGGTGATCTGGCGGTGTCCAAAGCCTTCACGTAAAAACGGACGGAGCGCTTCAGTTGCTGCCGGCGAATCCGGCCAGAACTCATGAGCCGGCTGCCGGACATTCTTCAATAGCAGGTCAGCAGCTTCTTTTACGGTAAGGGCGTCCGGAGAAAATGCCGGGTTACTCAGTATCCGGACAAAACCCAGTTGGGTGATCGGGCACGTTGCCCACTTCGACCGGCCTCGCGCCAGGAACCAGTCTCGAGCCCTGGCGTGATGTTCATGGGCGGGCCAGGCAAGCGCGACAAGAACATTCAGGTCCAGCAGCGCTGTCAAGGAAGCTGGTCCTCAAGGTCCTTTACCTTTGAGGCTGTAACCTTTGGTGAACCGGAGTTGAGGCGGACAGCATGAAAACCTCCGATATCGTCCGTCAGGAATTCCCGTTTTGCAGCGCGCAGAACGAGCTCCGATACGGCTGCGCCCAGCGTTTGACCGCGTCTTTTCCCGTATTCTTTCGCAGCCGCTAACGCATCAACATCCAAACTGAGTGTTGTTCGTGGCATGAATGCATCATATGACGAATGTGATGTTCCAGGCAATGATCTGATGCTACTGTTGATTGTTTTTGGTGGCCAGTCCGATCAGCAGCAGCGATGCCGGCCAGACATGGAGCAGAAGCCGGTTAAGCGACGCATCCAGGTGATATTCGAGGGCGAGAGGCGTTACCAGATAGACCAGAAAATAGCCTGCAAGCGTAATCGCGATCGCTCCAGCGCCCACACACCAGCCCCACGATCGGATCGCCTTCCAGTTGAGGCCGCGTGAAATCACGAATGCGAGAACCAGAAGCATGGGTGCGATGGGCCATTTCTCGAACCATGCGGCCCGACCAACGTGCCGCAGTATTTCGAGGTATCGGGTAGGATCCTTCACGCGGATCAGAACGTGTTCAAATGCGGTGCCTTGGATCAGGTCGTTCTGGGGAGCAATCGCCAGTTTGAAATAGATAATCGCAGCGAGCGGTGGAAGCAGGCCCAGAGCGAACGACCCCAGGCTCCGCGCCGTTCGCTTTCGATCAAAAAAGACGGGCGCCATCAGCGCAACCGAAGCCGCGCTGATGAATACCAGGCCTTCGTTCTTCGTCCAACCCGTGCAACCGGCCGTGAAACCGGCGAGAACCAGCAATCGCGATGATTCGGATTCATAGTGCGCATGAAGGGAGATCAGAGCAATGGTGCTCAGTACAAAGAAGCTCAGCGGGCCGTCGGCTAAGTGGGAAACGCTGTGTACAAGAAATGTAGGCGTGCCCGCCAACATGAGCGCCAGCGGGATCGCATCCGGCGTGCCATGGAGATCCCAAAGCGCTGCCGCCATCAGAGAAATGCTGGATAACGAGAGAAGGAATCCGAGAATCGCTCCAGCTTCAGGCACTTCCTTTCCTGCGTAACGCCAGAAGCGGGCCGTGATGGATGGAGCCAGCAATGGGTAATCCGGATGGAAGGTATATCGAATGGAGTCGGTCCAATTTGAAGTGCCGCGATACAACACACGGGCGTGAGTATTCCAAATGGCCCATCCGTCCCAATCGCCGTGCGGCGCCCGTTGTATGGTGAGTAACTGACCGCCTAGAGCGAGGCCAAGACACACGCCGAGAATCAGGAGAAGGGCCGGCTGCCGCAATGACGCAGATGGTGTAGCGGCCGAGCGTTTTTCCGGCCGGTAAAAAAATCGATATGCCAGCAGGCAGGCGAGCACGACGAACTCCACGGTAAACATCGCTCGGCGAAAGGAAAAATAAATCAGGGAACACAAACCAAGGCCAATACCGGGAGCCAGGGACCACACCATGAAGCGGGGCAGTCTCGCAGGCGCAAGCGATGCCGTCACCAGGTAACCGATGATTGTCGAGACAGCGAGTGCGGCGGAGAGTGCAGCGATGGTGACCGGCGTCATTGGATCGATTTTTTTCGAAACAGGATCACGCCGCTTCCGGAATCCCGGATCGGTGTGAGGTCATCCGGGATCCTGATGGGCCCGTTGTCCCAAAAATCGCCCAGGACATAAGGACTCTTGTCCAGCGAGGTTCCACCGGACAGAGTTCTTCGACTGTGCTGCAGGACCAGTGGAGCCATGATGTATTGCGCTTCTCCCCAATGTGCATCGTCGTCCTCTGTTCGTCGCGACTGCGTCAGATCGCGATTCGTGATGAATTCGACGGTTCCTTTCGTAAAGCCAGCGCCCAGTAACGATTCCCGCATTCCGCTGTACCGGTTTTCCATCACGACGAGCGCGTCGGCGTCGCGAAGGCGCATGCCGGCGATCTCGCTGTCGAACTTTCCGATGTTCCAGAACGCGCACACGACGATAGCCGCGGTGGAAACAAACTGCAGGGCCTTGCGCATCATGATTTCGATTCTATTTGAAATATGTCGCGCAGGCGATCTTCTGCGTATGCGAGAATCCCGCTGTAAAAAATGCCGACCATCGATTTCGTCGTTCCCTTATTCAACGAGCAGGAAAGCCTGCCGGGATTTCACAAGCTCCTGGACGAACTGAATCTTCCCGAAGGCTATGTTCGGCGATACATCTATGTCGACGATGGTTCGGTGGATCAAACGGCCGGGCTTCTCGATCAGCTTGCGGCTTCGGATTCCAGAATCATCGTGATTCACTTGAGCCGCAACTTCGGGCATCAGGCCGCGCTGACCGCCGGCCTGGATGCTTCGACGGCCGATCTTATCGTTTCGATGGATGGCGACGGGCAGCATCCGCCATCCCTCGTTCCCGAAATGCTGCGCCTGCGCGATGCGGGCTACGACATCGTCCAGGCCCAGAGAATCGACGACGTTTCATCCAACGGCCCGCTGAAACGTTCCACCAGCCGATTGTTCTACTCGTTGCTCAGCTTCGTCGGCGAAGTCAAACTGCTTCCCGGAGTTTCCGATTTTCGATTGCTTTCGCGAGCGGCGCTGGACGCGATGAAGCAATTGCCGGAGTATCACCGGTTCATTCGAGGCATGTCCGCCTGGATCGGCTTTCCCACGGTGATCCTCCCTTATAAGCCGGGCAAGCGGCTTCGCGGCGACACGAAGTACTCCATGCGAAAAATGCTGCGGCTTGCTTCCGATGGCCTGTTTTCGTTTTCGCTGGTTCCCTTGAGAATCGCACTCCTTCTTGGTGGCGTGTTCCTCACTCTGGCCGCATTCGAAATGGGATACACGGCGTACGTGTTTCTCGGCGGCCATCGTGAGCAACTTGTTCCCGGTTGGACATCGTTGATTCTCGTGTTGACCGTTGCGAGCGCGATTCAGATGATCCTGCTGGGCATCCTCGGCATTTATATCGGAATGATCTTCAGGGAAGTGAAAGGAAGACCGGTCTACATCGTCCGGAAGTGAGGGTCTAAGGCGTCAGACCCTTGTCTTATTAGTTTGTGGGGTCTGATGCCGAACTGTTTGGGAATGATCAGGCCGAATGACTTCGGTCGCGGAGAATAGACATTCTTAATCAAAACTCGGAAGACTTCGCAGCAGCTCTTTGGCGTGAGTGCCATCATGCATTGAAACGGCATTCCGCCCTTGTGTGTCCGCAAGATAATCAACTGCTCCAACACGTTGTCGGAAATGGTGGCAACGCTGAGGGCTATTTGTATGGCGGGTTTACTGCCTCAGTTGGAATCCGGGCTACATTGCAAGCGTTGGGAACGAAAGTATCGAGTTTTCGAAACATCTTGGATTTTGGTTGTGGATCCGGTCGAATTGTCCGCTGGTTTGCGGATGTCGGTCCAAACACGAGTGTCTTCGCAACTGATATCAACGCACGTGCCATTGAATGGTGCAGGCAGAACATTTGCGGCGTTCGATTTTCTCAGAATTCTGGGATGCCACCTCTGAGTTTCAGTGACGCACAATTTGACCTCATTTTCGCTGTCTCCGTTTTCACACATCTGGACGAACTCACGCAACTCAAGTGGTTAGCCGAACTGAATCGCATTGCCAAACCGGGAGCGCTCATTCTCGTCACGATCCACGGCGAGAACGCAGCGCGTCAGGATCTGCCAGGTCGAGGCTTAGACGAGTTCCTTCAGAGCGGACAGTTTTATCGGCGTGCGGATGAGCAACCGACAATTGACGGGCTGCCGGATTTCTATCAAGTAGCGTTCCATCGTCAATCCTACGTTGAAGCAGCGTGGGGAAATCATTTCAAAATATTGGGTTATGTGCGACATGGGCCTTGGTATCGTCAGGAATTGGTGATTCTGCAAAAGCCTGGTGCGGCTGGTTTCGCCACAATCGACCTCACGTTGCCGATTGCGTCACTGCAGTTTCCATCACCAGGCATGAAGATAAACGCTGATCAAATTGAAATGCTCGGGTGGGCGTTTAAGACAAATGGCTCACAGGTCCAAGTGTGTTTGAGAATCGATGAATCCGTACTCGAAACTGTTGCAGCCGATGAATGCAGGAATGATGTGTTTCGTTTTTTTGGTTCGAATGAATCGGCCGTAAATTCTGGATACCTGAAGTCCGTGTCCCTTCAGAGACTCGAGGGAAGACACCACATGGCTTGGGTTTCAGAACTCGGTAATGCATTTCCCTTATGTGCTACTTTTTTTAAACGGGACAGATCACCGATTCGCAAAGCTAAACAATTAGTTCGGAGGTTCATATCGAACGGTCCGTAAAAATGGTCGTGACCTCAGAGCATCTCTTTCGATCCGGTTCGGTGCAGCGAAAAAACTGATAGAAGGACAGCGCGGGACTGATGCCCAGCACATTCTGCTCGACCGACTTGAAAAAGAATCGAAGCACCTCCGCTATCTCGGCGGCAGAGTTGACGTGTTCGTGCTTCATGAGAACCCCGTAATCGAGGCCATGTCTCAACCGGAACTCGATTCCGGTGGTCAATCTCCAACCCATTCCCCAAAGCAACGTGCCTTCGCTCGGAATCGCGACTCGCAGTTCACCGCCCGGAGCGAGCAGCCTGCCGCATTGCGCAGCGACGGCAGGAAGGTCGCAGAGGTGTTCAAACGTGGCGATCGAAAGGATTCGATCGAACGGTTGCCCCGAGACCTCATCCAGAGATCGATAAACATGGGACACGCGGCTGCGCGCCGGCGCGTTCTCATATAACTCGGCGAATGGTTCGACGATGTCGTACACCTGCGACTCGGGCTCGTAAGCAAGATGATTCAAATTTCCCGCGCCGACTTCGAGTGTCCGCCGCGCCGCGCCGTTGGACGCGACATCGCCGGCAATCTTTCGATGCATCCATGATTCGAGTTTCTGCGCCATCGCGCTCGCCGGCGAAGCGCCTTCGCGATTCCGTTTGTAATGCTCCACGTAGATGGCTCTATACTCCTCGGGCAGTTGGGGCCTCTTTTTGGGAAAACGTGACAGGATGGATTCGGAGCGCCGCATGCCGTTCCAATTGTAATCGATGAAATTCCAGGATCGCTGGATGGCGGCCACGTGTGCCGCTGCATTGATGCTCACGGCCGTTGTGTATGCGCCGATGTTCACCGGCCGCATTCCGTTTCCCGCCCAATTCGTTTTCGATTTTCCGCCGTTCGCCAAAGCTCAGCCGCCGGGCGAGCAATACCTGCCGGAAACGAATATCGGAGACCTCGTTACATCGTTCTATCCTTATCGAACGCTGGCTGCGCGAATCGCCCGGCAGTGGACGCTGCCTCTCTGGAATCCCAATATGCTTTCAGGCGCGCCGTTTCTGGCGAACACGCAATCGGCGCTGTTTTATCCGCCCAATTTTCTTTACTACGTCCTTCCCGTGCCTGTGGCCTGGGCCGCGGGCTTTCTGCTGCGCCGCGTTCTGGCGGTTGTCTTCACGTTCATGTTTGTCAGAAGAATTGGAGGAAGCGGAACGGGAGCGCTTGTTGCCGGCCTCGTGTTCGGATTCTGCGGATTCCTCACGGCGTGGCAGGGGCAGTCGATGAGCGATGCGGCCACGTGGCTTCCGCTGGTGTGCTATTCCGTCGTGCGGCTTCGATCGGAACCAACCGGCCGTTCTGCCGCTATTGCCGCCATGGCGTTTGCCATGCCTGTTCTTGCAGGGCATCCGGAAACCGCGCTTCATGTCTCTTTGACCGGTGTGGCGTTGGCCGGAGTCGTCCTCTTTTCCAAAGCCGCGGAACAAGGGAGAGCAAATGCGGCGCGTGTTGCGTTCATCAAATACTTTGCAGGCGCCGGATTGCTTGCGATGGGGATTGCGGCGGTGCAGATGCTTCCCACCGTTGAATGGTTCAATTACATCAATCACTCCCTCAGCGCAGTTTGGCCGCCCCGGCCCACGTGGACCATGCTGAGCTTTGTTTCGCGGGACATCATCCGGACTCGCACATCGATCGGCCTGCTCATGCCCGAAGAAGCCGGATACCTTGCGATGATGGTTTTCGCAGCGGCTCCACTCGCGTTCCTGCATTCTTCGCGGCGCATGGCGATCTTTTTCGGGTTATGGACTGCGGCTGCGATATCCGCCGCTTTTGGAATTGGTCCTGGATACTGGATCGCCCGGCATGTGCCCGTTCTCAGCATGATGAAGAATTCGCGGGCCGTTCTGATTTCGAGTTTCGGGTTCGCTGTCCTGACCGGCCTGGGGATTTCGGCGCTCGAAAGCTTCACGCCGTCCGAGACGTTGCAGAGACGATTTCGGGCCGGATTCCTATTGGCCGCGGGTCTTTCGATCGGCCTGACGATGATCTACGTGGCGCGCCTGCTTCCCATGGATCGCGTCGAATTCTGGCGTCTTCCCAAAGTTGCTTTCTTTCTGATGCTGGCAAGCGGGCTTCTCGTTGCGTGGCGAATCCTGGGCGGCTTCCGCGGCGGGTCATTTCAGTTCCTGGTCATTGGTCTCGTAGCGCTTGATGTCGGCACGGTCAGTTTCGGCGCCATACCGTTTACGCGGCCGCGAGACATTTTCCCTCCGATTCCGTTGTTCGAAAGAATACCGAAGAGTCCCGATACGCCGTTTCGCGTCGCTCAGATTGGATCCGCCTTCGGCGCCAATTTCGAACTGCTCTACGGCCTCTCTGCCGTTGGCGGTTACGAAGTTCCTCTCGAACGACTCAAGCTGTTTCTGAAAGACGTGACGCGAAATGAAATGGATTCGGTCATGCTGACGGCCGATGGTGTATTGGACTCGAAGGACCGGCGCATCGACATGTTGAATGCGAAGTACGTGGTCGTGTCGGAGTGGGAATCACGCTACAAGGAATTCCATAACCGGCCGGATCGTTTTCGCTTCCTATTTACGACCGATGACACCGATGTGTACGAAAACCTTCGATCACTTCCGGCCGCGTTTATCGTTCTCGCGAGTGGTATCCAAATCATTCCAAATAAAGATTGGCAGTTGGCGCGAATGAAGAGCCCGCAATTCGATCCGGAACGGCAGGTGATCCTGCGCGAAATGCCGGAGTGGCCCAAAGATGGCGCGAATGCATCGGAGGGCGCGCGGATACGGTGGATTTCGAGAGAGGCGAATAGTTTCGAACTCGATGTGGACGCGCCGGAGAAAAGTGTGCTGGTTGTCAGTCAGACGGCGTATCCGGGATGGAAAGCCCGGGTCGATGGAGAATCGGTAGCGATCATCGATGCGGATTACGCATTCCCGGCGATCCCGGTTAGCGCGGGAAAGCATCATGTCCGGTTTTCGTTTGAGCCGCTCAGCTTTCGTGTGGGTTTGGGATTGACGGTCGTGTCGTTGATCTTCTGTGTTGCGTCGAAAACACTCTCCCTCTGGGAGAGTCGGCCGCCGCGGAGCGCGAGCCCGATAGGGCGAGCATGAAGAGAAAGCGGCCGGTGAGGGTCCAATGTTTGCCATCACTTCGACCCTCACCCGGCGCGCTTTGCGCGCCGACCTCTCCCAGAGGGAGAGGAGGGGAGTTTCGCCGCCAACCTCCTCTTATCTTGAAAAGCGTCTCCTGCCGGAGACGACAAAGATTCCCACAATCACCATCAGGGACACTATCGTGATTCCTGCGCCAATCCTGAAACTCGCCGGTTGAAAGACCAATTGCACATCGTGAGTGCCGGAGGGCAGAGCCAGGCCCGTCAGCGCCAAATCCGCAGGAAACACACTGGCCTCCTGGCCATCCACGAACGCTTTCCATCCCGGATAATAAATCTGACTCACGATCAACACCGCGGGCATTCCGGCCTGCGCGCGCATGCGAATTTGATTCACCTGGCTGTCGATGATTTGAACGCTGGTGGACGACATCGCCGGAAGGTAAGGCCCGGTGAGGGCTGCAGGCCGTTCGCCCAAAATAACCGACTGCTCGGGATTGAAGGAAGGTGACTGCAATCGCCGGAGCTGGCCTTCGTCGCCTTTGATGACTTCAATTCCTGTTGCCGGAACGGCAAAGGCCCTGGGCAAAACGGATTTGTTTTCGAAAACGTAGACGGATCCGCTGCGGAACACCATCGGGAATCTGGCCGATATCTTTTCGAAAGCCGGAACATATGTGTTTTCGACCAGGTACTTCACGTTGAGCAGATCGAGCCGCCGGTCCTGCGACTTCAGAACTTCGTCTTCGATAAAGCTGATGGCTTCCGGCCGGTTCTCCGCAATGTCCGTGGTGAAAATGTGGAGATCGTTCAAAAGAATTTCGAAACCGTCCGCCGCCGGAATTCCGTATACCACCTGAGCGTTTGAAGCGTAGGTTCCTCCAAATTCGGCAATCCGAAACTGGGCCGGGTCGTTCGTCTTTGCGAGGAAATCGAAAACAGGCGCGTGCGGAAACACGGCCTGTCGGGGAACGAAGCTCGTGGCGCCATAACTGAAGGTCACGAGATCAAATCCCGCAAGGGCACATACGAGGATTGGAAATGCGGAGCCTCGGAGTCCGCCCTTCAATCTCCACGCCAGTGGAATGACGCTCAACAACAACAGGGATCGCGAGAACGAAGGACGGTGAATGAAGTCCGGCTTCATGTGTGTCGCACGTTGAAGCCGGTGAACGAGAAGCAGACTCATGAGGAATGCGAGACTCAACATCAGGAACGCATTTCGCCGGCGGGACCTCGGCCAGTCCTCTTGCTGAAGCGCTGTGACGCCGAGTCCGGCGAGGGACGCTAATCCAAAGGTCGCCACAAGAATCAATCTTCCATTCTTGATGCTGCCGAGAACCGGGAGATGCGAGATGAGCCAATACACAGGCCAGACGCCGTAAACAGCACACAATGCCACAAACGTGAGAAGCGACAGGATCGCAACGAGCCGTTTCGATGAGTGGAACGCGGCAACTGAAGCGGCAAGCAGCGTCATCATCCCGATGTATGCCGCCGTTTCGGGGATCGGCAGATCGGCGGAGTTCGGGCTGCTGAAAATATCGCGCGAGAAGAGCGCCATGATCTGATGGCCGCGGAACGGCGGCCATGAGCCTCCGAGCGGCGCGCTGATGTGCGTCAACCACTCCACGGTCGGGATCATTTGAATGGATGCCAGTCCCATCGCCAGAAGTCCGGCTAGCGTGAAGCACACAATAAAACGCAGGTCGAACCGATTCGTTCCGGCGCGTACGGGAAAGAGCCAGAGGCCCAGCGCGGTGAACGTTCCGGCGAGCGTCAAGTGCGCCGCGGTTTCCGGATGGCCCGCGAGAACAGGTAACGCAAAAGCGACAGCGGCCAGAGCCAATGCAAACCCCGAGCGTTCCTGATGCAGCCGGTAAACGGCGTAGCAGATCACCGGCAGCCAGATGGCCGCGTCTGCCATTGCGGCTCCCTGCCAGACGCTCATGAAACCGCACAGCGAGAAGACCATTCCCGACAGGATTGCGCCCGTTTTCGAGGCGCCGATCGATCGCGCAAAAAGCGTCATGAAGAGGGCGGAGAGAAATGTTCGCAACGAAAGATGAATCGTCCACGCCGTCGTCATGGGGAAAAGGAAATACAGCCATGTTGCCGGATAGAACAGGGCCGATTGTGCGTTTGCCTGAAATGGAGCTCCGGCTAAGATGTAAGGGTTCCAGAGGGGCAGCGTTCCTTTCTTTACCGCATCGGCTGCGAACGAGCGAAGCGGGTAGAAGAAAGTGACAAGGTCGCCGATGTCGGCGGTTTCCTGCGAAGCTTGCGCGCGGACGTAGTTTTCCCACGGCGGAAACTGCAGTACTTTGTCGATCGGTATGGGCACTTTGCCCAGAAAAATCGGAAAGTAGGCTGCACCAACCACCACTGCGAGGATGAGAGTTGCCAACAACGGGAAGGACCGTTGCGATTTCATGTCAAGTCGGAGGCTTGGCATTCCGGGCCGTTAAGCTATCAAAATGAGCCTGCAGACCGCAAAAGATAGATTTCTGGCGCTACCGTGGGTTTACGACACGATTCGTCCCCTCGTCGTTGGAGGCATCGATCATGAAGCGCTCGCGCGCTTTTGCGGTGTGAAGAAAACAGACCGCGTCTTCGACCTTGGATGCGGAACCGGACAGTTGCTGAGTCATCTCGACTGCGAAGAATATCTCGGAGTGGATCTCGATGCATTTGCGCTCGAGCGCGCGAATACACGGTTTTCAGCAAACAACATTCGATTTCTCGAAGGCGATGCCTGGGATGATGCCTATCGCGAGCTGCAACCTACCGTGGTTTTGATGATCGGCGTTGTGCACCATCTGCCGGATGACGTGTTCGGCGCCATCATTCGACGATTGCGGCAGGGCGGTTCGTCTCCGCGCCGGCTCGTGACTTTCGATGTGGCCTACTTTAACGGAACCTTCATCAATAATTTCTTTTCCAAAATGGATCGAGGGAAATACGTTCGAAGACTCGAAGAGTATGACGAACTGTTCGGGCGCAATGCGCTCCAGGTCACATCGCGCGAAACGCTTTACACCCGCCTCCGCTACGTTCGTTATATCGGCTATCACCTGAGTCTGTAGCCGCGGGCCGGCTCATCCGGGCGGCCACACGGCCTGTGCTAGAATGGCGCCTCGACCATGCTTTCGATAGTGGTTCCCGTCCACAATGAAATGGAAGTCCTGCCGCAACTTCTCTCGACACTGAAGCGAGTGATGTCCGCGACGAGGTACAGCTACGAAATCATCATCATCGATGACGGCAGCAGCGATGGAACCACCGAGGCATTGCGTCTCGCTTCCTCAGCCGATTCGGCGATCAAGGTTCTTTTTTTCAGCCGCAATTTCGGCCATCAGGCTGCAATTACGGCGGGACTGGATTTTGCAACGGGCGATGCGGTTGCGGTGATCGATGCCGATCTTCAGGATCCTCCGGAACTTCTGCCGGAGATGATGAGTCTGATCGAAAAGGGATACGACGTCGTGTCGCCTCAACGTATGGCGCGGGAAGGCGACGGATGGTTCAAGAGAGCAACAGCAAAACTGTTTTACTGGATCATGCGGCGCATGGTGGATAAACGCATTCAGGATGAAGTCGGCGATTTCCGGCTGTTCAGCAGGCGCGCGGTCATCGCGATGCGAGGTCTTCGCGAACAACACCGGTTCATGCGCGGCATGGTCGCATGGCTCGGTTTGCGTGAAGTCATCCTGCCTTACAAGCGCGGCGCGCGCGCGGCGGGAACCACGAAGTATTCGCCCGCAAAGATGATTCGATTCGCGTGGACCGCCATTTCTTCGTTTTCGGCATTACCGCTTCGGATGAGCATATTCTTCGGCCTGTTCGTGGCCGCGTGCGGCGCCGCATTCGCGGTGTACAGCGTGTTTGCAGCGGTCGTCCTGCACTTGACAGTGCCTGGCTGGACATCGCTTGTCATCCTCAATATCGTTTTTTCCGGGGCAACGCTCGTGGCCATCGGCCTTGTTGGAGAATATGTCGCGCGCATTTACGAAGAAGCGAAGGGACGCCCGTTGTACGTGGTCGCGGATAGCGCGAATCTGAGAGGATCGCAGCCTGAGGTTGCGAAGGCAGTCATCCTGCCGAACGAAAACATCGAATCCCGCTATGAGCCCACGGCAGCAAAAACCGGCCGAGTTTGACGCCTACGCCGATCGATACGCCGAACTGATCCGCGATCCCATCCGTGATGCGTTTGCCGCATCGAGCCGATTTTTCTTCGAGCGGAAAATTCAGGTCATACGGAAATTCTTCGAACGCGCCGGAATCGATTCTCAAACACTGTCGTGGCTGGATGTGGGTTGCGGCCAGGGCGATCTGCTGCGCTCGGGAAAACCTTATTTCAAGTCGGCGGCGGGCTGCGACCCATCGGAAGGAATGCTGCAATCCTGTGCGGATCTCGATGTTCGGCATCAGAAGTCGCTCGACCGGCTGCCCTTCGATGACGGGATTTTTGATTTCATAACCGCGGTTGGCGTGTTTCATCACATTCCTCCGCGCGATCGTGCTTCGTTTACTCCCGAGCCCCTGCGGCTGCTCAAGCCCGGCGGTATTTTCTGCGTGATCGAACACAATCCGCTCAATCCCGCCACGCGAATTATCGTGTCGCGGACTCCCGTCGATGCCGATGCGCATTTACTGAAGGCGGGAGAAACGCGCCGGCTCCTGGTTGCAGCGGGCGCCGTCATCATTGAACGCCGCTACTTCCTTCTGTTCCCTGAGCGTTTGTACGCGTATTTCGCGAGAGTGGAAGATGCCGCGTGGCGCCTGCCGATCGGCGGCCAGTATTGCGTGTTTGCCAGGAAGGTTGAGAGGGCGCCTGGCGCGGGTGTAAAACAATGCATTGAGAGTGCAGATCCCAATATTTGAGATCTCAGATTTTGGGATCTCCACTCTCAAATGCCTGGTTTTACACCCGCGTTTTTTCGTCGTTCGCGATAGAATCCCGCTTGGGTATGGCCATCATCCACGCTGAGAAAGTCTCGAAGTGTTTTCGGATTTACCGGCATCCTTCGGATCATTTGAAAGAATTGCTGACGTTCGGCCGGCGCCGTTATCACGAGCCGTTCTGGGCGGTGAAAAACGTTGATGTCGAGGTGGAGCGCGGATGCTGTCTGGGGATTATCGGCGAGAACGGCTCCGGCAAAAGCACGCTGCTCCGTATCATCGCGGGCGTTGTGCGGCCGACGTCCGGCAAGGTTGATGCGGGCGGCCGTGTTTCGGCGCTGCTGGAGCTGGGAGCGGGTTTTAATCCGCAATTCACCGGCCGCGAAAATATTTATCTGTACGCGTCGATCCTGGGGTTCACGGACGCTGAGACGCGCGGCCGGATTCCCTCGATTGAAAAATTCGCAGAGATCGGTGAATTCGTCGACAGGCCGGTGAAGACATACTCGAGCGGCATGTTTGTGCGGCTCGCGTTTGCGGTGGCGATCCACATGGATCCGGATATCCTTATCGTGGACGAAGCCCTTTCGGTCGGGGACATCTTTTTTCAGCAGCGTTGCATTCGGCGCATTCAGCAGCTCAAACATCAGGGCGTCACGATTCTGTTCGTGTCGCACGACCTTGAAGCCGTACGAAGCCTGGCCGATCGAACCATCTGGATGAATCATGGCGAGATTGAGATGGAAGGAAAGACCGACGAAGTCGTATCGAAATATCTCGCGGCAATGGTCATTCGAGGCCGGAAGGAAATCATGGACGAACAAGCCGTCGGCAAGCCGCTGGTCGCGTCGTCCGAACTCGATTTGCCCGAGGATGCGCTCGCGCGTCTGCCGAGATTTATCGAACACCTCCCGAATGTGGATCACCGGTTTGGAAACGAGAAGGCGCGCGTCACCGGAATCGGCGTCTATGCTGAAACCGGCGATCCGGTCAGCAGTGTCACGCAGGGTGACCGCATTTGCATTCGCATTTCCGTCCAGTTTCAGGATGAAGTACAGCACCCGAATATCGGCTTCATGCTGCGGAACCGCCTGGGCCAGGATGTGACGGGAACGAACGTAACGTTCGAAGGGATGCGTTTGCCTGAAGCCGTTGCGGGCGATCGGTTGTCCATCGATTTTGTCCTCGATGTGCCGTTCCTGCGGGAAGGGTTCTATTACATTTCACCGGCGGTCGCCGACGGCATGCTGAACCAATATGAGATGTGCGACTGGGTTGAGAATGCCTACGCCCTCGAAGTGATTCAGCGAACCACAACGTACGGAAACATGCGCATTCCCGTGCGCGTTCGGGCGTCCGCCATTACGCGTGAGGTTTCCCGCGTCCCGTAAGCGCGAGCAGGCCGTCTCGAATACGCCGTAACCGCATGATGAGTTTCCAACCCGCGCTGGCATGAATGCCTGCGAGTTCGTCGCTCGCCCGGCCAAGCTGAAGCCGCGTATTCTGAAGCGAAGCATTCAGCGATGCGGCTTCGCGTTCCCAGAATGCCTTTCCGGTTTCCAGATCTTTCACCTGTTCTTCGCGCCAGGCGAGAGCACCGTCTTTTTCGGTGATCGCGGCCTCGAGATCGGTAACCTGCCGGGCTCTCCACTCCAGTCCCTTGTTCAACTGTTCGGCTTTCTCGTTCAGATCGTCGATCTGCTTCTCGCGCCATTGCAGCGCTTGTTCGTGCGAAGCAATCGTCTCTTCGCGATCGCGCACCTGTTGTTCGTGCCACTGGATGGCCTCGGCGGCGGAAGCTTTGGTGTCTTCGAGGTTGTGCGTAATTTCCTCGATGACCAGATCCTTTTCCTTGATGAGCCCGTCCGATTGATCCAGCAGGATGCTGCCGTGACGCGGCAGGGAATCCTCAGAATCCGAAGCGACCGCGATGAAATACAGCGGCGTACGGTCTTCAGCGGCGACGAACTGAAAAGCCGCTTCCTCCCGATTGATGACGAATTCAACAAAGCCGTTCCGGTTTGAAGCGTCGCCCATTCCGATGGGCCAGATACTCGATCCTGGATGAATGCGCTGGCCCAGGAATGTTGCATTACGAAAAGACCGGCGGAGAAGTTCCTCGAACTCCTCAAAGTAGAGTTCCCTCACGTGGTAGGGATTCTCTTCCTGCGATTCATCGTGATAGATGACCTTGTTGGGAGTCGAGACAATGAAGAGGCCCGAAGGCGTCAACAGCCGTTTGACTTCCGACAGCAGTTGATCCTGCTCCGCGATGTGCTCGATCGCTTCAAAGCACACAATGGCGTCGAATGAATGATCCTCCGGAACGGGAACCGAAGTGATGGAGCCACGAATAAAACGCAGCTTGCTGCTCCCGTACTTTTGCGTTGCGTGATCGACGGCCGTTTCGTCGATATCAATGCCCGTGACGGTTACGGCGGTTTCGGAAAGCATCTTCGATCCGTATCCTTCACCGCATGCAAGATCGAGAACGCGTTTGCCTTTGACGAGTGTGGATGCGTAAGCATATCGATGAAGGTGCTCGTACGCGATCGTCGATTCCTTGATCCAGGGAAGAAAGCGTTCGCCGGTCCATTCCAACATGACGTTATGTGCTCACGCGCATGTAGTCGCGGGTCTTAACTCGCGCTAATACTTCTTTCACGCCTTGCTCGAAAGTCTTCTTCGAACACTCTTTCTCGACTCGCCGGAGTGCCGCTTCCCGCAGTCCATGCCACAACGCTTCGTCCTCGTGCAATTCAATGCATCTCTTCGCAAAGGTTTCCGCATCGCCGGCAATCAGGAATGGATCGTGATCGCGCCAACCCAACTGCGACGCAAGAAGGGGCGTTCCCACAACGGGCAATCCCCGGGCAGCGGCTTCGTGAACCTTGTGCGGAATCCCCGCGGCGTATCGAGTGGGGGCAATGAAAACGCGCGCTTCATCGTAGAGCCCGGTCAGATCCTGAACGTGTCCGGTAATTCGCACGGATTCGCCGGCCAGTTCGCGCACGCGGGCGGATTTGTTCACACCCGCGATGGTGAGTGGAACATTCTCTCCGAGCTGGGATTTAATCTTTGGAAAGACCTCTTCAAGAAACCAGATCACCGAATCGCCATTCGGACTGCACTCTTCGTGAATCGCGCCGACAAAAAGAAAGCCCCTGCGCTGGATGAAATTCAGCGACGTGGGGTTTACCGAAAGCGAATGCCCCACAACCTGCACGCGCTCGACGCCATGTTTCCGGAACTCGTCACGATCGGGCTCTGAAACGGCAATAACGCAATCTGCGGCGGCTGCCAGCGCGATTTCTTCGTGGAAGAGTTTCTCAGCTTCTTCGGGAGTCAACGGATTGCCGCTCATCTGCCGCAGCGTGATTTCACGCGTGACGAAAATCGCTTCGGCATCGTAGATGACGTCGGTGTGTTCGAACCATTCCGGATGGGCATCGAGAATGGGTTTCAGGATATTCATGTTGTGCGGGCGGCTGACGAATATCGCATCGTAGTAGCCCGGCCTGTTTCTCAGGAATGGTTCGAGAAGCGGCGGCCCATAACCCACCATGAATTCCACTTCAGCCGGCATATCGGCGTAGACCGAAGCCCACCCTTCCTCCATCAGCGAGAACGGATAGAACGTGACGAAACAATTCTGTGCCACGAGAGTTCGCAGAATCGCCTGAGCCCGCGGAAAGCCTGAGCCCAGCCAGTTGTGCGGGACCTGATCGTCGAGGAACAAAACGCGTTTTCCGCCGCGATCCTTCATTCGCCCGGGAAGAATCGAATTCATATCCGGTTCCGGATGCCGCGACAGCAGGTTTTGATGGCGTGCCGCGAAAATACGCTGATGATCGCGCTGCAGAGCGAGTGCGCTTTCCGTCGAACTCGAGCTTCCGAACTCGTAGTGGATCAAAACCGAATTGGGATCATAAACGACGCGAAGTCCGCGTTCCCACAAACGCGCGCAATAATCGGTTTCTTCGTAGTAGGCGGGTTTGAAGGCTTCATCGAATCCGCCCAGTTCTTCCCAGATGCGTCGCGGCGTCAGCAGGAATGCTCCGGAGCAGTAATCGACATCGCGGCGGAACATATACATCGGGGCGAAGGGATTATCGCCGCGCCCGTATCCGAGACACGACCCATCCCGCCACATGATGTTGCCGGCTTCCTGCAGCGTGCCGTCGAGTAATATCAACCGGCCTCCCACCGCTCCGATGTCCGGCGAACTTTGAAGAGTTCTCATCGCCGATTGCAACGTTCCCGGCAGGATCTGCGCATCGTTGTTCAGCAGAAGCAGATAATTCCCCCGCGCTTCACGCGCTGCCTGATTCACGGCGAGAAGAAAATTCCGGTTTTCCGAATTGCGAATGATTCGCGCGCCTGCGAGTTGATTCAATAAAAGAGGAGTCTCATCGGACGAAGCGTTATCGACCACGACGATATCGAGACGCTCCGAAGAATTTTCAGCCAGGGATCGCAGGCATGCCAGCGTGAGTTCAGCGCGATTGAACAGCACAAGAATGACGGATATCTCCGGAGCATTACTACTTGGAAGGCGAAGCTGCGCTTTCGAGCTCAGGAAACTTTGAAGGTGAACGCGGTAAAGAGTTGTGAAGAATTCCTTGGCATTGGGTGCGGGCTCGAATGGCTCGAACTCATCTGTTGATACTTCCTGCAGTGGGGCGGGGCCGGCCGTACCTGACGCGGGCTTCGACAGAATCCTGTCTCGCAGAGTTCGGAATAATTTCGCCAGCCAGCGGATCGGCGCGGTCAGGCGCCATGACGGTGACTGGAGGAATTGTTCAAAGATCCATTTTTGATCGGCGAGTTCGCGCTCCGATGCTTCGAGCTGTTTACGAAGAGACCGGATCAGTTCGTTTTGCTTATTGAACTGCGAACTGTTTCGGGACAATCTGGAAATTCCTCCACACGATTTTCGGCGATGGTCCTTTCATCAACCGCAAGCCGTTCGTAGTCACGGCCACTATGCCATCTCCGCCCTGGAGCTCATATTCTATTTTGGTATTGGTTGGAAGTCTCATCGGAAACTCGCGCTCCGCCTCGGTTTGCTCGAGAATCGGTCCCTGCGGACTGTAGACGGCTCCGGGAAGCGGACACACTTCCGAGATTTCGACTCGATCGAAAGGCGCTGTCGAGATCATGAACGGAGCGAGGCCCAGGCGGCTGTCGTGAAATCCGGCTCGAGCCTGCGCGTTGAAGGTTCGAACGGGAAATCCACTTCCCAGAGTAAACGTGCGCAGCGGAATCAGAAGAGGCTCGATGCGTTCCGACAGGGAATAGCGGAAAGGAAAACCGGGCGCATCGCGAACGATAAGGTCGGTGGGCATGGGCGTGACGTCCCCGCTTGTCAGGCTCACAATGTTCCTCTGTTCGAGATAAAAACGCAGACCCGATTCCGCTCCTCCCCACACGTGAAAGCCCTCCTGCTGGAGAGGTGCGACGTTCTGCTCGACCCACTCCCGATTGGAATTCACAAACACAAAATCGCCATAAGCCACGATCAGCGAAAGAAACGCCGTTGGAATCAACATACCGATCAGCCGCAGCTTGCCGGTTTCGCGGAAAGCGATCAAATACAGCGCAGGGATCGACAGAAGAATGTAGCGCGCGTTGATCATGTCGGCGACCACGATGAAGAACAGCAGCGTTGCCGGAAGCCACAACAACAGAAATGCTTCACCGCTATTGGCGCCGGAGGCGACGAGGCGTTTTGCCGATTGTCCGAACACCACGAGGATCGCCACGCCTGCCGAAGCCAGAACCGCAATCCAGATGGGGTAAACGTAAGACGGCCACGGAGCGTAAAGACCCGCCAGCAGGAAAAGCATGATGATCGGCCACACACGCTTGCTCACCGCCAGCCACGGAAAAACCGTTACGCCTCCGAGAAACGTAAGAGTGGCGAGAATGTGATTGCCGAGCATCCGGCCCGTATCCACAAGGCGCTGCACGAGTGCGCGATTTTCAATCATGTGCCGCATCGAGCCCTGCGTAACGAAGAACTGCGCCGTACGCACAAGAGGGAATTCACCAAAGTGGATCGTCATCGCGATCAGCCACAGTGCGATCACCACCGGCGCTGCAGCGACGGCAAGCAGTTCGCGCTTCGGGCGCCTCGCTGCGAGCAATCCGATGAAGAAGCATGTCAGCGGCACCGCCGCGGAGTAACCGGTCCCGAGTGCGAGAGTGAAACAAATTGCGGCAAGCGGTAGCGCCGCGCGCCGGCTCTCCTCCTCAGATGAGGCGCTCCTCAGTTGAGGAGGGGAGTAATACAAAGCAAAACCCGCCAGTAGAAACGCGAGCATCGGGATGTCCATCATGATCGTCGGGACGTAGACAAAGAATGCGGGAGTCGCGGCAAAGAGCAACGTGAGGTACAGCGGCTCAGCCGTGAAACGTTTCGCCAGATTGTAGAAAGCCACGACAGCGATGATCGCGAAAACAGAGAAAGCAAGATGGAATGGGATTTCCCGAAAAGTGCCGAAGACCGTATACAGCGCCGCAAGAACATACTCTCCCACCGGTGGATGCGTGTGAGCGGCAAAATTCGGGACTGGAATCCCAAAGAACATTCCGGGAGCTTCCTGCGGAAAAAATGGGTGAGCCGGCACGGCTTTGGCGATCTGCAGGAAGATATGCTCGTCGAGGTAGATCGCACGAGACGCAAACGGCGCTGCGCTCACGAAAACGACTCCGGCAAGCAACAGATAAATCTTCATGTGTGAACGACCTTATAAAGCCGGATCACATCTCCATTCGGCAGCGAGAATCGATCCACCATCTGAAAAGTTTCCGGACGGCTGCTCACGTAGTAATTGATTCTTGCGAGTTCATCTGTGAATGCCGACCCCGCTTCGAAGCCGCGATCCTTTTCAGAAGCGAGGACATAATCGCTGGCCCGGATGGTTTCGGCGTAAAAGTTGGTCAAGCGATCGATCGTGACCGGAAGATGGTCCCGCGCGATATAAAACTCAAATGCCTGTGTGTCGAACCGGGGGATATCCGGAACCATGCCAAGCCGGACGGATTGCCGGTTGGATCGAGCTATAGCCTGCAGCACGTATTGAATCTTCCAGTCTTCACGCGCCGGCGGTCCCCACAAGTTGAAGTACCGCTGCGTATACAGATTCCAGTTCCACGGCAGCGGCCCTGCTTGTCCGTTGAGTAACACAACGGCCGGAGGCAACTGCGGAATACCGAACGAGACCAGGTAATGCTCAAAGAGAAGGATGGGAATGAATATCAGCGCCAGATATTCGCGCCGGTGAAACCATGCGCATGTGACGAGCGCCACGGCCGGCAACAACGGCGCCGTATAACGCGGATCTTTGTTTTGAAACAACAGCAGGCCGGCCCATCCGCCAAGAATCCAGAGGACAATGGGAGTCCATTTGGATTCCCAGTTGTTCGCGAGGAGATAGGCTCCCGCAAGAAACGCGAGGAACATCGGCAGAAACAGTTGATAGCCCTCCAGAACCCGGACATAAAAAACAATGGATTGCCAGCTCAGCCTTCCCGGATCTCCTTCGCTGATTGCGCCGGCATTGTTGATGGCGAGCAGCATCGCGAGCCGGTGCAGTGATAGCGCGTACCATGACGCGGCTACTACGAGTCCTGCCAACGCGGCGATAAACGCATTCTTGAAGTTTTTTGTGGCGTACCAGAACGCGGGCAGGGCCACAAAAAAGACGAACGTCCATTTGGTCAGCATTCCGATGCCGCAGACAATTCCGAAGAGGATGCCGTATCTGCGGCTGCTGAATTCGCGCGTGCACAGAAGAAGCCACATGGCGGCAGCGGTGATGGCCGTGAGCCAATAGTCGATCAGAGTTTCGCGGGAGAGCCAGACCAGAATGGGATAGAAATTGACAATAACGGCCGCCAGCGCCGCAGGAAACGGATCGAGCAGCTCGCGTCCGATTCCATAGGTTGCAATGAAGAGGAGAGCGATTGCCGGCAGATTCGCCCATTGCGCCGCATCGACTGTTTTTCCAAACACCGCGTAGAACGCGGCAACGACCGAATGATAGAACGGAGGATACGAGCCGGTCAGATATGGAATCGACAGGATTGCGCGGAGTCCGGAACTCGCGAACGCATCATAAATCTGAAGCGCCCATGTCTGATGAGCGGCCATGTCCCAGAACGGAGGCCTGTCGTCGCGCGCGATCCAAATCAGGTTCGCCGCCGCCAGATACAGGAATGACGCGGCGAGCAGAAATCGATGCCGGTTGCCCATCAGGGCGTTGATAATAGCAAACGTTTAAATAATGATTCGCAAGCGAGACGATTTTTATCAGCCTGGATTTCCCGCAAAGCCTGACGAACACTATCGGGCTTTCGTTCGCTTTGCGCGCTCACATGCGGGACATTCGGTGCTGGACCTGGGTTGCGGTTATGGAGCATACAGTCTCGCCCTGAAGTCGCACGGGTTGAGCTGCGTGGGTTGCGATATCAATCTCGAATATCTCAAGGCCGGCGCGGCTCGCGGTCTTTCGGTTACGAAAGTCGATTCGCTTCTGCCGTTCCAGGATCGTTCCTTTGATACCGTATTACTGTTTGAAGTGATCGAACATTTAGCCAACATCGAGCCGATTCTGAACGAGGCATTCCGCGTGGCGAAGAAAAATGTCCTGATTACCGTGCCGAATTCCGAAGATGTCGATCGCATGAGGGCGAATGATGTGACGTATGCGCACATGCTTTCATCCGATCACCTGCATTTCTTTGATCCGCAGTCCCTGGACGGCCTTCTGCGTCCTTATTCGCCGGAGGTTGTTATCGAACGGTCCGATCCGATTTATCCTTTCTGGTTCGTCGGGCGTTCGTTGCCCTTCTATGCTCTTAAATTGTTTTTTCGCCTCGGCCTTTTGAAGCCGAGGTTTTTCAGCCGACTCTATGCTGTTGCGAGCGTTCGCGAAAATTAATCTCGATTT
>CAZWGA010000071.1:0-33381 GCA_964633285.1 uncultured Solibacteraceae bacterium | reverse complement strand
AACAGCTCTAACTTAAACGCCGGTTAGACTGTTCCGAACGTCTGGGACGGGACAGTAGTTGCCGTTGGGCGTGAACACTGCGGGACGGCCATTGATGGGACTGGCCGCCGTATGGCCGAAATCCAGAATGCGGCCGTCTTTGAACTTAATCCGCACGTCGCTCGTGGAGTTTCCGACAATCAGTTGAGAAGCATCGCCGTCGAGAGCCTGATACGTCGCGTTTGTGTAAGCCGGTGGGTTATTGCAGTCGGACGATGGAGCATAATAGCGATGCTTGGTTCCAAGACCATCGACCCACGTGGCGTACAGGTTGAACGTGTTCCCGCCCTGACCACACGAGTTCTGAACTTCATAGGTAAAGCCCATGAATTCCCCGATGATGTCGGACACCGTCCATCCACCCGAATACCAAGCGCATTCATAAATAGTGCAATACTGCGGCTGCCATTTTTGCGAGTTGTAAGTAAGTCGCAATCCCGTCGAAAGTTCGCGGCCAGACCGGCTGAAAAGCGTTAGATCCAGAAAAAGATTTCCGTTGTAGAGATTGATGCTGTCGATACCCGCATCGAAGTAGGAACTGAACGGCTCCCTTCCTGTTTGTGAACCGGGTGTCGTTTCAAGACCCTGAGCGGACGATGTGACGGCTAAGCACAGAATGATGGAGGCGCTCAAAAGTAGAAACTTCATGGCGTCCTCCGAGGCGCGAACAGAGAAGACGCTGCCGGGACGTCGAACTGGTACGACTCGACAACGATCTCTTCAATCTTATTTCCCGTGAGGAATGCCTGGATGCGGTAAGGCAACAACACGCCATCGGTTTCTTTGTAATCCGAAAATGTGTACGCGATCGTGTAGCGGAATCTGGAGTCGGTTTCGTTGAAAGTCCTGGCAATGCCGGCAAGCAAACCAAATGCGTCGATGTAAACGTCGAACTGGTCCTTGACCTGAATTCTGCCGTATTCCAGGGCCTTTCGATCGGTGCTCATATGGACTTGTTGAGTCTTCCCCTGAGGCAACTGGGCGTCCTTGGGAGCGCTCGCCGTCAGCGGCCGGTCGAGTAGCTGCGCTAAAAAGAAAACGCCGGTCACATCGAGTTGAACGAACCCACCGCTTGTCGGTGCGAAACTCAGCTTGGTTCCGTCATCGGTAAAGTTTGTCGAGCCGGTGACAACCTGTTTCTTTGTTCCACGCTCAATGAGGATTTCTTCCTGTCGAGTGGCCGTGATCTTCAGCGGAGTTGTTCCGCCTCCAAGCGTGGTCGTTCCCGTGATCAGCACGGAATGCGGCGCCGTCTTCCACGCATGATGGGCATCGAGAAGCCTCTGCACCGGCAACGGCGCCGGCACCGGCGCCTGCGCGGAGAGCGGCAGTGCCGTCAGCGGAGCCAGAGCCGCCAGTGAGCAAATTGCCAAACGAATGTATCTCCGCATCCCTCTCCTCACTTTACGTACTGACGCAAAGCCTCAATATGAACTGTCTTGATAGTGGTGATTTTGGGTGTCAACGTGGGATCCATAAAGCTGGGTGCACTGAACCCGAACACCGTCCCCGTCAGCGCTTCGGTCAACCGGTCTCGCAATTCCTGGATATGCGTCGCCTTGACTGCGACTCCTGCCAGAGAGGCATCGGCCCAGTTCGCCGCGGTCAGCCCTGCCGTCGCCCGGACAGCATTCACGGCCTGGCGCAATTGAAGCACATGTTGCGCTCTGATCACTGTCACTCGAGCGATAAGAGGGTCGTCCTCAAACACGATAGTCGTCGCCAGATCCTTGTTGCTGTAATCGGACACATTGGCGGCCGCATCGAGCGCCCGGACTCGATAGCGATATGCAATCCCGGCGCTCGCGAACTCGTCCGTAAACGTAGTGGCATTCGATGGCGTGTCGATCTGTTCGGTGCCTGTGTTGGCGTACCTTTCGATCCTGTAGTGATGCACTCCGACATTGTCCGTCGAGGCATTCCATTGAAGCTGCACCCTCGTGGAACTGATCGCAATGGCGGACAGTCCCGTGGGCGCTGTCGGAGGAGTCGTGTCTGTCCCATCACTTACCGTGACATTCGCCACACAAGACGAAGCGGATTGGACAGCTCCGCGGTACGCCGAAACGCAGTAATCGTATGCTCCCGCGGGAAGGCCGATGTCGGCAAAGCTCATGCCACCTGTGCCCGTATGCGCATCCAGCGTTGTAAGCAGAGAGTAATTGGGTTCGCTATGCCGCCTGCGGCCCAACCAGAAAAATGTTTCATTCGTGCTGTTGTCGGTCCAATTCAGCGTCACCTGCAACAAGCCGCCCGTCCCCGATAAACCCGTTGGGGCTGCCGGCGCTGTATCCGTGGGTTGTGATGGATTCACTTCCGCCGTTGCCACTACCAGACCGCTCTCGTCCTGAATGTAGTCTTTCTTCCAGAAGACGGTTCCTGCCGCGAAGATTGGGAACGAAGCGGACGTCGAACCTATGGAATTAGTCACCGTGATCTGGCCGCTCGCTGCCGCATTCGAGGCAACCGTAAACGATGCCGTGAGCCGGCTTCCGTCGGGAGGGCTGTAGACATAATTCGTGAATGTCATTCCGCTCCTCGCCAGCGTCGCCGTTGCGAGATTGGAACCAGCGATCGTAATCGTACCTGTAGCGCCTTGCGTGGAACTTGCCGGACTGATCGTCGAGATCATGGGCGCCGCACCGTTCGTCACGGTAAACGCGATCGTGGTTTGGCCATAGCTTGCGGTGACTTTGATCGTCATGTCGCCGACCCAGGCATCTGCCGCAATCGTCATCGTGGCGGAACCCGATGCTCCATCCGCCGTTACGTTGGAAAACGTGATCCCCTGCCATGATGCGCCGCCCGAAGTTTGCGCCGACAGGCTCAGCCCCGAACACAGATTTCTGCCGCTGAACGTCAACGTCACGGCTGAGCCGCGCGGGCCGCTGCCGGGAGAAAAGGACGTAACTGCCGGACTGGAATCGACGGTCACCGTTGGAGGCGAACCTGGAGACACGCACGTGTCGTCTCCATTGGCGTCGTTCTTGAAACCTGTGTACTGGTAGGCGCCCGGCGCGGCGCAGTTAGAGACCGTGATGTTGGCGTGTCCCGTTGGATCGCCATCGCCGGGTGGCGGCGGGGTTCCGTCGAGCGCCACAAAGTTGTAAAAGGTCTGTTCCGTGCCGTTGTTGATCTTGCGTTTCACATCGAGATTCACCAAACCACCCTCACCGACGGTCATTGTGTACGTGTCCTGGCCGTTCAGGCCTGCGGTCACAGTTGACGGACTAATCGAGAGTGAATTCGGCTTTGGCGGATACACCGTTAATGTCACACCCGGATTCAACACGGTCCAGGCGGTGTTCAGATGATTCTTGATTTTTGTAACCGTGTACGTCCCCACGGGTACGTAATGATTCACAAGCGCTATTGAAAACTGTCCGGCGCCGTCGTGGAATAACACGGGCCGGAGGCGTCTCCGCAGGTGGTTGTGTCTCCATTCAACGTGTACTCTTCGTCTACATCGATGTTGGCGACCGGGGTGTTATTGGCATCCCGGAGAGTCACCGTGTAGCCGTCGGCGCCGGCGTACACGGATGCAACGTTGAACGCGATCGACGTGGGCTGCGGGCTCTGCGCCTGCCCGGTTCCCGCCGCAAGGAGCAACGTTACATGCAGCCATGCGAGATGAAAAAGGATTCTCGATGTTCTCATCGATTACGGCCGAAAGACATCGTCCCTCACGGAGGTGTTGTAGCGAACATTGTTAAACTGCATTTCTTCCACCTTGAAACCGTCGCTGTACCGCTCGATCTTGAACGGCGTGAGAAGACCCTGGATGATCTGGAAATCGGAAAACACGTACCGGTCGGTGTGGTCCGCCAAAGAGTGGTTGAAGATGTCCCGGGAGCGGCCAGTCACGAATCGCAATTCCGTAATCGCCGAACTCTGCTGATCGATCGCGTAGGCCGTCTTCCGGCCCTGCTTGTCTTCAGCCTCGACCCAATGCGCGGCGCCTTTCACTCCGGCGTCCCGCAAGATCAATCCTTCAGCCTGATAGTTGAATAGCGTTTGAATCGAACGTACGGTCTGGCTTTCGAGGAATTGCTGCGTGCGCCCCTGAGCTCCGGCCACCGACTGCCCCGCGAGCGCGTGCCAAGTGCGGCTACCGTCGGATCCTTCGCGGATTTCTCCGGACGGCTGCCGCGTGACGCGCTGAATCTGCGATTTTCCTTTGCGCGTGACGGTGATGTCGAACGTGGCTTGTGGACCTCTGACGGTAAACAGCGTCAGCTTGCCGTCGGAAATCCAATCCGTGATCTGTCCGGAAGCCCATGCGGCGCCGTGCTTCAGCAGTGCCTTCTCGATAAGAACAACCACTTCGACCGAAGGGGCCTGAGCTTGAAGAGAAGATGAGAAACAACAGATAACGTTCAGGAGAGCGAAGGTGAAAAGCAAAAACCGGGCACGCCTCATATACGAAACACTCCTGCCTGCAAACCATTCTTTTCGGAATGGCGAAATGTCTCCCTACGAACAAGGCTAAACGAAGTGGACTCGAACTCCTTTTCAAGCCGGCGGCCGCAGTCTCTTTATAGTTATAGCCGCGCATTATCGAGAGAAGCGAAGGGGTAATCAAGAGAATTTTCTGACGGACGAGTTTGAGGCAGCAATCCGGCATGATCCGCCGCAAGCGTATCCAAGTCCCCACACCGGCCGTGGTAAGCACCGCAATCGATCGACAAATAGCGTTCCGGTTCGTCATCATCGCTCGCGAGCTTGGCGAAGAATATACATCCGAAGAAATCGATCGGCTGATCGATGAAGGACTCGAAGACGTCGACACCGGAGTGGATTTATGCTTCTGATTCAGTGTCACCTTATGCAGAACCGCGTAATCGTTCATCGCCCGATAATCCTTACCACTGTGTTCTCGATTATTCGTCCGCCAGGAGTGTCGAAGGCTTCAAAGTGTCCGTGCATAACTTGGCCAAAAACCTCCTGCGGGCCGAACCGAACTTGGCGCAGACCGTCGGCCGAGACATACCGCGAGACTTCCTTATACCCAGGTCCCAAATATTTTTCAGCTGCGCGAAGAAAACCGGATTCCTCCAGGAAATGCAGGTTGGCTTGAGCGATCTGATCGCCGATTATACTCCCGCGTTCTCTCATAGCTGAGATGTACGGGAACGAACCGCAACCGTTACAGGCGCGGGCGTGCGAGCGGCGAAGCTTCACTCTGGACAGGAGGACCGGCGTGGAGAATCGGAAGAGAGGGACGGCGGCTAAAGCGAGATGATCTGAAGGCCAGGAATCTTTCCGAAGTGGCGTTCATTGTGCGTCGCCACAGCGAAGTTTCGTTCCAAGGCACACGTTCCAATCAGCAGGTCATCGAAAGGGATAGTGAAGCCTCGAGCTTCCGTCTCGGCATCGATCCTGCCTATCAGTTCCGCCGTATCCGCCGTAATCGGATAAACCGGAACGGTGGCTTTCAGATCGTCGAGAAAAGCCCGGCGTCTTTGGCGGCGTTCCGGAGTGTTCGCGCGATGGACTCCATGGGCGAGTTCGGCTACCGAGATGACGGAAAGCGCGGCTTTGAGATTGCCGGTTTTCACCGTAATGTGTTTCAGGAAGCGCGTCACATCGAGATTCTGCCGCTCGGCGTCAATCATGGCGCTGGAATCGAGGATTACTCCCAGGATGGCGGATTCCATGGCTTGCTGCGCTCTCGGATGCCTTGCTCGACGTCGTTCATGAAGCCTTCGTCGAGGGTTGCGGTCGTGCCACGCGCCTCGGCTAAAGCAATGCATTCCGAAAGCAATCGGCCTTCCGGTACTGGCGCACGAATGACGGCGACCGGCCGGTGATCTTGCTCGACGATAACTTCAACGCCGTTGCGAATCTTCTCCAGCACGCCGGCGAAGTTGGCCGCTACTTCGTTTTCGTTCATGTGAACCGTGCTCATATCTCGATCATAGCGTGTTACCCTCGGCTTTGTCATCGTCGGCGGCGATGGCGTCGAGGAGTGCCTGTTTATCGCGTTCGAGCTTGGCCGGATGTGTGCCGCGATGGACCTCATGGAGTTGCCTCACCGCGCTCGATCGCCATCCACTCGTATTTCGGCTGGTAGATCCAAACCGCAATCGTTGTCATCACTCCGAGAAAGATGGCGAGGATTCGCGATTGAAACTGTCACTGCTGTAGATCGACTGATAACTGTTCATATCAGAGAAAACATGGCGGAATCATTCAACAGATCTGCAGTAGGGTTTCTGGGAATTCGCCTCGGGATTTGCGCACCGCGACGGTCGACAGTTAGCGTTCCGGTTCGTCATCGTGACAGAATTTGGGGCCAGGGAAAATGGATCTGTATTTGACGGAATGCAAGGAGCGTCACGCAATGGATGTAAACCTCAAACCAGAAATTGAACGACTGATTGAGAATGAAGTGAAATCAGGCCGTATCAGCGACCCGAACGAGTTTCTCAACCGAGCTGTTTACCATTACGTTATCGCTCGCGATCTTGGCGAAGAATACACATCCGAAGAGATTGATCGGCTGATCGATGAAGGACTCCAGGACGTCGATACCGGAAACGTGGTCGACGGTGAAGATGCGCTCCGTCAACTGCGTGCCTACAGCGCTGACCGCCGCCGACAGCGTGCGTGAACGCACCCTTCGAACTCACTCGCCGCGCAATAAGAGATCTTCAATCGATCTGGGATTTCATTTCCGAAGATAGCTTCGATGCCGCAGACCGTCTCCTCGAAGACGGTCCCCACATCGGTCGTGGTAAGCACCGCAATCGATGCTTACCACGATCTTGCCGCTCATGCGGCGGTGGGAGTGGCGGATGAAGGAACGGCTGGAGGAATTTCTGGAGAGACTGCTGGAGGAACTGCCGGCGCAGGAGGCGACGGAGGAACAACTGGACGAGCCGGCGTCGATTTGCGTGTTCTCGCCGGCGGGATCGCGCGGGCAACCTGGTAGGAAGCTGTTGCTCCGGGATTGCCGGCGAGAACATTCGAAACAAGCGCATCGAAACGCCGCAATACGCCGATCGTTTCATTCATGGTTTTGCGCCATTCCCGCAAGGCCGCCGAACGCGTTTCCTTTGCGGCCGTATGGTCGAGAACCACGCGTTTCATGTCTTCGACGGCAGCGGTCACGCCTTTGAGCGGCAATCCGTGCCGGACGAATTCCAGCTTCGACGGTTCGATATCCGCGACGAAGGCTTTACCGGCATCGATAAGCGCCTGTTCGGTTGGCCGAACCGGCAGGCGGAAATTTCCGATGTTCAGGACATGCGCGATCTGAAGCGCCCGGCTCATGGAAGTTCTGAGCTTTGTCCGGGCGGCTGTCCTCGCGCCGGCTTGAGACCGGATGGCTGTTTCGGCTGAAACCAAAGCCGCTGCTTCATCCGACAATTTCCGGATGCCGGATTCAAGCGCGTCCACGATTTCAGACGCAGCCGAGGTTGTTGGGAACAGGCTCACATTTTTGGCGGCAAAATCGGCCACCTTGGTGAGCATTTCGAGTTTTTTGCTTTCCTGGTAATTCATAACGATTCTCCTTGTTGGTTGTGCAATGTTTTGCGTTGACGGTTTAAGGTTTCCCGAGCTTTCAAACTGCCTGCCCGGTGCGCTGGTTAAAGCACGCGGTTCGCCACGGAAGCGAAAAACAAAGCCGATAGGTTTGTCTGGCACTTACGAGGATTTGCGGCTCGACAACGCCAAAAAAAGGGACCGATCGGTCCCTTGAGGGACGGATCGGTCCCTTTGGCCACGTGCATTGACAAAAAATTTCAGTGCAATGGTGTTTGCCCGGCGGACATCGGACCTTTTTTCGGGTGCAATGAAGATTCAGCAGGAAGCAATGACGCTTGTGCATCCCTGCATGAAGGTTTGGTACGTCAGTATGAAGAGTTGGTACGTCAGTATGAAGGTTTGGTACGCCCGGATGAGGGTTTTGAGCGCTGCAATGACGGTTTTGTACGCCGGAATGACGGTTGAGACACGCGCAATGGTGGTTGAGACGCGCGAATGAAAGACGTGTCCGCGATTATAGAAGTTTCACATTCAACTTTGCCGCCAGGCGGCGCATCCAACTCGGGCTTATTGCCAGGATGCGCGCCGCATCGGCGTGATTGCCGTTCGCGTCTCTCAATGCGGTCTCGACGAGCGTCTTTCCGTATTGTTCGAGCCGGGCATAGTAGCTGGTGGGAGCCGCCTTGGCGGATTGCGCTTGAAGCACAGTTTCCGGAAGATCCTCCGGCTCGATGTGGCTCGACCGGCCGAGAACCAATGCGCTCTCGATGGCATTTTCAAGCTCCCGGACGTTGCCGGGCCAGTCGTGCCGCATCAGGATGTCCTGAGCATCGGGCGAAAGTCCGGCGACAACGCGGACGTATCGAAGCTTCTGGAGAAAATGGCCCGCAAGCCGCGGAATGTCTTCGCGGATTTCCCGCAGGGACGGCGTGCGGAATTGGACCACATGTAAGCGATAGTAGAGATCTTCACGGAATTGTCCTTCCTGCACGCGTTCTTTCAGATTGCGATTCGTAGCGGCAACGATGCGGACGTCCGCGCGCAGCGTGCGCGTTCCGCCGACCCGCTGGAATTCGCGTTCCTGAAGAAATCGAAGCAGCGCGGCCTGGGTTTGCAATCGCAGTTCGCCGGCTTCGTCCAGAAAGAGCGTGCCGCCATTGGCCGCTTCGATCTTTCCTTTGTTTTGCGCGATCGCGCCGCTAAAGGCGCCTTTCTCGTGCCCAAAGAGTTCGCTTTCCACCAGAGTGTCGACGATTGCCGCGCAATTGACCGCGACAAAGGGTCCTCCCGAACGCCGGCTGTTCGCGTGGATCGCCCGCGTGACGAGTTCCTTACCGGTTCCGCTTTCGCCCAGAATGAGAACGGTCGAATCCGTACCCGCAACCTTCTGAATCCTGTCGTGAATCTCACGAATCGGCCGGCTTTCTCCGACGATGCCGTGATTCATATAGGAGTAAGATTGCAACCCGATCGCGGCGCGCCTGCGAGAGAATGTCCGAATCGCCATCAAATGCGGATCCATTGAATGCCGCACACCGTAGACCGCCATCACTCTGAGTCAGGAAAACTGCGCTACGGTCCGCGGGAATACGCTCGGAAATTTGCAACATTAACCGTTCGAGCAGCGGATCTGTATTCCGCATCCGAGAGATCGACCTGCCTGCGTCGAGCATCGCCTCGAGAAGACTCGGGTCTGCCGCAATCCTCGCGAAGACATGCCGATCGATACGCATCGTCATCGGCGCGGAATGGCTATTCATCGCAGCGCGAATGTTACCGGATTAGTTCCTGCCGAACACGGGATTTCCAAAATCGTCTTTGAGCTTCTGAATGTAGAGATTGTTCTCGTTGCAGATGTATTCCTTGAGTTCGAATCCCGTCTTCCAGCCGATGTCCCACGAAACCGTCCAGGGCTTCGTGTAGGCGCCGGGATCGTCGATCAAGGCTTCGTAGTGAAGGGTTTGTTTGTTGATGCGCGTGAGTCTTTCGACCAGATGAAGAAGGTTCGTGTGCGGGTGGCCCCAGAAATCGAGCCATGTTCCTTCGTTGTAACCGGTGGTGTCGATGACAAGCGTGTCGCCTTCCCAGCGGCCCACCGAGTGTCCGATCCAGGTCTCGCTGTCCACGGAATCCTTTGACGGATGCGGACGGCCATCCATGAAGATTTCGCGCCAGATGTGAGTTCCGCCTTCGAAGATCATGAGGATGCGTTTCTCGGCGGGCAGTTGAATGATCTCCGCGGGAAACGGCGTGCCCATGAGCCGGGGTCCGCCAGGCGGAAAACAATAACCTTCGGGATCGTACTTCGATTGATTGTTCGAGGTGTAATCGTAGACGGCCGCAGCCCAGGGTTGAAACGGTATGTGCGGTTCGTTCGCCGCGCCTCCGCGCTGGCCTCCTCGAAAACCTTTCGGGACACCTGCGGCATATGCCGCGAAGTTCTGCACGGAGGGCAACGCCCAGACACCTTTTTCGCCGTGGTCTCTTCCGAGATTGACGGTTCCGTCAGCCAGACGCGGCGCCGGTTCCACTGGTCCGTCGGGCCCGCGCCTCGCCGATGCGCCAAGAATGCCGGATGGATCGACGACGGGAGCCTGTACTCCTCGCAGAGTCAGTGACGACACGATCACAAATAGCAACAAAGCTGTCAGACTTAGGGCTCTCTTCATGAAAGTTCGGGCGGCTGGCGAAACGATATCACGATTCTGTCATTCCCCTCCTGGAACAGGAGGGGTGGCCGTGACATGAACAAATGGATCCGTTCCAAAAGTCGCGGACGGGGTGGTCGCTCACACGCAACGTTACGTGTGAGCGACCACCCCGTCCGCGCCGCGCTTCGCGCTCCGCAGCCACCCCTCCTGTTCCAGGAGGGGAATAACACCCGTTCTCCGGATCATCGGTACGCGATCACAAACAATCTTCTAAACGGAAACAAAACTTTTCCATCGGGCCGCGGCGGAAACGCTGCCTGAATCGCCTTCAAATACTCGGCAAGATATCGTTCGCGTGCTTCCTCGTTGGGCAGCGCTTGAAGATACGGACGCAATCCCGTTCCTTTGTACCACTCGACGATAGCTTCCGCGTTCGCCATGATGTGCTGATATTCGATCTCCCAGATATCCAAACGCGCGGCAAGCGGAGCCAGCAGGTCGTAATAGAACGCCGGCTCGTGCGAGTACCAGCTCTTGACGTGAACATCCGGCGGCATGAGCTCGCGCATCAACTGTTGAGGGCGCGAATTGAAATTGCCGGGCACTTGTACAGCGAGAGCCCCTGATGTTCTTTCGAGAAGCTTCGGGTAGAGGGCGGCATGATCCGGAACCCAATGCAATGCGGCATTGGAAAACACGATGTCAAACTGTTCCTTCGCATTATTCGCCCAATCCGCGATATCGCGCACTTCCCATCGATATTGAGGCAGTTCCCGGCGGGCGACATCGATCATCGATGACGCGTTATCGAGTCCCGTGATCTCGGCCGACGGCCATCGTTCCGCGAGAACGAGCGTGCTGTTGCCCGGACCGCAGCCGAGATCGATAACGCGGCGGGGTTCAGCCACCGCGATGCGGGCCACGAGGTCGTAACACGGCCGCGTTCGTTCATCGGCGAATTTTAAATACTGACCGGCGTTCCAATTCACCATGCCGGAGGTATTCTACATTGCGGCGGTCGCATGCCGCCGCTACAGTGGAATGCCATGAAACGCTTTTCCCTGATTGTTGTGTTCCTCATCTCACTTGTGAACCCGGGACGCGGAGCGTCGAAGTTCAATGTCCGTGATCTCGGAGCCGCCGGCGACGGCAAGACGAAAGACACCGTGGCCTTTCAGAAGGCTCTCGATATGTGCTCGGGCGCCGGTGGCGGCGAAGTCATCGTACCGTCCGGCGAGTATCTCATCGGCAGCATCGAGATGAAATCGAACACCACGCTGCGGCTCGCGTCCGGCGCGCATCTCACGGGAAGCCCGGATCTCGCCGACTATCCCATCACCAAAGTTCGCTGGGAAGGACGATGGATCGATGGGCATCGTGGATTGGTTTTCGCACAGAATGCCCGGAACATCTCGATTCTCGGACCTGGAAAAATCTCCGGCAGTTCCGCGCTTGGAGGCCGGCAAATGCCGCGCAGGCCGGCCGTCATCGAACCGATCAACTCTTCCGGAATACGTCTCGAGGATTTTTCAACCGAACAGCGGAGCATGTGGTCCATCCATCCGACGTATTGCGAGAATTTCACTGCCAGGAACCTGACGATTCGCGCAACCGGAGGCAATGGCGACGGCATCGATGTCGATTCGTGCAAGCACGTTCGAATCGAATATTGCGACATCGATACCGGAGACGACGCGATCGCGATCAAATCCGGACGCGGCATGGAAGGCTACCGCGCCGCGCGGCCGACGGAAGATGTTCTCATCTCACATTGCATTCTGGGCGACAGCAATTTTGCGGGAATCGGCATCGGCAGTGAAACATCCGGAGGCATCCGCAACATTCGCATCGAACACACGAAGTTCACTCACGCCAAAACATTCGCAATCTACATCAAGAGCCGCGTGGGCCGCGGCGCATTCATCGAAGACATTGTTGCGCGCGATCTCGAAGTCCTTACGGCGCCCGCCGGTTTCCTGCGCATCAATCTTCTCGACAGCGGAATCCAGGATCCGGAACCGGTTCCCGGCGATGAAGGCGTTCCCGCTGTGAAGAACCTCATCTTCACGGACATTAAAGTCAACTGCGGAACGCTTGTCGATGCGAAGTCGATTTCTCCGGTGAAGCCGGTCCGTGGATTTTCGCTCACACATGTCACGGGAATGTGTACGAGTGGAATCTCCCTGGCGAACGTCACGGACCCGAAAGTCAGCGATATCAAGGTTACCGGATACTGACATTTTTGGTAGCATCTGAACCCTATGATTATCGATTGTCACGGACACTACACGACCGCGCCGAAAGAACTGCAGGACTACCGGGACAGCCAGGTCGCGGGCCTCAAAGATCCTGCCCATGTGCCGTCGAAGGGCATTCTGAAAATCACCGACGATCAAATTCGCGAGAGTCTCGAAGGGGCGCAGTTGAAGTTTCAGCGCGAGCGCGGCAGCGACGTGACGATTTTTTCGCCGCGCGCATCGGCCATGGGCCATCATATCGGCAACGAAACAACGAGCCGTAACTGGACCGAGCACTGCAATGACCTGATCTATCGCGTTTGTTCCCTGTATCCGAAAAACTTTGTCGGCGTCTGCCAGTTGCCGCAATCGGCCGGCGTTTCTCCCGCAAATTCGATCGCGGAACTTGAACGATGCGTGAATGAACTCGGCTTCATTGGATGCAACTTAAATCCGGATCCTTCAGGCGGGAACTGGAACGCGCCGCCCTTAACCGATAAGTACTGGTATCCGTTTTACGAAAAAATGGTCGAGCTCGATGTACCGGCAATGATTCACGTCAGCGCCACATGCAATCCGAATTTCCACACGACGGGCTCGCACTACATCAATGCCGACACCACAGCGTTCATGCAATTCATCATGGCCGACCTGTTCAAGGATTTTCCGGCAATTCGATTCATCATTCCTCACGGCGGAGGCGCTGTGCCGTATCACTGGGGCCGCTATCGGGGACTGGCGCAGGATGCAAAGCGTCCGCCCCTCGACGTAATGATGCGCAACAACGTCTTCTTCGATACCTGTGTGTATCATCAGGCCGGCATTGATCTGCTCTTCAAGATCGTTTCCATCGACAACCTCCTTTTCGGCTCGGAGATGGTCGGCGCCGTTCGCGGCATTGATCCTACTACCGGTTTTTACTACGACGACACCAAGCGATACGTGGACAAGCTCGGCTTGAGTCCTCAGGATCAAAAGAAAATCTACGAAGACAACGCCCGGAAAGTCTATCCGCGATTCAACAAACGGATTCCCCGCTGACATGGCTGAAATCCTTGGTCTGGGAATGACGCATTACCCGCCGCTGGCGGGACGCGACGAAAACATGTCCGGCATCCTGAGAGGAACGATGAGGGATCCGGCAATTCCTGCGGAACTCAAGGAACCGGCGAACTGGCCGAAGCTCATGCAGGAGGAATGGGGCGACGATCAGGGAAAGGCGAAGGCGGCGGATCATCGCAATGCCCTGCTGGCGGGACTCGAAAAGATTCGAGCGGCGCTCGACGAGTTCAAACCCGACTTCGTTGTGATCTGGGGCGACGATCAATACGAAAACTTCACGGAAGACATCATTCCGCCATTTTGCGTTCTCGCTTACGACAATATCGAAGCCATGCCGTGGAGGCTGAAGGCGCCGGGAATGCCGGGCGGCGCCAACGTCTGGTCGGAACGTGAAGACTTCGTCCTGGCGATTCGCGGCCATCGTGAAGGCGGAAAGCGGCTGGCCGCAGGACTCATCACCGAAGGGTTCGATGTTTGCTACGCATACCGGCCGCTGCATCAACAAGGCGTGGGACACGCTTTCCTGAATTCCGTTGCGTATCTCGATTATCAGCGCCGCGGCTTCGAACACCCATTGGTTTGTTTTTCGATCAATTGTTATGGACGGAAAGTCATCAGCTTTCGAGGCGGCGCCGCAAAATTCGGACAAACGCCGCCTCCGGAAGAACTGGATCCGCCATCGCCGTCACCGGCTCGATGCTTCGATCTTGGAGCGGCGACCGTTCGCGTTTTGCAGAAGAGTCCGTATCGCGTGGCGCTGATCGCTTCATCGAGCTGGTCACATGCCTTCCTTCACGACAAAGCCTGGCGGCTCTATCCCGATATCCAAAGCGATCGCGCCTTCTATGAAGCCCTTCGATCCGGAAACTATTCGCACTGGCGCGAGACACCGCTTTCGGCTGTGGAAGAATCAGGCCAGCAGGAAATGTTGAACTGGTTTTGCCTGGCCGGCGCGATGTCGGAGCTGAAGCGGAGGCCCACCTGGTCGGAATTCATTGAATCTTACGTGTTCAATTCGAACAAGTGCTTCGCGGTTTTCAAGGAACATTAACAATGACCGTCGGCGCGTACCAGCTCTCGTTGCCGTCGGTCTGATCATTCGAACCGTCGCGCGAAGAATCATAAGCCGTAACTGTAATGTAATAGGTCCCGGGGCTGAGGCCGCTCAGCGAGAACCCCGTGTTATTCCCGGCATCGATCGGCGAGGGACCTTGCGCTGCGCCCGTACCGGCAAAAGGCGGCCCTGGCGAGGCGCTGTAGTAAATCCTGTATCCAGCGAGATCCGGTTCGGCGTTTGCCGTCCAGGTCGCGGTTACGGAGCCGGCGCCAGGAGCGGTCACAGAAAGATTCTGCGGCGGAGAGATCGGCGCGGACACGTTAAACGTATTGAGAAGAGGACTCACATTAACGACGCCCCTGCTGTTGTCATCGGCGTTATCGAACACGCGCGCCTGAACGGTGGCAGCGGAAACAGTCCCCCACCAGTTACTGGTCGCATCGATCGCAGGTGACCCGCTTGAATTGGTGTTGTAGACATCGAAAGCGGTAGCGTTGTTGACGAAGTTATTCTGTTCGATGGCCGGCGTGTCGGCAACCGCAACCGTCGATTGCCCGGAGTGACTACTGAATGTATTGTTCTGGATGACAGGAGCGCCGCGCCCGGTTTTGATTCCAGATCCCTGGCTGGCGCTGTTTCCAACAAACGTATTGTTGGTGATGGCCGCTGAGGTATAGACAACAATTCCGCCGCCGGGACCGCCCGAAACGTTGTTCGCGATGATATTGCGCGACACCGTAACCGAATGCAAGTCGCCCGGAAAGCCGATATACGCCGATCCGATTGCAATGCCGCCGCCTTCGTTATAACCGCCTATCGATTTATTTCCTGTGATGACATTGTTGGTGATGGCCGCATTACCGCCGATCATCAGGATGCCGCCGCCCGAATAGTTTGATGGTCCGTTATCCAATATGCTGTTATCCGTAATCGTAAATGTTCCCTGACCGCCGATGCTGATGCCCGATCCGCCGCCGCTGGTTACCTGATTGCCGCGAATGGTATTCCCGCTCACAACAATGACGCTGCCGGCGTACGATCCGAGCGAGAGGCCGCCGCCGATTGGCCCGGCGTGATTGGTCACAGTGTTTCGGTTCAGGATCAAGTTGCCGGAAGCCCGGATACCGTTTCCAATGACTGAATCGGAAGTCGCATTGGCCGTGATCAGATTGTTAGTGACGCGCAGCGTGATATTCGAGTCCGGATTGGACGCCCGAATTCCGCCCGCACGATTGTTGCGGATGATGCAATTGGTAATAAACGGCGCGGCATTTTCAATGGTTACAGCGCCTGGCGCGTCGTCGCCGCCGCCCGCGTATTCAATCGTGACGCCGTCGAGAATGGAGCCGCCTGTATAGTTACCGTTGCCGTCGAATGTCGCATCAACACTCGAGTTTGTAAACCGGATCGATCCCCATTTGCCCGGCGCAGGCGAAACCGAGTCTGCAGTGAATAGAATCGGAGACGCTGATGTGCCGCGAGCGATAAGCTGTCCGTCAATCTGCAACCCCTTCAGGTTCTGAACGAGGACGGTAACGCCGGCTTGAATCGTGAGCGTCGCGCCGGCGGCAACAATCGTGTTGCCCGTTAACACAATAGGGCTTTGAGCGGCGGTCCATGTCGTGTTGCCGGTGAGCGTCCCCGAAACCTGGGTGCGGTTCGATCTCGCAACGTTGTAGCTCCACGAATTCGACGTGTTGCTGCCGGCGCTCGTTCGGATTCTCAGGTTTCCGTTAACGGCGCTTGCCGGAACAACTGCGATCAACTCCGTCAAACCAGCGGATACAACGGCGGCGGAAACATCGTTATGCCCCGCATCGGTGAAGAGAACCTGATTGTCGCCTGGATCCGCGCGGTTGAATCCGAGCCCTTCGATCAGAATGGGCTGGCCAGGGGAATCCGCATAGTACACATTGTTGATCTGAAGCGGTGTTGCCGTACTCGACACAAACATCGATTTCCTGTTCGATGTTATTCCTGCTGTCGTAACGGAAATGAAGCCCGATGTCGCTCCTGCAGGAACGCGTACGATCATGGACGTCGCCGATGCCGAAGTCGGAGCGACACTGACGACATCTCCCGCGGCGGAAAATGCAACACTATTGTTCGCCGCAATCGGGTCGAAACCGCCTCCCGTCAGAGTTACCGTTGCCCCCGCAACGAGCCCGATGTTTGGTGTGACCTTCGAAAGGTAAAGCGGCATCGGCGTTCCTTGAATCGCAATCACGAATGGTTGTCCCGGAAGACTGAGGTCCGGCCGTTCGACAAACACAGGACCGCTCTGGACGCCGCTGGGAATAGCGATCGTCAATGTCTTCGTGCCTTGACCCGCTGCGACCGAGACAGCCGGAACCGCAATGAATCCGCCGCCTGATTTTGAAAGGAATACGATATTGTTTTCGGCGATTGAGGAAAAGCCGGTTCCCACAAGCGTCAAGGAATCTCCCGACACTGTAGCGGAGTTAATTGCAGGTGTATCCAGATTCGCTTTCATCTCGCCCGTAAACAGAGCCGCGACTACCGCGTCACCGATGTTCGTCACATCATTAAGGTTCAAATCACCAAGCGATAACGGTACGGGCGGTCTCAGCAGTCCCCCAACGGACAATGCAATCACCAGAGCGTCGCTGATATTGACTCGACGGTTTCCATTGGCGTCACCTCGGTACGTGACCGTCAGCGCGATCGTATTCGACGTTGCGCCTGAATCGATGACTGAAATCCCTAACGAGGCCGGCGTTTGCAGCAAAGTGTCCGGAACAACGGCGCTCAACGTCGCGGCATCGATGAACGTTGTGGTCAGACTCGTCAAATCGGCGCGCGCGATCGAGGTGGGCGTGAAGCCTGTTCCTTTCAGAGTGAGTGGAAACGCTGCGGATCCAACCTGAACTACGCTTGGAGACAGCCCCGGAAAATTATCCGCAAGGCTGTTCAACGTAGGCTGAGCCAGCGCGGAGGGCAAGTTGAGGCAGAAAGTCCCGATCACAATAACAAACCCGAAAATGCTTTTCGCGCGCATAGCCGTTGATCACCAGTTTTACAGGCTGTTGCCGTTAGCGTCTAACAAATAAGCTGGGATTCGAGAGGAAGTCCTCGAAGGTTTCAGGAACGCTTCTCACGACACAAAGTCACAAATTCGCAATAGGCTTAATATACTCAAAATGCCTTGACGGGCACCGGCGGGTCTTGGGATAGAATGTGCCGGCTAGTCTCAATCAGAGGAGGATTTATCAGTGAGTAAGAATCTAGAAGAAGCGATACAAGCGGCGGGTGGGAATCCGGTAAAGATGTTGCGCAATTCGCCACTCGGCCCTTATGTCTACCCGGTGGTGGCTGCCGAGTTCTCGAACTGGCGTGATGAGCAAAAGGCGTGGAAAGAGACCTGTGTCCTGTTCCACCAGTCGTATCACATGTGTGACATGTGGATTAAAGGCCCCGACGCGCTCAAATTGGTTGCCGCCACAGCAATCAACAGCGTTGAAAAATTTGCGCCCGGCCGCGCAAAACAATTTGTGACGTGCAACCCTGATGGATACGTCATTGGCGACGGCATTCTGTTCTATCTCGACAAAGACGAACTGCTTCTGGTCGGCCGTCCTTCCATGCATAACTGGATGACGTACATCGCCCAAAAAGACAACTACAAAGTCGACCTCTCTGCGAGAGATGAACGGTCCATCGCGCGCGATGTTCCCATTGTTCGCAGACTTTACCGGTATCAGATCCAGGGTCCTTCGGCATGGAAGGTCATCGAGAAACTCAACGGCGGGCCGGTCGCCGAAATCAAGTTCTTCCACCTGGGTGAAATCAAGATCGGCGGCCGCAAGGTCAAGGCCCTGAGGCACGGAATGTCCGGCGCTCCCGGTCTCGAAATCTGGGGACCTCATGAAGAACGTCAGGAAATCCGCAATATCATCGTTGAAGCGGGAAAAGAATTCGGGCTGAAAGAATGTGGATCGAGAGCGTATGCAACAAATACTCTCGAATCCGGATGGATTCCTTCACCGCTGCCGGCCGTTTATTCGGGCGAGAACATGAAAGCGTACAGACAATGGCTGCCCGGAAATGGTTATGAAGCGACCGCGGCATTAGGCGGAAGCTACTATTCCGACAACATCAGCGACTATTACCTTACGCCGTATGACCTCGGTTACGGTTTCATGGTCAAATTCGATCACGATTTTACCGGCAAAGACGCCCTTCAGAAGATTGCTCAAAAACGCAAGAAGGTCACGCTTGCATGGAACGCGGATGATTGCACAAAAATCGTGGGCTCTTTGTTCCATAAGGGCGATCACTACAAGTGCCTCGACCTGCCTTTGACCAACTACGCGTCGTTCTCGTTCGATAAAGCTTCGAAGAACGGCAAGATGATCGGCTTCTCCACATTCAGCAGCTACAGCTATAACGAACGCGAGATGCTGTCACTCGGCGTTCTCGATAACGAGCAGGCTGAAGTCGGAAACGAAGTCACGCTCCTTTGGGGTGAAGAAGGCGGCGGATCGTCGAAACCCACCGTTGAACGCCACAAGCAAATCGAAGTTCGCGCAAAGGTTGGCCCCATTCCTTATGGCCAGCAGGCGCGTGAAACTTATGCGGAAGGGTGGCGTACCAAGAAGTAAGTGAGGCCAAAACCTCATCTGGTTCTTGTACCCGGTTTGATGTGTGACGCGGCCGTCTGGGAACACCAGGCGGCCGCGCTTTCGTCTCTGGCCACGATCGGCATCGCCGATCATGGTTCCCTCGATTCCCTCGAAAAAATGGCGGAGGCAATCCTCGCGCGCGCTCCCGAGCGGTTCGCTCTTGCCGGTCATTCCATGGGTGGACGCGTTGCGTTTGAGGTGTTGCGCCTCGCGCCCGAACGCGTTACCGCCGTCGCATTGATGGACACCGGCCATACTCCCCGCCGGCCCGGAGTTCCGGGCGAACGCGAAGCCGCAGGCCGTTACGCGCTACTCGACATCGCTCGAAAAGAAGGCACACGCGCCATGGGCCGGCAATGGCTAAAACCCATGATTCATCCGGATCGGCTGTCGGATGAAACGCTCATCCTTTCGATTGTTGAAATGATCGGCCGCAAGTCCGCCGATATCTTTGCCGCTCAAACCAAAGCGCTGCTCGATCGTCCGGATGCGTCGCCGCTGCTTTCAAGGATTTCCTGTCCTGCGCTGGTCCTGTGCGGACGGCAGGATTCGTTCAGCCCGCTTTCCGTTCACGAAGAAATGGCTCGAGGAATTCAGGGAAGCCGCCTCGTCGTTATCGAAAACAGCGGTCACATGTCGACGATGGAGAGACCTGAAGCGGTCACGGCGGCTATGGAGGAGTGGCTGACATGCCGTTGACGAGTGCAAGTATGGTTGATGTGCGGAATTCCCCAGTTACAGTTCGACCGAAAAACCGAGATGTTCTTCGGCGCATTTCCGGTCAATCCCCAAGTCACGCACGAATTTCTTCACTTTCTGGACGTAGATTTCATCTTCTTTGCTTGGAAGATGGGCAATGATGTTGCGGTATTTGAAGCGGCGCTTGTGCGGACTGGATCTCATTTCCCAGCCTGGTGCGCATTTCTTCAGCATTCGTTCGATCGTGGAATAATCGACTCGTTGTGCCAATCAGGCTGCCATTGCCGGAGTCCAAACGATGTTGTCGGCGGGAGTGAATGTCAGGTTTTGATTCGGTTTGTCGAGTCGGGTAATTTTGAAATAACGCTGACGCTTCTCGGGCGATTCCTTTGGTAAACTTTGAATGAAGTCTTCACCCTCCGGTTTGACGCTGCCCGCTCGCAGTTTACGTTGTGCTTCCAACCAAGCGTCCTCGTCGGAGGAAGTCTGCTTCAGAAAAGCCGTAACCTCTCGTTCGAATTCTTCGAACGAACTGGCCTCGGCCGCGAAATCATAAAGCACTGTTTTGAGTTCTTCCATGAATCGGAGGAAGCATTCATTCGCCGTTTGGCCACGTTCTGAGAGTGCGGCAGGAAAAACCCCATACATCCACCATTGGTCATCTTCTTGAAGCATCAAACCTCGACCGCCGGAAATCTCGACACCAGCGAGAAACCCGTTCCCGGAAATAGGCTGCTTGAAGTCAAAAAGGAATGGGTAGTGGACCGATTTGTTCATATCTATTCTCGAAGTTCCTTTCCAGTCTGCGTTATCGGCTAAGGACGTCGAATCCTTTCCTGAAAAGAACAGAATAGCCTAACAAGATTAGACCATCCGGCAATGGAAAAACGTAGGGTACTCCAAATCATTTGCGGGGCTGACCTACCAAAGTCCCCTCAGTATAACATGCGCATCCGAATAGGCTTATGTCGTCTGGTGAGGATGCATCACCTAGGTGTCCGAACAGCGGTTCGATTCCCAACTCATGAATCTCATGAATGAGTACCGACTCCTGGCGTTCTGCCCGAGCTCCGGGTGAGGGTCCAGTGCTGGCAATCACTTCGACCCTCACCCGGCGCGCGCTACTTCTTGGTTATTTTGAAATCACCTTTCCGATTATCGTGATTCCAGCTTCCGCTCATTGTGCCCTTGTCGACTTTCCCGTCGATCACGTAGTGAATCGTCTGGGCGCCGCGGCTGGCATCGGCTTCGAGGTGAATCGCGCCGGTGCCCGAATTGAACGTGCCGTTTTTGACGGCAACGGGCATTGATCTTTCGGAGGTGACGCTTCCCGTCACCGCTTTGCCGTCATACTTCAAATCGACGCTGACCGTATTCCGATCGCCCGCGTTCGGACCCCAATCACCGGTCCATGTACCGGATATCGGATCCGAAGCTGCTTTATTTTGACCGAACGTTACGCCCACCAGCAGAACGCAGACAACCACACAAGCAAAAATCAAAACTCTCGAACGCATTGAACCTCCCATGATTTTGAAAACCGCATTTTCCGAACATTTCGGTGGATTTTATCATTGCCTGCCTTTAGCCTACAGCTTCCTATGAAAGAAGATGTCCGCGCGGGTCTCGAGGTTGACGAGATCAAGAGGGATTTGATCGACAATCTCTTCTATCTTCAGGGTAAATTTCCGGAAGTGGCGACGATCAACGACTGGTATCTTGCCGCCGCGTATACGGTGCGCGACCGGTTGCTGAACCGGTGGGTAAAGTCCGCTCACGATTACTACGAGCACAGGGCGCGAACCGTTTGTTATCTCTCCGCGGAATTCCTGATTGGCCCGCAGCTCGGAATGAATCTGGTGCGCCTCGATATCGACGCCGCTTTTCGAAAGGCTGTTAAAGAGCTGGGCCTGGATCCCGACGAATTGATCGAACACGAAGAGGAACCGGGCCTCGGCACGGGCGGCCTCGGACGCCTTGCGGCATGCTTTATGGAATCCATGTCGAGCCTGCAGGTGCCGGCGATCGGTTACGGAATTCGATATGAATTCGGAATCTTCGATCAGGAAATCCACAATGGCTGGCAGGTCGAAGTCGCCGATCAATGGTTGCGGCCGGGCAATCCATGGGAAATTGCGCGGCCGGATGTCCGATTCGATGTGAACATCGGTGGCCATACCGAGTGTTATACCGACAGCGACGGGAGATATCGCGTTCGATGGATCGCCGATTACACGATTCAGGGAACGCCTTACGATACGGCCGTTCTCGGCGTTGGCGTCAATACGGCGAATCTGCTTCGACTCTGGAAAGCCGAAGCCAAACGATCCTTCGATTTTCGCGCATTCAATGCCGGAGACTATTACGGCGCTGTTCACGATAAGGTCGATTCGGAGAACATAACGAAGGTCCTTTATCCGAACGATGAGCCGGCCCAGGGCCGCGAACTTCGATTGAAGCAACAGTATTTCTTCGTCTCGTGCTCGCTGCAGGACATGATCCGCCTTTACCTTCAGCGCGAATCCACGCTGCACGGTTTCCACGAAAAGTTTGCCGCGCAGTTGAACGACACCCATCCTTCACTCGCAATTCCCGAATTGATGCGGTTACTGGTCGATGAGCATTCGATGGATTGGGATGAAGCCTGGGACGTGACGCGGCGAACCTTCGGCTACACGAATCACACGCTTCTCTCGGAAGCGCTCGAACGCTGGCCCGTCGGCCTGATCGCGCACCTTTTGCCGCGGCATCTCGAAATCATCTATGAAATCAATCAGAGATTCCTGAACGAAGTTCGCGAGCGTTTTCCAAACGACGAAGGGCGCGTCCAACGCATGTCGCTGATCGACGAAAGCGGAGGGCGTTACATTCGGATGGCGAATCTGGCCTGCGCCGGCAGTCACGCCATTAACGGCGTGGCGGAGCTCCACACACAATTGCTCGAGGAAGAGGTCCTTCGCGATTTCTTCGAAATGATGCCGGAAAAATTCAGCAATAAAACAAACGGCATCAGCCATCGCAGGTTTCTTCTTCTTTCCAACCCGGAACTCGCGGAGCTCATCAGCAGCGCGATCGGCCGGACATGGATCAAGGATCTCAGCCTTCTGAAAAAACTCGAGCCCTTCGCGCTGGATCCGGCGTTTCGAAAGAAGTGGCGCGACGTTAAGCGAAACAACAAAGCGGCCCTTGCGCGCTATATCCAGCGAGTGACCGGCGTCGTGGTCGATCCGGACACGCTGTTCGACATTCAGATCAAACGCATTCACGAATACAAGCGGCAACATCTGAACATCCTGCATGTCATCACGCTGTACAACCGCCTCAAACGCGATCCGAATCTCGCCATAACACCGCGCACTGTGATCTTCGCGGGGAAAGCCGCGCCGGGATATTTCATGGCGAAATTGATCATCAAGCTCATTAACGCCGTGGCGGAAACAATCGATTCCGATCCTGATATTCGCGGCCGCCTCAAAGTCGTATTTGCCCCGGATTTCAATGTGCAGAATGCGCAGCGCATCTATCCGGCAGCCGATCTATCCGAACAGATTTCAACTGCAGGCAAGGAAGCCTCCGGCACGGGCAACATGAAAATGTCGATTAACGGCGCGCTAACGATTGGAACTCTGGACGGCGCCAATGTCGAAATTCGGGAAGAAGTCGGAGCCGAAAACTTTTTTCTGTTCGGCTTGACCGCGGCCGAAGTGGAAGACCAATGGCGCGAGGGCTACCATCCCCGCGCGATCTACGAATCGAACGCGGACCTTCGTGAAGCCATCGATCGAATCGCCGGCGGAACATTTTCGCCGGACCAGCCGGATCTGTTTCGGCCGATCGTCGATTCTCTGCTGTACCACGATCCATTTCTTGTTCTTGCCGACTATCAGTCTTACATCGACTGCCAGAATCGCGTTGCCGCCGACTTTCTCGACGCGGATCACTGGACCGGCATGTCGATACTCAACACGGCCCGGATGGGTAAGTTTTCGTCGGATCGCTCGATTCGGGATTACTGCCGCGATATCTGGGGTATTGATCTAAAGAAATCGAGCCACAAAAAAGCACAGAAAGCACATAAAACACTTTTGTGATTTTTGTGCCTTGTTCGCGAGTCTCCTACCAGACCTGACACTTTCGATTCGCCGCGCGAACCATCGCGTCGTTTGCCTTGCATCCAAACGCGGCAGCGAAGGTTTCAAGATTGGAAAGGGGTCCGTTCACACGGAAACGGGAAAGCGGATGAGGATCCGACAGTGCCTGCTGCCGTTCGGATTCCTCGCGCTGGCTCGTGGCCCAGATCATCGCCCAGCCGATGAAGAAGCGCTGTTCGGGCGTGAATCCATCGATGTTGGCCGGGCGGGGTTTTCCCTGCATCGATTTCTGTAACGCTTCGTAAGCGATCGTCACACCACCGAGGTCCGCCAGGGATTCGCCGAGAACAAGCTTGCCGTTGAGATTCAAACCCGCGGAAGTCTGATATCCGCCGAATTGTTCGGCCACGCACTCCGCGCGATTCGTGAACTTGTTTCGATCGTCGGCCGTCCACCAGCTTTTGAGATCGCCTTTCGGATCAAACTGGCTGCCTTCGTCATCGAAGCCATGCGTGATCTCGTGACCGATGACTGCCCCGATTGCGCCATAGTTGATCGCATCGTCGGCCCGGGGATCGAAAAACGGCGGACGCAGAATGCCCGCGGGAAAGACAATCTCGTTGTTCTGCGGATTGTAGTACGCATTTACAGTTGGAGGAGTCATGTCCCACTCGGCCCGATCGACGGGTTTTCCGATCTTTTCGAGATCCCGCCTCTCTTCCAGAGCGCGCGCCTGGCGGCTGTTCAGAAAATAAGAATCTCGATTGAGTTTCAGCGACGAGTAATCCTTCCACTTCGGCGGATAACCGATCTTGCGCGTGAACGCATCGAGCTTGACGAGAGCCTGCCGTCGAGTCGCCTCGGTCATCCAGTCCGCTTTCTGGATGCGATCGCGATAGGCGCTGACGAGATTGTCGATCATCCTGTCCATTCTTGCTTTCGCTTCCGGCGGGAATTCCTTTGCGACGTAAACCTGGCCCAGAGCTTCACCGAGAAGCCTGTCGGCTGCCGTCACGCAGCGTCTCCAGCGAGGCTGCAACTCTTTCGCTCCGGTCAGCGAGCGGCCGAAGAAACTGAAGTCTTCGTCCACGAACTTTGCCGATAATCGCGGCGCGGCTTCGTGCAGGACACGCCATCGCAGATAAGTTTTCCAGTCCGCGAGTGGAACCGTTTTCAGCATCCGGCTGACACCTTCCGCGAATTTCACCTGCGCCACATTCATATCGGTAACGCGTGGAACGTTGCGGGCAGCGAGATAGTCGGGCCATGAAAAACCCGGCATCATCATGCGAAGCTGCGCAAGGGACCGTTTATTGTCCTGCTTCACGGGGTCGCGTCTTTCAACGGGATCCATTGAAACATCCGCGAGTTGCATTTCCAGTATCATCACAGTCGCGGCGGACTTCGCTGCATCCGCCGGCTTGTCGCCCAGCAATTCGAGCATTTTTGAAACGTGTTTCTGGAAATCGTCGCGGGTCTGTTTCGATTTGTCGTCGGTCTTGGTGTAGTAATCCTTGTTTGGAAGGCTCAATCCGCCCTGCACCATCCATGCAATATTCTGCGAGCTGTCCTTCAAATCCTGTGACGACCCGAACTGAAAGACGACGTTCACACCGGCATCGTGAAGCCGGGCGACTTCTGCCTGCAGATTCCGGACGTTCCCGATTTTCCCGATTCGATCGAGTTCATCCGTGATGGGCGCAGCTCCGCGCGTTTCGATTTTTGCTTCATCCATGCAGGACGCATAAAACGAACCGACAATTTGTTCGTTGGTGCCGGGAACCGCGCTGGAACGCGCGGAATCCTCGAGAATGCCGCGGAGCACGGTTAAGTTGTCCTGATCGAGAATGCGGAATGTGCCCCACGACCCGAACTCGGGCGGAACAGGATTTTCCTTAAGCCAGTTCCCGTTGACGAATTGATAGAAGTCATCGCAGGGTTTGCAGGTCGTATCCATGCGTTTGACGTCGAAGCGCATGGAATTCTGGAACAGCAGCATGAACAAAGTGAGTGCTCGAATGTAAGTCATAGGGGGTAATTTACCGACATCATCGCGCTCGAAGCAAACTCTGCGCGAAGGGCCACTCGGAATCGACCCACTGCACGTCGCACGCAAAGCCGGCGCGTTCCGCCATTCGCTGGATTTGTCCGGTGTGAAATTTGTAGCTGCTTTCAGTCCAGATCGTCTCGCCGTTGCGCAACGCAACCTTGAACTGTCCGATCGAAACAACCTGATCGCTCACCGCCCGAAGATGCATTTCGACACGTTGCGCGGATTCGTCGTAGCGCGCCTCATGCCTGAACTCTTTCAAATTGAAATCGGCTCCAAGTTCGCGGTTGATGCGCGCAAGCAAATTCAGATCGAAAGCGGCGGTCAGCCCGAGAGCATCATCGTATGCAGGAATCATCTGAGCCAGCGGTTTGACGAGGTCTGTGCTCAAAAGCAAAACATCTCCGGGCACAAGATTTTCGCGAACGGTACCGAGGAAACGTTCTGCGACTCCGGGTTCAAAGTTTCCGATGGAACTGCCGAGGAAAAGAACCAGAACAGAGGTTCGCGGCTTGCGAAATGCGGCAGCGGCCATCAGTCCGGCGATGTAGGAATTCTCGACCGGTGTAATTTTCAGATTCGGAATATCGTCGAGGTCCCTCACGCAGCGGCTGAGGGCGGCGGCGGAGAGATCGATCGGCGAATACGTGATGGGCTGAAGCTTCACGAGATGCGGCAGAATCCGGCGCGCTTTTTCTCCGGATCCGCTCCCGAGTTCGACAACGAGTGAAAGGTTTCCCGCTCGTTCCGGCAGCTCGCGGGCGTGCGCGTCCAGGAGGCGGAGGTCCGCGCGAGTCAGTCCATATTCCGGCAACAACGTAATGGCTTCGAAGAGCGCCGTGCCCAGGTCATCGTAGAGATACTTCGAGTAAAGTTCTTTTTGCCGGGGATTGCTGAGACCCGCGCGGACGTCGGATTCAAATTCAGGAAGAGAAATGGAATGCCCGGGCGGTCGCGACATATGGATGTTCTCGACGCATTGTACGCCCGGCCGGACGTATAATTCACGACGTTATGAAAACACTCACCCTCGCCACAGTGCTGTTTCTGTTTGCAGCGGGATGCAGCAGCACGCAACCCGCACCGTCCAATGATTCCAAACAGGGATCCGCGATTACGGCCATGGCCAAGGCCGGACAACTCGCCACAGATCCCATCGCGCAGATGTCTTTTGAGTTCGATGGAAACCCTCCGCAGGATGAAATTCGCGACAAAATCGACAAGGTACTCGCGATGTACGGACTCGAAGTCAACAAGATCAACCAGGGCACGGCCGGCCGGACTCTTGTAGCGCTTCGAAAAGAACACGGCCACAGCGAGATGTCCATTCTCGACAAAATGCTGTCGTCACCCGCAGAAGGCAAATTCGAAGACGCCGCCGCGCGCATTTCCTCGGCAATGAATCAATAAACACGTCAAGCCGCCTTCGTTTTGGCGCGAATTGTGCTGGAACTGCAGCGGCGGCGTGGTGTGGCCGCTTTGGATAGGAATGTGAAGACCGCTTTACTTACCTTGAGTACCATTCTTGCGCTCGGCCCGGCGTTGCGCGCACAGCAAATCGGGGAGACGCCGGCGATTGCCTCGCACCTGAGCGAGGCGGACATTGAAAGTGGAGCCGTGTCTTTTGAGGAAGTGTTGAAACACGGTGAACATCTGTTCACGGCTGTTTTCAACAAGCTCGATGGTCAGGGCCGGCCGGGCACCACGGCAGACGGCAAGCCACGCATGGCCGATCCGCGCATGGTGCGGACAAACGGTCCTGACGCTCATTCCTGTTCGACCTGCCACAATCGCCCGTCGATCGGAGGCGGCGGCGATTTCGCTACGAACGTCTTTACAGGTCCGGACTCCAACAATGAGCGATTGACCATCAGCATTTTCGGCGCAGGGCCGATCGAGATGCTTGCCCGCGAGATGACGCGTGAACTTCAGGCCATTCGGATGAATGCCGTCAATATCGCGTTTCTGTCGGCCTCGAATGTCCCGGCGCGCCTGACCGCCAAGGGCATCGATTTCGGCGGCATCATTGCTCACGGCGATGGAACCATCGATACAACCGGCGTCCGCGGCGTCGGCCCGGACCTCGTCATCCGGCCGTTTCATCAAAACGGCGCTGCGGCTTCGCTGCGGCAATTCACCAACGAAGGCATGAATCAGCATCTGGGTATGCAGTCGCAGGAATTGTTCGGGATCGATACCGATCCCGATGGCGACGGCGTTAAGAATGAACTCACGGTCGGCGACATCACCGCGCTCTCGCTTTTCCAGGCTCAGTTGGGAACGCCACGGCAAATCATTCCCGATGATCGCGTGAAACAAAGCGCTGCGCGGAAAGGCGAAGCGCTCTTCAACCAGATCGGTTGTACCGGTTGTCACATTCCCGAGCTGAACCTCACAAGCAGAATGTTCAGCGAACCGAATCCGTTTAATCCCGAATGGAAACTTCCCGTCACTGTGGCCAGGCCCATCCGCTTTGACATGACGCAAACGGGACAGCAACCCCGGCTGGAACGGACAGAGGACGGCGGCGCCATCATTCGCGCGTACACCGACCTGAAACGCCACAATCTCTGCGACGACGCTGACTCCTTTTTCTGCAATGAAGAAACATCCGAGCCGGAGATTCCTCCATCGATGTTCCTGACTCGGAAGCTGTGGGACATCGGCAGTTCGGCCGCCTTCGGCCATCGCGGCGATCTTTCGACAATGACCGAAGCAATCGAACATCACGCCGGCGAAGCGCGCGCATCGCGAACGCGATTTGTAGAGCTGTCCGTGTATGATCGCGCTGCCGTTATCGAGTTTCTGAAAACGCTGAAAATTCCGTGATTGACGATCTCTGGTATAAGAACGCCGTCATCTACAGCCTCAACGTCGGGGCCTTCATGGATTCCAACGGCGATGGCATCGGAGACTTCGAAGGATTATCACGGCGTCTGGATTATCTCTCCGGCCTGGGCATCACGTGCATCTGGCTTCAGCCGTTTCAACCTTCGCCTCACCGGGATTACGGCTACGACGTAGCGGATTATTTCGGTGTCGATCCTCGATATGGCTCGAGCGGAGATTTTGTCGACTTCGCCCACCAGGCCAAACAACGCGGCATTCGAATCATTCTCGATCTTGTCGTCAATCACACTTCGGATCAGCACCCATGGTTCAAATCCGCGCGTTCGGGTAAACATTCGAAGTATCGAGACTGGTACGTGTGGTCGAAGACAAGACCGAAGGATTACCGTCAGGGAATGGTTTTTCCCGGCGCACAGACCGAAACATGGAGCTACGACAAAGTTGCGCGCGAATGGTATTTCCACCGGTTCTTCAGGTTTCAACCGGATCTGAACACGCAGAATCCGGAAGTCCGGACGGAGATCCAGAGGATCATGGGTTATTGGCTCGAGCTCGGCGTGTCCGGATTTCGCGTGGATGCAGTTCCATTTTTGATCGAGGAACGTCATCCATCGGGACGGCGCACAAATCACTTCGAGTACCTCAATGATTTTCGCGATTTTCTGCAATGGCGTGAAGGCGCTGCCATCCTCCTCGGCGAAGCAAACATCCGCCCGGAAGACGCCACAGACTACTTTGGCCACGACGGCGACCGGATGCACATGTTGTTCAACTTCTATGTGAACCAGCATCTGTTCTATGCGCTTGCCTCCGAAGATGCGCGGCCTCTTGCCAAAGCACTCGAAGCCACAGGCGGCCTGCCGGCATATGCCCAGTGGGCAACGTTCCTGAGGAACCACGATGAACTCGATCTTGGACGGCTCAGCCGCGAACAGCGGGAAGCCGTTTATGACAAATTCGGACCCGAACCGCGAATGCAGCTTTACCGGCGCGGCATCCGTCGAAGGCTCGCGCCGATGCTCGGGAATCGGCCTCAGCAGGAACTTGCTTACAGTCTGGTCTTCTCGCTTCCCGGCACTCCCGTACTTCGGTACGGCGACGAAATCGGAATGGGCGATGACTTGAGGCTGAAAGATCGAAATTCCGTCCGGACGCCGATGCAGTGGTCCGATGAACCCCAGGCAGGATTCTCGACTTCAAAAAGGACGGTCTTGCCTGTCATCAGCCGTGGGCCCTGGAGCTACGATCGAATCAACGTCGAATCTCAGAGGCTCGACAACGATTCGCTCCTGAATTGGACCGAACGGATGATCCGTTTAAGAAAGGAGTGTCCGGAACTCGGCTGGGGCACGTTCAAGATTCTCAAGACGGGTGACTCCGGCGTTCTCGCCATCCGTTACGACTGGCGCAACAATGCTCTCATTACCCTCCATAATTTCCATGAAAAGCCGAGAAGCATCACGATCGATCCGGGCGGAATGGAAAACCGCCGGCTGATTAATCTTCTGTCGGGCGCGCATAGCGAGGCAGGTTCAAATCAATCCCACACGATAGTCCTGGAAGGTTACGGCTATCGCTGGTACCGCTGCGGCAACCTTGCCCATATCCTCCTTCGGGAGAAATTCTAGAAGGAACTCCGCTTGCAATATGGCTGGGCACGGAGGCTCTCAATGAGTGCAGAAGCAGTTCATCGCAAGACGCATAGACACTTCCTCGATATTCCCAGCGCAGCGTTTCAGGCGGGCTACTCGCCGCGGCATTTCCGCAGAATCATTGAGGAAGATCACATTCCAGTCATGCAGATCGGAAGGAAACATTTCATCATTGCCCGAGATCTGGAGGCCTGGAAATCGACTCACGGCGAAGCACGACTTCAAGAATGTATCCAACAACTTGATAGATGGCTGAAGGAAGACCAGCGGCGGCAGCCCGTAGCGGTCCACGATTTCGACGACGTCGATTAGCGACCTGAATGGCAACAGAAAGAGAAACCCAATGAGTTTGATTGAAGGCATCGTGGTCAATTTGGTGGTGTTGGTGATTTCCGGAGTCTCGGCAGTCGCGCTCGGACATCTGTTTCTGAGCGTTGTGGTTAAACCGAGGCAATAGATTTGAGAGTGGAGATCCCATAATCTGAGATCTCAAATATTGGGCTCTCCACTCTCAAATTCAGTTGGTTGTCCGCAGGATCGGATACGTCGTCGAATTCCTCAGTGCATCATCCAGAAAATTCCAGGTCAGTACTCCATCGTTGGATCGAGGCTCCATCAGATAAAACGCAAGGCGAGCCAGCCGCTGATTCATAGGCACTCGATAGGTGCCCGCCGGCAGCGTGCGTTTCACTGGTTCATATCTGCCGGTGACCGTCCGCTCCTGATGTTTTTCGAAAACCTGCGATGCGGTCTGGTTCGACTCGATGCGGAATGCTTCGAGATCGAGCGTTTCAGGCTGATTCAATCGCTCCATCAGGATCCCATGCGCCTGCAGGCGCTCGATCGCCGCACGCAACTCGGCCGGCACATAATAGGCCGCCGGCACGCGCTCGGACTCGACGGCTTCAAAAGTTCCTTCCAGCCACATGCGTTCCGGTTTACGAACATCAACGCGCTTTCGCATCGTCTGTCCGGAATACGGATTGATTTCGTCCTGAACTTCGCCCATCAGAACTTCAACCATCTCCTCAGAACGTTTCGGCTTCGATCGCAGCGCAACGCGCTGTCCAATGAGCATCGCGGCGTCCGCATCTTCAACCGTTTTGCGGATGCGGGCGGCGTTTGCATGGGCATATGAAAGCATTTCATCGAGAAAGCGGGAGGTGGTCGTGATGCGGTCTTTGAAAGTCAGATACGAGTAAGTCTCGCTTAGAATGCCGAAACGGTTTCGAAGTCCCCAATAGTTGTGAGTGTATCGCGGCAGATCTTCCACGGTCGTCCACACGCGATTGGGCGCCTGGCCGGCCGGATCGCCATAGGAAAACAGATCCCATCCATATTTGGATTTGAAAGTCTTTGTCACAGCGGGCATCCATTCGTACCGGGCCAGCTTCTCGATGTGCGGGTCGGCGGCAGGATTGTTGGGAACTTCCCATGTGAGATGGTATGCGTGGAACGATCCGTCGGTCGTGTGCAGGTCGATCATGATTTGCGGATCGTAGTCATTCAACAACCGGACCATCGATCGCGCTTCAGGCGTGTCGAGCTTCATGTTGTCGCGATTGATGTTGAGTCCCTGCGCGTTGGCGCGCGTGCCCATGCCGCCGATCGGTCCATGCTGCGGACCGCGGTTGGTCAGCGACACGCGTTCATTGCCGTCGGCGTTGTAAATCGGAGCGATCAGCAAAACCATCGAATCGAGCCATGCCGCATGCTGTCCCATCGCGATATCGCGAATGAGTTCCAGCGACGATTCCTTGCCCTCAACTTCCCCCGCGTGGATGTCGGCCTGAAGATAGACGCGAAGCTTTCCAGATGCTCGAACTGTCGCGGGTTTTCCGTCCGCCAGCCGTCCGATAACCGCGAGCGGCAAAGGCCGGCCTTCAAACGTGTAGCCGAATGTGGTGGAATGCACGAGCCGTGAAGTTTGGGCCGCAGCATTCAGGAAGGACACCACATCGTCGTAGCGGCTGGTCTCGACGAAGTCGGTGCGTTCGGGCCGGGTCTTGAGCTGGGACTGGGCAAAAAGAGAAAAAACAATGATGGCGGCAACGGAGTACGCGATTCGCATGGCATACTCTAACCGAAATCCTCTCCCTCCCGGGAGAGTCAAACGGAGGCCAACAAATGCTGCTCCGCCGCTGCATTCTGATGATCGCAGTCGCCATCAACGCCCTTCCCGGCTTCGCCCAGACTCGCGCGCTGACGCCGGACGATTACGCTCGGGCCGAAAAATTCATGGGCTACAACATGAATCAACTCGTGCTGCACGCGGGAGTGCGCGCCACATGGCTCGCTGATGATCGATTCTGGTATCGCGTCACAACGGAGAAAGGCAACGAATTCGTTCTTGTCGATCCATCGAAAGGAACGCGAACCTCGCCGTTCGATCATGAAAAACTGGCCTCCGCTCTGTCGGCGGCATCCGGCAACAAGTACGAGGCGTACAAACTTCCGTTTACTCAATTCGACTTTGAAGACAACGGCCAGTCGATTGCGATCAGTATCGGCAGCCGGCGCTGGATCTGCGCCACCGATGGAACAAAATGCGCAGCAGGAACAGCCGGGCGCAGCGAGCCCGCGAACAGCGCCGTCTCTCCGGACCGCAAACGCGCGGCGTTCATTCGAGACTACAACCTCTGGGTTCGAGACCTCGCGACCGGCAAGGACACGCAGCTCACCCACGACGGTGTCAAAGACTTCGGATATGCGACGGATAACGCCGGATGGACGAAGAGCAACCGTCCCGTCCTGCTCTGGTCGCCCGATTCGAAAAAGATCGCCACGTTTCAGCACGACAGCCGCGGCACCGGCGAGATGTATCTTGTGCGCACGTCCGTCGGCCACCCTTCGCTCGAG
>CAZWGA010000070.1:0-33586 GCA_964633285.1 uncultured Solibacteraceae bacterium | reverse complement strand
ACGATGTCGATGCGGTCCTTCAGGGCCTCGATGACCTGGAAGGTCCCGCCGCCCAGGTCGTCGTTGGCGGTGAGGAACCACGCGGATTTGCCGGTCTCGACGACCTGCTCGTACATCTCGGCGTAGCCCTCGGCCATGAGGGAGAGGAGGGCGGACTGGGTCTTGGTGGGGATGCGGTTGTATTCGTCGACGATCTTGACGCGCATGGTGAGCCAGTTGCGCCAGGCGACCTTGATGTCGCCGGGGGCTTCGGCGCGGACGAGGTCGCCGGGGAGCGGGCCGCCGAGGAGGTCGCTGACGGTGAGCTGGGGGTGGCCGCGCTGGACGGCGCGCTTGACGGTCGGCGAGTCGTAGCCCGCGAGGAGTCCCATGAGGACGGCGATGGAGGTCTTGCCGCGTCCGGGGGCGCCGATGATGAGGGTGCGCCGTCCGGCGGCGAGGGTGAGGAGGGGGAGGAGGACGTACGACGAGTAGGAAGTTTCCTGGTGGAGCTCGACGTCGGCCTGGTCTCCGCGGACGGTGGAAGCGGGCCCGAACTCCATGTCGTAGTACGGGCAGAGGATGGCGTTATTGACGATCCACCAGTACGCCTGCCGGAGCTTCTCTGCGGCCCCCTTCCCGTCGCGCGCCGAGAGGTGGAGCGTAAGATCGCTTCCGACCTTCGCCCGCCCCGCGAGGAGCGACTTGATGAATTCCTCGCTGCCCACGGCCCGCATTCTCCCCGCGCCCTTCGCCGCCTGTCAATCCATACCGGCGTGGCTTACTCGGGCTTGTGGGCATCAATATGGCGGAGCAAATAATAGAGGACCGCCAAGGCAACCACGATCGCCCCTATGCCCACCCAAGTGCTTTTCCGGAGGAGAATCCGCTTCCAAAGAGCTCGCTTCCTTTTTACCCACTTGCCCCGGCGGTGATGGTTTTCTGCCGATTCTTGGCTCGAATCGTCTGACAGCCCGCTCATAGTCATTCTAATGTCCTGGTGCGGCGTCAGTGTTATTGGCTGCGCACCCACGGAGTCTCGAGGACTCTCCTCTCGAACGCACCGTTTGCCGTGAAGATCAAGTCAAATCGTCTCTCACTCTCTCGCCAAAGGCATATGATCCAAATCCATCCGTTTCTCGCGCGAGAGGATGAGGAAATCCAGTAATCCTTTCAGATAACCGATCCCATAGCAAAAATGAATCACGAAGAATACCAGAGGGGCGATCAGACCGCATGCCAGACCTTCTCGAAACATAACGATCACGGATGAAAACGCCCCAAGAAGGCCATAGGTCAACGCAAGCGCAGCCAGACCAAAACGCGCTTTGAGATACCAAATTCCGAATACAGACAGAGTGAGCAGCGTCACCAGAAACATCGGCGGAAGAAGCTGACGAATGGTGAAGAGCCCCCGCACTTTCTTGACGACGAGCGGCTTGAAGTAGCCATAGGTATAATAAGTGCGAGAAAGATCCCAGATCGATTCGCGAGCGTAGTAGTAAGAACACACGTCTGAGGCCAGAAGCACTCGCCCCCCTCTCTTGATTAGTCTGCTGTTAAACTCATCATCCTCGTTCCGTCCTACCGTTTCGTCATAGAGCCCGTATTTCTCGAAGACTTCTTTTCGGAAGCATCCGTATGGAACGGTATCTACCCAGCGCGTTGGGGAGTGACTACGATAGCTTGCGGTTCCCCCTCCGAACCTGCAGGACAATGCTGAGGAGATGGCCCGAGCAACCGTTCCAGTCGTCTTTGCTCGAATCTCCCACCTGCCTCCTACATTGTCTGCCCCGGTCGACTCAAGCCAGAACACGAGTCTTGAGAGGTAATGTTGCGGGTAAACACTGTGAGCGTCGATGCGGATGATAATTTCTCCATTTGCCTCCACGATTCCTCTATTCATCGCCGCTGCGGCCGATCGCTTCTCGTTGGCCAACACTCTGATAAAGCTGAACTTGGAAGCGTAGCTCTGGAGGATAGGAGCTGTTCCATCATCGCTCATCCCGTCGACAAGCAGAATCTCCAGTTTGTCCTGTGGAAAATCACCCTGAAGGATCGAATCCAGGCATGCAGAAATATGCTTCACCTCATTGCGAATTGGGACGACGACAGTCACCTTTTCGTATGCCATTCCACATTCTCACCCTGATGCACACCTGCACCTAGCCGGCCGTAAAGCTCAAGCACTTTGTCGCAGGCTTTGTCCCAGGTGAACGTTTCCTGCACAAATTTCCTTGCATTCGATCCCATGGAGGCCCGGAGAGCCGAGTCATCCAACAATCTCTTGATGGCTTCCTCGAGCTGTGTGTGCTCAATCTCAACTTCAAAACCAGCCCCACGGACCGTGACCTCCGAAAGCCCGCATTGCTTGCTGACTATCACCGGGAGTCCGCACGCCATCGATTCGAGCGCTGCAATCGGCAGACCTTCGGAGTACGAGGGAAGGATAAAGACGTCGGATCCAGAGATAGCCACTTGCTTGCACCGCCCGGAGAGGAAGCCTGCAAAGATAACTCGATCAAGTGCACCTTCCCTGGCAAGCATCGCCTTCACTTTTCGTTTGTAACCAATCTCATCAGGGCCAACGATGAGCAACCATACATTATCCCTCGAGGTCCTGATTCTGCCGAACACTCTTGCCAGGACATCCAGGCCCTTTACCGGATGAATCCGTCCGAGGAAAAGGATGCATTGTTGGTCCTTCAACTCAGGATAGGTTTGGCGAAGTTCGTTTTGGGGGGGCATGCTGCTGAATTCATCAAGGTGAATACCGTAGGGGATTACTTCAATTGGCGTTTTGATACCCAAAGCTTCTATGTCGCTCGCCTCGTTTCGAGAAACCGCGTGAATGGCGCCGGCCATTTCGAGCAGACGCCGACTCCGCCATTTGAGCATGATTTCCTTCTGAATGATCCCGTGGCCCAGAGCCCATCGGGAAAGTTCACCGTGAGGAGTCACGACGTAGGGAACATGATGGCGTGTTGCGATCCGTGCGGCGGTTAACTCGGGATACAGGAATACGTCGTGGAGATGGACCAGATCGACCGTTGGAATGGTCTCCTGAAGAGCATTCTTGATCTGCGGCGAATAGTGCCATCTATGCGGAAACGAAATCCGGAAAGCCCTCGCGGGAGCGCCTAGATTCTTGGGGAATTCCTCATGCGAACAAGTCGTCGTAAACAGGGCTGTGTTGAGCCCTCTCCGATGAATCGTTCGGGTGAGCCCTAGCACTCCCGTCGTCTGACCCCCGGCTGAGGGTCTCAGCCCCGATGCGACATGAAGGACTTTGAGGTTGCGTTGCATCCCTGGCGAATGGTTGACGGGCAAAGTGAGGTCGATCCGAAGTTCACCCAGCGGCTCACGGTGCCACGGAGATAACCTAGCGACAGCGTTATCGGCGGTTCATTGCACTAATCAGAGAAGGTCACGGATGAAACCGCCCCCCAAGCGTGACACCAGATACCGAATCGGCTGGTATCCCAGCCGGATCCTGCAGACAAAGTCCGCCAAGGTATCGCAAGACTCTATCATAGTCCTCCGCAGGAGGTAAGGATCAGTTCCGACGGTGTTCATGCCATCGTTCACAGTAAATGCGAGAGAGAAGGCCTTCCGGGCCACGCCGCGAACCGCGGCGTTGAAATGGCCGAAAGGATAGGCGAATGAGACTACGCGCGTTCCCAGGATCTCAGAAAGATCCTGCGCGCTTCCGATGATTTCATCCTCAAGCTCCTCCGGCTGAAGCTTCCGTAGGTCCCGATGGGTTCTGGTATGCGCCCCAAACTCGATACCTCGAGTCGACCATTCATGAACTTGCTCCAAGTTCATCAGCCGGTGCGATCCGAAAGTCCTGCGATCGTCCCACGAATTCGTACCTCCCAGATGTCGGGTGACGATGAATACGGTCGCTGTGAAGCCGTACTTTCGAATGACCGGCAGTGCGCAGGTCGCCAGGTCCTCGTAACCGTCATCAAAGCTCAGCAGGATCGGCTTTTCTGGAAGTGAAAACCGCCCTTGTAGATAGCCGAGCCAATCCGCGGATCGGATTCCCACATATCCGCCGTGGGACAACCACCTCATCTGACGCTCGAATTCCTTGGCGGAGACGGAGAGCGGTGATGAACCCCTCCCGTCAATGGGCGACACGCCATGATAAAGCAGGACGGGAAGCCGACAGGCTCGCCCAGATTGTCTCACGGATCTCGCTGGCTCAGATCATTCTTGTGCATCTGACACGAACATATTAGGCAGAATTCCTACCCGATGCTTTTTCCAGCCAGTCGCCAAACGCCGCCGCGAAGTCACACACGTTCTCGGGGAACGACGTGGGCAGGTACCGATTCCCCGACGCTCTCCGCCGCATCTTGTTCCACAAGGCTTCAGCCACATGATAAGCGGCGTACGTGCATACCGCTGTCGCACTGAATGGATGGTATCTGCTGATTCCCCGATAGTTCTTAAGAAGTGACCCCAATTTTACCTGTCTCCACCGACACATGAAAGCCCACATAGCGTTGTAGTTGAACCGCATCTTTCCATAGAACTGCGGGAACTTCTCCATCGCTACGAGGAAAGCGTCCGCTACGAGATTGATGGTCGCCTTGGCTTCGGGAACGAGAGTCCGATGGATTTCATAACTTTCCCCTTGACAGAGAATCTTCGCAACCGTTTCGTCCGCTTCTTCCATGAAGAAGGTATGACCGACGGATTTCTCCGACACGCCTAGCATGGTGATGGGAATGCCTATCCGAAACCCGTACGGGCTGAACACTGGCACCGCCATGCTGCTGAAAATATCCGGCTGCGTTGAATGGAATACCCGGCCGGTCATGGCGACGATGGAATCAAGGATTCGCCGTGACGTGGCAGCATGGTAAACGCCAGGGATCTCGAAGTATCCCCAGCCGCCGTGAGTAATCACCTGACGAGCCATTTTCTTGAGGTTCAACACCGCGCTCGGCTGGATGCTGTACTGAGAGAAATGAGGTTGCTCTCCGCGAGTCGGCCAAGTGTAAATTGAGGCGGGCCAAATGTAGGCCTCGCTTGGCCGACGGCGAATCACACCTTCGAGTCGATCGATCCCCCCTGGAAGAACCGCATCGTCGTCACCGATGAAGACAACGTATTCACCCCGCGAATTGGTCAAACCGAACTCGTAGCTGTCACACATCGAGACATGCTTCGCCGTCCTGAAGTACCGGATTCTCGGATCATCAAAGCTGGAGACCACTTCCTGCGTCTTATCCCGGCTCGAGTTATCGCTCACGACGATCTCGTACGACCCACAGGTTTGCTTCAGGGCAGATTGTATCGCAAAGCGGAGTGTCTCACATCGTTCCCGCGTCGGGATAATTACGGAGATAAGGGGACCTGCTGCGCCAGACATTATTTGATGCTTTTCCTAAACAAGGTATCCAGGCTCAATTGATCCCCGATTCCCAAGTCGCTACGCGATTCCGAAACGAAGGTCAACAATCCATGCAAGGAAATGAAGGCATTGAGGGCCTGCCCTCCCCTGACAAGATACCGATCCCACCATGTCCGTCCACTGACGCCAGGGCGATGGACGCTTCCCATGAGTAGGTAGCCTCCTGATTTTAGACAATCTACGAGTTTCGCCCTTGCCGTCCGCAGGATTCGCCTTCCTCTATAGCAATCCAGCACGTGGACCGCGACGACCAGATCAAACTGTCCTGGCGGCGGATCCCGGAGCAAGTCCCACTGCGCAAAGCGAACATGGGGGTATCCGACGGTCCGTTGTCGCGCCCGATCCAGAGCAACGCCGGAAGTATCCACTGAAATTAGTGATCTGCACCGCGGTGCCAGCTTCTCTGTAAAGAGTCCCTCGGCGCAACCGATTTCAAGCGCGCTTGAAAAAAGCTCCCCATTCGAAACGGCATCGAGCATTTCTCCTTCTCGTCGATAGCGCTCCTGGTTCCACTCGTTTTGATAGTTCCAGGGATCCACCTTGGCCTTGAACAACTTCTGCAGGGCGTTCTTGGCACGGGAAGGATTATCCATGATAAAATCCATTAGCGTGACCAGCCAACGTAGGGATTTCTGGTGAAATGATTCCTTTGTCGGCAGAGAGCGCGACGGAGCAGTTCGGCCCGGAACACTATCAGAATGCATAACTCTTTGTCTTCAGCACACTGTTACGCTCTTCGTGGGATTGAATAAGCACCTGCACCGTTATCCCCCTCCTGGAACCTGAACACGATCTAATGACCTCGAGAGAAGGCCAGCAAGCTATATATCCGCATCTAATGCCCCTGGTTCTAATCCCAGGTTGCTTGCAGCGGTGAGGTGTTTTCCTTCAGCCGCCGATCGATCTGCCGATTCTTCCGAATCGCACCAAGATAATGCGTGCAGAGAAATGGGATCCGACCCAAAACCTGACAGGCGAGAATGGAAAAAGGGGCAAGAAAGCGAGTGATCGGCGGCGCCAGCGTGACTCGTTCCAGAGAGATGGAGCACTCGGGAAAGAGCCGTCTGACTTCGGTCCGAGGGATTCCCCGCACATCGCGATTGCCAGGGTTATCAAAACTGAAGTCATACCAAACAATCAACCCTGTGGGCTTCAAGACCCGCACCATCTCGGCGGCAACTTGACTCCGCATCCCTTCATCCAGTATCGAAGTGAAGACGGTCGACTGAGTGACGAGATTGAACGTCTCGTCAGGGAATTGCAGCTTACGAGCATTCACGCATTCATACCGGACCGCGGAGGGCGTGACCTGTCTTGCATCGGCAATGCGATCCTCGAGCAAATCGATTCCGGTGATGTTTTCCGGACGAGCGCCCCACCGCAGCAGTCTTAGCACCCCGCCACCCGCGCCACATCCCACATCTAGGATTCTCGCCTCCCCCAGCGAGACAAATCGTTGGCGTTTCAGAAGCCTCAACGTTTTACGCTCCCACTCCTGTTCCATGAAAAGATTCGCGGGGTCGATGCAGGAGTAGCGGGCCGAGTCGTCCCGCTTGGCATACGCGGCACGAATGCGGTGTTCTTCGGGATCAGCGTAATCCATGGTCCGTTGTTTTGGGATTTCCAATGAAGCGCCCTATCTTCGGTGCGTTTCGGCGACGTAATGGATCGCCTCGATTACGTCCCTTACATCCCCGTCGGTCATGGAGGGATAAATCGGAAGCGAAACGATCCGAAGCCATTCCTCATTTGCCACGGGGAATCGCTCCGGACGGTACCCCAGTACATCCCTATAGAGAGGATGCAGGTGCAGAGGCTTGAAATGAACGGAGGAGCCGATGTTTCTGGCCTTCAACAACGTGATGAACTCCCGCCGGTTGATCCGCAGCCTGGGAAGACGCAACCTGACGGTGTAAAGGTGCCAGGAAGGCTCCACATCCGGTCGGCTCGTGGGCGTTTCTATCTCTGGAAGATTCTGTAGTCCTTCGCCGTACATGGCCGCAATGCGCTTCCGACGGCTCCAAGAGCTCTCGGCTCGTCTCAGCTGTTCGATCCCGAGGGCCCCACCGATATCGGATAGATTGTACTTGAAGCCAACTTTCAGGATCTCATATTCCCATGACTCTTCCGATGCCGCCGGCTCCCCCAGCCGGGAAATGCCATGCAACCGAAGAAGAGCAAGGTCCTTCGCCCATTCGGGCCGCTCGGTGACGACCATGCCTCCTTCCCCCGTTGTGAGGGTTTTCGTCGCGTAGAACGAGAAGCACGTAAGATCCCCGAGAGTCCCGATCCAGCGATCATGATACCTCGCCGGGAAGCAGTGGGCCGCGTCCTCGATCACCCTGAAGCCATGCTCCCGGGCGAGACCCCCGACGCTGTCCATGTCGCAGGGATGCCCGCCGAGGTGAACGGGGAGAATGGCACGGGTCCTTGCCGTAAGTGCTTCTTCGATCTTTGCCGGGTCCAGATTCAGAGTGGACCGCTCGCTGTCGATCAGAACCGGACGCGCTCCGACGTGAAGAATCACTTCCGCCGTCGCCGCGAACGTCATGGTGGGCACGATGACTTCGTCGCCGGCTCCGAGGCCCGCCGCCATTAGGGCGAGATGAAGGGCAGCCGTACCAGAGTTTACGGCAACGGCATGACGAGCCCCCAGGTATTTGGCAAACTCCGCTTCGAAGTCCCGCACCCGGGGGCCGCCCGTCAGCCAACCCGACCGTAGGGTCGCCACGACGGAATCTATGTCTGCCTCGCCAATGTCCGGAACATGAAACGGGAGAAAGGTCGATCTCACCCTCTAGTCCCTTCCGGGCCATTCCCGACTGGCGACCGGCGCGAGAGAAGCAAACGCGTCTGGCCCCTGGTCCGGCGCCTCAAGGAACGATGCCTGGGTGCTCACATCCCAAGACGCAGCATTCTAAGCATTGCCGACCCGCCTAGGCAAACCAGCCTTCGGCCGTCTTCCTGCGGCAAGGCGGGTCAGCGTGCGAAGAATCACGCCGCAGTCCGCCCACACATCCGCATGCCGGGCGTATTCAAGACTAATTTGGACCTTCCGAGGAAGAACGTCCTGCAGGTAGACTTTTTCAGGCTCGGAGGCGGCCCCGAGGATCGCCGCCTCATCAGCGTATTCGAGCGCCGCAGGATCGGTCATTCCGGGAACCAAGGAAAGAATCCTTCTTGCCTGGCCATTGAAGCACTCGGCATATTTCGAGACTTCCGGCCTCGGTCCCACCAGACTCATTTCCCCTCGGAGCACATTGAGGAACTGGGGGACTTCATCGACTTTGTATCGGCGGAGCAGCCGGCCCACACGAGTAACACGAATGTCGTCCCCGACTGTCAGAAGAAGACCCTTATTCTCAGCATCGTTTACCATTGTCCTGAATTTGCAGATCCTGAACAGCTTTCCTCCCAGTCCAACCCTCGTTTGCCGAAAGAAGACAGGTCCCCCGTCCTCAAGCTTGATAAGAAGCGCGACTAGAAGGAAGCACGGCCAGGTCACCGCCAACACCGTAACCGCAATGACGACGTCAAATGTCCGCTTTATCACCACGAGATGACCGCCTTACAAGAAGTCGGTTCACCCGAATCGACTTTCGGCTCGCTCAGATCTACCGCACTAGGCTCATGGCCCGGATCGTGTGTCTGGACTTGTTACCTGTCGATCATGTTTTTGAAGTAGCTCATGGATCATCGTGACAATGGCATTCGCAGGAGAACCCTCTAATATCAAGTTTTCAATAGCTCCAAACAGTGCTGGATCTGGAGATGCCCTTTTGCCAGAAGAAAGCTGAAACACCTGGGGATGATTGGTTGGTTGCACGACTTCATTGTCGAGACGAATTTCCTCCGATAGCTTCTCGCCTGGCCTCACCCCAATGAAATCGATTCTTACGTCTTCGCCTGGGATGAGCCCCGAAAGCCGGATCAGATCTTCAGCAAGCTCGACAACTCTCACGGGTTTCCCCATGTCCAAGATGAATGTATCACCCCCCCGCCCGAACACTGCGGCCTGAAGCACCAACTGCACAGCTTCCAATGCAGTCATGAAGTATCGACGCATGTCTGGATGTGTCACTGTGAGGGGTCCTCCTCGGGCGAGCTGCTCCCGGAAGATTGGAAGAACGCTTCCACTGCTTCCCAGCACGTTCCCGAACCTTACCGAAACAAAGCGGGGCCGAACGAGTGGGTCATCCATTTGACCAAGGAGCATTTCGGCAAAGCGCTTCGAGGCCCCCATCACACTGGAAGGGTTGACTGCCTTGTCGGTGGATATGAGAACACATTTCTCTCCGCCGAACTTGCGAGCGGTTTCAGCAACAACTTTGGTGCCACCCCAGTTAACCCGAAGCGCCTCCCGAGGGTAACTCTCCAGGAGCGGGACATCCTTAAGAGCCGCAGCGTGGAAGACAACTACCGGGCGATGCAACGCAAAAACTCTCTCCATTCCTGATCTATCTGTCACATCTACCAGTTCCGGCAAAATGATGTGCCCAGAAGCGTCCTGGCGCAGCTCGGCCATGAGGCTATCAAGCGGTTTTTCGGCACAATCGAGCGAAACCAGCCTGGAGGGGTTCAAGTACAATATGCGTCGGCACAATTCGGAGCCGATACTTCCGGCGGCCCCAGTCACCAGCACCACTTTGCCTCTGATGAATTCGGAAGCCCATCGCATGTCAAGCTGGATGGGTGTGCGGCGAAGGAGGTTCTCCTCCGAATCGGATCTCAATTGGGACAGATAGCCAGCGAGACTTCGACTATCTGGCCAACAAATCCTGGCAATCTGTGAAGCGCTTTCGAGGTTACCGCCCCTTTGGCGCGATTCGTCCGCCCCTTTACCAGCAGCGTCAAGTTTCATTCACCGTCATCAGAACTGTGCAACCTGCAACTATGGCAAATGCCCGCGTACATCCAGTATCGGTATCCCCCGGGCCTTTGCGACCTAACGATTCACCAAGTCTATCACGGCTACCTCCGGTCGCGACAAGAAACGAATGGGAATCGCTGTCGTCCCGATACCCCGATTCACGTAGACGGGAACACCATTTGCGGTATAAAGTCCGCGTTCATATTTCTTGTGATACTTAGACTCCGTCAAGATGGCGCCCCAAAACGGGAGGCAGACCTGTCCGCCGTGAGTATGACCGCACAGAAATAGATCCACACGCTGACGAGAAGCCAGAAATTTCATTTCGTCCAACCCTTCTGGCATGTGATGCATCAGGATTGTTGTCGCGCTCGGGTCCAGGTCTCGCAGAAGATCCCCAAGATGAATGGTGGGAATTACTTTCAGTCCCACCAAGCAAAGCGTGCAATCGTTAGTGCTGATAACACGTTTCTCGTCTTGTAGCAGTGCCACACCCGCATTCTGTATTTGTTCCAAGCTTCCAACCTTATCATCATTATTCCCGCGCACGCCGTAAACCCCATAGGGTGCCGTGATTTTTCGAAGCATTTCGATCAGCGCTGGCATGTTGCTGGCTGAGTCCGTATAGTCGCCAGTAATTAGTACCAAATGAGGGTTTGCACGGCTGACCATGTCAATAATGCGACTCTCTCGGTCACCAAATCGTTGGAGGTGAAGATCAGAGAGGTGGACCAATCGGAAACGCTGAAAACCTAGCACAGGTCTAGGTACTCGAATCTCCGTCTTCGTCAGTTCAACCCATTCCGGCTCAATGAAATAACCATAGGCCAACGCTCCCAGATAGAAGGACAACACTACTGAACTCGATATCGTCAACATCCTTCGATCGGTCCACGAAAACATACGTTTGGAAGCTCTACGGGTTCGCTTCATGATTCGGTGTGCGATGTTGCAGGTCGTCACCACAAAGGACGATATTGCAAGAATTATAAGAAATGTAACTAGGAAGAAGGCATCGATTGGCATCTATTCACTGAGCGAACTGATCCCACCGAAATAAGGTCAATTCCTACGTACTCGCTAGCTCAATACTCTAAGCGTACCGTGGCAGACTATCTTGAATCCTAAGAGGCGGCATTCGACGTAGCTTGATTAGCCTCGTCGGAGTCAGGAGTTGGTCTCGCCGATGAAATCCCAGCACTCACCCGGCGGCTTGCTCGAATTGTCATTGCCAGTGTAACTAAGACAAGCCCGCCCCAAAGTAGGCCGTAACTGGAAATCAAGGCCTCGCGAATGGAGGTCTGTGTTAGGTAATACAAGAATACAAGACATTGCACATAGAATGCAAAGCTCAGCGGCCCCTTTACTTGTCTTCTAAGCCTACCTATTAGCCAAATTGAAAGTGCAATCAGCGGGATCATTACGAATACGTATACGTACCCGGCTTGGGCGTACGCAACGATGTGAGCGGGAGCAGGGGCTGAACCCTGTATCCACCGAGTTGTCGGATACATTTCATTGTAAACTGCCAAGTTTTCGGTCGGAGTCTTAGCTATCCCAAGAACGTCCAATCCAAAATCAACACCGGTGTGAGGCAAGGATTCTGGATACAGGCATACGTAGAAGGGAAAGCACGAGGCCATTCTGAAGAAAAGCAGGTAGATTGAACCTTCTAGATCAAGTACAGATTGATAGAAGGAGTTGAGGACTACAAAGACAGTAATCAGCAACAAGGTTCCTCCGAGCACAAACAACCAAGAGGGTTTTCGCATATGCGCGTAACCCATGGCAGCAAAGATCAAGTAAACCAGGAGGATACTCTTCTGCATTGTTTCCAAGGAAAACAGTGCGACAGAGGCCATCGTAATTAAGGAAACAGCGCGCCAGGAGTTACGGCGGGTGGTCAAGGACTGATACATGGCACTGTAAGACAAAACCGGTAGCCCCGTGTAAATGAGGCCAAAGAAGAACATATTCGCAGAAATCATTATGGTGAAGCGCTGATCGATCATCGAGGTGTAATCGCCCTGAAACTCCGCCCATCGCAAGATGTTTCCCAATGCGCTCCTCTGGAAAAGCACGAATACACAATAGGCTGAGAACGAGAAAAAGACCGCAAGTAGTTGTATCTCATTCAGATTGGTTCTAGCGGGAGATTGCTGATCGGTCCCCTTGCGGTTCGCGGGCATGATGCTTTCAAGAAAAACCACGACGAGCGGCACGAGGACAAGAGGCAAATACAACAAGATCCAATACCTAAAGTCGCCCACACGATCCAAACCTGAAGGATGGACGCTAAACTCCAAAGCCTCTAGCACCTCACCATGTGTAATCCCAATTGCGGTTGCCCCGATGACTGTTGTAAGTGAGTAAGCTCCAAGGAACACTGATGCAGGGACCCGAGCTTCTTTCGGACCTTTCTTCCAAAGAAAGATAAACGAAAAGATGCTCAGCAAAACACTTGCAGAGATGAGAAGAGTCATGACGCAGCTTTACTGAACTTCGGCCGTCCGGGCTCCTGTGTCAAACTGTAACTGCCTTTGCTCTAGGTCTTCAGATTGGAGTTGCAGCCCTTTAAGAATTGCAGCAACATGATGTCGCCAAGTATACTTTGCGAGAGCTTCCTTCCTGGCATTTCTACCCAGCAACGCCCTCCAATCCGGTCTTTCAACGAGGAATCTAATGCCTTTGATCAGTGCATCAACGTCGCCAGGGGATACCAGAACTGACATCTGACTGTCCGCACCTTCAACGGGTGAGGCCGGGGGAAGATCGTTAGTATCCAAGCCGGGACTGAGGATCGTACCAATTTGCTCAAGATTTGAAGCGACGATCGCCTTTCCCATAGCCATGTACTCAAATAGCTTGGTCGGGGAGCCGAAAAACCGGCTCCCGTCGGAATTAGGAACATGAGGTGAAACCAGTACATCTGAAGCGGCCAAATAGCCTGGGGCTTCCGCCTGGGGAATGAGGCCCGTCAACGTTGAATATAGTTTGGATCTCTCGTCCGAAAGAATTCGCTTCACTTCAGACATTTTGGCCCCATCTCCAACAATCAGGAAGCGGACTTTCCATGAATTGAGCCAATCGGAATGGTTCCTAGTTAGTTCAGCGATTGCTCGTGCGAGAATTTCGACGCCGTGCCAGGGACCAAATGTTCCAATGAACGCGACCACGATTGAGTCCTCATCAAGCCCATGCCTGGCTCTAATTTCCCGGACTAGGTTCGAGGATGTTGATTCCGGATCAAACATCCCTGGGTCAATGCAATTGGGATACGAGACGATTCGTGAATCAGGTATCCCTCGCCCAATCAATTCTTCACGCAATACCTCTGAAACCGTGACAACTAGTCGTGCGTCACGCAAGCAGGTATCTTCAGCCATCTGCGCAAGTCTCGCATACCGCAGATTGGCGCCCCAGTTCTTTTGAACCCACACCTCGGACCCGTTGTATTCGGTGACGAGCGGTATACCAAAACGTCTTGAAAGAATTGGGCCGACATAGTTTCCAACGGAAAGTCGCTGATAGACGAAACTGTACTTTTCTTCGGCGAGGATACGCCATGCGTTTTCAACGAATTGGCGCTGGAACCGATATAGGTTAACTTCCGACGGGATTCCAAACGTCTGAAGGTGAGGAATTCTCACGTGTCTAAAACCCGGATTAAGGAGCACGGGTGGCTCTGCCGATACGTAATCGACGGCAAAGCCTCCCTGCATGAGAGCGTTAATAACGCCAGCAACGTGGCCGACCGAGCCGCCAGCCTTTAAGCCAAACCACATGTTTGTCTTCAAATATAAGACCCGCTTTCCCGAGCCCAACGGGCTGCTCGCCGCAAGGTTTAGAGACAACTTTCGGAGCTCTTGCCAGCAGTGGGTGAGGTCTACTTGGCCAGTTACCGAAGCACCTAATACGTTTATGGCTAATCTTGCGCATCGCCCTCGGCTTATTCGCTCTCTACTAAGCGAAGGGTGTACGACCTCTACGTGCTTCGTGTTGACTAGAAAGGCAATCGCCAGGAGGAGCGGAATAATTGCTTGGCAACTCTCGTCCTCGAATGGGATGTACAAGGTTTTGGCCTTGAGTCTATTCAGCGTCATGAGAAGAGCCGAAGTGGGCATCCGTCGTAGATCGGATAGACGTAGGTAACGTGGTCTACTGCGGATAGCCGCCTCGAGGCGGGACACAAACTGTTGGGACAACGCGTAACTTGTTAGGACGTAGTCCATTGGTTGCCCGATCTTGCTGCATCCATTTGGCTTTTCTGGTCATTAGCTTGCAGGTGTCTATTCTTAAGCCACGCAACAACCAGTATCGCCAGGAATAGTACAGCGTACGTAAATGAAAACGCAATTCCCGCACCCTTACCCGCGTAGGTGGGAATCAGTAAGCAACCACTGATAACCAGGATGGGAACCGCGAGAAGCCAAAGGACCACAACTTGCTTTGGGAAACCGAGAGATGCCAAGTACTGCGAGACAATGCTCGTTAGCCCTAAAGCCAACACTCCGGGCAGCATTGAATATAGAATCTGAACCGCAGGCTCGAATGATTTTCCAAAGGCCTTAGTTATTAGTACCGGAGCTATAAGAGCGCACAGGCCCTCGCCGACAATCATTACGAGGCAAACGATCAATAGCGTCTTTCTCGTTCTCGACCAGCCCGTCTCCGTGTTCTTAACAAGCCTTGGAAAAAGAATCATTGCTACAGTTTGAGGCAAGATAACGAGGACATCCGAGAGTTGAGAAGCAATTGAGTAATAGCCAACTTCGGCGGACGTGGACAACCTCTGAAGGAGGAAGACATTCCCACGTAGCAGGAGGAACCCTAACAAACAGGCCAGGTATGCCCTAAAAGCATATAAAACCCCCTGCCTAAAGACTGGACCGTCGAATCTCAAACTGAAACCAACTTGTGCAAAAAGATATAAGGCGAGAACAGCTGCCGAAGCGATCCAAGCGAATGCGGCGGCCAGGAGCATACCGGTTACGGTTGGAGCAACTTGGATGGCGATAACAATTGCTACGAGTACAACCGCATGCGAAAGCAACTGGCTTGCGTTGTAAGCCTTGATTTTTCGGACGGCCATCAAAAGGTTCGTGCCGAATAGGAAGACCATGCAAGCAGGAACTAATATCATCCCAATGGTCAATAGCCTAAGCGGTACTTTCCCCGAGATGCCATTGTAATGCACAAGGAGCACCGAAAACATCGCCGCTCCCCCTCCTACAATGAGCGATATCCAAATGCTGTTGGCAAGCAGAGAGCGGAACCGCGATGGGTCCTGTGCAACTAGGTAGGAGTTGCTGGAGTGAACGCCTAGGTTTGCGAATTGACCAACTAGCGAAGCAAGAGTAATTGTGAAGTAGTACTCGCCACGCCCTTCCGGGCCAAGAAGCCGTGCGGTTAGTATCCCAACCACTAGGCCGAGAACCATGGTCACAGCGCGCGTCAGTGAAGTGACTGCAACACGCGCGACTTCGTCGAAAAACGAGAACTGTTCCTCTTCCAACAGCCCCTCCGGAAGATGGCTCATGGTACCCAAAGGAGTCCTCTCTCAGGGTGCAGTTGAACCTTCGACTACTGTTGAGCCCACTTCTCAAACATTTGGCGCGTTTCTAGCTGCCGGGGGCCAATTGCAACAGTAAGACTGTGATTAAGACTTCCTTGGTAATGCCATGCAATGCGAATGCTCGGGACAATTACCCCATAAGAGGGCGAGACACGAGCATTTCCCACAGCGATCGAATAATGGGAAGAGGGCCCCCACAAAATCAGGAACTCTCCTTGATCCGAGCGAATCACGAGCTGCCCGAGAAGAATTTCAGAAATAGTAATGCCCGGGGTCAGATGCAAGGGCACTTCGATAATGTGATCACCCGCTCCCTCAAATCTGTCCTGCACAACCAAGACATGATGTGTGTGATCGAGCGCGAAGGTACGCACTGGAGTGACCGGGTTGGCAAGACGCCTATAGCCACGATGTGCCCCTTGGAAAACATCAGTAGTTGGGCCGGGTTGCCACGCGCGTACTTCAGGCGACGCGTCAAAATGAAGATTCCAGAGGTTGAAAGGTGAAATGAATTCGTTCTGTTCCTCCCCGTCGATCAATGGGGTATTATGGTAACGCGTGGACCTGAAGAGATTCCGCTCCTGATAGGACGCAGTATAGACGTAACTCCCGCAGTCGGTGACAATAGAGCTGCCGTCAAGGACGGCTTCGAACGAGAGGCAATCGTTGTGTCCATGCCCTCCTCGACCCGCAAGCCCAACATTCGCGCAATCAATGAACACATGGTCCCGTTCTCCTCGCAAGATGAAGTAGCCACCCTGAGTGAATGCACGGGACCGGATCGGACATCCGTCCCTCTTGGGAGGTTGGAGACGTTCTACGCCCGGGGGCCCCAAGAGCCAAAACATCTCATCCTTCGATGAAGACACCCAATCATCGACGCCACCTCCCCAAGCCGCTTCCACAATGCTGGCGAAGTAGCGGTGGTCATTGATTTGTTCATTTCCTAAGGGCAATGCCCGCGCATTATCCGAGTCACCCCAAAGTGGAGCATTACCAAGGGGTGTACTGTATGAGGCCGTAAAATCCCCCATAAGTCTAAGGCGCTTTTTATAGGAGTCCGGCACGTTCAGTCCCTGTGCCTGGCGATAAAGAGCGGCTAAGAGAAACAGTTCTCCAACGAATCGGTGATATGCCACGGAACCCTCATAGTCGACACCGTCCGCTGACACCTGTCGGGTCATCTCTTCGCTCAGAATCAGCCATCCATTCTTGAGCCAGCGCCTGGGAGCATCGCCGCGACCGAAAAACAGCCCGGCAAAGACCAGACCTGCCGCGTCCGCCGTGAGATGATTGCCGTTGACATCGGACTTTTCTAGATATCGCTCCGTGAACTGTCCGTGAAGGTATAGCATTCCTAAAAAGCGAGCCCGGAACCCGACGTCTCTCCAAGACTGGGAGTCCTTGCAAGCGTGAAACAGTAACGTCCATGACATGATTCGGAGAGCAGCTTCCATCGGACAAGCCCAGTTGATGCTGCACGCGTACTCGTTGTTCCCAATCCAATCTTCGAGGACTTTCCTAATTCCCTCGGCATAAATTTCCCTCCTCGTGAGCAGGTACGCCTGCGCTGCGGGAATCAACCACTGAATTCTCGAAATCTCCCAAGGGACTTTCACATCGCGGTGAAGATCCAAATTGATGTACTTTCGATTTAGAGAGTAGCCGGGCGGCCATCGGTGGTTCGTCTTGTAATCCCGATGCCAATCGATCTGCTCGCCAAGATGAACTGGGCCCGAGCCGAGCAAGTCCACTTGATGGAAAAGTGCGCGCTGCGCCATCTCCAAAATCTTGCCCGTCGATCCGGGACAGGATTCTTCGAACATGGCCAATTGGCCCATCCGGGTACACACCGGGTACGGGCGTCTCCCCAACTGCAACCATAGGTCGTCTAAGCTTTCCGAATTCGTAGCCACACAGAGAGCATTGACACCAAACTTTCGCGCGTCTCGTGGTGCCTTCCAACGATCGACGTAGGCCCTTCCTATTTGTAGAAGGCGCCCCAGTACCAATTGGGGGGACTTGTTTCGGCAACGGTTTAGCAGATGAATTGGCCAAGTCAACCAGCTAGTGGCTCTCGGGTTTGTCATGCTCCTCGAGCGTGGATGGTCATGCATCAATCGAGTGACACCACATGAACACCCATGTGAGACTCAATGGATGGACTTTCCGGTGCAACGTCGGAATAAGGGAGCAACATCTACATTGGCGCAGGAATTAGCTCTTCAGCTGGTCCGACGCGACAGATATACTCCCGCCACCACAGCGCCAGATTTAACAGATACCAAACTCGAGAGCCTTGGCCCTTATCGACGATTGACATTACTTCCTTTTGATTCAGGAGCCCGCTCTCGGCGCAAAAACGCACTAGCTCCTGACGAGCGAGGCCCCCCAGCTTGTCGAAAAACCATTCGTAAACGGGAACACCGAAGCCTTGTTTTTTCCGACGCAGTAATTCGTCCGGCACGACGCCTCGAACTGCTTTTTTCAGGATGTACTTCAGGATGCCGTGTCGGGTCTTTACCGACTCTGGGATGCTCATGCAAAACTCCACGAATTTATGATCGAGAAATGGGACTCGGCCTTCCAAGCTGACTCCCATGCTCATCTTATCTACCCGCATTAGGAGCAGTTCCGGAAGTCGAAGCTTCAGGTCAAGATAAGACATCCATTGAAGGGGAGAGACTTCCCACGCGGCATTTTGGAATCGATCCCAAAGGGGCCTGATCGCTTCCCAGGAGGTGATGCCCGACATATTTCTGATCAGGTTTGTCGACAATAAGCGACGCTTCTCCTCTTCGGTGAAAGCATCTACGCCACCCCAAAACACCGGAAGCCCCTCACAACCTCGGCGCAGCGCTTCGTAGGCGTGACCGGAAGACTTTCCTAACACCCGCAAAGACCGAAGACCCAGTTTCTTAAGAAAGGCCGGCACGGGAATACGGTCGTTCAAGAGTTGCAAACGTCGCTTGAGTTTCCAAGTCGGATAGCCGCAGAATAGTTCGTCGGCACCCTCGCCTAGCTGGCAGACGATAACTCCATTATCCCGTGCCAACTTGGATACAAAATAGACCGGAACGCACACTGGGTCCCCGATAGGCTCGTCCTGCAGCTGCACCATGCGAGGCAAGAACCCCAACAAGTCTTCTTGCGTTAACATCAATTCGTGATGCTCGGAGCCAACCTGCTTTGCCATAAATCGAGCGTACTCGATTTCATTCTGATAGGTTTTGTACTCTCCCTGGTACCCAATGGTGAATGTACGGATAGGACGTGTCTCTCCCTCGGAAAATAGAGCGGCATTCGCACTCGAGTCGATTCCTCCGGACAAGAACACTCCTACGGGAACATCGCTTACTTTCCGCAAGGAGACTGCCGTCCGCAACTCCGTGAGCAACCTCTCGGCAATCTCGGTTTCAGAAGTGGTTCGGAGCTCTTCGGTGTGATCCCAGACATCCCAATAACACTTCTCTTGCACATTTCCACGAGAGTCTATTCGTAGCCAAGTTCCCGGAGGAAGCTTTCGGATTCCTCGGAACATAGTTTGAGGGGCGGGGGTCGTCAAAAATGAAAGATAGTGATAGATTGCCTCTTCATTCACTGCACGCGCTTGGTCCGGGTCTTCAAGGAGGGCCTTGATTTCAGAGGCAAAGGTAATTCGATTGTGATGAATGGAATAGTAAAGTGGCTTGACACCAATCCGGTCACGCGCCAGCCAAAGATATTTGGATTTATCATCCCAGAGCCCAATGGCAAACATCCCGCGGAAGCGTTCCAGACAAGCAATTCCCCACTCTTCAAATGCCCTTACAATCACTTCTGTATCGGAATGGTCCGTTTTCCAGTGACGGTGACCCAACCCTACCAATTCCGCCCGGATGCTCGCGTGATTGTAAATTTCTCCATTGAAGGTCAACCAACAGGACCCGGTTTCATTCGACATGGGCTGGTTGGCAGACTTTGAAAGATCGATGATCGAAAGCCTTCGATGGCCAAACCCCACGGCACCGTCGTTTGAGATCCAGAGACCTTCACCGTCCGGTCCGCGATGTCGCATGGTGTCACGCATGCGAGTGATGTAAGGTTTGGTGATGGTGAATGAGGAACCATCAAAGGTCAACGCTCCAACAATGCCACACATTAGGATCACTCTGACCGTTTCATAGGCCAAGAAGGATCGCTTGAGACCTGGCTTAAACAAGACGATTTCAAACTTTTTCGGCTCATGCGGAACGAGTATACAATTCGCTATCGAATTCCAATGCAGCATTTCCAGATCGCCGCATTGCAATCGAGTTTATCGAAGGTATAATCGTTTACTCTCTCATCACCAAGGTGCGGCTAGGAGAGCCCGAGGGTTATGCCCGAGCTGTCGGCCTATCTCTTTCTAGTTTCTCTTCTGGGGATGGGGCTGTTGACACCGCTGGTCATCCGATTGGGGAATCGATGGAGCGTGGTCGACATACCCGGGCCTAGGAAAATTCATCAGCAAAGTGTTGCACTTTCGGGCGGATGGGCAGTGTTTCTCACTCTGTCGCTCGTTCTTTGGGTACACTTGGGCGCGGCTTCTCTGGTTCGCGGAACCTCAATCGCCTCCTTCATGCCCGAGAAAGTGCAGTACTTCATTGATCATGCGCCCAAACTTGTTGAAAAAGTACTCCCTGTATACATAGGAGCGACGGCGATTTTCGCAATCGGACTGGTCGACGATGTGAAAGGAATGTCTGTTAAGAGTAGACTTCTCTGTCAGGTCGTCATAGCATCCCTTCTTGCAGTAATGGGCCTCCGGCCCAGTGTGGGAGTCGTGCCCCCTTGGGTGTCGGCGGTCTTAGGAGTGCTCTGGATTGTTGGAATTACGAATGCTTTCAACTTTCTCGATGGATTGGATGGCCTTTCTAGCGGCGTAGCTTTTGTTGCGTGCGCGTCCCTTCTCGCAATCATGGTCATGGGCACGCAACCCGATATGACATTCTTTTTGGCGGCTCTTGCAGGGGTCATATTGGGATTCCTGCGTTTCAATTTTCACCCGGCTAAGGTTTTTCTGGGAAGCAGCGGGAGCTTGCTACTTGGATACCTGATGGGTGTAAGCACATCCTTAGTCACATACCTGGTGGGGAGAAGAGGTAACTGGCTAATTCCGTTGTTGACACCCCTATTCGTCCTTGCCATACCAATCTACGATACTTGCTCCGTCGTCATCATCCGGCTTCTCCAGAAACGACCGGTCGGTATAGGTGATCAAAGCCACTTTCACCATCGCCTCATGAGACTTGGATTTAGCCAAAAGCAAGCGGTTGTCTTTATTTGCCTTCTTTCATTAGCGGTTGCGCTCAGCGCTGTACGACTGGTGGAAGCCAACCTATTACAAAGCATGATCATCCTTGCGCAGATCCTTGGGATCTTGGCAATCCTTGTCTTAGCGGAGAGAGTCGCGTATCGCGCTCACAGGGAGAAGGTGGTCGAACGCTCCTCGCCTCTAGATCAGTCATCCTCTGAAGCTTCATTGGAACATATCCAATCCAAATCACTACGGTAAGGCCTCAATCGTGGCAAGAGTCCGAGTTATAGGAATTGTCGGCGCTCGTCCCAACTTTATGAAAATGGCGCCACTAGCTCGTCTTTTGTTAAGAAGCAAGAAATTCGAGTTCACACTCGTCCACACTGGGCAACATTATGCCTCCATGTCGGATCCCTTCTTTCGTGAGTTGAATTTGCCGGATCCGGACTTTCACCTTCGAGTCGGGTCTACGAGTGCCGGAAGGCAAATTGGACTTGTCATTACCCGCTTGGTGCCCGTATTGGATCTGGTTCGCCCCACATTGGTCCTCGTCGTTGGGGATGTCAACTCGACACTCGCTGGCGCGATAGCAGCGCACAAGCAGGGGATCAAGGTCGGACACATCGAGGCCGGACTCCGTAGTTTCGACGAATCAATGCCCGAAGAGATCAATCGGCGGATTACCGATTCTCTTTCCGACCTTTGCTTCACCCACTCGCCCGAGGCGGATGTTAACCTGCGAAAGGAAGGCATCCCCGATGGTCGCATTCACCGGGTTGGGAATCTGATGATTGACACCCTCCTCCAATTCAGATCCAGGGCACGTCATTCAAGAATCGTGGACCGGCTGGGATTAAAGGATCGCGAATATGTCCTGCTGACGCTCCATCGGCCGTCCAATGTGGACCGCGAGCAAGATTTGAGAAAATTCGTCGAAATGCTCAACCAAATTGGTGCTTCGCTCCCCGTGGTATTCCCCATTCACCCTCGGACCCTTGAAAACGGTAAACGTTTTGGTCTTTGGAAGGCCGGAGACGTACGTTCCTTAGATGCGTCCAACGTTGACGATCGCGCGAAGTTGCGCCTTATTGAGCCTGTTAGCTATTTTGACTTCCTTCGTCTGCAGATTTCAGCACGATTTGTCATGACGGACTCTGGGGGCGTTCAGGAGGAAACCACCGCTCTGGGTATCCCTTGCTTAACTCTACGAGAGAATACCGAGCGTCCGGTGACGATTCATCAGGGGACGAACAGACTTGTCGGAACGGACCCTGGGAAAATCTACCGCAATGCAAAGCGGTTGCTAGAAGGGGATTACCCGGAACGAAGAGTGCCTCGCCTTTGGGACGGGCGCTCAGCGCAGCGTCTCAAAGCAGTGCTCGAGGAAGAATTCATTCGGAGCTGACCTTTCTCAGAATGGTCAGATACTGTCTAGCAAGTGCGTCACGGTCGTGATGCTGCAGAACATATTTTCTTCCTTTCCGGCTCATCTCATTCAATTGCGGACGGTCCATCGCTAACCTTCGAATTGCATCCGCCATAGCGGATGCATCCTCCGGCGGAACGAACGTCCCCGCGCCAGTCCTCTCGATCAGCTTTCGCGCCTCGCCGCGAACGGTCAGTAAGATCGGCCTTTCCATACCCAAGTATTCGAAGATTTTAGACGGGATGACGTCACAAAAGAGATCCGCTTTTCTGAGAGTCACCAGCCCCAAGTCACACGCCGAATAGAATAGGGGGACTCGGGCCTTCGGTTGTTGGTTGATGAACTGAACGTTCGGGAGTGACCACTGCACCGACTGCCGCATCAAACTCTGTCTCTCCGCGCCTTCGCCTACGAGGACAAAAAGAATCTCTTTCTCTTCTTCAAGGAGCCGAGCCGCCTCAAGGACATAACCAAGCGCGTGAGCCATTCCGAGAGTTCCTATGTAGAGGACTACAAACTTGTCCCCCCAACCGAATTCTTCCCGGACGGTGTTCTCTCTTGGCCCGGGTCTGAATAAGGTTGCATCGATGCCATTCGGAATGACTTCAATCTTCTCCAGAGGAGTCCCATATAAAGAGGATATACGGGACTTATAGCCATCCCCCACGGTAACGATGCGTTCAGATCTTCGGTAAAGGAAACTCGCCATGGCCCTAAGAGCCCGTATAAACATGGTCTCTTTCATCGCCCCGACTGCAAGAATAGATTCTGGCCATAGATCGCGAACTTCGAAGACGAAAGGCGCTCGGAGGAACCGAGCAATCGCGTAACCGGCCATTCCACAGAGCATTTGAGGTGACGTCGCGATAACCACGTCTGGGCGGCATAGCTGGAAGCTTCCCACGGAAAAGGCAGAGAGCATGAAGGAGGCATACGACACCATCCGACGAAGGGTCCCCTTGTTCGGCGCGGCATATACATATGTTCGAAGGATGTCGATGCCGTCCATGGTCTCCCATCTGTGCAGCACTCCCTTGTCCTCTGATCTCTTGACTCCTAGTGGATGATGGGGAAAGGCGGTAAGGACGGTCACGCGATGGCCGGCACGGACCCACTCGCGTGATAATTCGTAGACTCGTGAAGCAGGAGCTCCGACCTCGGGAGGGAAGTATTGAGAGACGTACAGGATCCTCACTTTGGCCGGACTATTGTCCGTTTCCTGCCGGAATGAACTCGCTCGTCACTTCGATGGGGAGTCGACCTGCAGGGGCATGCCAGCACACCCTATTCGTCTCCACCTCCTCACCAAACCGAGGATGGTACGGGCGTCGTTGCACCTCTAGCTTTACAGGTCCTCGGATGATGATCTTGACTCTCCGCGGTCCATCGGTCGCGAGGAGACTGTCATTACCCCCTGCTAAGCTCCATGATGGATGAAGTAGCCAGCCTCCGGAGACATGGTGTATCCCACTTCCTGTGACTTTGTCCGTCACTCGAAGTCTACCATCGCTGAGCAGGAGGCAAGCACGTTCATGGATCGGCTCCCCTCGTAAGTGGCGATAACCAAAGTGCCTGGCAACAAGCAGAGTTTCACCACTGTTTTGCAAAGTGCGAATGGTGCTGCATTCCGCTCGCCGACCGACTCGGAATACGTCCCACACTTCGCTCGAATCGAGAAAATCAATACTCACGGTGTTATGGCTTTCAGTAGACCTGTCATACCGACGTCGTTCGTCTCGATCGTATCCATACGTTCCGGGGTCCACTAGAAAACGCCGACCGTGAACAGAAGCTTCGACTGTCAGAGCGTCAGCGTGGCCATGGCCTGGCTGACATGACGCACCGATAGGGCCCCCATCAAAGAAAACAGACCATGGTGTATCGTGAATGATCGCAAGACCCCACCGGTCCAACACTTTTAGCCCGGTCGCACGCTTGGCGGTACTGTCTGGTCCAGCATGCAGCAAATGGGTCACGATAGGGGTCGCATCGCACTCTCCATTGAGTGCTGAGTCGTTGAGGAGTGCAATCGAGCCGTCGGGGTGTCGCAGCCAATCCAGAACACTCGCCATCCGCTCCAAATGTCTGGGAAAGGCATGGGCCACTCCAAGAGTTTCGAGGAGACCGTTGAGTAGAAAAATATCGGCGGTACATTGTGCGTGATACATGGGGCTCCGCTCAAAATGGCCTCCGTCCTTGAGCACCTGTTCGTCTAGCTGATCGACGACCAAGCATTCCGCCTCACGAACCCAGCGTGGACCGCTCGGATGATCAAGCATCGCCCCCGCAACAGCCAAACCTACGGCATCCCGAATCAAATGATTCCCACGAAGGTCCCATTCCAGGTGACACCGAAGATACTCTGCTTGAACGGCAGCCGACCGCCCCATATCGCCCAGCAATTCACATTCGTTGCTCCAAAAGGAAACTGGGAGCAGGTATACCAACCTCGCCCAAGACAGTAGCCTCGTGGCGATGGCGTAACTGTTCCAAGCAAAGTGAGAGAACCCCTGATCACCTGGCCTGCATCTACGAATCCAGTCCTTCAGGAATCGGAGAATAAGCAGTCCGCTATCGGATCTTCCTTGCGTGAACTCGACGGCCAGATCGCACATCCAACCGTGGTAATGAAGTGTATATGTCCAAAGGCGGTCGGATAGCCGATCTCCCCAGACTCGCCAATCGTTTCCTCCGGAGAACGGAAGCTCTCTCCCAACGAGGGTCAGGCTGCCATTAGTCAATTCCGCGGCATGTCGTTCCAAAGGGCGAGGGTTCCACCCTAGGCACTTGATGCTTTTCACATGATCGACTCGGATAGACGCCATCGGATGCCGATTCATCCAGGAGGGCACACGGCCAAGCCGTTCCTCGAGCGCACACCTAAGCCGATTGTTCAGCCTCCAATACAACTGGCTTGGGCGAACTCCAAGAATAGTGCGTATGTAGCGGGCCACAGTCATTAGCGATCCGCCTTCATTCGTTTCGGCCGAAGCGGGACGGCAGTGCGATCATTCGGATGAATCTCACTCGCCGACCACGTCGGGGTTACACCACTATCGATCCAGTCCTGGACTATGTGTCGTATCGTTTCACACATCGCGTAATACTGAACTCCTTCGGTCGCTAATTGGGGATAGCTCTTCCGACTTCCGCTCAGGATGCTATCCAGATTCTCCACCAGCAAATCGAGGCCAGTCATCACAGTCCTCCCGCGTACGACTTCTAATGAATCTCCAGCGGCAACCTCGATGGTTCTGGAAGCGATGACAGGACCCGTATCAATCCCCTTGTCGATCCAATGGAGGGTGGCGGTGGGACGAATACCAAGGAACAAGCTCCATTCCACCGCGTTCACTCCGCGCACGTGCGGAAGGGGTCCCGAATGAACATTGAGCGTACCCATGCCCGACCTTTGAAGAAACGGCTCCCGCAAAATCCCTCCCCCGGCGTAAATCACTGCAGACGGTCTGCGCGCATCCAGAATCCTTAAGCAATCGTTGGAATTTGGGTCCATGACCCGGTGTAGTGGAACTTTCAATCGCGAACACAGCGCGGGCAAGGTCAATCCTAATAAGCCCGTTGAACGCAACCTTTGTTCATATATGGAAACTTCCGGGCCAGGGGACCAAGCGAAGCGTGAGGGAAAGAAGGATCGAATCCTATTCAGTACACGACCGCGCCAGCGACGGCGAAAATCGGTCCATCGCCTCCATTGCCATTCGGAGACAAGAACTACCGCTTCAACTCGTTGAGGTGGGGACATCGACCGAGCAAGAGCATCGAGCAGCAATAGCGCAAAGGGTGAACGAGAGTGTCCCGCAAGAATCAGAATCCCCCCCTCAGACATGGGAAGGTACTCCATGAACACTCCAATTCGAAATGCACTCCTCCAGCTTTAGGAAGGTATCAATTAGGAATTTCGCCCCCCAGTTCGGATAGCGAAAACGCATGTAACGACCCCAAAAGGGTCCGGACCCTGGAATTGCACCACGAGTGTTCGCATTTCTGGTACGGACTCTCTGGTACGAGATGGCATTTTCTACCAGCTTGACGGCCGAGTTTAGCAATCGAGGATCGAATGTACGTTGGTACAGAGTAAGCCAGGTTAGAGCTATCTGAAAATGCCCAACAACGCAAATGAAGGAATAATCACCTTCCCACGAATCGTTATAGCGTCCGGCCAAACCACCTGCGAGCTCAACCCGTCGCATCAAGGTTTCGGCACTCGTTGCGCCAGCCGACAGCACCGATTCGTCAGCAAGAGTCCGCGCTGCTTCAATTAGACCATGCAGGGTGTACCCAATCGTATGGGTGAAGGCGGCTGTCTTCGGAATGAAAGACCAATTGACGAACGAGTTTCTTTTTGTACGGTCCTCCAATATTGCCCTAAGCCCGCGACGCGCCGCTTCCTCCGCTCGCGGAAGAACAAAAGCAGTTGCGTAAGTCGCCAGTGGCCAACAGACATAGGAGTAGTAACTGGGCGAATAGCCAGTGAGGTAAGAGTGACGCGTCCATCGACCATCGGCATCCTGGCATGCCACGATCCAGGTAACAGCCTTCTCCGCCGCGGCGCGGTAACGATCTTGCCGTGTCCGAATGGCTAACTCGGTCAGCCCGGAAACGACTTGGGCCGTATTGAAGACGCTAGGCTTATTTCTCTTTTTTTGATTCCAGATCCCCGACGGAAACGACCCCTCCTCGCTCTGTATTGAAACCAGCCAATCCGCCATACGGCAGGCAGCCTGCAAGGTGTCATCACGTCGATTCCGGGCGGTCACCGCGCAAAGCGTTGGGATGATATATCCAGTCGTTTCGGGATATGGACATGCCCATCCCCAGACGGGGGCGTAGTAGGCCGAGCTCCCTGTGAAGTTGCAAGCGGCATGGGAACGAAGTATCCAGTCCGTCGCAGCATTTATCCGCGTGCTCAGCTCATCTGTTAGCAGAATCGGCGAGCGTCGCATCAGAGAGTAAGACAGGAAATAGCTCGAGAACAATCCACTTGGGGATAGTAGTACAGTTCTTCATATGTCACCGAACAATCTCAAGCACTCTGCTGCACAGGAGTTTCGCCTACCCAAGAAGAAGTAGAGATGTTCGAACCCCGATAGCCCCTGCTCAGCCAAGCGAACAACTCGCTCCGTCGGGTCGGCTGACCGTTATTTCTTTAGTGCAAATCGACTTAACATTCTTGAGTGCGCAGATAAAATTCACTCTTAGACCCGACAGCATTTCAAGCGAATTGACTACTTTCTCGTACAGCACGCCTGCCAGAAAGCTCGCCACGGAGAACTTCAGGTAGTTTGGTTGCACCTCGAATGAGTCGAACTCCATCAATCGAAATCCTGCCCTAATGAAGTTTCCACGGATCTGGCTCAAGCTATTCAGCTTATAGTGGGTAGGAAAGGTGTCTTCGGACGGCCTTCCCCTCTTTTCGTTCAACCACTTGTGGAACCAGGTCGGAGTGCATGCGGCAATCAACGATACGTAATGATATCGACTTGGGGTCAGAGCGAGAAAGTGACCGTTAGGCTTCAATACCCTTCTAAGTTCGGAGACCAAGGGTCGCGGATCCGAGATGTGCTCCAGAACGTAGATGCAGAAGGCCAGATCAAAAACGCTGTCCGAAAACGGTAGACTCTCCCCCCTCGCGAGGATCCCATGGTCCAATAGCGGATTTTTTTCAATTCTGGGGTCCAGATCAATCCCGATGACCTTGGCACCCTTGGCGTTGAGGCTGTAGGGATTTTGGGAACCCGCACCCGCTCCAACCTCTAGAATTAGCGCCCGTGGCTCAATATAACGCTCTAGGGTATGCAAAAAGCGTTCAACCGGGTCATGCAGAACCTTGTCTTGGTAAAACTTCCTTTGCCAGTATTGAACGCTCATTCTCCTAATGCGCTCAAAGGAATCTCCAGTGGTACGCCTTCTTTGAGACTGCGATCGGCGAGTATCGAAGCCAAGGACACAGCGCGAATATCCTCCCAAGGGATGGGGGGAGGGCCTCCGTGCGCGATAGCATCTGCAAACGCACGCAACTCGTTTCCATGACCCTTGTCCTGCCGCCAACGTCGATCCGTTTTCAATTTCCCGTCGACAGCCGTAGTGACTTCACGGAAATCTTCGACGACAGCCAGACGACCTCCCCCCAGCACCTCGATACGCTCCTTAGGATAAGCGCGGTCACCGCCCGCTAGGTACGCGACAGAAGACACGGACCCGTTGGCGTGCCTGAGAGTGATGAAGCACTGATCGTCGCACACTATGGGAGAGGAATGACCGCTAACTGCTTCGGCGTACACCCGAACAGGAGGAGAGCCGATCAGGAAGGTCGCCAAATCAATCGCATGACATGCCTCGCCTAACAGACGCCCCCCCCCCGTTTCTTCATTCTGCGTCCAGTGCGTTTCGGGAACCGATCCCACGTTCATCCGAACGGAAACAGTGATGGGTTGAGATACTCCGGAGAACAACTTACGGATCGTGGCAACGGCCGGGGCGAACCTTCGATTAAAACCAACCATGAGGAGAGGACCGCCCTCTCGCATCATCGCCCCGATAGATTCTACGTCCTCCAGTGTCAGAGCTAAGGGCTTCTCGACATACACGTGCTTCCCATTTGCAAGTGCCTTCCGCACGTGTTCCGCATGAAGATCATGCCGAGTCAAACAGAACACAACATTAATCTCGGGATCCAGGAATATGGAATCTTCTGAGGTCGTCTCGACTTCGAATCCAAACTTCTCCGAAGCGCGGTTGGCACTTAGCCCTGTGGCCGAACAGATGCTACGCAACCGTACGCCGAATTGCTTCTTGAGTGATGGGAGCACCACCGTCCGCGCAAACCCACCGGCCCCTAGAACGCCGATGCTTAGGGGGCTCCCGGCGCGCGACAATCCGACGGTTTGCGTCCTGGCTAGGTTGTCTGTGGACGCGGGGTATTCAAGGAGTATACCGAGGAATTTGTTTTGTTTGGCGTCGATCAACGAGTAGGCATCCGAGGCGTTCTGAACGGGAAACCGGTGGGTGGTAATCGGACTCACATCCAGACGGCCGGTGGCCATCAACTGAAGGATTGCTTGGAAATTTCGATTCTCAGTCCATCGCACGTGTCCCGCCGGATAGTCATTTCCTCGCTCCTCGTATTCCGAGTCGTATCGCCCCGGACCATAGGAGCACGACACGACTAGTTCTGCCTCCCTGAAGTAAAGGGGACGCCGCTGCAAGTTCATCCCCACCGAGCCAACAATAACGATCCTGCCCTTTGGTCGCACGGCTTCCGAAGCCAAGTTCAAAGGGCCATCCGATGGCGTCGAAGCAGTTACGAGAACCGCGTCTGCCCCCAAACCTCTGGTATGGGAGGTTACCATTGAGGCAGATATTTCTACCTCGGCGACATCCGCGCCCATGCGAATAGCCATCTCGCATTTCCAAGGATCTAGATCCGTTCCAATGACGCGGCAGCCCGAGGCCTTAAGCAACGCTACAGTAATTTGACCGATCAGGCCGAGGCCGATCACAAAGGCAGTGTCGCCGATTCCAAGTTTCGACAAGCGCACCCCGTTCAAGGCAATTGCGCCCAAGACGGTATAGGCGGCTTTCTCCAGAGGCACCTCGGGTGGCAGGGCAGCACACAAGTTTCTGGGGACACACACAATTTCCGCATGAGGTCCATTGGACATTACACGAGTGCCGGGCGGGAATCCCTGAACGCCGCGGCCGGATGCCAGCACTACCCCGGAAGACGAGTAGCCTAACGCGATTGGCTCCTCGAGTTTTCCGAAAACTTGGGAGAGAGTACTCAAAACTCCCTCCTGCCTCATTTTCTGAAGTACCCTGCGAACCTGATCGGGGCGCTTCAGCGCCTTTGATAATAGAGATCCCTTAGATGCATCGATGACAGACCGCTCCGTACCCGCAGAGATGACCGAGAACGCATTCGCAATGAGCAAGTGCCCGGCTTTGACTATCGGGGGCAAGACTTCCCGGACCTTGAGGTTTCCGTCTCTTAGGTTTTGAGTGATTTGAAGCACTTCTCATCCACTTTCAATTTTCAGCAGCCCCAGGCACATTGCGCATGCGGAGGGGTCTAACACGGAGGTGGATCGCCTCGAGAAAAGTCTCAATCCCTCGTGGCATAACCTTATCTGCAACCGCAGTTCATTTCCTTAATTAGGCCGAGGGATCTTTTTCCCTTTTCAATTTGTCTGACTGTCCGTAATAAGCGTGATAGTACGAGTAATAGGAGTAATAGCCGTAGCCATATCCGCCGGCACCCGCACGAGCGAAATTCAAAATGCCACCCAAGAGGCGAACCCCCATCCCCTCAAGACGCTTCTTCGCCGCCACCACGCCCCCTCGCCCCGTTTGCCCGGTACGCACGACAATCAGTGCTCCATGCGCACGACGAGCGACTAAGGCGGACTCGGAGACTTGGTTTACTGGTGCCGAGTCTATTAGTACGAAATCGTACCGCTCCCGAACATAGTCCAGAGTCGTCTGAAATATCGGAGAAGCCGCCAGTTCCGCGGCACTGCTGCTTCCCTCGACGGCACCCAAAACGTCCACTCCGGCAACTTGGCTCCTCTGAATCGCCTGCTCCAAGGTCGCTTGTCCCCCCAATACTTGATCGAGACCCACCCCTTCCTGCAGACCAATAAGCGCTCGCATGGATGGTCTGCGCAGATCTGCGTCAACAATCAGAACTCTCCGGCCTTCCATGGCAAGAACAGCGGCCAGGTTGGCGCAGATAGTAGACTTTCCCTCGCTTTCGAACGCGCTCAAAACAGCGACAATCTTCCCCCCCGGGATTTTCTCCAACCTTGTCACAAGCTCTGCACGTACGGCGCGAAAAGCCTCGTACTCAGTTAATGCGGAATGTTTCCCCAGCAGTACTGGAGAAGCCCCGGCGACAGAGGCATCCTTCAACCGGGGGATCACGCCCAAAACCTGAATCCCTACAAATGCCTCAAGCTCTCTCGGAGAGCGAACACGATCGTCCAACTGCTCCGCTACAAGCATCCCCACAATTCCTAAGAACAAACCCACAACAGAGGCGGCTATAAGATTCACAAAAACCCGCGGCTTGAAAGGTACGGTAGGCACGGAGGCGTGGTCTACCACTCTCACACTTCCCAGCGTGGCACCCGACGTGGCCGAGGTCTCTCCGTGTTTCTTGAGGTAAGTGGTGTAGAGCTCTTTCGCTGATGTTAGTTCACCCTCCAGTCGCCGATATTCCCATTTCTGCCCGCCCACTTCCTCCATTCTCTTAGTGACTTCATTCAAGTCGAGAGCAAGAGCTTTCTCCTCGCTGTCTACTGCCTCTAACTCCTTGTCCAGGGACTTTAGAGTCCCGCTAATCGCCTCCCGAATTCGGATCTCAATTACTCTTATTTGCTCAGACAACTCGATCAGACGAGGATGTTTCTCCTTAAACACCTTTTCCTCTCGAGCCAACTCTGTAATCAGCCTCGAACGTTGGTCTGCCAAAGGTTCGAGTGTTCTTGTGGAGTGGAAGGCTGGATTGAAGATCCCACTGATTCCATCCATTCCGTAGGCGGAGAGAGCGTCAAGCTCAGCCCGTAAGCGACGCTTCCTGAGCCCAATGTCCGTTAGGGCGGAATCCAACTTCCGATACTTCTCAATGAGGAGTTTATAGCGTTCTTCAAAGTCCATGAAGCCCGACTCTTTCTGAAATGCTTGGATTTTCTTGTCCGCTTCATCGATCCTGGCACGAATGGCCGGCAACGCTTCTTTGGAGAGCACTTCGGCCGCCCCACTTTTCATTTCGCGAAGGCGCCGGTTTGCATCCTCTATATACGAAGAGATCAAGGTATTGACGGATTGTGTAGCCTTGTCGGCATCGGCATCCACGAATCCTACTTTGAGAATGAAGCTCGTTCGGGTCTTCTCGATATCGACCGCTTCGATGAATGACTTGACGGGATCAGGCGATTTTGCGTACGAGTTTCTGATCGCTGGAGGCAGCGCATCCAGAACTGCTTGCACTAGGGTCGGACTGGTCAGGATCGACTCCTGAGTACGGTAGTAATTCTCCCAAAGAATCTGGCTGGCCATGAGGGCGGGGTCATTGGGGTCGACAGAAACAACGGGTGTCTCGGGCCGAATCTCGAGTATCGCCTGGGGACGATAAAGCTTCTTCGTAGTAAACGTATGGACCGCCGTGACGGCAAGAGTGAGTGCCCAAACGATTGACATCAATCGCCAGCGGCGCCTCAAAATCAGGATAAATTGTATGAGAGAAGCGCCTTCGGGCGACGGCAAAGGGACAGTGGGCTGAGGCTGGTCCATGGCGAGCGAGCATTGTGCCCGAAGAAACACGCAAAATCAAGAACGCGGTTCCCGAGCGTAGTAGGAGTAGGGATGGAGGAACGCCCATGCAACACAGACTGAGCCGCCGCGAATTCATTCAGCGCGCAGCGGGAGGGGCGGCGGCGATCGGGCTGGGACTGAAGGCCGCAGCGCAGGAGAAGAACCTCGAGCATGGGCTCACCGTCATCTCGGGCAAGGCGCGCGAGCGCGGAAAGACATACGGCGCTGCGTTCAAGGACGCGATCCACGCGTTCCTGAGCAAGGAGATCTACGCCTCCTTCACCGATAAGCCGAACGCCAAGGACGCCATGCTCCGGTACGCCGGCGCGTGCGGGATGGCCATCAAGGAGTACTCCCCCCTCGTCACCGAAGAAATGGAAGGCATGGCCGAAGGCGCCGGGCTCCGGTTCGAGGAGCTCGTCCTCATCACCAACCACGAGGAGCTCTGGCACCGCGGGCTCGTCCCCGCCACCGATCACTGCACCGTCTTCGGCGCCGCCGCGCCCGATACCGCCGATGGCGACAGCTTCGTCTGCCAGACCTGGGACTGGATGGAATCCGTCTACGGGATGTCCTCCATGCTCCTCTGGAAACGGACCGAAGGGCCCAGCCTCCTCGCTTACGCCTACCCCGGACTCTGGACCGGCGCCGGACTCAACTCCGCCGGCATCGCCCTCTGCTGGCACACCGGCGGCGGC
>CAZWGA010000069.1:13145-34871 GCA_964633285.1 uncultured Solibacteraceae bacterium | reverse complement strand
CTGTGGCCGGTTTTGAAGTGATAACGATTGGCCGCTTTTGAGGTGATAACCGAGGTTCAATCAGACATTTCGTTGGGATGAGATTACACGTGTGTGCTTTCAGGATGGCGGCATCTACGGCTCCGACATTCTCTACATTGAGCTTCACGACCGCGACAAGCCGGCGATAGTGTTTACAGAGGCAAAAGGTGGTTCGGAGCTCTTTGGCGCACTGTGCGATCGGAAGTTCTTTCCGGAAGACATCCAGCGGCGTGCCATCCGAGAAACGGCCGGCGCCACCCACTGCTGGCCTCCCCGAGCGAACACCGAATAACGAGTGTGTTCACGATTTCGGACTGTTCATGTTCCGTGAACAACAAGGATTTCGAACAAAGTCCATCAACCGAATCCGGAACGACTCCGGTTGAATCCGAGACGATGAGAATTCTGAGATGAACGCGGAATGACGAAAAGTTTTTGTGGTCCCCTCGTTTGTCGCCCCGCTGTCGCCCCAATGAAAAAGGCGACCTGTTAAGGTCGGCTAAATCTTTGATTCTAAAATGAGCCGTGGAGGAATCGAACCTCCAACCTACTGATTAAGAGTCAGTTGCTCTGCCAATTGAGCTAACGGCCCGGCGTGATCGAAGAACGAGAAATATAACATGCGGTTGATGACGTCGGGAAGCAGCGATCTGGAAGTCCTCAATCTTTCACCGTCGTTTTCTCAGCCGAAAAATCTCTAAAGATCCGGCGCAAGGCTGCCGATAAGAATCACGATGGAAACCGCCCTGTTCGGCAACTACTCCAAACTCCTTCGCGTAGATCTAATGGGCCGTCGAATCGATGTGCCGGAAAACAACACGCTGCTTCGCGGTCTTCAGTTTGCGGCTCCTGAAAAGATTTCGTATGGACGCTTTTGCTGGAACGGCACCTGCGACAACTGCACGGTGACGCTGCGCAACAGCGAAGGTGAATGTGAAGGCCGGGCGTGCCGGCTTGACGCGAGCGAAGGCATGTGTGTGACGTCGGTCTCAACCGAGATTGGAAGATTGTTATGATGTCTTCATGCGGAATCTCGAGATCGCGGCCATCTTCAATCAAATCGGAGATCTCCTCGAAATCCAGGGTGCGAATCCTTTCCGAGTCCGCGCGTATCGCCGCGCTGCTCTCAACATAGAAGGCCTCGCCGACAACATCGAGACGCTTTCCCTCCAGAGGACGCTCCGGAATATTCCAGGCATCGGTCAGGATCTTGCCGACAAGATTGACGAATACCTTCGCACCGGCCGTATCGCATTTCACGAGCAATTGAAAATCGAAGTTCCAGCGGGACTGGCGAAGATGGTCGAGATTCCCAGTGTCGGGCCAAAGACCGCTAAACAGATTTACGATCAATTTCGAATTCAATCTTTCGAAGAACTCGAAGCCTTGTGCAAGACCGATAAACTGCTGGGCGTTCCGGGCTTCAAGCAGAAGACCATCGACAACATTCTTCGCGGCATCGAGGTGTATCGCCGCCGGAAAGGGAATTATCTCCTCGGCCGGACCATTCCCATCGCGACGGAGTTGTGCGCATACCTGGAATCCACTGCAGAGCGTGTGGCGTATGCCGGCAGCCTTCGCCGCATGAAAGAAATCGTTCACGATGTCGATATTCTCGCGGCATCAGCCACTCCTGAAAAAACGCTTCAGGCATTTCTCAATATGCCGCGCGTGGAAGCAGTGCTTGCGCAGGGAGGAACGAAGGCGTCCGTCCGCGTGCAGGACGATTTGCAGGTAGATCTGCGCGTCGTCGAGCCATCGTGCTGGGGCGCCGCGATGCATTACTTCACGGGCTCGAAAGCGCACAACATCCGCATGCGCGAGCGCGCCATTAAGCAGGGACTCAAGCTGAACGAATACGGTTTGTTCGATTCCAACGAAAAGAAAGTGGCCGGAGCCACGGAAGAAGAGATTTTTGCGACCCTCGGCCTGCCGTATGTTCCGCCGGTCTTGCGTGAAGACTGGGGCGAGATGGAAGCTGCCGCTCAGGGCAAGCTGCCCGAACTGATCGAGATTGAAAACATTCGCGGCGATCTTCATATGCACACCACGTGGACCGATGGAAAGTATTCCACGGAAGAAATGGTCGAAGCGGCCCGGAAGCGTTACAAGTACGTTGCGATAACGGATCATTCGAAGTCGCTCGGCGTCGCAGGCGGGCTTTCCGATGAAGATCTCGTGAGGCACACAGAAGAGTGCCGCGCGCTCGATTCAAAATTTTCAGACATTCGCGTACTCGCGGGAACGGAAGTGGATATCCGCCAGGATGGCACGCTGGATTACGGCGACGAGCTGCTGGCCAAACTTGATTTTGTCGTTGCATCGGTTCATTCCGGATTCAAGCAGGATCGCGCGTCGCTGACAGCGCGTGTCGTCCGGGCGATGCAGAATCCTTACGTCCGCGTCATTGGTCATCCCACCGGCCGGCTGCTCGGCGATCGCGATCCTTACGATCTTGATATGGATGCAGTCATGAAGGAAGCGGCCCGCACGCGAACATGCCTCGAGGTGAATGCGAATTTTCATCGGCTCGACCTGAATGACCTGCATTGCCGGAAGGCCCGCGAGATGGGAGTGCGCGTCATCATCAGCACCGATTCGCACAGCTACGATGACCTCCTCAATCTTCCGTACGGCGTCGCGACCGCACAGCGCGGCTGGATTGAAAAGCATCAGGTCTTGAATGCTCTCCCTGTCGAGGAAATGCTCGCCTATAAAAAATGAATTCGGAGCAGCTTAAACAAAAAGCGTACTCGCTCGGTTTCGATCTTGCCGGTGTGTCTTCGATCGGCCCATTTCCGGAAGGCGAGTTTTATCCGGACTGGATTGAGAAAGGATATGCGGGAGAGATGCAGTATCTTGAGCGCCAGAAGCCGGCCAAGATGAATCCCGAATCTGTTTTTCCGGGAGTTCGATCGGTCATCGTATGCGCCATGAATTACAACTCCGCGCAGCCCGTGACGCGCTACGACAGGCTGCGGGCGTGGGTTTCACGCTATGCCTGGGGACTCGATTATCACGATACGATGCGCGGGAAACTGCAGGAACTGGCGTCGTGGCTGGAGAAACAGCCGGCACCCGGGCGGACGAGAGCGTATGTGGATACCGGCCCCCTTCTCGAACGCGTATACGCGCGTTATGCGGGGATCGGCTGGTTTGGAAAAAATACCTGCATCATTCATCAACACGCCGGTTCGTGGCTTTTTCTGGGATGCATCCTGACGGACCTTGAACTCGATTACGACATGCCGGCGCCGGATCGATGCGGCACATGCACACGTTGCATCGATGCGTGTCCAACTCAGGCGATTGTCGAACCGTATGTTCTCGACAGCCGAAAATGTATCGCGTACACCACGATTGAACTTCGCGGCGAGATTCCGGAAAACGATCGGGCCGGCATCGGACATCATCTTTTCGGATGCGATATCTGTCAGGATGTTTGTCCGTGGAATCGAAGGGCGCCACAATCGGCGAATCCGTCCTTCGATCCGAGGCCGGGTCTCTTCTGGCCCGAGATCGACAGGTTGTTTGATTTAAGCGAAGACGAATGGCGAACGGTGATTCGCGGCACCGCGATGAAGCGCGCCAAAATCAAGGGATTGTTAAGGAATCTGATGATCGTTGCGGGAAATTCCGGCGTGATGGATTTTCTTCCGAAGCTGAAGCGTTTTCTAAATCACGACGATGAACATGTGCGATCGCATGCGAGGTGGGCCATCGAGAAACTTAGTTCGCGCGGCGGCCCGTCTCCGAACCAACGTTCCGTTGAACAATGCGACGCTCGATCTTGAACAGAAAACGGAGGATCACATTGCGGTCTTTGTCGGCAATGTTCATGAATTCCACGCCGATGACCGGCCAGTTCTTCCATTTCACAACGGGATATACAACCGGCAATCCCTCATCCTGCAATAGCAGGACAGCGGGGCCGAGCAATTGACCTTCGTAGAATTTATCGAAGTGTTTCGGGCAGACCAGGCGGGCTCCGCCGGCCCCAAGGTCATCGACGACGGGGTCCACATCGACGCCATCGATGCTTAACAGAAGATACACAGGTTCGTCTGCAATCATCGACATACGAAAGAGCGTACGATTAGGGGCTTGGGGCAGTTCTGTATCCACCACACCTTTCATGAAATATAGATCGGCAAAAACATAGAAAACTTTAGGGAATTCGCGATGGCGCTTAAACAAAGAATCAATGTTGGTTTGATCGGACTGGGAACAGTGGGAGGCGGAGCCTACCGGATTCTCCGGGACAACGAGGAACTGATTCGAAACCGGACGGGCGTGCCGATACGGGTAGCCAGAATTGCGGTGCGCGAGGCGGGACGCGATCGTGGATTCGCGGTTCCGGCGGAACTGCTGACAACCGATGCCAGGCAGATTCTTGACGATCCGACTATCGACATCGTCGTGGAATTGATCGGCGGCTCCGAACCCGCGCGGGAATGGATTCTTGCGGCGATCGCCCGCGGCAAACATGTCATTACCGCCAATAAGGCGCTGCTTGCGACGCACGGCGCTGAAATCCAGGCCGCGGCCGCGCGTGCCGGCGTGCGCGTTGGTTTTGAAGGCAGCGTCGCCGGCGGGATTCCAATCATCAAGACCTTGAATGAAGCGCTCGCCGCCAATCGGATTCTGTCGATTTACGGAATCATCAACGGAACCTCGAATTACATTCTGTCGAAGATGACGGACGAGGACAGGCCGTTCGCAGACGTTCTTGAGGATGCGCAACGCGCCGGTTACGCGGAAGCCGACCCCGCGTTCGATGTAGGCGGCATCGACACAGCTCACAAGCTGGCGATCCTCGTGAATCTGGCTTTTGGCACACGCATTGACCTGAAGGAGATCTTCACCGAGGGCATTACTGCGATCAGTCCGCTCGATATCGACTTCGGCCGGACGTTCGGTTTTAAACTCAAGCTTCTTGCGATCGCGAAATTGCATGACGGCAGGCTGGAGGTGCGCGTTCATCCGACGATGGTGCCGGAGGAGTATCCCATCGCGAAAGTCGGCGGAGTATACAATGCGATTCAAATCGTCGGCGATGCGTGCGAAGACATCATGCTGTACGGCCGCGGCGCCGGAGCATTACCGACGGGAAGCGCTGTTGTCGGCGACATTATCGACATCGCGAAACACATTCTCATGGAACCCGCCCACGGGCTTCCTTCGCTGCCTTCAGGAGCGCCTTCCATCAAAGTCGAACCGATGGATTCCATTACAAGCATCTATTACTTCCGGTTCATGGCGCTCGATCAGCCCGGCGTGCTTTCGCAGATTTCGGGAATTCTCGGGCGTTATCGCATCAGCATCGCTCAAATGATTCAGCGTGGGCGCAAGGAAGGCGGTTCCGTTCCTCTCGTGATCATGACTCACACCGCATCGGAGCGTGATATTCAAAAAGCGTTGGTTGAGATCAAAGGACTCCCGGTTATTACCGAAGAACCTGTGTTGATCCGTGTTGAAGGCGAGGGTTCCTGAGCCTACGGCTTGAAGGCGCGCGCGCAGTTCTTGGATGCGCGTTTTGAGGAATAAAGCGCCTGATCGGCTTCGGCGACCATGGTTTCAAAATGGGTGCCGCGATTGAATTCCGACAATCCGATGCTGACGGTAACAGGGCCGTCGTAACCCAGCGTGCCGAGGATGTCCGACGTTTCGACTTTCTGCAACATCTTCTGAGCGACCGACAAAGCTCCTTCGATGTTCGTGCCCGGCAGAACGATTCCGAATTCGTCGCCGCCACAGCGGAAAACGAAGTCGGTGTTGCGCACTGTCTTCTCCAGGATTTTTGCGATTTCGGTAAGCACCTTATTACCGACCACGTGGCCGAACGTATCGTTGACAAGTTTGAACGAATCCACGTCGATCATCAGCAGCGAGACCGGAGTCTCAAAGCGGTCGGCGCGGGCGGTCTCTCTTGTCAGCACTTCATGGAAGTACCGTGTGTTGTAGCAGCCCGTGAGTGAATCCGTGATGGCGGTGCGCTGCACCTCTGCAAAGAGACCCGCATTCTCGAGCGCAATCGCAGTGAAGTCCGCGAGGGCGGATGCGGTTGCGAGGTCGTCGTTTGTGAAGACCTGAGGTTCGGCCGCAATGGAGATGAATGCTCCAAGCACGGCGTCCTTGGTCTGAATCGGAACAGCGAGCAATGAAGACAGCGAATATTTTTCGATGAACGTGCGCATCTCGCCGGTGATGTTCGTTTGTTGCTGCAGGCTCGATATGATGACCGGCTGTCTCCGGATCAGAACTTCCGAAACCAAATCGCCATGAAGAGCCGGGCCGCCAAGGTTAACCGTCGTGATCAACATTTTCACGAGGCGGTCCCGATTTTTCGAAAAGGCAGCTTCGAGCTTCACCTGGCCGGCGTCACCTGAAAGCACAATGAACGATGTTTCACCGAGCACGTCGGTGGATTTCGACACAACTCGATCGAGAAGTTCATCGATCTGAAGCGATGAAGAAAAGAGACGGATCAGTTCGCTGAGAAGTTCGGCGCGGTGTACCTGTTCTTCGAGTTTTTTCAGCAGCCGGCGATAGAGAATTCCGGTGTTTTTTTCCTCCGACGTGATGATGACGGTATCCGACTCTTTGACAGCCGGAATGCTGTCCTCGCCGTGCGCCGTGACAATCGTCCCAGCGATACGTTCCTGGAGGATTTCTCGAAGTTCCTTACATTGCTGGGGATTCGTCCCCAGAATGAAGATGGTATGTGCCATTTCTAGGCCGCCAAGCACCGGAAAACCCGGATGCGTGAATATATGGAATAAGCGCTCCGGGACAAAACGAAAAAAGATGATAATTTCCGTACGATGTCCGAAATTCTTCTTGATTCTGTTGGCCTTACTTTCGGACCGTACAGCGCCATACACAATTTATCGTTTGAGGTTCCATCAGGTCAATTCGTAGCGCTCGTCGGTCCGACCGGCTGCGGAAAGTCTTCAGTTTTGAATCTGGTTGCGGGCCTCCTGAAACCTTCGGCCGGTTTGATCCGGGCCGAAGGCCGGGAACTGAATTCCATCAATCGCCAGGCTGCATACATGTTTCAGCAGGACGCGTTGCTTCCGTGGAAAACAGCTCGAGAAAACGTCATGCTCGGCCCCATACTTCGCGGCGCCGTGAAAGACGAAGCCGAGGCGAAGGCGAATCTTTGGATGGAGCGAACGGGGCTGCGCGGTTTTGAAGATCGCTATCCTTCACAACTCTCGGGAGGACAGCGAAAGCGAGTGGCCATGGCGCAGGCTCTGGTGAATCGTCTTCCCATTCTTTTGATGGACGAATCGTTTTCCGCGCTCGATGTGCAGACACGCGCGCTGATGGAAAACGAGCTCCTGGAATTGTGGCAGGAACTTCGCTCAACGGTTCTTTTCGTGACCCACGATCTCGAGGAAGCCATCGCGATGGCCGATCGGGTTCTGCTCTTTACTGCAGGTCCGAAAGCAACCATCAAAGGAGACTTTCAAGTGACTCTTCCGCGGCCAAGAAATGTTGCCGAGGCGCGATTCATGCCGGGATTTGCGGAAATCTATCAAACGGTGTGGCGCAATCTGAGAGAGGAAGTCATGGCTCTGTATGCCCGATAAGAGGCGTTCACTTGTACGCGTCATTCAGGCCGGACTTTTTCTTTCCGTGATCGGTGTGTGGGAAATGGCTGCGCGATTCGGTTTTGTCGATCGTTTCTTTTTTTCGCAGCCCTCGATCTTCATTGCAAGAGCGTTCAGATGGCTGACCGATCCATCGTTTCTCCTGGGAGGACGTAACATCTATCATCATCTGCTCGTAACGCTCGAGGAGATGGCGGGCGGCTTCATCCTTGGGGTTTTGTTTGGCATCGCCGTCGGGTTCTGGCTTGGCCGTTCGGAGTTCTGGTCGGCGGTATTGAATCCGTACATTCAGGTGTTGAATGCGTTGCCGAGACTGGTGCTGGCTCCGATTTTTGTTCTGCTGCTGGGCATTGATGAACGATCCAAGATCGCGCTGGGTTTCTCGCTCGTCTTTTTTATTGTTTTTTTCAATGTGTATCGAGGTGTTCGCGAAGTGGACCGCAACCTTGTGAATAACGCGAAGATGCTGGGCGCATCGGAGCGGCAGCTCGTTCGGCATGTTTTGCTGCCGTCAGCCATGTCCTGGATTCTTTCGAGTCTTCACACTTCCGTTGGATTCGCGCTGGTCGGGGCCGTTGTGGGCGAATATCTCGCTGCGGCTCAGGGACTGGGTTGGATCATCAGTCAGGCCCAGGGTAATTTCGATTCCGCGGGAGTTTATGCGGGAATGATGATTCTCGCTGCAGTCGTGATCGCTGTGGAATCCGGAGTCACGGTCCTGGAGCGGCGTCTGGTTCGGTGGAAGACAGTGGATGATGGATTGTTCTATGGATAGCGCAAGAGTCAGCCGATGCGTCGATCGCAGTTTTGCAGCCGCGGGTTTTATACCCGCATTCTTATTTTTCCTGCCGCTGTTGTTGTCCTGTTCCCGCGCCCCCTCCAAAACGATTTCCATTCGTATGGCCGTTGGTGGTCAGACTCAATTCATCTATTTGCCGCTCACATTGGCCGACAGGCTGGGCTATTTCAAGGATGAAGGTTTGAGTGTGACGATTTCGGATTTGCGCGGAGGCTCTGAAGCTTTGGCCGCGATGATGGGTGGATCTGTCGATATGGTCACCGGCTTCTACGAGCACACGGTGCGGGCGCGCGCGCAGGGGAAACGGCTGAAGATGGTGGCATTGTTCGACCGGTATCCGGGATTGGTTTTGATGGTGGGGAAGCAGCATTTCGATCAGGTGCGATCCATTCGGGACCTTGTTGGAAAACCGGTCGGCGTCACGGCTCCGGGCTCTTCAACCGATCAACTGGTGAAATACATTCTTCGTCAGAATTCTCTCGATCCTCAGTCTATTCCCGTTGTGACCGGAGGAATTTCGACGATGCTGGCGGCGCTGGAGCAGGATCGTGTGTGGGCGGGCGTTACCGTTGATCCGCTTGCCAGCAAACTCGAACGTGATGGAATCGCCAGAGCCCTGTATGACACGCGCACCGAAAAAGGAACGGTGGAAATCTTCGGCGGGCCATGGCCGGCCGGAGGCTTCTATGCGACCGTTGATTTCATTCAACAGAACCCGGGTGCCGTTCAGTCCGTCGTGAATGCCGGAGTTCGCGCGCTCCGGTACATTAAGGAGCATTCGGCGGAAGAGATTGCATCGGTGATGCCGGAATCGTTCTGGGGCGGCGATCGCGATCAGTACGTCGCCTCGCTCCGCGCGAATGTCGGATTGTATTCACCGGATGGATTGATGCCGGAGGACGGACCGCCGAATGTCCTGAAAACGTTGTCGCTCGTGGACGCAACGGTGGCGAACGCACAAATCGATCTGAAGGAAACTTACGAGAATGGTTTTGTGATGAAGGCGAAGTGAGGGTTCAAAGCGTGGAAGCGATCAACCCTCATCCTTTGCGCGCGGCGTGAGACGATCTCCCCGGAGGGAAAGGTCTACGCAGCCTGCTGTGCAGGTATATCCACAAGCTCCCACTCGGATATGCCCTTACATTTGAGACATCGCGGGAAACTTGAATTCTTCTCTAACGTCATTTCTTCCCCGCAGCATTCTGAAGCGTATAAACCTGTTTCCAGTACATCTTGTCCAGTCTTCATCCTCGCCCCCAATCATAATGTCGTTGTCTGTCTTACATGTCTTGCAAGCTCAAAGCCAAATCGGAGGCAAACACCGTCCCTTTGTATTGAACTGCGGTCGTATCGTATAGTTTGCCGCGATGAAAACACTGATTAAAAACGGACATATCGTCACAGCCGTCGATTCGTATATAGCCGACATTTTGATCGATGGTACTGCGGTCGCACTCATCGGAAAGGATCTGGCAGGGATTTCCGGTGCTATCGACAAGATAGTTGATGCAACTGGAAAGCTCGTAATACCGGGTGGAATCGATCCCCATACACATTTGGATCTGCCTTTCGGCGGTACATCCTCCTCCGACGATTTTGAAACCGGAACCCGCGCAGCCGCGGCCGGCGGTACCACAACGATCATCGATTTCGCTGTGCAATATCGCGGCCAATCTTTGAATCAGGCTTTGGATGTCTGGTTCGCGAAGGCGGAAGGCAAGGCATCCATCGACTATGGATTTCATTTAATCGTTACGGACCTTCCCGATGAACGTTTACCCGAGTTAAAAGGACTCATCGATCAAGGCGTCACGAGCTTCAAGTTGTTCATGGCATACCCGGGAGTTTTTCTCGTCGATGATGGAACAATTTTCAAAGCCATGACCGCGGCGGGAGAAAATGGCGGATTGATCTGCATGCACGCGGAGAACGGCGTCGTCATTGATGTGCTCGTGAAGCGCGCGCTGGCCGCAGGAAAAACGGCTCCGAAATACCACGCATTGACCCGGCCGGCTCGCGCGGAGGCCGAAGGGGTGCATCGCGCGATTGCGATCGCGGAGATGGCGAACTCGCCCGTATACATCGTTCATCTGAGCTGCTATGACGCCCTGAAGGAAGTGCAGGCCGCGAGAGACCTGGGATTGCCCGCCTACGCCGAGACCTGTCCCCAGTATCTTTTCCTCGATGACTCGCTCTACGAACAGGAAGGATTTGAAGGAGCGAAGTACGTCATGACGCCGCCTCTTCGCGACAAATCCAATCAGGAGCAGCTCTGGAAGGGATTGCGCGGCAACGATCTTCAAGTGATCTCCACCGATCACTGCCCTTTCTGCTTCAAGGAACAGAAGGAACTCGGCCGCGACGACTTCAGCAGGATTCCGAACGGCGGGCCCGGTGTCGAGCATCGCATGAGCCTCATTTACGACGGCGGTGTAGCAGCCGGACGAATCAGTCTCAATCGCTTCGTCGAACTCACGTCAACCGCGGCAGCGAAGATCTTCGGATTGTTTCCCAGGAAGGGAACGATTGCCGTCGGGTCCGACGCGGATATCGTGATCTTCGATCCGAATCGCGAGCAAACCATCAGCGCAAAAACGCACCACATGCGCGTGGACTACAGCGCTTATGAAGGCCGGAAAGTTCGGGGAGTAACCGAAACGGTTTTGTCGCGAGGCGAAATCGTTTTCGAGAACGGGACGTTCAAAGGCGAGGCCGGCGCCGGCCGGTTCCTGAAGCGAGGAACGACGCTATGAGCCGGCCATGAACGATTTCGTCGAACTTCAGCGCGATGTTTCCTCGAGTCCGCTCTGGAATCATGATCTCGCTCCCACCACGATTCGAGAACGAACCTGGTCCACATGGAATATTGCCGCTCTGTGGATCGGCATGAGCGTTGTGATCACGACGTACACGCTTGCCGGCGGATTCATCGAAGCCGGGATGAACTGGTGGCAGGCCATGATTACGATCCTTCTCGGTAACACGATCGTTCTCATTCCAATGATCCTCAATGCTCACGCCGGCACTCGATACGGAGTTTCTTTTCCCGTTTTGTGCCGCGCGTCGTTCGGGACACGTGGGGCCAATGTGCCTGCCGTTCTCCGCGCGATCGTTGCATGTGGATGGTTCGGAATTCAAACCTGGATCGGCGGCCAGGCGATCGACGCGTTGGTCGGCGTGATGTGGAAAGGTTGGAACGGACTGGGCGGCCACATCTGGATTGCTTTTTTTCTCTTCTGGGGAATTCAGGTTTACATCATCGTCAATGGTGTTGAAGGTATCAAACACCTCGAGACGTGGTCCGCGCCGCTTCTACTCGGCGGCGGCGCTGTCCTGCTTGCATGGGCGTCCTGGCGAGCCGGGGGATTGGGCCGCGTGCTGACCGAATCGGCGGCGCTGCAGAAAGAACACAATGCATTCTGGACGATTTTCCCGGGAGCGCTCACCGCATCGGTAGGATATTGGGCGACGTTGAGTCTCAACATTCCCGATTTTACACGTTACGCGCGCTCGCAGCGTTCGCAGATGCTCGGCCAGGCGATCGGACTGCCGCCGACGATGACGTCGTTCGCCTTCATCGGAGTGGCTGTTACGAGCGCCACGTTGTTGATTTACGGCCGGCCCATTCCGAATCCCGTCGATTTGATGGCCCGATTCGACAGCGTGATTGTGATCGCCTTCGCGACCGCGGTGATTTTCGCGGCTCAATTGACAACGAACATGGCGGCAAATGTGGTCTCGCCGTCGAATGATTTCTCGAACCTGAACCCCAGACTGATTTCCTATGTGACCGGCGGTCTGATCACCGCCGTTACCGGTGTTTTGATGATGCCGTGGAAACTCATGTCATCGATGGGCGCATATATCTTCACCTGGCTGATTGGCTACTCCGGCTTGATGGGCGCAATCGCCGGGATTCTGATCTGCGATTACTGGGTTCTGAGGAAGCAACATCTCGATCTGGCCGGACTCTTCGATCCGAAAGGCCCATATCGTTACTCGAACGGCATCAACTGGCGTGCGATCATCACTCTTGTTGTTGCTGTGGCGCCTGTTGTTCCAGGATTTCTTCGCGCGGCATCCACTGCCGGCGGGCAGGTGGCCATGCCGGGATTCCTGGATACGCTTTACACTTATGCCTGGTTTGTGACATTCGGTCTGGGCTTCGTTTTGTACTGGCTGGTTTCAAGCAAGGAGTAAAACAATGTCCCGTCTCGTTCGATGTGGCCTCATTCAGGCAACGTGCACGACTCCCGTCGAAGAGTCGCTCGATAAAATCAAAAGTGACGCGATCGAGAAACATTTAAAGCTCATCGCGGAAGCCGCAGCCAAAGGCGTGAAAATTCTCTGCATGCAGGAGATCTTCACGGGGCCGTACTTTTGCGCCGAGCAATCGACTCGATGGTACGGGATGGTCGAAAAGATTCCCGACGGTCCGACGATCCAATTGATGCAGGAAACCGCGAAGAAGCACGGAATGGTGTTGGTCGTTCCGATTTACGAAGAAGAGATCAAGGGCGTTTACTACAACACCGCGGCGGTCATCGATGCCGACGGAAAATATCTCGGCAAATATCGAAAGCATCACATTCCGCATACGGCGCCCGGTTTCTGGGAAAAGTTTTACTTCAAGCCGGGGAATCTCGGATATCCGGTGTTCAAAACGCAGTTCGCCGACATCGGCGTCTACATCTGCTATGACCGCCATTTTCCGGAAGGCGCGCGGGCTCTCGGTTTGAACGGAGCGGAGATTGTCTTCAATCCTTCGGCAACGGTGGCGGGTCTCAGCGAATATCTCTGGAAGCTCGAGCAGCCCGCCCATGCTGTGGCGAATGGATATTTTGTCGGCGCGATCAATCGTGTCGGACACGAACTTCCCTGGGACATCGGAGAATTTTACGGGCAGAGTTATTTCTGCACGCCTCGAGGGAAACTGATTGCTGTTGGATCCCGTGACAAGGAAGAAGTGATCGTTTCGGATTTGAACCTCGACGAGATTCAGGAGGTCCGGAACGTGTGGCAATTCTTCAGAGATCGGCGTCCTGAATCCTATGGAGATCTTGTCAGGGAGTAAAACCCGGAGAAAGGCACATCATGTTTGAATTTGCATTCACGCTGAAACCCGATATGACCCCGGATCACATCGTCGCGCTGACGCGGCAGGCGGAATCCGCGGGTTTTGCTTACGGCTGGATTTTCGATTCGCACGTGTTGTGGCAGGAGCCTTATCCGCTGCTGACGCTGATGGCGACGAATACGCGAAAGATGCGATTCGGCACGTGCGTGACCAATCCTGTTGTTCGCGACGCCACCGTCACGGCAAGTTTGCTGGCGACACTCAATCGGATTTCGGGCGGAAGAATGGATTGCGGTATCGGGCGCGGCGACAGTTCCCGGCGCGTTATGGGGAAGAAACCCACGACTCTGGACAACCTCGAAGAAACCGTTCAGGTCATTCGTGATCTCAACAGCGGAAAACAAATCACGTATGAAGGCCATCCGATTCAAATGCCGTGGGCGGACTCCGGCGTGCCGCCGATCTGGGTTGCGGGATACGGTCCGAAGGCCTTGCGTTGCGCAGGCCGCATCGGTGATGGAGTCATTCTTCAATTCTCCGATCCGGCGCTTATCAAATGGTGCCTGGGTTTCGTCAAAGAAGGGGCGAAGGAAGCAGGCCGGGATTTTTCAAAGATCAAAGTCATGAGCGCGACCGCAGTCTGGATCTCCGAGGACAAGAAAGTTGCCCGCGAACGTGTACGATGGTTTCCCGCGCTGGTGTCGAATCATGTCGTGGACCTGGTGTCGCGCTACAAACCGGAGGAATTGCCGCCCGAACTCACTGCCTATATCCGCGACAGGCAGGGCTACAACTATCTGCATCATGCCGAAGTGGGAAGCAGCAACGCGGAGTTCGTAACCGACGATGTGGTTGACCGGTTTTGCATTGTGGGAACCGTGGCCGATCATATTCGCAAGCTGCAGGAACTCCGGTCCCTCGGCGTGACTCAATTCAACATTTATCTAATGTGTGGTGAAGAAGAGCAAACGCTCGAGGCGTACGGCCGCGACATCATTCCGAAGGTGTGAAGTTTCTCTATCCCTCGTATTGCAGGACATTCAACCCGGCGTTCCAGTCACTGACGTAAAGCAATCCTTCCGTCGTCACATAGATATCCGCGCTCTTTGCAGCGAGTGCCACATTTGGGCGCGGATCGATGAGCTTTTTGGGCAACGGCGGAACCCACGACGCGATCTCTTTCGGAGCGAAGGCGTCCTTGATATCGAAGACCCGAACTCCTGCATTGTTGTATGTCGCGAAAATAATGTCTTCGCTGTGGAAACTGCCGGGCCGGTTTTCGTGCAGGTTATGCGGGCCGAACGTTCCAAGGGCGCAAAAGTTTCGATCCCGTGGCGTGGGCAGCGTCGCAATGGGCACGGGATTCTCGGGCGCGCGGACATCGACCACGAACGTATAGAACGTGCCTTTCGCGCATTTTTCGGCGTTGGCTTCGTCAGCCACCACCACAAGGTTTCGGCCGGGCAGCGGAAGCGCGGTGTGCGTGCCGCCCGGAAAAGGCGGAGACCAGTCGATGTGCGAAAGCAGCTTCGGCTTCAACGGATCACTGAGGTCGTGAACGGTAAGCCCGCCATCGCGCCACGCGCCGTAGCCGCGATTTCCGGCAGTCAGCATGTGATGCAAGGCAACGCGGCGGCCTGGAGCAAGCGTTGAGGCTTCGCCCGCTGCTCGATTCATTCCCGGCAGCCACCAACGGGAGACGATTTCGGGTTTCGTGATGTTTTGCAGGTCGACGACGCAAAGGATGTGATCGGTGAAGCCATCGAAATGGGCGGCAACAAAAGCGTAGCGTCCACCCGGCCACCAGAGCCGGTTGATACCCAGGCCGGGCATTTCGAGGAACGCGATCTCTTTCATCTCGGCCGGCCGCGAAATGTCGTGAATGCTCAGGCCGGACCGGAACTTTTTTCGATTCGTAATGCTGTCGGCGAGGGCATTTTCAAAATAGCCGCGAATGTTGTCATAGGACTGCATGGCGACGATATTGGCGCCATTGGCCAGCAGGAGAAGGTCGCCGGAGACCTGCAGGTGATGCGTTCTCGTGAAATCTCCGCCTGTAAAAAACCCAACAGGTTTCAATCGGCGCGGGTCGGCGGCGTCAAGGATCGTTATACCATTGCTGAACATGTGGCCGACGTACAAATGACGCCGGTTCACCATGATTTGAACACTGTCGGGCCTGCCGCCAATATCGCTGTAAGACACATGACGAATTCGGCGGCCGATACCCTGGGGTGGGATCACGCTGTCTTCGCCGGTTCGGGCTGCCAAAGGCAGGCCGGACAATGCTGCCATTCCGAGCAGCGTCTTCAGATGATCGCGGCGGCTGATAGAACTCATTGCTGTCCTCGCTTCAGGTTGGAATCCTGACGTTATACCGCCGCGGGACATCCGCCTGTCAACCTTGTTTATGAATTCGAAAGAAGTTGTTGGATGAAACGGGGTCCCGCCTTGACAGGGTCGTGTCCTCGCGCCTGAGTAATCAACGTTTTGATTGAATGGGTCTCTTCCGAGCCTGTTTGGTTCACAGCGTGCAGTATACGGCGCGTTTACATAACCCAGCCAGGGACGGCAGCACGACGGAAACAACAAGATGGCCCAGGAAGGGCGCGAGGGAGAAGGATCTCCAGTCAAAAATGATTTTTGACCGCATTACCCATTTTGCCGTCGTACGGGATATGGAACCGGCTTTGGCCGGCATGGACGCCTGCTAAAGCCGCCCTTTCAAATTTAGCCTTTCTGCCGTATATGTCTTCTTCATGACTTCAAAAACATGGTGGTGGATTGGCGGAATTGCGTTTTTCCTTATCGTTGTCCTGATTGCAGGCGGAGTCTATGTCGTGAATGGCGTGCGTGGGTTTGCCCGAGGCATTGAAGACGCTTCGAATCACTACGCCGACATCAACAAAAAGTTTCCGTTCACTCCCCCGAAAAGCGGTGAACTCCAACCCGAACGCGTCACGGCTTATTTTGCGGTTCGCAAGGCACTCCAGTCCGCAACGACACCGATTCAGCAAAGCAACGGACCGCTGGAAGCGCTGGCCTCGCTTTCTTCATTGCCGGCGGCAGTCAGTCACGCTCATGGCGATGCGCTCGAACAGCAGTCGATGTCGCTCAACGAATATCAGTGGATCACCCGGCAGTTTTACACCACCATCGCGGCCGAGTCGTCTCTCGACGATCCCGATCCCAAATTGATCGAGCTTCAGCATAAAGTGCAGCGGCAATCGCGAGGCCGTGGAGACAATGAAGGACCGTTTGGTTTGCGTCCGGCGAACAATACTTTCAACGCCGGACTACTGGATTTGAAGTGGCTCCAGGTACCCAAAGCCACGCGAGCCCTGGTCCTCGAACATGCGGATGATTTCGAGTCGACGTCGAGAGTCATGGGCGCGGACACATTCCTGCTGAATGTAAGGTTTGATCGGGAACGCGGGGGAGGAAGCCCGGAGTAGAGCGGTGTCAGACCCTTGCTTTATCAGCGTTGTGCAAGTACTTTCTGCTTCACTTCTTCGAGCCAGTTCAAAATGATCGTCATGCCGGTCGCGGCCGCGGCTTCTTCATTTTCCTTAATCATCATGAAGCGGCGTCCGTCGGGGGACACATCGTAGTGGGGATAATAGGGATAAATCCACATAGGCCTCTCGAAGAGGACCACCGGCTTCGATGTACGAAAGGCGGGCTGCAGCGTAACGGCGACGGACATCATCTTGTCGCCATTTCGATAAACGAGTTCGTGTCCATCGCGGGACCAGAGCGGTTCGGTTCCGCCTTCAACGGATACCAGTTCTTTATTGCCTGGTCCGGAAAACGGTTGCACGTAAATCTCGTCACGCCCCGACTCATCCGACTGATAAGCAACCCATCGCCCATCTAAAGAAAAAGAGAGGTTGGCTTCATTGAACGGCGTTTTTACGAACGGCTTTGGTGTTCGATCACCTTTGAGCGAAACGATCCATATGTCCATGCCGGTGACAGGATCCAGTTCATCAAATGCCAGCACGGAACCATCCGGGGACCAGGAGTCCGGGTTTTGCTCGTGTTGACTTGTGGTGAGACGATCTTCGGTTCCAGTAGTGTCTATGGTCTTCCAGTAGATATTCAGATGGCCTGACCTTTGAGATTGAAACGTTACTTTCTTCCCGTCGGGGGTCCACATACCGAATGCGGCGTTACCATCGAAAGTCTCCCGAGCAAGATTGCCGCGGACAAAATCATAGATCCAGATGTCGGCCTTGTTTCCTTCGTCGATGTCCACAAGCAGGCGTCGGCCGTCCGGGGAAACTCTGGGGTGGCGATAGGTGCGGGAAGGCAGATCGAGAGGCTGGTCGTTTCCTTTTCGGTCCATCCAGGCCAGCGTTCTTTGTGGAACTCGTCCTTTCCCGGAAACATAAATAAGCGAACCCAGATCGGCAAAGGCTGCCTGCGCGGCCCCGGTGTTATCCGTGGAGGGCAGCAGTCCGTCAACGAGAGAAACCGGGGAGCCGGTAACGCTGAGCTGCTTGACATCGAACGGAACGGCCATCAGGTTTCCTGCCCGCTGATAGATCAAGTGGCCGGTGGGCAAATAGCGAGCATCACTACCGCCTTCAATCAGAAGTTTCCGTTCGTTTGTACCTGGTTTCAAAACTTCAATCCGGGCATCGTCCCAACTGCCGCCGGTTCCGACCGTAAACAGGATGTATCCGGTGTCTCCCAAAAGGTGCGGAAACCGATGGCTACCCTCACCGTTCTTCAGCGTTGTTATGTTCTGGACGTTTCCACCTGCGGAATTAACGATCGAAAGACCCGAAGCGAATCCTGGAGCGAAGACAATGGTCCCATCACTTCTCCACGCTCCACCACGGCCGAAATTATCGGCCGAAGCCACGCTCACGGGTGGACCTCCATTGATGGATACTTTCTTAAGTTTGTTGACCGTGAAGAAAGCGACCCACTGACCATCGGGAGAAAAGAAGGGATTGATAGCGCCTTCCGTGCCTGCGAGCGGGCGTGTCTGCAGGTTATCAATCTCGCGCACGTAAAGCTGTTGAGCGCCGCCGGCCCTCGCGACATAAACCAGGCGGCTGCCATCGGGTGAAAAAGCGATTGCCGTTTGTTCCAGTCCGCCCAGACGTTGTCCCGGCGGCAACATGAGAGCGAAGCGGCCTACCGGTGCCGCCCTATGGGGCCTTAGTTGCCACACGGCGCCGCCGGCGATGAGACCTCCCAGAAGGAGACCCGCCAGGCCAACGAATATCCATCGAAGTGACGGGCCCTGGACAATTGTTTCCGAAGCCGCGGCTGATTCGGTGGAAGCCGACAATGCTTCTTCACACTCGATGCCGATATCACCGGCATCGCGGGTTCGCTTCCGGATATCTTTTTCCAGACAGCGATGCAGCAGCTTCCGAAGAATCGGTGAAATGTCCCGAGGCAATGCTGTCCAGTCCGGTTCGCTTTTCACAACCGCAGCGAGAATCTCTGTTGTGTCTTCTCCATGAAAAGCCGTTTTGCCGCTCAACATTTCATATAAGACGCAGCCGAATGCCCAGATGTCCGTGCGTCGATCGGTGTTTCTTCCGCGAGCCTGCTCGGGCGACATGTATGCGGCGGTTCCAAGAATCACTCCGGCCCGGGTTGCAGCGATGCTCAGCGTTGGGGAGTTGGACATGCTGGTATCCGCTGGCGTCGCAGCGAATGCCTTCGCGAGACCGAAGTCGAGGATTTTGACCTGGCTCTCTGAGGTCAGTTTGATATTGGCCGGCTTCAAGTCGCGATGAATGATTCCCTTTTCGTGAGCTGCTTCGAGCGCTTCGGCTAGTTCCTTCGCCAGCACGAGTGCTTCATCGACGGGAATCGGACCACGAGCAACGCGCTCCGCGAGAGTTTCACCCTCAACGAGTTCAAGAACCAGAAACTGAGATCCCCCGGCTTCCTCGAGATGATAGATCGAGGCAATCCGCGGATGATTCAGCGAAGCCAATACCTCGGCTTCCCGCTGGAACCGCGCAATGCGCTCGCTATCGCGCGAGAATTCATCAGGCAGAACTTTGATGGCGACTTCGCGCTTCAGTTTGCTGTCCCTTGCGCGATATACCGCTCCCATGCCGCCCCTGCCCAGCAGAGACAGGATTTCGTAGGATCCAAGTTTCGTCCCGGTTTCAAAAGGCATTCCGGCTCGCGATTATAGACCAGAATTTCGGCCCGCCCTCCACGTTGACCGCACGCTTTCTGCGCGGTACTCTACCCGGGATTTCAAACACTGACTGAATTTGGAGGAACGTATGTCTCGTCTCCTGACTGCCGGACGGATCATCCGCTTTGCGCTGGTGATCCTGACCTTCACGCTGATTGCTTCAGCTCAGCAACAGGATCCGAAAGCAATCAAGATCAGCCTGCCTGCCGATCTCAAGTGGAGCGCGGATACGGGCTCGAGCCAAAACATCACGCTCGTCGGCGATCCCAGCAAGGAAGGCCTCTACGTTGTTCTGACCAAATGGCCGCCGCATCGCATGAGCCGGCCGCACTTTCATCCGAACGACAGATACATCACGGTGATCAAGGGAACGTGGTGGGTCGGCACCGGTACAAAGTACGATCCCGATCACACAACGCCGGTTCCCGAAGGAAGCTTCGTGACGCATTACGGCAAGGGAATCCACTACGACGGCGCGAAGGATGGCGAAGTCATTCTTCAAATTGTAGGAATGGGCCCCGCAACCGGAACCTCCGCCGAACAGAAAGAATAAATTCGGTGTCAGAGGCCTGAATCACCCAAATTAAATTTGAGTACGGATCCGCGAATTTGGGTGATTCAGGCCTCTGACACCTCGGTCTTCCAGTCTTCTGTTGATGATGACGACAGCCAGGATCAGCACGACCTGAACGACGCCCAACGAAGCGGCAGTTCCGAGGTTTGCGTTGTAAAGTTCATCATTGATCGCGATCGACAGCGTTCGGTATCGCGGTGGATACAGAAGAATTGTCGCGACGAACTCGCCCACTCCATTCACGAATGCCAATAAAGCGCCTGCCGCGATTCCGCGGGATAGCAGCGGCAGCGACACTTTTCTGAACGTATACCACCAGGATCCGCCGAGACTGCGTCCGGCTTCTTCCAGCGAAGGATCCAGTTGCGCCAGGGATGCGGTTGTGGATCGAAACGCGAGCGGCGAAAAACGAATGAAATACGCGAGTGGAATGATTGCGTATGTGAACGTCAGTTTGCGTCCAAAGCTGAAGACCGACGGTTCGGAGAAAGCGAGAATCAGATTGAATGCGACGACCGTGCCCGGCAATGCCCACGGCAGCATCATTGCGATATCGATGAGCGCTTTGCCCCGGAATCGCATTCGCGCGACGACATAAGCGCAAGTCACTCCCAGCAGGATCACTCCCACCACGGCAATCGCGCTCATCACGAGGCTGTTCTTTATCGCATCCCACGAAGCGGGATCGGAGAAGAGCCGCGTCAGGTATTCCGTCGTGTAACGAGTCGGGAGCAGCGAAGTCCGCCAGTAGCCGTTCACCGAGAATGCCAGGATGAAGATGATAACGACAGGCAGCATCATGAAGATCGCTGCAGCCACAGCCGTTACACACACTACAGCCTTTGCCAACGGGCTTGTGACTCGCTGCCGCCTTCGGACGCCGCCCTTCGATTGCGTGCGATACATCCGGCGCTCCTCGTATGCGCGAATGAGAATCAGAAACACCACCGAGACCACGGCAAGCATGACGGCGACTGCCGAGGCGTATCGAAGGTCGCCATATCCACGAGCGATCACGATCTGCCGCGTCATGACTTTGTCCACATCGAAGAGCAATGGCGCCGTGTAGGAACTCATCGACGACATGAACGTCAAAAGAGCTCCGGCAACCACCGCCGGCGTGAGCATCGGAAGCAATATGCGGGTCCAGGTTTGAAAGCGTGAAGCGCCGAGGCTGTATGCGGCTTCTTCCAGCGAATCGTCCGTCTGTGAAAGCAACGCGGAGACGCTGAGATAAAAGTAGGGATACATCGTTACTGTATGGACCACAAGCACGCCTGCCATTTGTTTCAGCGCGAACGCGTTCGGGTCCGAATGAAACAACCCGGCAAGCAGGCGCGGGACTATGCCTCCGACGCCATAAAGAAGGACGAAGGATTCCACGCCCATCAATGGAGGCAGAGCGATCGGCACAAGCACTAGAACCTGGCAGATTCTTCGCAACGGAAAATCCCAGCGGTT
>CAZWGA010000069.1:0-13045 GCA_964633285.1 uncultured Solibacteraceae bacterium | reverse complement strand
GTGTGCAATTCGATTCCTGCCGCGCGCCTTTGCGGATCGATGGTCAGTTCGTTTCCGTTGTCGAGGCGAACAACCGCCGCGTCTTCGGCCACGCGCAGCGTTGTGGCTTCCAGTACGTTGTTGCGGCCGATGAAGTCCGCTACAAAGCGAGTTGCCGGACGTTCGTAAATCTCCTCGGGCGGCGCGACCTGATGGATCCTGCCCGCGTTGAGAACCGCAATACGATCGCTCATTCCCATGGCCTCGGACTGATCGTGAGTGACGTAGATCGTCGTCACGCCCCTGGAATTGTGGATGGCGCGCAGAGTGGCCCGTGTTTCTTCCCGGAGTTTCGCATCCAGATTCGAAAGCGGCTCATCGAGCAGCAGCAGATTCGGCCGGATGACCAGCGCTCGCGCGAGCGCGACGCGCTGCTGCTGTCCGCCTGAGAGTTGGTCCACACGCGCTCCTTCCAGCGATGGGAGTTGAACGTGTTCGAGAGCCTCGTCAACGCGCTTCTTGATTTCACCCGCCGGCAGCTTCCGCACTTCGAGACCGAACGCGACATTTTTCGCAACCGACAAATGAGGAAACAGCGCGTAATTCTGAAACACAAATCCGATGTCGCGGCGATTGGGCGGGTCGTTCGTCACATCGCGTTCACGAAACAGGATTCGTCCGCTCGTGGGCTGTTCAAAACCGGCAATCATTCTAAGGATGGTGGATTTCCCGCAGCCCGAAGGTCCGAGCAGAGTGAAAAACTCCGATTCCTCGATTTTCAAATCGATCGAATCCACAACTTTGCCGGCCCGTTGGAAGGTCTTCGTCAGAGCCTCCAGCGTCAAAACCGTCACTTTCCACCTTTACCCTTGATGTTTTGAGACCAGTAGGTCATCCACTCTTTCTGTTTCTGGCGGAGGAGATCCCAATCGATTTTCATTTCTTTGATAGTCGTTTTCGCGAGCCAGTCGGGTTTGCCTTCATTGGGGAGTTGCATCGCGGGGATCTGGTAATAGTCTTTTGCGAGCTGCAACTGGAATTGCGGATCGAGCAGGAAGTCTTCGAAGTCCTCGGCCGCCTGCATGCTGGCGGGATTGTTCACGACACCGACTCCATCAATTAAAACCGGCGCGCCTGAAGCCGGCATCACGTAGGACCATGGGCGATTGTTCTTCAATGGCTGAATCAATGCGTCCTGCATATTCCACAGAGTGACCGTGCCGACGCCTCGATCGAGTTTCAAATACATGTCATCGGGTGTCGGCGTGTAGATGACGGTATTCGCGTCGAGTTTCTTCAGCCACTCGTATCCTGCCTCAACGGAACCGGTCGCCGTCATCTGACGATAAATCATGGCGCTGAAGATGGTTTGCATCGTGCCGGATGGCGGTACGTCTCGAATGACGATCTTGCCCTTGAACGCCGGGGAGATGAGATCGTCCCAGTCTTTAGGCGCCTGCTCCGGTTTCAACAATTCGTGGTTGTAAACGATGACTTCCGGCAGAAGCATTTCGCCGTACCAGCGGCCCTGCGGATCTTTGCGCGCCGCATCGATGAGATTGGCGCTGGGAGGTTTCGAAGCGGCGAGCAGTCCCTCATCGGCCGCCTGTTGCAGCACCTGAAGATTTCCACCCCAGAGAAATCCCGCCTGAGGATTCGATTTCTCCGCGCGCAGCCGATCCAGAGCGTCCTGCGCTCCGAGAATGACTTTGTCAACTTTGCCTTTGTATTTTGGATTCTTTTGCTGGAACAGATCCAGAACCGCGGCAACTTCGTCCTTATCGCGGCCCGTGTAGATGATGAGGTTTTGCGTGCCCGGCGTGTTGTCCGGCGGCTTCTCCGCGGCCGGCGTGCATCCGGTTGCGAACAGCACAGCCCACAGGAAAGCAAGAATGTTGCGGCGTGAATGTTTCATGACGAACGGCAAAGAATACCGCAAATCGAAGCGGTTGGTGTGATCGGTGTTGCGTCCGCCCGAAGATCCCCACTGTTGCGTTCTTTCGCTTTATTGTCGTGAATCATTTTCGGGTAGTAAGATCGTTTGCCGCACGATGGCTAAGAGAATGGAACAAACGAAACCCGAAGGCAGGAGAGGCCGTATCGGTGATTCGCTCTAACTATTGTCCGTGGCCGTTCGGGGCTGCGGCTTGCTAATCATTTAGGTGCCTAATGGCAGTATTCGGACAATGGCAGTTTGAGTTCGATCCTAAAGCGACGCAGGCGGCATATGCACGTGTCGATCATGGCGGCTCCGAGAGATGCATCTGCAACGGTTGCAGAAACTTTGTCGTCGCGCGGAGCCACGTTTTTCCAAGAGACTTTCTTGAGTTGCTGACAACTTTGGGCGTTGATCCATTGAAGGATGGTGAAGCGTATCACAACGCTCGTCTCGCGCCGGGGCGGCACGACTACGCCGGGTGGTATCACTTTGTTGGCCAGCTAACTGTTGACGGTGATTTCGGGGAAGTCAACTTTGGCGGTGGCTTCACAGCGAGTCTATGCAAACCAAATGCTCGAGACTCAAATCTTTGGAAGGTCTGTCAGTTGTACAACTGGAGTTTCATTCGGAGAACGTGCCGTGGATCCTTTCCGAACCCGAACCGTTGTAGATCGTTCCGGCACTTAAAGCCTCCAGACTTCGGAGATGCGCGAAACGGTGAGATACTCAGTCTGTGCCGACGATCTTGCGAGTAGGGCCATATCGCGTCTATTTCCATTCACACGAGCCCAACGAACCGCCTCACGTACACGTGGATCGTGATGATCAATCGGCGAAATTCTGGATCAATCCCGTCGTACTTGCGAGGAATTTGGGTCTCAGTCCAGTTGAACTTCGGAAGATCCAGCGCATACTGAAAGAAAACGAAGCGCTGCTTTTGGAGAAATGGCATGCACGGTTCGGACATTAAACCAGGCGAAAGAGTGAAGGACGTTCATTTCACTGAAGACACAATGGCTGTCGATCTAGTGGATGGGCGAACCATTGTAGTCCCGTTAGCGTGGTATCCCGCGCTACTGGACGCAACACCGGGGCAACGGGCGAATTGGAAGGTCAGCGGAGCCGGGTTCGGTATTCACTGGCCCGAGATAGATGAGGATCTCAGCACTGAAGGACTGTTGCGCGGGGCTCCGGCAGCTCCGCAAACCATTCATGCGCCCAAATAGGACTCCTTGAAATCGTCTTTGAAATCATTGATCCGGCACCCGGACAAGTGATAATCTCCACCCACTCAACAGGTCTGTTTCAATCCTTTTACAGAGGAGATGCTATGGCGTACAAAATCACAGTGAACGGGCAGTCTCGCACTGTAGACGTGCCGGGGGAAATGCCCCTTCTCTGGGTTCTCAGAGACGAACTGAAAATGAAGGGCACCAAATTCGGGTGCGGTATCGGCGCCTGTGGCGCCTGCACCGTACAAATCGGCGGGCAAGCGCGCAGAGCCTGCCAGACACAGATTTCAGCGGTCAACGCTGAAATCAAAACGATCGAAGGCTTGTCATCGGATGGATCGCATCCGTTGCAGAAAGCATGGATGGAATTGGATGTCCCGCAATGCGGATATTGCCAGGCTGGGCAGCTCATGACAGCCGCCGCTTTGCTGACTCGGACGCCAAAGCCGAGCGATGCCGAAATCGACACGGCGATGACCGGAAACGTCTGCAGGTGCGGAACCTATTTAAGGATCCGCGAAGCTATTCACCTCGCCGCCAATGGCGGAAAGAAAGCGTAGGGGGGCGATATGAATAAAACAAAAACGGAACAACTGAATCGTCGATCCTTTATCAAACTGAGCGCCCTGGCCGGCGGCGGCGTCATGATTGGCCTGTATGTGCCGGAATCCATCGCTCAGCGTGGAGCTCCACCGGCGCCCACGCCGATCAATCCCAATACATACATCACCGTTCATCCTGACAATACCTTCACCATCGTTTCGAAGAATCCTGAGACTGGGCAAGGCATCCGAACGGCATTGCCGATGGTGATTGCGGACGAATTCGATGTGGACTGGAAACAGGTCAAGATCCTGCAGGGTGATCGAGACGACAAGTATGCGCGCGATATGGGTGCTCCCACTGTCGGCCAGATTGAAGGCGGCAGTACGGCAACACCCACCAACTACATGCCGATGCGCAACGTCGGCGCGACGGCGCGAGCCATGATGGTTGCCGCTGCAGCCAAACAGTGGAACGTGTCTGAAGCGCAACTGACAACAGGGTCCGGTATTGTGACGGATCCGGCGTCAAAACGCACCGCGACCTATGCCTCACTTGCTTCGACAGCGCTGAGCATGCCGGTTCCCGCTCTGATCACGGTAAAGCTGAAAGATCAGAAAGAATTCAAGATCATGGGCAAGCCGATTCCGGGCGTCGACAATCTCGCGATCGTGACCGGAAAGCCCGCGTTCAGCATCGATGTCGCTCCCGACGATATGCTGTTTGCTGTCTTCGAAAAATGCCCGGTGTTCGGCGGCAAGGCCGTCAGCGCCAACCTCGAAGACGTCAAAAAACTGCCCGGCGTAAAGCATGCGTTCATTGTCGATGCTCCTCCGGCTCCGGCTGCGGGCGCTGGTCCCGGCGGTCCGGGTGGCGGCGGTAATGTGCGGTGGTCCTCCGGCGTGGCGATTGTCGCTACGAACTGGTGGTACGCCAACAACGCGCGCAAGACTCTGAAAGTCCAGTGGGACGAGGGTCCGGTCGCTTCTCAAAGCAGCAAGGGATACGAAGCCCAGGCAAAGCAATTTGCCGCGTCAAACGCATCCAAGGAACCCGTTCCACCGCAGGGTTTCGGTGCACGTGCTGTGAAAGAAGGCGATGCCGAGGCGGCATTCAAGACGGCTGCGAAAATTGTGGAAGAGAATTATTACTTCCCGCTGTTGTCGCATGCTCCTCTTGAGCCGCAGAATTCGACTGCCTTCTACAAAGACGGCAAACTCACCATCTGGTCGCCAAGCCAGATTCCTCAGATTCCAAACGCGGCGATTCCCGCGGGCGTTCAGCCTGCCGATGTCACGTTCCATCTTGTTCGCGCCGGTGGTGGTTTTGGCCGCCGCCTGGTGAGCGAATATGACATCGAAGTTTCGAAGATCGCCCGGATGGTCGCCGACGAGCGCACCAAAGCAGGACAACCCAGCGTACCGGTGAAACTGCTGTGGAGCCGCGAAGACGACATTCATTTCGACAACTATCGTCCTGCCGGCACCCATTATTTCAAGGCCGGTTTGGATGCATCCGGAAAGCTCATCGCATTTCGCGATTTTGTAGCGAGCTACGGAGCGACGACGGTCATTCCGGCAACCGAGTTCCCCAGAGGGTTCGTTTCAAACTTCTGGATCTCTGAAAGCCAGGTTCAACCTTTCGGCATTCCGACCGGCGCTCTGCGCGCTCCGAGCACGAACGGTGTTTCTTACGTGATGCAATCGATCATCGATGAGATCGCCGTCGCTGCCGGAAAGGATCCGTTGCAGTATCGATTGGATCTCCTGAGCAGTCCAACGGGTCAGGCTCAGGGCGGATTCAATGCGGCTCGCGCAAAGGGCGTCCTGGAAGCTGTTCGCGACATGTCCGGTTGGAACACGCGTTACGGCAAGTTGCCGAAGGGCACAGGTCTGGGCACGGCATTCCAGTTCGCGCACGCCGGATATGTGGCGTATGTCGTGGAAGTCGCTCTCACTGCCGATAAGAAACTCAAGGTCAACAAGGCCTGGGCTGCAGTGGACATCGGCAACCAGATCATCAACACCAGTCAGTCCACCAACCTGGTTCAGGGCGGAATGATCGAAGCCATGAGCCACTTGATGGCGTGGGAAATCACGATCGAGAACGGACGAGTTGTGCAGAATAATTTCGACAAGTATCAACCGACTCGCATGCGCAACGCGCCTCCGTCCATCGAAGTGAAATTCGTGAAGAGCGAAGGAAATCCCACCGGTCTCGGCGAACCCTCGCTGCCGCCGGCGGTTCCTGCCATTACCAACGCGATCTTCAACGCAACGGGTATTCGTATCCGTTCGCTGCCGATCGGGAACCAGGGCTACGCCTGGACATAGAAAGTGAGATAATTTCGGGGACGGCCAGGGGGCCGTCCCCGATTTTTTTTGGTGCGCCAGGCATGGCGCGAAGCGCCAATGACTGGCGCGGGATAACCGTGGAGCGAAAGCGAAGCGGGAAGTGACTTGGAGGTGAAAGTCCTCTGGAGGCCTTGATGACAGGAACTCCTAGCCGACGTGGCAACTGCGTTGCAGCAATGCGGGGTGGGAAGGAAGCCATAGGCAAAGCTCTGGTCCGAGGTACACGAACCGTATGAGGCGAACGTTAGGTGGGCAAAGGGGCCAACAGACCGAAAGCCCAATGTCATCCGGATCTGACGGGCGTATATGCGGCGGATAGATGGAGCGAAAGTCACGCGTCTTACCCTGGGAGATCCATTGCTTTGCTGGAAACAGCCAGGGTCGTCGCAAGGGCGGCTCGATGGAGCGATGGAAGTCAGCAACGGTCAAAGTAGTCCGGCTGAGCCGGGCGAAGGACCACACATAAGGAAAGACCGCAACGATGAGTTCGAGGGAAGAAGCAGGCGCAGGAAAGAAGGCTGAGAAGCCCGAGCCTCAGTGGACGAATAGCAGCGGAACTGCGAAGGGTACGCCTGAGGCGCGTCAAACTTTCCCGGCACAGATCGACAATGCTGGTCATGAGGAGGAATCGCTAATCAAGAAGATGCTGGAACGAGAGAACGTTCTGGCCGCATACCAGCGCGTGAAATCCAATGGTGGGGCCGCCGGAATCGATGGGATGACCGTCGAGGAATTGATGGCGTTCTGCCAGGGAAACTGGACGCGTATCCGTCAGCAGTTGCTTGAGGGAAGTTACCGTCCCCAACCGGTGAAGAAGGTAGAGATACCGAAACCGGACAGAGGAGTACGAACCTTAGGCATTCCTACCGTAATGGATCGAATGATCCAACAGGCCCTGCTTCAAGTCTTGCAACCTCAATGGGACCCGACGTTCTCCAACGATAGCTTCGGTTATCGACCGGGACGAAGCGCACAGCAAGCTGTTGTGCGGGCTCAAGAACATATACGAGCCGGCAATCGTTGGGTGGTGGACTTGGACCTTGAGAAGTTTTTCGATCGCGTGAACCACGACGTGCTGATGGCACGGGTGGCCAGACGGTTGAAGGACAAACGAGTGCTTCTGTTGATTCGGCGCTATCTGCAGGCCGGAATGATGGAAGGCGGGTTGGTGTCGCCTCGGACAGAGGGAACCCCGCAAGGTGGTCCATTGTCGCCCCTTCTATCGAACCTGTTGCTGGATGAACTGGATCGAGAGTTGGAACAACGAGGACATCGCTTTGTCCGCTACGCCGACGATACGAACGTTTACGTTCGCTCGGAAGCCGCGGGCCAGCGGGTGATGGCATCGCTTGAGGTCTTTTTAGAAAAGAGACTTCGGTTGAAGGTGAATCGATCCAAGAGTGCCGTGGCACGGCCATGGGAGCGCAAGCTTCTGGGGTATAGCTTTACGGTGCACCGCGAAACCAAACTGAAAGTTTCCGATTCGTCGATCAAACGGCTGAAGACGAAGCTTCGTGACGTGACGCGCGAAGGGCGAGGCGCAAGCCTTACTCAAACGGTCAGAACACTTGGCCCGATTATTCGCGGTTGGGTGGCCTACTATCGACTGGCGGCAGTGCGGGGCAGCTTTGAATTGCTGGATCAGTGGTTGCGACACCGATTGCGCGCTCTTATGTGGCGGCACTGGAAGCGGCGCTGGACTCGATTTAAGGAATTGACTCGTCGGGGTATTGCTGCGGAACGGGCTTGGCAATCGGCCTCAAACGGTCGCGGCCCCTGGTGGACCGCGGGCGCTAGTCACATGCATCAGGCTGTGACTACGCTATCCTTCCGTCAACTCGGCCTGCTGTCGTTTCTCGATTTGCATTCTAAATTTCAACACTTATGAACCGCCGTATACGGAACCGTACGTACGGTGGTGTGGGAGGCGGGGCCTAAACCCCGCCTACCTGATGAATTATGAATCTTCGAAAGTTTGTTTTACCTGGATTGTTGTGGCTTCCCTTTGTGGTTGCCTCATCGTTACCTCAGAACGCTCCGAAACTCACCGTTACTCCGCAGCGCGTCATCCACTACGGACACACGATCGAACATGGAACGGGTTTCACACCGAAAAAGACCGCTTTGTCGCATCTTCGGCGGCCTGACGGAACGGAGTTTCCGGTCCTGCCGATGCTGACCGACGATAAAGGTGAGTTTTCCCACGATATCGATACAATGCTTCTCCTGCCCGGCACATTTGAACTCTGGGCCGTGGACGACGTCACCAAGATGCCGTCGAATGTCGTTCAGTTCGAGGTTGTGTTGGACAAGCGTTAATTGTGATGCCGTTGAAAGTGTCACAGCAGGCTCATCGTAAGATTCCCGGCATCCTATGCTTCTTCAAAACGAGGAGGCAGACATGCAGGACTTCCAAAACAAACGCGGCTTCTGGAGTTTGATCGCGACACAATTTCAGGGTGCATTCAGCGATAACGCTCTGAAGAATCTCGTGCTGTTCCTGATCGTCAGCATGGGCTTGACCGAAACGGTCCGCGAGAATCTCGCCCTCGTTGTTGGATTTCTGTTTTCGATTCCCTTCATTCTCTTCTCGATGGCAGGCGGCTATTTTGCCGATCGTTACAGCAAGCGCGCAGTAACCATTGCAACGAAGATCATGGAGATTGCCGTGATGCTGATCGCGCTCGCAGGATTAGCTTCCGGCAATCTGCCACTGCAACTGACCGCAGTGTTCATGATTGCGACGCAGGCCGCCTTGTTTGGGCCATCGAAGTATGGACTGCTGCCGGAGTTGCTTCCGCAGCAACGTCTCCAGTGGGGCAACGGCCTTTCGCAACTCGGAACCTTCCTCGCAGCCCTCAAGAGCGCGATGGCGGCGGGTTTCTTTGCGGAGATTTTCGGAGGACATCAGGCCTGGTCGGGCGCCATTCTTATTGGACTCGCTGCTGCCGGATTCATCATGAGCCTGGGGATCACGAGAGTGCCCGCAGCCAATCCGTCGAGGAAGTTTCATCCCAATTTTCTACGCGATGTCATTGGCGAAGTTGCCTCCGCCCGCAAGGACCGCGTGCTCTTTCTGGCCGGTCTTGGCAACACGTATTTCTGGTTCCTCGGATCGTTGCTCACGCTGAACATCATTTTTTATGGAGTCGATCTTCTCAGCGCGGGCCCGCGTCAGAACGGCTACCTTCAGGGCGCCCTGGCCATAGGCATTGGAATCGGCAGTCTCATGGCCGGGTACGTTTCGGCGGACAAGATTGAATATGGATTGATTCCGCTCGGTTCGGCGGGAATGACCATATTCGCGATCGTTCTCGGCCTCATGCGGCCTGAATTTGACCGTTTTGCAGCCGGTCTGGGAGTCCTGGGTTTTTCTGCCGGTTTTTTTGCCGTTCCCATCAATGCCCTGATCCAGCATCGGCCCGATCCTGAACGTAAAGGAGGAGTGCTGGCTGCCGCGAATCTGATTTCGTTTGTCGGGATCGGTCTGGGAAACGCTGTGTATTACATCTTGAAGGCCCGGCTTCATCTGGATCCGCGCGACATCTTCCTCGTAAGCGCGGCGATGACTTTGGCCGGCACGGTGTACCTGATCGTCTTGCTGCCGGAGTCTTTACTGCGGCTGCTGAATTGGGTCCTCACACATTCGATCTATCGAATCCACGTGGAAGGCCGCGAGCACGTTCCACAAAAGGGTGGCGCGCTGCTGATATCGAATCATCTTTCGCTCGTCGATGCGTTGTTGCTCAGCGCATCGACAGACCGCCGGATACGCTTCCTGATGTTCAGCGAGTACTACGACAGACCTCTTATTCGTCCTTTGGCGCGAGTTGCAGGAGCAATACCGATTTCCAACAAACTCAGTCCGCGGGAGATGATCCACTCGCTTCGTGAGGCGACACAAGTCATCGAGGCCGGAGAGCTGGTCTGCATCTTCGCGGAAGGGCAGATCACGCGAATCGGTCAAATGCTTCCGTTCCGCCGCGGCTTCGAAAGAATCATCAAGGGAACGAACGCGACGATCATTCCCGTTCATATCGACGGGCTTTGGGGAAGCATCTTCAGTTTTGAGCGCCATCGTTTCCTATGGAAATGGCCCCGGCACTTTCCTTATCCCGTGACTGTGAGCTTTGGCCGTCCAATGCCGGCCACGGCTACCGCGCCTGAAGTACGCGAGGCAGTCCAGGAACTTGGGACAAAAGCGTTTTCGTACCGGAAGACACGCATGAAACCGTTGCCTGCAATGTTTATCCGAACGGCGCGGCGTCACCCGTTTCGATTTGCGATGGCCGATTCCCGGGGCGAGGAATTGAAGTACGCCGGAGTCATGCTGCGGGCCGCATTCCTGAAACGCCGTTTGCGTGGTGTGTGGAAAGGGCAGCGGAACGTCGGGATCCTCCTTCCGCCTTCTTCCGCATGCGCGCTGGTGAACTTCGCGGCCTGGCTGCTGGGCAGGATTCCAATCAATCTGAACTACACCGCATCGACTGAAATACTCCAGTCGTGCGCCAGGCAGTGCGAACTGGAAACCATTATTACTTCCAAAGCGGTTGTCGAGAAAATCGCGGCGAAAGTTCCAGGCAATGTGGTTTTCCTCGAGGACATCGTTTCAGATCCGCGCTTCATTGAAAAGCTCGGGACTCTGGTTCAAGCCCTGATGCTTCGTCCGCGACGCACTTCGATGGACGAACTCGCCACCATTATTTTCTCGAGCGGCAGCACGGGAGATCCGAAAGGCGTAATGTTGACTCATTACAATATCGCGTCGAATGTCGAGCAACTGCGGCAGGTCTTCGATTTCGATGAGAAGGACCGGCTACTGGGCGTCCTTCCGTTTTTTCACTCGTTTGGTTTTACGGGAACGTTTGCGCTCCCCCTGTCCACCGGAATCGGCGTCGTTTATCACACCAACCCGCTCGATGCGCAAACCATATCGTCGCTGATTCGCAAGCACGCCATGACATTTCTTCTGGCGACTCCGACTTTCCTTCAAGCGTACATGAAGCGTTGTGTGCCTGAAGATTTCGGCAGCGTGAAGTACGTGCTTGTTGGAGCGGAAAAACTTCCGGAACGCCTGGCGCAGACATTCGAGGACGAGTTTGGAATCCGGCCGCTGGAAGCCTATGGATGCACGGAATGCGCTCCCGCCGTAACGGTGAACCGGCCCGGCTATCGGGCTGCCGGATTTCATCAGACGGGATCGAAACGCGGGCGAATCGGTCATCCGTTGCCGGGCATCAGTGTTCGAGTCGTTGATCCTGAGACATGGACTCCGGTTCCGGCCGGCGAAACGGGCATGTTGCTGGTATCCGGTCCGAACATCATGAAGGGATATCTCGGCCGGCCGGATCTCACCGCGGCCGTTATGCGCGATGGCTGGTACGTGACGGGCGATATCGCCTCCGTCGACGAAGATGGTTTTGTCACGATCACGGACCGGCTCAGCAGGTTTAGTAAGATCGGCGGTGAAATGGTTCCGCACGTCAAAATCGAGGAGACTCTGCACGAGCTGGCCGGCACGCCCGAGCAGACGTTCGCAGTGACCGGTGTTCCTGACGAAAAAAAAGGCGAACGCCTCGTGGTCTTACACACGCTGGCGCCCGCTGCCATCGAGACCTGCATCGGGAAACTGGCGGACACGGGCCTGCCCAACCTCTGGATTCCCCGGCCGAATTCATTTTTTCATGTGGCTGCGCTGCCCTATCTCGGAACAGGGAAAATGGATTTGAAGAAAATCAGGCAACTCGCTCTCGAGTTGTCGGCAGTGTAAGCGTGGTTATTTACTGACGGTAACTTTGACGTGAACGTTGGTCCAGCAGCATTGAAATCCACCGCCGCCATCGCCGCTGGCGTCGTTCGCCTGCAGCCGCAGAATGTAGTCACCCGGAGCGCTGAATTTGGCGGTGGTCGATGCCTTGCCGGTTTCAGCAGCAAGCGCAGGTCGCGCATTTTCGAACGTCACCGTGCCTGTGCCGCGATACTGACTCCAGGAAATGTTGGCAGGTGGGCCCGTTCGCGGTCGCGCTTCGGGGGCCTGTTTGCCGTCATCGGTGACCCAGACGGCCAGGGGAAGAGGCTCTCCGGCCCTGGCGGTTAATGTCGCTGCGAAACCCTGAGGTGGTCCTGTAAACGCTTTGCCGTCCGGAGCGAATTTAATGACCGGCGGTGTGTTGCCCACGCCCGAATCTTTCAGCGGTTCGACAACCCAGAGCGGATTCAAGCTCATGGGAATGGACGTCGTTTTTCCATTCGCATTGATCGTCCACGTGAGTTTCTTGTCGCCGAAATCTTTTGGAACAGTGATGACGAAGACACCCCACTGGCGTCGAGCGAGAAAGTGGGTGGGTTGGCCGCGATCCGGTCCTCCCGGCTGGATCTGATTGTCGGGACCAACCGGGATATCGAGAACCTGTTTCTGATTTCGATTAAAGTAGCCGACCAGGAAACTGTAGGAACCGTCGGAATTCTGATACCAGCCTTCGTACGCGCCGGTTACGCTTTGCCCGGTGTCGTGCACCGCTTCGAGCGGCAGTTGTCCGAGAAGGAAAGGCACACCGGCAGCGCACGCTACGGCAAAAAAAACAAGAATCGCAAATCGAGTGGTCATTGTTGCTGCGTTGCGGCTGCTGCCTCTGCCTTTCGCTTTGCGACTTCGGCTACATAATCCTCGTCGCTCATGTACGTGATGTTGACCCACGCATGACCCATCTCATCAACCGTGCGATCGCCGAATCCCACCCACTGATTCGGATCGGGGTTGTGCGGGTTGTTCGCCGTGTTGTCGTACCACGATGTGATCTTGAGAATCGTGCCCTTGGGCAACAGTGGAGCCGCGTCGTCGGCATAGACGTAGTTGTTGTGCCAGTTGAAATTGAAATTGTTCACGTGGCTCAACATCATGGTTTGACCGGTCGGCAGAATCGCTTCCATCGACATCGCCTTGCCGCGCAGGTGCATATTCGGCTGAAAGTTTTAAATTTGGCCGGCTTTTCTCATCT
>CAZWGA010000068.1:0-34988 GCA_964633285.1 uncultured Solibacteraceae bacterium | reverse complement strand
TGTTGGATTTTTGGAGCTCGACATCGGATTTCTTCCGCGACAGTTCGATCCGCTTGTAGTGGTTGTAGACGGCTACCGCGAGCTTCTTCTTCGACTTGTCCTGGCCGATGACATATTGATCGAGGAAGGCCTTGATTTCGGGCGGCTTCGGAAGATGGACATTGCGAGGAGACGGCTCGTAGTTCTGGTCTTCATCGATGATGTCCTGGCAAACGCCGACACACTCATCACAGATGAAAACCGTTGGACCCGCGATCAGTTTTCGAACATCATTCTGGCTTTTGTTGCAAAAGGAACAACGCAGGACATCGTCGCTATTCTTTTTCAAAAGGACCTCTCTTCAGCGATTCGAGACATGGCTGAAACCCACGTCTGACAAGGGTTTAACCTCGCTTGGAAATGACCTCGTCGATAATACCATACTCCTTGGATTGCTCCGCCGTCATGATGTAGTCGCGCTCAACGTCTTTTTCTATCCGCTCGAAGTTTTGGCCGGTATGGGACGCGAGAATTTTATTCAAAATAGTCCGAATCCGTAGAATCTCTTTAGCATGAATATCGATATCTGTCGCCTGCCCCTGTAATCCGCTCAGCCACGGCTGGTGGATCAGGACTCGGGAATGAGGCAGCGAAAAACGCTTCTTCGGCGTGCCGGCCGCCAGAAGGACTGCGGCCATGCTTGCCGCCTGTCCAACACAAATCGTTGTTACATCGTTCCTGATGAATTGGATTGTGTCGTAAACCGCCAGGCCGGCCGAAATCGATCCCCCGGGACTGTTGATATAAAGCGAAATGTCGCGTTCGGGATCTTCAGCCTCCAGGAACAACAACTGGGCCGTGACGAGATTGGCAACGTTGTCATCTATGGGAGTCCCGATAAAAATGATGCTGTCCCGGAGCAACCGTGAGTAGATGTCGTATGCGCGTTCGCCGCGATTGGTTTGTTCGACCACCATCGGGATCAATGTGTTTCGTTCGTTGCTCATCGCTCTTTCCCTTAAGACGTGTAAGTACAATTCTTGAACCAGTGCATGCGTCGGTCAACCGAATTAAACGGCGGGCCGGATGAGCGCTTTTTCCTGTAGCAAATCCAGCGTCTTTTTGTTTCGAATTTGACCCCTGAGCCGGTCCAGCCCGGAATCCCGGGATAACACTTCTCTTACTTTTTCCGCCGGCCGATTGGTCTCCGCGGCAATTTTTTCGATCTCACCGTCAATCTCTTCATCGGCTACGGAAATGTTTTCCTTCTCTGAAATATGTTCGAGAATCAAAGACCCTTTAACGTCCCGCATTGCCTGCTGCTGCTGTTCCTCCCGGATCTTCCCCCAGTCGACGTCCAACCGCTGTGGATTGATGCCCTGGCGGGCGAGATCCCGGAGCAGGCGCTGGACTCGGATTTGAAGCTGCCGCTCGACCAGGGAACCGGGAATCTCAAACTCATTGTTGTCTTCGAGCCAATGAAGCAGCTTCTCCCGCATCTGTTCCTGAGCCGTATCGTGCTTATGCTGTTCAATGTCCTTGCGGATTTTGGCTCTCAGTTCATCCATGCTCTTGTACTCGCCGAACCGGCCTGCAAACTCATCGTCAAATTCCGGCAATTCCTTCTGCTTTATCGCGTCGACCTTGACCGTATACTCCACTGTTTTCCCGGCCAGCGTCTTTTCGGGGTAGTCGGGCCGATACTCCACGGAAAACGTCTTTTCCTCACCCACCCTGACTCCCAGAAGATTTTCTGTAAACTCTTTTAATGTGTTGCGGCCTCCGATTTCCGCAACAGCCTTTTGACCGGTAACCGGCTGGTCGCTGTCCTTCGTCATTCCGCTGAAGGAGATTTCGGCGAAGTCCCCCTCGCGAACGGACCGGTCGTCCTCAACCGGAACCAGTTCCGACATTTCTTCCTGAAGTTTCTTCAAAGAAGCCTCGACTTCGGTATCCTCCACTGTGGCCGCGACTTCTTCAACCGGGATTCCTGTGTAATTGGTGATCTCGATGTGCGGATAGACCTCGAACACTGCCTTGAATCGAAGGGGATTGCCGGGAGCGTAATCAACCGATTCGAACTGAGGCGCATGAACGATATCGAGCTTCCTCTCCTCGATCGCGTTGCCGACATACTTCGGCATGAGGTGTTGCATCATTTCAGAAATGATTTCTTCGCGGAACCGGCTCTTCACGACGCCGACCGGCGCTTTACCCGGACGAAAACCCGGTACTCTCGCCCGCCGCGCTAATTCCTGCGCGATGTGCGTCATTTCCGCATCGACAATTTCCTGAGGAATTTCGATATCGAGGTTCTTCTTACATTCGCTGACGTCAATAAGTTCTGCCTTCATAACTGGAAAAGCTATAAGTCTATCCCGCGTTTCCCTACTTCTTTGCAAAAATCGACAAGTCGACCGATACTCGAGCGGCTTTTGGTGTTTTCATGCGGTACTCCGGCTTTTTGGGGCGGTAGCATAGCACGCCTCTTCCCCGCCGGGAGGTCATGGTATAGTGCGCCCATGAAACGGCGAGAATTCTTATCGAGTTTGGCTGCGGTTCCGTTCCTGGCCGCCCAACAGACAACACCGGCCACTCCGCGCACACGGACAAAAATCAAGCAAAGCGTCATGGCCTCCGTGTGGACAGGCACCACTCTCTCGTTTGAGGATCGGTGCAAGACCCTTGCGCGAATCGGTTTCAAAGGCATGGACCTGCCGACAGAACAGCAGATACCGATGCTGAAGCAGTATGGTCTGACTCCCGCGCTGATGACCGGCACAGGCACGAGTTTTCAGAACGGTTTGATCCGGAAGGAAATGCACAACCAGTTCGAAGAAGCATTTCACACCGGCATCGATATGTGCGCCCGCGTGGGATGCCCGACGCTGATCGCGCTTCCCGGTGAGCGCCGTGGAATGTCGCGCGAAGAAGGCGCGGACAATGCGGCAGCAATATTGAGCCGCGTTAAAGGCTACGCCGAGCAAAAAGGCATCACGCTGTGCATGGAAATTACGAATTCGAAAGTCCCGGGCGATCAGCGCACCGATCAGGTCTTCGATCATCTTTCGTGGGGAATTGATGTCTGCAAAAAGGTGAATTCGCCTCGCGTGAAGATTCTTTACGACATGTACCACGTTCAGATTATGGACGGAGACGTCACCCGCAATCTGCGCGACAACATCGATCATATCTGCCACATTCACGTGGCCGGCGTCCCCAGCCGGCAGGAAATCGACGACACGCAGGAACTCAATTATCGATTCATCGCCAACGCCATTGCCGATCTGGGATTCACCGGCTTTGTCGCGCACGAATTCCGGCCGGCTATGGGCCGCGATCCCATCAAGAGTCTCGAGCAGTGTTTTGAAATCATGAATGTTTAGAATTCCCAAAATCCTGCCGGCTCTGTTGTTGGTTACGAGCCTGATTGCGGCCTGCCGTTCCGCCAATTCATCAACAGAGATCGGCGATCCGACCGGAACATGGGTTGGGGATTTCGGACCTGCGTTTTACGACCGGAACACAATCTCTCTTGAACTCCATTGGGACGGGCATACCCTTACAGGTATGGTGAGGCCCGGATCTCCAGGCGGCCGCATGTATCGAAACTTTGCCGGGTTTCCTATTCAAAACGCATCCTTCGAGCCCCAAACCGGCATGTTGAAATTCGAAGCAACTTACCAGGCACGGCACCGCCATTACTTTATCGCGGGGAGAGTCGGTAAAACGATCCTGAGCGGGACCTGGAACCGGCCGGATGATCGGGCCGACGGCGATTTCAAACTAACGAAGAAGACTTAAACTATCGATGCAATTCGAAAAAGAATTCATTCAAAGATTGCCGAAGGCTCTTCTACACGACCATCTGGACGGCGGGCTGCGTCCCAGGACCATTTCAGAACTCGCGCGCGAAACCGGATACACCAAACTGCCTTCCAACGATCCGGGCCATCTCGCGGAATGGTTTCATGCCAACGCCGTTCGTGGAAGCCTGCCCTTGTATCTGCAGGGCTTCGAACACACCTGTGGAGTGATGCAAACCGAGGAAGCCCTCGAGCGAGTCGCTTACGAAATGCTCGAAGATATGAAAAACGACGGAGTCGTTTATGTCGAGACGCGGTTTGCGCCGATTCTCCATACGCAGAAAGGCCTCCCCGTGGAGAACGTCATACGCGCCGTGATTCGTGGTCTGGTGCGCGGCAAAAAAGATTTTGGTGTTCACTACGGCGTTATTTTGTGCGCCATGCGCAACATGTCGCCCGAACTCTCTCAGGAAGTTGCGGAACTGGCGGTGGATTTCCGGCCGCATGGAGTGGTCGGATTCGATCTCGCCGGCGAAGAGGGCGGCTATCCTCCGAAAAAGCACATCAATGCGTTTCATTTCATTCAGCGGGAGAATTTCAGCATCACGATTCACGCCGGTGAAGCGTTCGGCAAGGAATCGATCTGGCAGGCGATTCAGTGGTGCGGCGCGCATCGAATCGGGCATGCCACGCGCCTGATCGAAGACATGACGATCAAGGACGGCGCCGTCGTCAGCATGGGCACTCTGGCTCAATACGTTCTTGATAAACGCATTCCGCTCGAAACGTGTCTATCGAGCAACGTCCATACCGCGGCGGTTCCATCGCTTGAACAGCATCCGTTCCATTTCTTTTTTCGATATCGATTTCGCGTGACGCTCAACACGGACAATCGATTGATGAGCGCGATCACGCTGACGGATGAATACCTCAACGCAGCCCGCATCTTCGGATTGAATCTCGCAGACCTGGAACGCATCACGATCAATGCAATGAAAAGCGCTTTCATCCCTTACAGAGATCGCATTGCATTGATCTATGACGTCGTTAAGCCGGGCTTTTCCCGCGCCGACCGGGAGTATTCGTCGGCATCCTCATAGCCGGGATTGGATGAAGGCTTTGATCTCGCCGGCATCGGAATACGCCACGTGCTCACATCGCGGATGTGCGTTTCCCGTAATCAGGAGGGATATTTTCTTTTCCAATTCACGCCGGTAAAAAAGGATCACACGCTTCGAGCTTGCTCCCAACAGGTAACCCGTCTCGAAACCCAGTCCGAAGGATGAACCCGAAACCTCCGCCAGGAAGCAGTCGCACTCTTCGAGCCACCGCATATCGCGCGCGTAGACTTCTTCCGCTGTGATTTGCCGATCCATTTCCCACGCATCATCGCGAACCAGATGCTTCGTCAATACCTCGTGACCCATCGCTTCCAGGAGTTCCACAATCGCTCGCGCGGTTTGAATCGAGGATCGGTCGCCCGCCACCGTGAACCCAAAATAGATTTTCATGGTTAATTGAGTGTTTAACTCTCTGATTCTTTCCGCTGTTGATATAGATCGGTCCATCAACGTTCATCGCGCTCCCGGAGCAATCCCTCGTCTACCCATCGAGTCACTTTTCCCCGGCTGGTCTTTCGCTGCCATTTTCCGTGTTCAACAGGATCGATTCGTTTGCGCTTTTTCGGTGCGACGTACCGAACAAGTTTTGCATCGGGCTTTGAGTTGCGCTTGATAACGATTTTCCCTTCGGTCTCCAAAGATTTCTCGGTTTCCCGCCAGCGCTGATCTCAAATCGCGAATGGTTACGGTCTTCATGGGCGCGGTGGGTGTGACCTCCAAGTATCCAGTGCGAAAGGGGGGACTCGAACCCCCACGGATTTCTCCACCAGATCCTAAGTCTGGCGCGTCTGCCAATTCCGCCACTCTCGCGTTGAGGCAGGCCCTAGTTTAGCAGAGGGCACGGGAAGTCATAACCCCGGCGTATTTACTCTATTTCCGATACCGGGAAACATCCACGTGCAGATCGAGGGGGCCGAAGATGACCGGTAACATTTTGCGGATCGAACTTTCGCGAGTCGCGCCGGCTGAACCGATCATCAGGATTTCGATGTCATGATCGGCAACCTGCGAAAACTCGCCGATGTATTGAAGACACATACCGCACGGTGCGATTGGCGCTTCAAGTTGAGAGGTGACCGCGATCGCCTCGAATACATACTCGCCGCACGCTACGGCATGGTCGATGGCGCTGCGTTCGGCGCAGACGCCCATTCCTGAAATCACGCTCTGAGTGTTGCAGCCTGGATAGATGACGCCTTTGCGCGTCAATACAGCGGCGCCCACTTTGAAGTTGTTGAGGATCGCATAGGCATTGTTCATTCCCGCTTTGGCAGCGGCAATCAATTCGTCCTTCTGTCGTTGATCCATGTCCGCAGTATTGAACAAAGAATGATTTCATTCAATCTGCCCGCGGGTTTCATGCCCGCGTTCATTTGCCGATCCCAACGGCCGTGGAGTGATTCCTTGTGATAGCATACGCGCCATTCACGGAGACATTTTATGACCACAATCGTCCTGGCATTGGCGTTGGCGTGCGCGGATATGAACTCGTTTCAAACCGCGGGCGCCCGGGTAATGATCACGAAATCCGAAAAACCTGCGGACACGCTGCCGGCTCGCTGCCGCGTTGATGGTGTCATCGATCAGCGCACGGGTCCGGACGGCAAAACCTACGGCATCGGGTTTGCCCTGGCTCTACCCGATAACTGGAATGGACGATTTCTTTTTCAGGGCGGCGGCGGGCTCAATGGCAACGTAGCCAACCCCGTCGGCGCTCAGGCCGCAGGCGACATGTCTGCGCTTGCCCGGGGCTTTGCCGTGGTCACGACCGATACGGGTCACAAAGGAACTGGAGCGTTTGACGGAAGCTTCATGTCCGACCAGCAGGCCGCTCTGGATTTTTATTACGTGGCGATCGGCCGGGTCGCGCCACTTGCCAAGGAAATGATTGCGCGCTATTACGGACGTCCGGCCGAACGTTCTTACTATGCCGGTTGCTCGACCGGCGGGCGCGAAGCCATGCTGATGTCGCAACGCTATCCGTCATACTTCGACGGCATCGTGTCCGGCGATCCGGCTATGCGCACGGGCCATTCGAATCTCGGTCTCGCTTTCTTTGCAGCTACCGTGAATGGAATCACGCCTTCACTCACGGACGCCGACAAGAAACTCGTCGTGACGTCCATCGTCAATGCGTGCGACGAGAAGGACGGATTGAAGGACGGCCTGATCTTCAACAGCAAGGCCTGTTCGTTCAGTCCAGCTCAACTCGTCTGCAATGGACCAAAGACGGATAGCTGTCTGACCTCCCAACAGGCAGGGGGTCTGGAGAAGGCCTTTGCCGGACCAAAGGATTCGCGCGGGAATTCGATCTATCCCGCGTTTCCCTACGATGCCGGAATCATCGATCCGGCCGGCATTCCGGGCATTCTGTTGAGCGGCGGCCGCAGTCCCGTGAATGCCGCTCCCGCCATTACCGCGTTCGATGCGGAGAAAGCCGCCTCCGATCTCGCCGCCAATGCCACGGCGCGAACCGGCGACTCCACCTGGACGAATCTTTCATCGTTCTCGAGTCATGGTGGAAAGTTGATCTTCTATCACGGTCTGAGCGACCCATGGTTCTCACCTCTCGACACGGTCAACTACTACGAAAAGATGAGCCGGGAAAACGGCGGCATGGAAAAAGTGAAGGACTGGAGCCGCGTCTTTCTTGTGCCCGGCATGGGACATTGCAACGGTGGTTCAACCACGGTGGATAGCTTCGATATGTTGAGCGCCATCACGGACTGGGTCGAAAAAGGAAAAGCTCCCGACTCTGTTGTTGGGAAGAACCGTACACAGCCCGTGCGAACGCGGCCGTTGTGTGCTTATCCCGCCCACGCCCAATACACGGGCAGCGGCGATCCTCAGGACGCCCGCAGTTTTGTTTGCCGCGATTAATGATCGGCCGGCGGCGCGTTCTTCTATTTGTCGCCAGCATGTTTTTGATGAGCTCGGCGGCTCACGCACAGTTGGTCTTTCCGCATTATGCTCAGGGCGGCGGTTATCAAACGACGTTTACCGTCACGAATCTGACGTCGTCAACCGCGGTCGTGAACATCTCGCTTCATGATCCTGGCGCCGCATCCCCTGGCGCCGTTTATCAACGCAGGCTGGCGCCTGATGGAACCGACAAAGTTTCATTGACGGGAAACACGCTGACAGTGGGCTGGGCCGATATCGCTGCGCAATCCGGCGGATCCATTTCCGCGGTTGAAACGATCCAGATCGTGAACGGTACGACAGTACTGGCGGAAGCCAGCGTGTTGCCGTCAACGCCCGATGCAATGCTGCGATTGCCGGTGACGGAGAAGGATAACGTTGCGACCGGCATCGCCATCGCGAACACCGGAACAGCCTCGGCGACGCTGACGTTGATACTTCGAAACCAGGATGGTTCGCCGGCAGGAACTCGAACGGTGTCACTCGGACCCTCCGGGCAGATGGCCCGATTCGTATCCGAGTTGTTCAGCGGCATATCTGCTTTTGAGGGATCACTCGAAGTTTCTTCCACCGTACCGGTCGCTGGCATCGCGATACGGCAACTCCAATCGGGTCTCTTCAGCACGCTTCCTGTCAGTGGTGCATCTCCACTGGAAACTTTCTTTTCTCCATCCGGCGGCATCGCTGCGCGGATTGTTCAACAGATCCAGCGTTCGCAGACGTCGATTGATATCGCGATCTATTCGTTCACGCGAAATGAAATCGCGGATGCCGTGATTGCCGCGAAGAACAGAGGCGTTGCTGTTCGAATCATTGCGGACTCGGAGCAGGCGCCTGGTGTGGGTTCCGACATTGCCCGGCTTGAAGCTGCGGGAGTTCCGCTCAAGCGGACTGCAGGCCGCAACGGCGGAATCATGCATAACAAGTACGCGATTTTTGATGGACAGGTTTTGCTGACAGGCAGCTACAACTGGTCAACCAGCGCGGAGGAAAACAATTTCGAAAACGCGATCTTCATGCGTGATCCGCAGACCATCGCCTCGTATCAGGGCAACTTCAACTCGATCTGGAACACTCGCTAAGTCCCCGGGAAGATATCGTAAACGTAATCGTGCGCGTGCAGCGCAGCCTTCGAGAGTTTTCCCGATTCCACCTGCTTTACGGTTTCCTCTCGCGAAAGATCGAAAATCGCATCGAGAATCTGCGATCCATCCTTCGCATTCGCTTCCGCCATCACGAACAGAACCCGGGCACTGTGCTGGAGGTAGTGCGGCGAGAGCAGTTGGCGCTTCAGGACGTCCATAATGACCGGCGCCTTCGAGCGATCGAAGCGGCCGGGATCGCCGCGCTTGTCAAGTTCCGCGAAGAAAGCGGATGTCCACTGATTGTGGTAGTCCCACAGCTTGAGGAATAAGTCTTTCGTGAATCGTGTGCCCGCTTTGACCTGAAAACTGTTTTCCCCGGGGACGACACCGTCTTCAGTCATGGCCGGGCCTTTGAGGTAGCCGTCTTTCGTGATTGCGGCACCGTGACGCAGAAGGGCCCACAGCCAGGAAACATCGATCCGGTATGTCGCGAGATCGTTCATGAAGCGCAGCGAAAGTTCGTAATCGTCGATAGCCGCCGCGAAGTTCCCATTGAGAATCTGGAAGCCATAATTCGCAGCCATGTAAAACGCATGCTGAATGTGTTCGATGGTGATATCGCCGGACGGCACACCATAGATGCTGTCCCAGAGTTCGGCCGTCAACACCTTCTCCGGAGCATTCATGGAATCCCTGGTGAGAACCCACGGAGTGATTTTGCCCTGAGCATTGATGAGTCCGCGAGACTGCAGGAGTTGCCGCTCCGAGTCCACAAGCCCGCTTGATGCCGCAGGCACGGGTTTGCCTTTTACGGCTACGGTCTCCTGAGGCGCATCGAGGATGGCCTGAAGTTCGGATACCGGCGCCTTCAACGGACCATTGCCTGCCGCGACGTACGCGGTTTCCGGACTTGCGACCCAGCTTTGGCGATAGGCGTCGTAGAGCCGTCCCTTTGCGCGGCCCGCGAGAATGTCGTCGAGGGCGGGCTTTTCTCCAGCCTGTGGCGCGTCGGGTACAAATATTAAACCGAGCAGCCGTTCGCGCAGCTTGTCGATGACCATCGCGCGCAATGCCAGCGGATTGTATTTCGCGCGGCCGTACGGATCACCCGGAGGATAAATCATGACCGCGGCCATTCCTCCAATCGGCGCGGACTGGCTGAATTCGCCGTTCTTCAAGCCGGCCATGAGCATCATGAGAGCGTTGTATCGCTGATACGCGATCATGTTCGGAGAAGCCATGCCGATCGATTGCGGATCCGGATACACGCCTTTGGGATCCTCTTTCCACATTTCGATAAGGCTTCCCAGATAATCCCACCGTCCCACATTCGTTCCCAGCAGCCTGCGTCTCAGCACCCACGCCATCGCGGGGAGAAAGCGGCCGCCGTTTCCTTCTTCGTAAAGAACTTTGATTTTGAATGTGCCGGCCGGGACGCCGATTGTTGCTTCGAGTCCCGAAAGAAGCTTCTCCACAAGGAGTGCTTCACGCGGCGTCTGCATTTTGGGAATGTAGAAATAAATGCCGGTGCCCAGCTTCTTGAGTGCCTCATAGTTGTTCAAGGTCCAGATCGTCGCGACGGCGATCAATCCCGGCACAGACTTGCCGTTGACGGTCATGTAATCAAATCGAATGTGAATCGAGGGCGGCCGCACAAAACGAGTCGGCCACTGCGATGGAGGCCGTTGAATTCTGTAGGATCGCGATTTGCCTTTCTTGACTACTTCGTAAGGACGATCGGTCCAACGGCCTTCAAAAATATCTTTCGCATTTTGGAGAGCGGCAAAAATCCCGATTGGCTCGGATTTGGAGCTGCCTTCCGGCTGGAAATGCGCGGGCGACGCGTCTTCGAAGTCCGGCATGTTCTGCGGCGCAGCGCTGTTCAATGCATTGAACGCCATGTCTGGCGGATGCCAGGGTCCGGTGAGTTCCAGCCCGGGGTTCTTCAGCGGATGAGCGTCATTCGGAATGGCCACTTCATCGTTAAGGCGCCATCGAAGGTCGGAGTCCTTGCCCATGAAATTATCAACCAGACCCTGAACGATCTGGCGGAACGTGCGTCCCTGGCCCGTTACCGGATCCTCGAACGTCTCCTCCCACTTCGGCCAGCCGTACTTTTCGCGCACAACTGCGGAAGACTCCAGCAGCTTCCTTCGCGCAGTCAGCGACGCAGCGAATTCGGGCTCGAGGTCGCGGGCGAACCTGGAAATCGTTTCTTCGACATCGACCGTCCGGCCGTTGATGGTTTTCGTTCCGAACAGCTCAGGAAATTTTTGAAGAATGTCTTGGCGAATCATGATGCGAAAGTTTCACGACACAACCCACCACTGTCAAGTTAAACTGGCAAATATGAAAAAGACACTTCTTCTGATGCTGGTTTTATTGGGATTTACGATTGCATTACTAGGGCAAACAAAAATGATGACCACAAAGTCCGGACTACAGTACAGCGACTCCAAGGTTGGAACGGGCGATGTGGCCGCAAAAGGCGCGACCGTTCAAGTTCACTACACCGGTTGGCTGTGGGTGAACGGCAACCGCGGAGCCAAATTCGACAGCTCGGTAGACCGCGGTCAACCCTTCTCGTTCAAGCTGGGCGCAGGCCAGGTCATTTCCGGTTGGGATGAAGGCGTTGAAGGAATGAAGGTCGGCGGTAAACGCGAATTGATCATCCCGCCGAATATTGCTTATGGCGCGAAAGAAGTCGGCGGTGTCATTCCTGCGAACTCCACGCTCGATTTTGAAGTCGAACTCCTCAAAGTTTCGAAGTAGGGAGGCAATTCGAGGGACGCACCCCAGAATTCGGGGGTGCGTCCCTCGAATTGCTACGCCGCTTCGTGGGTCTTCTGAGTTTTTTTCTGGGCTACACGAACGACTCCCAGCAACTCGCCGTCCGAGGTTGTGACGATCGCATTCGGCGCGCCGTAGTTCTTCAAGAGTTTTTGCGCGTCTTTCGGGTCGAGATCCGGCCGGATGGTACGCGGGCCGGGATCCATGACGTCCATGACTCGAGCCTGCGGATTCGCATCCCACCTCTCGCCGTGAATCAGTCCCAGCACGATGTTTCGATCGTTCACGACCACGCACATATCCTGATGGGGACGCCGGCGGCTTTTCACATCCTCAAGACGTTCGCGCAATCCGCATGTCATAACCTCTTTGTGAACCATCTGCCGGATTCGCGCTTTTTTAGCCTCGGTGCCTTCGGTCTCCCAACCCGCGGCGAGCCAATCGGCCTTGCCGGCGGTGTACCGATAGACCTCCTGAAATCCCATGCTTTCGAACCGCCATGCGGCGCGCGCGCTCAGATCGCATTGATAGTCGGCGCAATAAACGATCACAGCCAGATCTTTTCGCAAGGGCTTCGTGGTAATGGTGCTCATTGTTTGCAGGGGAACATTGATGGCCTGGGGCAAATGCTCTCTTTTGTATTCCGACGCCGGAAGCACCTCGATCAACTGGGCCCGACCCTGGGCCACCAGTGTTTTCACGTCCTTGCGGCGAATTTCGATAGGCATAGAACAACTCCTCAAACCCTTAGACGGCGGTAGCGCCGCTCTATGAGCGCCGGCAGGCCAAACGGCGTAGTACACTAAGCGGCATTTACCAGAGGAGGGGCCTATGGCGGATTTGTCGTGGCGCATGAAAGGCGAGTACATCAAGAACTGTAATTGCATCGCAACGTGTCCATGCGACACCGTTGGATTTCCGCATCCGGACAAAGGATGCGAGGGAATGGCGGGAATGCATATCGTCGAGGGCAATTTCGGAAATGTTAAATTGAGCGGTCTGACGTGGATTGTTGTTTACTCCTGGCCCGGTGCGTTGCACGAAGGCAACGGATCGGTTCAGCCCTACATCGATCAGAAAGCGACGGAAGAACAACGCACCGCGTTGTTGACGATTCTCAGCGGAAAAGGGGGAAACGCATGGTTCGAGGTTCTGGCGTCGATTGTCACGACCGTGCATGAACCCCAGTTCATTCCGATCGAATGGAAATTCAACAAGGCCTCACGTCATGCGCGGGTTGTTGTTCCAGGCTTTCTTGAAACAGAATCCGGGCCTCTCAAGATTCCCGCCACGAACGACGAACAGAAAGTGATCGTCCGCATGCCGGACGGGATGGAGTACAAGGAATTCCATGTCGCCCAATGCACGGTTCTCAAAGGAACGGGACCGGTAAAGTTCAATTACAAAGACCGGCACAGCAGCCTTGCGGAGGTCGATCACACCAACAAAGGACTCCAGGCATAATCCGTGCGCGCCACGCTGCTGATCGTTGTTTTGGTGTTGACGCTTGCGGCGTGGCTCCTGACTTATTCGGGCTTCAGCAATATGGGTCTGCTCATGCAAATGGGCGTACCCATGTCGCTCGGTATGGAAGGCTGGGCCGGCATCAACAGCTTTCTGGTATTCACCGGAATGTGGCTGGTGATGATGGTAGCCATGATGCTGCCGTCGAGTTATCCCACTTTGCTTCTGTATCGAACGGTGAACTCGAAACGAAATCCGGACGCATCCAGCGGGACGTTTCTTTTCGCATTGAGTTACTTTCTTACGTGGACTGCGGTGGGATCCCTTTTCTATTCCGCATATGTCCTCGTCGGCATTGTGCGAAACAATTCTGCCGGATCCGGCTCCGTTGTTTTGCGCGCGGCCGGCATCGCCTTGATTCTCTCAGGCGCGTTTCAATGGAGCCGCCTGAAGCGCGCCTGCCTGAAACATTGCCAGAGTCCGCTTCATTTCATCTCCGAACACTGGCACGACGGCCTCAGCGGCGCTTTGCGCATGGGCGCGACACACGGGCTTTATTGTTTTGGTTGCTGCTGGGGTTTGATGCTGATCCTGTTCGTCATGGGCATCATGCATCTGGGATGGATGGCTGCCATCGGCGCGCTTATTCTGGTCGAGAAACTTATTCCTTCGGGCAAGTGGATATCGAACGCGATCGGCGCCGTGTTCGTTGCAGTGGGTATTGTGGTGGCGCTTTTCCCGGATGTGCTCACGCGACTGTCTTCGCAGGTTGTGCTGTGAACGCGGGTATCAAACCCGCGGCTACATAAGCGTTCCGTTACCGGACCAGCAGCGCCACGCGCGGAAACGCGAATTTCCCCGTCGCATCATCGATGACATTAATCTGGCATGTGTAGAAACCGGGCTTGAGTTCGGCCAGGGGTACGTCGAGTTCAAACGCCGTTGCTTTTCGATCCACCACGTTCACCTGGTCCGCCTGAACCAGCGGCGTCTCGTACGCTTTCACCGCGCCTTTGTAGAACGCCACGTTCGTGAGCACGCGAGCCGCGGTCTTGTCCGCGGCGTCGGCGGGTTTTCCGGGTTCATAGACCTCGTAGTAGAAATACAGATGCTGGCCGGATGAAAAAACGTGAGTGACGTTCGGCACGATCTCCGATCCATCCCGCACCAGGGGATTATTCTTCGCCTTCGCCGCCTGCTTCTGGTTGGAGAGCACCACGGAACTGACTTTGACGGGCGCTCCTTTCAGATCGGGAATCGTGACGCCGGCTTCGAACGATCCCATGCGTCCGGTCTGGTTTTCCCGAACGACAAATTTCAAATCGTAACGGCCGGGAGGTAATCGGAAACCCGCGTCGTATTGGACATTCTTGCGTTGCACATCCTGACTCGTGTTCACCGCAAGCTTGACGGTATCGCGAATCGTGCCGAACGGCCGCTTTCCTTCATCACGGACAATCGCGATCAAATCCAAAGTCGCTTTGTCCTGGCTGCTGTCGCGGGTGAATGGGATCTGCGAACCCGGCACCACAACGGAGATCGGCATGAAGTATTGGTTGTCCGTCATCCGGAAATATCCGGTTGAGAGGTACACGGGAAAATCGCTGCTCGGCACGTCTGAAAGTAACTGTTCCTGCAGTTGTTGTTCGCGTGACTCGCGGGTCGAGTGCTGGAAATCCGCAGGCGCATAGTAGCCTTTTCGGAAATCCACTTTGGCATCTTTCAGGTCCGTTCGATTGAGCCGCACCGTAATCCGCCGGTAACGGCCATCATGCATGAGATTGTTGCTGACGTATCCCAGCAGGTAATACGACGCGGTTTCGTCGTGGACTTTTGTAAATGCAGGTGTGAAATCGTTGGAATCCAGAAACGCCTTCCCGCCGGTATCGTTGGCGAGAGTCATCAGTGTTTCCTGCGAGGCGAAGTTGGAATCGTACTGACTCAGCATCCCGCGTCCGGAATACACCGAACTGCCGCCGCCTCCACCGCCACGGCCTCCACCACCGCCACCCCGGCCTCCGCCGCCGGCAACGGCGCCTCCGGGAATCACAGCCTGCAGGCCGCGAACATCGACGGTGTAAAAAGACAGGTTCGCTTTCGTAGCGGCGTTGATGGCCGATCTTAACTGTGTTTCATTCTCGATGCCGGTCCGCTGTATTCCGCCGCTGAAATAGATGACCGATTTTTTCTGGGGCACGGATCTCAGATCGTCCGCAAGGCTGACCAGCGCCTGGAGCCGCCGGTCGGTGTTGAAGATGTTGTATTCCGTTTCGTCGGGTGTGAAAGCATTTGAAGCATCGCTGGTGTCGTTGGGATCCGCGTTTGGATCCGGCGTGGTTCCATCGCCTAGTCCTTCGTTGGTTCCGTTGTTGAAGGCGGTCATCACTTTCTTGAGTTCGTCCTTGTCCGCCGTAAAGTCCAAATCCACTTTCAAGGAATTGGAAAGCGTAACGACCGATACCAGATCTGCCGGCGCCATCTGTTTTTCAGAATAATCGAGAGCAGATTTCGCAGCGCGCTCGATCTCTTCAGGCTGCATGGAACTCAAGTCGAAGAAAAGCACAATCAACCGGCGGTCTTTGAGTTCGTTGATGTCGGTTGGAGTGACCGGAGGCGGCGCTGCGGTCTTCGGTTGCGCTGTTCCGAGCGTGCTTAAGAGTTCAAGCTTCGGCGTCTCAGCGGTAATAACACTGTCCGTGTTTTCGAAGTCGATGGAAAGCACATCCTGCTTTTTTCCATCTTCGAGGATTGTGAAATCCTGCTGCTTGAGATCCTTGATGAAGTTGCCGTCCTTATCCCGGACCGTCACATTGACCAGTACAACTTCGGTTGATGTTTTCAGTGTGAATTGCCCTTCGGATGCGCCTTTCTCCACCGTGTTCTGTGGCGCCTGATTTTGCGATACAACGTTAAAAGGCAGAAGCGCTGCGATAAACAGGGCTAAAACAAGTCTCTTCATGATCCGCTCGTTAGAAATTGAACCTCAGATTAAGAGTGATTCTTCTCATTTGTCCGGCCGACAAAACGCGTCCGAAAGTTTTGGAATTGACCGTCGTGTCGACACGGTTGAATGTCGGCATGTTCAGGAAGTTCGAAGATCGCGCGCTGATATTGAAACTGCGCCCATCGCGAAGAACGAACGTCTTCTGCATCGACAGGTTGGTTGTGATTTGCTTCGGCCCCCGCAGCGTGTTCCGGCCGACATTACCGAAGAGGCCTGAAGCGGGCACCGCGAAAGCAGCCGTGTTGAACCATTCCGCAACACCGCGATTATCGATTGTGACTGGAAGGCCCGTGGCATCGGCCCGAAGACTTCCGTTGCTGCCTCGGGCAACGTCCGTGTAACTGCCGGTGACTCTCGCCGTCAGAGGATTGCCGGAATTAATGGCCCAGTTTCCATTGAACTGCCAGTCTCCAAACATCGTCTTCCACATCGATGCTTCGGAGAAGAACGGTTTATTGGTTCCCAACGGCAGTTCAAAGTTGTAGTTGATGTTCAAACGATGCGGCTGATCGAAATTCGATAATCCTCGCTCAGCCCGCAGATTGAACGGATCCTGCGCCACCGTGCCGCCGCCACCTCCTCCTGAGACCGTGGAAGCGTTGTCGATCGATTTTGAAAACTGATACGTACCGCCGAAACTGATCCCGCGGCCGAGCCGACGATTCAAGCGTATCGCGGCGGAATGCAAGATCGAACTGGCTCCGGAAGTCTCCCAGTTGAACGGTTCCGCGCCTGCGATGCGCAATCCGGTTGGCGTACGATTCGGCGCTTCGATCAAATCCAGGCGCGTGCCCTTCGTTCCCGTGTAATCGAGATTCATCTGGAGGCCAAGTCTCCGAATATCGCGCTGAATGTCGAAGTTCCATTGCTGCGCATAACCGATGCGGTAGTTCGGATCGATTCCGTAAGTGTTGGTGATTGTAGTTCTCGTGACCGCAGGAAAGCCGCTGGTCAGCGTGATCGGTGAAAGCGCCGAATAGGTATTGTTCTCGGCAATCGAAAATGGCGGCTGATTCGCAAGCTGCGCCGCGATCTGAGCGTAGGCGGCGCCGTTATAGGTGATTCCATAGCCGGCGCGTACGACGGTGCGGTCCTTCAGGCGATACGCAATACCGATGCGTGGTGAAACGTTGTTTCGATCGGGATTGACCAGGCTCCTCGGATACGCCGTACCGGTCAATCCACCTGTTGCACCCGGCAGCACCGGCACGACGGCGGTGAATCCCGGCGCGAGATCGAGATTCACGATCTTGTTGTTGGCTTCCGTGTAGGGTGAAGCGTAGTCGTAACGCAATGCGAAATTGATCGTGAGATTGCTTCGGAATCTCCAATCGTCCTGTATGAAGACGTCCCACGAGGTGCCGCGATATTTGTACGTGAGGCCGCTGTACTGCAGCGTCGTCTGCTGCGGGAGGCCGAGGAGGAAATCGGCGAGATCGTATCCTGTCTGTTGGATCAGCTTCCCATCCGCGCCGAGAGCTGCCGTGCGCGCTCCCGTAAACGTGAATGTTCCTCTGCCATTCTGAGTGGAGTGCGTGTTGTTTCGAATGATCTGAAGGTCCGCGCCGAATCGAAGATTGTGCTTGCCGCGATTGAAATTCAATCCTTCGCCGAATCGCATTGTCTGATTCAGCGTTTCCGATCCACGCGTGTCGTTGAGACCGGTGAAGTTTGTGAATGAAAGCGCGGGGATGCCCCAGTCCGCGGCGTTCGTCGAAACTCCGGCAATGCCCAGCGCACCTTCAATATCCTGCTGAAACGCGTAGAGGTTGGTGCCGACGCGATGATTGCGGTTGTAGTTGACGTTAAGCGTGCTGAAGACTCTGCCGAATTGATGCACAAAGCCGAATGTCGCATTCGCGCCGTGCGTGGAGTTTTTGCCGCCGATACTGGGAATGGCATTCGCCGTCACGCTATCCTGCGACTGGATCTGCAATCCGAAATTGATATTGCTTCCGCGGCCGCGGCCGCCGCCACCACCGCGCCCGCCACCACCACCGCGTTGCCCGCCGCCGCCCCGGCCGCGGCCCTGTTGCTGCTGCGGGTTTGCAAAAGTGTGATTCAGACGCACATTGAAGTTGTTCGAGTTGTTCGTCGTCGCCGTCGAGTAATGAAAGTTTTGAACTCCCGGTGAGTTCGGCTCCGGTATGAATTTCAGCAGACCGATGGCTGCGGGACTGAGCATCGATGGAGGAATGACGTTGTTGGTGAAAGCCTGGTGCGTCACGGGATCGTAAATCTGAACAGGACTGCCTGCATTCAGGCCATTCCGAAATAAAGTCTGCGAGAAATCTCCTGTGCGCTCTGCCAGTGAAGGAACCGTCGAATAAGCGTCCAGTGGATTGCTATTACGAGAGGCGGTGAAGCTCAGGTTGTATGACGTGTTGGTCGTCTTCACGATGTGAGGAATGAAGAGCGGACCGCCGAGAGTGGCCGTCAGGTTTTGCTGTTTATACGGCGTCTTCTGGAGAGATTGTCCGTTCAACGAATATGGCGCCGCATCCAGACCGGAATCGGCGATTTGATAGGAGACGTTTCCACGCGGCGCAGTCGCGTTGAAACCGCGTCCACCGCGGCCAAAGGCAAATCCTCGATTGCCGCCGCCACCGCCGCGGTTATTGCCGCCACCACCGCGTCCGCCTCGATTGCCGCCGCCACCTGGGAAGAAGTCGCCGCCGCGTCCTCCTCCGCGTTGAAATCCTTCCTGGCCGCCGCGCTGTCCGTCCTGTCCCTGCTGGCCTTGTTGTCCGCCCTGGCCGTCACCGCGAAGACCTTGCTCGGGAGTAAAGCCGAATTGCTGATCGAGGAATTGCTGGATCTGTTCGCGGTCAAAGTTGAAGTTGTTGCCGAAGGTTGTTTCCGCCGTATTCCCGAGAATCGCCACCGATTCGGTGGGTGTATCTGCGGCAAGGCCGGGAATGGGTAAATCTCCCAGGCTGACTTGTGCCGTGAGTTCCGCCGGGGGATTCTGCTGTTCGGTCTGGGGATTCTCCGTCTGACGAACCTGCAGCGTTTGAGCTCCTCGTCCGCGGAAACCCACGGCCGGCCTGTTCTGCGGAGCTGCGCCCGCAGTAGTCGCTGCCTGTGATCGCGAAGCCAGCGTGAGATCGAAATCGATGCGCTCTGCCGGCGCGCCTTCCTTCACGTCCGTTTGCACGGTATTCGGAGCAAACGCCGCCATCGACGTTTCCAGCTTGTATGTGCCCGCAGCGGGAACTTTCAACTGGTACTGGCCGTTCACGTCGGTCGTCGTATTGGTCTTCTCTTGTGTGGTCGTATTTGTCGCGGTGACTGAAACTCCGGGAATCGGAGTCCCGCTCGACTGTACAATGCCCTGGATCGTTCCCGCTGCTGGTTTTTGAGTCTGGGCAAGTACGGCGATGTGGGCTACCAGCAGACCAATAATGACGAGCGCGCGCACCATGCGCGGCAGTTTTAAGATTCTCGATTTATGCGTCGGCATTCCTGGGAAACGACCTCCGGCTATATATGTACGACAGAACCTGTAATCAGGTAACAAGATCCCGTGAGGGATTGTAAATTCTTGTAAAAACGATGGCGGATATTTCTCATTTCAAAGGGAAAGTGATTTGGATTACCGGCGCTTCAAGCGGCATTGGAGAAGCCCTGTCTCTGGAGTTCGCGCGCGGGGGGTCTCGATTGATTTTGTCGGCCCGCCGGGAAGCGGAACTCCACCGGGTGGCGGATCTTTGCCGGGATGCGGAATCGGTCACGATTCTTCCGCTGGATCTCAGCCGTCCCGAAACCATGGCAGCGGCTGTGAACGAAGCTCTTGGGATTGCGGGCCGTATCGATGTCATGGTTCACAATGCCGGAGTCAGTCAGCGAGCGTTTGCCGCGGATACCACGTTTCACGTCGATGAGCGCATCATGCGCACGAATTATCTTGGGCCGGTGGCGCTGACGAAAGCGCTGCTTCCGTCGATGATTGCGAAAGGCGAAGGTCACTTCGTCGTCGTCACCAGCGTGCTCGGCAAAGTCGCTCTGCCCGGCCGTTCCGCATATTGCGCTTCGAAACATGCATTGCACGGTTTTTTCGATACGTTTCGCGCCGAACTCGAACCTCGCGGCATTCACGTAACACTCATCATGCCGGGATGGGTGCGTACCAACGTTTCCATCAATGCGCTCTCGGGTGATGGGGTTCCTCACGGAAAGATGGGAGCTGGAACCGCCACTGGCTTTGCACCCGACGTATGCGCAAAGCGAATCATTGCGGGCGCCGCAGCGCGCAAAACAGAGGTTCCCATCGTTCGATTACAGGAAATCGCCGCGCTCTATTTGAGCCGTTTTGTGCCGTTCGTTTTTCGAAGAGTGATTCGCGGCCGTCCGATCTAGGCGCTTGAGGTTTGAAATTTGTTGCAAATGAGTCAAGTTTTGAAGAGCGACATTCCCCTCCTCGCAGAGGAGGGGTGTCTGCGGCATCAATAGAAAGTCGCGAAGCCACCGAAGCGCCGCAGACGGGGTGGTCAGTTCGGGACTGCTTCGAAGCCGTGCCGAACCGACCACCCCGTCCGCGCTAAATCGGAACGGATACTTTTTCTTGATAGCGCGGCCACCCCTCCTCGCAAAGAGGAGGGGAATGTCGCCGACTCTACATGCCTCGTTGGTCTGAGGCGCAACACTGGAGTAGCTGGGACATGAAATTCTTATATGCGGCTGTTTTACCTTTCGCCTTGATTCCTCTTCCGAAGTCTGCCGTTCCCGGCCGCGGTTCCTTCGCTGTAACGCCAACAACGGTCATTGCCGCGGACAACGCGCTGAAGCTTCTCGGCCGTCAGTTGTCGTCCATGCTCGCGCCGGCGACAGGATTCGATCTTCCTGTGAAAACCGGTGGAGCGTCCGGCGGCAGTTCCATCGCGTTGCGACGGCAGCCATCGCTCGAACGAACTCTCGGTCCGGAGGGATATCGGCTCGAGGTGAAGCCCAAAGGCATCACGATCAGTGCGGCAACGGAAGCCGGCGTGTTTTATGGAATACAAACGTTGCGGCAGCTTTTGCCTCCCGAAATCTTCCGCGAGGCGCGCGTCAACAATGTCGTCTGGAATGTGCCGGCGGTATCGATTGAAGACACACCGCGCTTTTCGTGGCGGGGCGCGCATCTGGATACTGCGCGTCATTTCATGCCCAAAGAGTTTGTGAAGAAATATATCGACCTCATGGCGATTCACAAACTCAACCGTTTTCACTGGCATCTCACAGACGATCAGGGCTGGCGGCTTGAAATCCGGAAGTATCCGAAACTGACGGAGGTCGGCGCCTGGCGCAAGGAAACGATCGTCGGGCGTCAAACGTCCGATCTCTCCAACGCGGCGTTTGACGGTAAACGATACGGCGGTTTTTATTCACAGGATGACGTTCGTGAAATCGTCGCTTATGCCGCGGAGCGTTTCATCACGGTCATTCCGGAAATCGAAATGCCGGGCCACTCGCAGGAAGTTGTGGCGGCATATCCGGAGCATGGCAGCACCGATCAACCCACCGAGACACGCACGCACTGGGGCATTTCGCCGTTTCTGCTCAAACCCGACGATGCGACGGTGCGTTTCATGCAGGACATTCTCACAGAGGTTTTGGATCTCTTTCCGGGCCCCTGGATTCATGTCGGTGGCGACGAAGCAAATAAAACGCAGTGGAAAGCGAGTCCCGAAATCCAGGCCCGCATTCGCGATCTGGGATTGAAAGACGAAAACGAACTCCAAAGCTGGTTTATCCGCCAGATGGATTCATTCCTGACATCCCATCAGCGCCGCCTTATCGGATGGGACGAGATCCTCGAAGGCGGACTGGCGCAGAATGCGACGGTGATGAGCTGGCGTGGTGTCGATGGTGCTGTTGCAGCCGCAAGAGCCGGCCACGATGCCGTGCTCACGCCTACGAGCAACACCTATTTCGATTATTACCAGGCGCGGCCGAATACCAACGAACCGCTCGCGATCGGCGGATTCCTTCCGCTGGATCGCGTGTACACGTGGGAGCCCATGCCGCAAGCGCTGCTCCCCGCAGAGCAAAAGCACATTCTCGGCGTGCAGGGCCAGATTTGGACGGAATACATCGAAAACCCGAAGGCCGTCGAGTACATGGCATTCCCACGGCTGACGGCACTGGCAGAAGTCGCGTGGACAAGCACATCACAACGCGACATCGACGAATTTCGCTCGCGGCTTGCCACACATGTGCTGCGTCTCCGCATTCTCGATGTCAACTTCCGGCCTCTTGATTGAAGGTCACTCGACTCATGCTAGACTGCCGCGCAAGGAGAGCAATTCCATGACAACGGGACGGCGAATTGTCGCTTGCTTCTTGGGTGTGGCTGGAGTCTCGTCAATGGTCTGTAGAGGCGTCACTCAGGCACGGCAGCCAGTACGACTCACGATCCGAGCAGCGAAGCCCAACGCCAAAATCAATCCGGTCAATTACGAATTGATGACCGCGGAGAGCAATATGTCTTACGACGGCGGGCTATAAGCCGAATTGATTCGCAATCGGACTTTCAGAGACAGCGCTCAGGAGCCCATTCACTGGTCCGTTGTGAAGTATGGCGGCGGGGAAGGCTCGATCTCGCTCGACAATAATCCGGTTCCGAATACAGCTCTCACCACAGCCCTCAAACTCGATGTAACTTCCGCGGCAGGAAAACAGCGTGTCGGAGTTGCGAACGAAGGTTACTGGGGAATACCTGTAAAGCCCGACACGACATATCACGTGTCCTTCTACGCGAAGGCGAGCAGCAGTTTCAAAGGGCCCTTGAACGTCGCCATCGAGAGCAACGACGGCGCGACCACTTTTGCCAAAGCCGATGCCGGACAGGTCAGCACCGAGTGGAAAAAATATACGGCGACGTTGAAGACCGTGAAGGCCCCAGCCTCCACCGCTAACCGATTCGTGATTTCGGCGGGCGCCCCTGGAACGGTCTGGTTCAGCCTGGTGTCGCTTTTCCCGCCCACATACAAAAATCGCGCGAACGGAAACCGTCAGGACATCATGCAGCTTCTCGCGGACATGAAGCCGAGCTTCCTCCGTTTTCCCGGCGGCAACTATCTTGAAGGACCGAATTACGACAATCGCTTTAACTGGAAAGCCACGATTGGTCCGCTTGAACAGCGGCCGACTCACATGAGTCCATGGCGGTATCGTTCGTCGGATGGACTGGGCCTGCTCGAGTTTCTCGAATGGTGCGAAGACCTTAATATGGAACCGCTCCTCGCCATCTATGCCGGCCTCCACATCGACAACGGCGCCAACATCCTTACAGGCGATGCTCTCAAGCCGCACGTGCAGGATGCGCTGGATGAAATCGAGTACGTTACCGGAAGCACCGGCACAACCTGGGGCGCGCGCCGCGCGAAGGACGGACATCCGCAGCCTTTCAAGCTTCGATACGTCGAGATCGGCAACGAAGACTGGCTCAACATGGGAACGGCAAGTTACGACGCGCGTTTCACCATGTTCTACGACGCGATCAAGGCTCGATATCCTAACCTTCAATTCATTTCCACCATGCGAACGCAGGATCGGAACTTCGTGCATACGCGAAAACCGGATCTGCTCGACGATCACTTTTACGTCACGATTCCAACGGCTCTAGCGCAGGCGCATCTGTACGACAACTACAGCCGCAGCGCCTCGAAGATATTTGTGGGAGAGTGGGCCACGAACAATCCAAGGACAGGCGACACTCCGATGATGGCGTTCGCGCTCGGCGATGCGGCCTGGCTGACAGGGCTTGAACGCAATGCGGATGTCATCGTGATGAATTGCTACGCCCCTTTGCTTGTGAATGTGAATCCCGGAGGACGCCAGTGGGCCGTAAACCTGATCGGATACGATGCGCTGACCAGCTTCGGCTCTCCTTCTTATTACGTGCAGCGGATGTTCTCGAATAATCGCGGCGACGTTGTTCTGCCGGCGAAGTTCGATGGCCTTCCGATGCTCACGCGCGAGCAGATTCCTGTGGCTCCGGCGCCGCCGCCACCTCCCGGACGCGGTGCACCGCCCGCGGCCGGCCGTGGTCCAACCGGACCGCAGGGACCTTTCGACGGCATTTATGCGAGTGCCACTCGCGATACAGCGAGCGGCGATGTGATTCTGAAACTCGTCAATGTTGTTGCGTCCGCGCAGCCGCTTCAGATTGAACTTCAGGGGGTGCCGTCCATTCGGAAAGAAGCCATGGGCGAAATGATCACGGGCGAATTGGACGCCATCAACACTGTGGCCGAACCGAAGAAAGTCATACCGCGGCCGATTACGATAGCGAATGCCGGCACACGGTTTGTCCACGAACTGCCGGCTCATTCCGTCAGCGTTATCCGTTTAAAAACGCGTTAATGAATGTGGCTAACAAATGGGAGGAGCGATGGCACCCTCTGCGCGAGGAATGGGTGATCATCGCTGCGCACCGCCAGGACCGTCCATGGCAAGGTGAGGTCGTTCGCGACCAGCCGGATCCTCCGGAATACGACAAAGATTGCTACCTCTGTCCGGGTAACGTGCGTGTCAGCGGAGTGCGCAACGAGAACTACTCGAGCGTTTTCGTTTTTAACAATGATCACCCTTGCGTCGGACCGCAGGCGCCGCTCGACGTCGAACCCGCGCCCCCTGGTTATCGGAACCAGACCGCACACGGCTTTTCGCGCGTTGTCTGCTACTGCCCGAAACACAATCTGTCACTCGGCGAGCTGACGGTTCCTGAAATCCAGGACCTCTTTACAGCCTGGCGCGAACAATATCTGGAATTGGGTGAACGCGCCGAAATCAATCACGTGTTGATTTTCGAAAACCGGGGCGAAGTTGTCGGGGTTTCGAATCCTCACCCGCACTGCCAGATCTACGCGACCAACTTTGTTTTCAAAACCATCGAAAACGAGGCGCGCATTTCGAGAAAGCATTTCGAGGAAACCGGCCGTGTTCTTTTTCAGGACATCCTCAAGGCCGAGCGCGGGGATGGACGCCGCATCATCTATGAAAACGGCTCTGCCGTTGCATTTCTGCCGTACTTTGCGCGTTATGCTTATGAATGTTACGTTGCGCCGAAGGAGACACACTTCAGCCTGGCCGGACTGAATAAAGAAGAGTGGCGGGATCTCGCCGAGGCTCTGAAAACCCTGCTCATCCGTTACGACAATCTGTGGCGCATGCCCTTTCCATACGTGATGACGCTGCATAACGCTCCAACCGACGGCGCCGCCCATCGCGCGTTTCACTTTCATATCGAATTCCATCCACCGCTGCGAAAACCAAACCTGCTGAAATACCTCGCAGGGCCTGAAATCGGCGGCGGCAGTTTTCTGAGCGATACTTCGCCGGAACAAAAAGCGGAGGAACTGAGAAACCTGCCCGACGTTCACTACAAGCATCCGGACCCTCAGCGATGACAGACGTTCGGGAATTGCTTGATCCGTTGAGGGAGATTCACAGAAAGATTTCCGCGGAGGTCGTTGCGGCGACCGAACGCCGGTTGGTGGATGATCTGGCGAGTATCCGCAGGGACGAAAACGGCGACACGATTTACGAAATCGATTCTGTGAGCGAGGAATCCCTGCTGCGTCTGTTCGACGAACTGTCCCGCACGCATTCGTTCATCTTGATCGCCGAAGGCCTGAGCGAAGGGCAAATGGTTTTTCCGCGCGGCACAGAAGGCGCCGCTGCTCGCTGGCGAATCATTGTGGATCCCATCGACGGGACGCGCGAAATCATGTACCAGAAGCGAAGCGCCTGGGTTCTTACCGGCGTTGCGCCGAATCGCGGCAACGAGACATCGCTGCAGGACATTGAACTCGCCGTTCAAACAGAGATTCCTCTGATCAAGCAGCACCTCGCCGACCAGTTGTGGGCCATTCGCGGAGCCGGCGCGGGCGCGGAACGGTTCAATCGCGTAACGGGCGATCGGTCGCCGCTTCGTTTGCGGCCTTCCACTTCGAACACCATCGCTCATGGCTTCGCGATGATTTCACGCTTCTTTCCGGGAGCGCGCGATGAGCTTGCCGCCATCGATGAGGAAATTATTTTCGATGTGCTCGGACCGGTTCTTCCAGGCAAGGCCCATTGTTTCGAGGATCAATACTTGTCGACCGGCGGTCAGCTTTATGAATTGCTGTCCGGACACGATCGTTTCATCGCCGATTTGCGGCCGTTGATGAAGCCGTCCATCGAGGCTCGAGGGCGAACGCCCGGCATTTGCTGTCATCCCTACGATCTCGCTGCGTCTCTAATCGCCGTTGAGTATGGCGTCATCCTCACGGATGTTTACGGCAATCCGCTGCAGGCGCCGTTGAACCTGGATGCGGATGTTGCCTGGGCCGGATATGCGAACGACGAGATTCGCCGGCAAATTGAACCGGCGTTGCAGAAGGCGTTGGAACGGAGGGGATGGGGTCAGACCCCTCGTCCCCCAAAAACGGGACGAGGGGTCTGACCCCCTTGTCCCCCGAATTTCCCAGCATATGAATGATTTGTCCGGATTCATCGAGATGCTGCGAGCGCAGCAATACTTTGAGCCCGGAACCTCATTGATTGTGGCTCGGGCTCCGGGTCGTCTCGACGTCATGGGCGGAATTGCGGATTACTCGGGATCGCTCGTATTGCAGCGCACTATTGCTGAAGCCACGTTCGCTGCAATTCAGATCACTCGTGACCCTGTTCTCGAAATCACAAGCCTGGGACGGGAGCCGTTTGCCTTGCCCCTTTCGAACCTCGTTCCGGGCGGTGTTCCGATGGATTACGCCGAAGCGCGGTCGCTGCTTTCAGGCTGGCCTGCCTACGTTGCCGGAGTCTTCATCGTTCTTATGCGCGAGCGAGATGTCGTATTCAAGCAGGGTGCGAAGATGGTGATCTCATCTTCCGTTCCCGAAGGCAAAGGCGTCGCATCATCCGCAGCGCTTGAAGTGGCAGCGATGCAGTCGGTCGTTTCTGCATTCGATATCCGGATTCCGCCGCGTGACCTCGCATTGCTTTGCCAGAAAGTGGAAAACCTCGTGGCGGGCGCGCCGTGCGGCATCATGGATCAAATGACATCCGTGTGTGGCGAATCGAATTCGCTGCTGGCACTGCTCTGTCAGCCTGCCGAACTCCAGCCTTCTGTCCGCGTTCCCGAAGGGATATCGTTCTGGGGCATCGATTCCGGAGAGCGTCATGCGGTGAGCGGATCGGACTATACGTCGGTGCGAACCGGCGCATTCATGGGATATCGGATCATGGCCGGCAAGAACACCAACTGGAACGGCTATCTTGCAAACGTTTCTCCACAGGAATTCGAGGCAGACTATGCCGGGCGTCTTCCAGAGGAAATGTCCGGCAGCGAATTCCTCGAACGCTACGGGGCCATGCCGGATTCGGTCACGCAGGTGCAACCCTCGCGCACATACAAGATCCGCGGCCCGGCGGCCCATCCGATTTACGAGAATCATCGCGTGTTATCGTTTCGTAAAATGCTTCTCGAGCCGCTCGAAGAAACACAGTGCGTGCGTCTCGGCGAGTTGATGTACGAATCGCACGACAGTTATTCGGCATGCGGGCTCGGGTCCGTGGGAACAGATCTGATCGTCAATCTCGTACGGAACGAAGGGCCTTTGAGAGGCCTGTACGGCGCGAGAATTACCGGCGGGGGAAGCGGCGGAACTGTTGCAGTCCTCGGCAGTGCCGTCGCCGGGTCTGCCATATTGACGATCGCTGAAAAATACAAACAGGAAACCGGATATCAACCTTACATTTTTTCCGGTTCTTCATCCGGCGCCGCCGCGTTTGGCAGTTGCCGCGTGAGTCTTTGATCTTCAAAATGGGAGAGCTCTATGAATAAGGTCTGCTTCGGGGTCGCCTTCCTGTCTGCGCTGCTATTGTCTGCGTGCAACTCCAAAACGGAGACCGCAACGAACAGCAGCAAGCCGCTCAAGCTGGCGTTCGTCACGAACAATTCGGCCGACTTCTGGACAATCGCAAGACGGGGCGTCGAAAAGGCATCGAGTGAGTTCCCGGATGTATCGGCCGAGTTCCGTATTTGCTCAGATGGAACCGCGGCCGAACAAAAGCGCATCCTGGATGATCTGATGACGAAAGGCGTCGAAGGCATCGCGATTTCTCCCGTGGATCCTGAAAACCAGACCAGCTACATCAACGAAATTTCCAAACGCGCTCTGGTTTTTACGCAGGACAGCGATGCTCCCGCCAGCGCGCGCGCCTGTTATGTCGGAACCGACAATGTGGCCGCGGGCCGGCAGGCAGGGCAACTCATAAAAGAAGTGTTGCCGCAGGGAGGGAAGATCATGGTCTTTGTCGGCAAGCTTGATGCGCGTAACGCGCAGGAACGCATTCAGGGAATCAAGGAAGTCTTGAAGGATTCCAGCGTTCAGATTATCGATGTCCGGACCGACGATGTGGACGACGTTCGCGCAAAATCGAATGCCGCCGATACGCTGGTGAAATATCCGGATGTGAAAGCCCTGGTCGGATTATGGAGCTACAACGGTCCGGCGATTCTCAATGCCGTCAAGGAAGCCCACAAAACCGGCCAGGTGAAGATCGTGTGTTTCGACGAAGCCGACGAAACTCTGGCGGGAATACAGGACGGCGCGATCTACGCTACCGTGGTGCAGCAGCCTTTCGAATTCGGTTATCAGGCCATCAAACTCATGCGGCAGGCGATGAAAGGGGACAAGACGTTCATTCCCGCAAACAAGCAGATCATCATTCCAACGCTCGTCGTCAACAAGGCCAACGTCGACGAATTCTCGAAACGCATCGCGGAACTTCGCGGCAAGAAATAAATCTATTCACACCGAATGGCAACAATCGGATCGATTCCGGCTGCGCGCCGCGCGGGTGAGAGGCTTGCTGCCAGGCCGGTGATCAGCAGCAGAACCAGAACAGCCGCGAAGGCGACGGCATCCAGCGAGTGATACTGGATCGCAAGGATCATCCGAATCGCTCGCGACACGATTATTCCTGCAGCGCCACCGGCAAGACAGCCGAATCCTACCGTCAGTAAAGCCTCAAACAGAATGAGGCGCATTACCGCCGCGCGCGTGGCGCCCAACGCGATCCGCACGCCGATTTCAAACGAGCGGCGCTTCGAAACATAGCTGATGACGCCGTACAGTCCGGTCATCGCAAGGACCACCGCCGCCGCTCCCAGCGCGCTGATCAGGAGTGCGGCCACTCGCATCGGCATCAGAGCCTGGGCGAGGCGGTCGCTCATGAGTGTTGCACTGACCGTGGCTCCGGGTAGCTGCCTGTTAATGACGTCTTCCATGCTCCGAAGCATTCCCATGGGCGGGGCTGCGACGCGCACCAGCATGGATGTTGAGAGTTGGGGTGAATAGAGAAACGGAATGCTGTCTCCATTCGGCGATGTGGCTTTATTGTCCTGCGCGATGCCGACAATCTCTACGGTCCGGGCCGGACGTCCGGTCTCAGGATTTCCGGGAATTGTGAGTCGCTGTCCGAGCGGATCTCTCCCTCCAAAATAGCGCCGTGCAAGCGTTTGGTTGATGACTGCGACTTTGCCGTCAAGTCCCCTCACAAAATCAGCGTCGTTGAAATCTCGTCCGCGTTCGATGGGAATGCGCAGGGTTTCGAAGTAACGGGGTCCCACACGCGCGATATCGGTTAAGAGTTCGGCGTCGCCTGGTTCGTCCGCCTTGCGAATGTGCTGAAAAAATGTGACCGGTGGCGCAAACCCTTCATCACAACTGATGGCTTCAACGGCCGGCGCGGAACTCAAAGCATCGCGAAGGGCGAAAAAGTCGTTAGGATTCGCACGCGGCAGGCGGACCGAGATGGAGATTGTACGAACCGTGTCGAAGCCAGGAGCCTCCATCCGCACGCGGAAAAAAGTCAGCAGCAGCACCGCCGCCGCGCTTAGAAGCACGAAACAAATCGCCACCTGGCCGGAAACGAGCACACGGCGCAGGGTGAAGCGGCGGCCTTGCGACGAATCCATGCGAGCGTGCAGGCCCGGCGTGAGTGTGACCTGTCTGGCCGTTCGCATGGGCACCAGACCGCACAACAGCGTAACTCCGAATGTCAGCGCGACGCAGTATGCCGCCGGCAGCGAACCGGGAACTGCGCTGATTCCCATGTTGATCACTGCCGGATTGGCGCGGATGAAGGAAGCTGTCCATTGCCATAGGGCCGCTCCGCAGGCGCATCCGGAGAGGGCGATCACAAAACCTTCGGCGAGGAACTGCTGCGCAAGCCGGCCACGTGATGCGCCGAGCGCGATGCGAATGGCTGTTTCATGCCGTCGCTCTTCTGCGCGCGCGACGAGCAATCCCGTAACGTTGGCGCACGCAATCAGAAGCACCAGCCCCACCAATCCATACGCGACGCCTGCGAGAACCGGTACGACCGCCGCTGGAAACACTTCGTTCAGAATGTTGAAGCCTGTTGCTGGAACGGTATGAAGGGGGCGCGCGAGTTCTTTGTTCTCATCCGGGAATCGCGCTTCGAGCGACGCCGCGGCAACCCGGAGCGCGGCGGTTGCCTGATCCCGGGTTGTGTTGCCGTGGAGCCGGCCGATGACGTCGAAGTATCCGGCTTTACGATTGTTCAATGCTGCGGCGACTCGCGCAGTCGTTGGAACGTAGACGTTCGGCGAGGCCAGCGCCATGGATCGAAAATCGTTCGGAAGGACAGCGGCGACGACGTAGGGCTCATCATTGAGGCGAATCGTTTTTCCGATGATCGACGGATCGCCGCCCAGCCGTTGCTGCCAGAATCCGAAAGTGACGACCGCTCGATCCACGCCGTCGCCGGGCTTGAAATCGCCGGTGTGAAACGCCTGTCCCATCAACGGCGGAATTCCGATCACATCGAAGAAATTGTCGCTGACCACGTGCGCGCTGATCGTCTCCGTTGATGCGGAGCCCTGCCAGGTGAGGCGAGTCATCGTCATTGTTGCCAGAGTAACCGGAATGTCCGAGGCGCGAAGATCCATGTAATTCAGATAGGAAAGGCCCGGACTGATGCGGACAATGCGATCCGGCGCTGCCGCAGTGATCAGGTTTTCGAAGAGCACGCGATGCAGAACCGCGTGCGCTCCAATGTTCACGCCCGCCGCGATACCGATCGATAATGTTGTTGCAATGAGCAACGCGGGCCTTTTCAGGAGAACACGAACGGCATGGAGAAGATCCTGCCATGCGGCATCAATTCCCGGCAAACCGTGACGGTCGCGATATCGCTCCCGCGCTTGTGCGATGCCGCCAAGTTTGATGAGGGCATCGCGGCGCGCTTCGTCGAATGTCATTCCGGACCGGACATTGTCGTCGATGTGCAGACGGAGATGGCTCTCGAGTTCTTCCTCGAAATCCTTGTCCGCCCGCTCCGGGTGAAACAAGCCTATGACTCGCAGTGCCAGCGCGCGCAGCCTCCGAATCATGACGTTTCGCCGCGCCGTGTGAGAAAACGCTCGAGGATTTCCGTGGTCCGCTTCCACTCGCGCGTTTCGCGTTCCACTTGTTTTCTTCCGGCGCGAGTCAACCGATAGAACTTCGCCTTGCGATTATTGTCGGAGACTCCCCACTGGGATGCGATGCAGCCTTCCTGCTCGAGTTTCACCAGGGCGGGATAGATGGTGCCGTAGTTGACCACAAGGTGATTCGCGCTCGTCTGCTCGATGCGCCGGGCGATTCCATAACCATGAAGCGGTCCGATCGTCTCCAGCGTTTTCAGAATCATCAGCGAAAGCGTGCCCTGCCACACTTCGATTTCATTATTCATATGGCTAACCCATATGAATCTGCCAGAGGTCCGCGCTTGATGCAACGAAATTGTGGCCGGCCTATTTCAATCCAAGTTTTTGACGAGCCGCAAGGAGGCGGATCGATTCACGAATGCGTTTCTCGCGAGTCTCCGGCCGCTTGGCAATATGAATCCAGACGACGAAGTTACGGCGTTGCCCGGGCGCGAGTTCCTGAAAGAACTCCCAGGCTTTGCTGTTCGCGCGGAAAGCTGTGGCAATGTAGCGGGGCAGTTCCGGAATAACCGGCTTTGCGGCGTAGGTATTGTCTGTCGGCGCGGCTGCCAGGCCGGCCGTAGTGAGCGATCCCGCAGCCTTGAGTTCCGTCCATCGTTTTCGATTGGGTTTCGACCATTTGCTCGTAGGTTTTCTCGGCGTGACCTTGATGGCGTACCGATCGTCATCGAGGCGTTTGATCAGACTGTCGATCCATCCGAAGCAGAGCGCCTCGCGAACCATATCTTCGTAAGGAATCGACTTCTGTCCGGTGTGGCCCTTATAACGAACGAGCCAGATCCCTGAACTCGACGCGTGATGCTTTGCCAGCCATGTCCGCCACTCTTTGCGGGTTCTGAAGTGCAGGGTCTTGAGTTCCGAAGTCATATGCTTTATGGGCCAGCCGGACTATCGCCATGTCTACCGCAAAAGAAAAGGCCGGATCGGAAACGATCCGGCCTTTTCTTTTTTTGTTCGAGGACTGATGCTACTTTCGCAGTTTCTTAAGGCCGATAGCCGCCATTCCCAACCCCAGCATCAGGACGCTCGCTGGTTCCGGCGTGCTTGTCGTCGGCACCGTGCATGGACCATCGCTACCGTCTCCAAAGCAAATATCCACACCTGCCGTACTGCCAACCTCGCTGTTGCCAAAGGTGCCGGAAATGACAAGCGGATTTCCGTCTGCTGCCACGGCAAAGGTACCTAGAGTGTCGATCTCGCAATAGTCGCAGGGATCGTCGTGAAACCCTCCATTATCGTCACCCAGAGACACTGTATTGGAGCCCTGAGTGATTGTGAGAGATCCGAGGCGAATGACATATTTTGCCGTTTGAGCCGCGACCAAGGTTTCTGTATTTCCGGCGAAACCATTGCCTACGAGCTCGGCATACGTGAATGTATGGCTAAAGCTGTTTGGACCACCGTTCCAACAGTAAGAATACTCAACGCACTGAGCCACAAGTACGTTGCTCGCCCTGGCTTGAGGAGCCGCCAGAATGCTGGCCGCTATCAGAACGACCGCAATAACAAGACTCTTTTTCATAGTTTCACCTCTCAAGTTCGTAGATTCGCCGGGTTGTTCTCTGCAAGAACCGTACCAGAAACGATTGCGTCCATGACTTGACCAACCATTCCAGATAGTTATTTGCAATGAACGGCTTAGCCGGTTGGCTTCTGTTGGACACAACGACTATGAAACGAAGCAACTCAAACCAAAATGTAAGCTATTCCGACGCGTGGTTACGAGCAGCATGTAATGCACGTCCTTACAGAACGTTACGGATGAATGCCGAAACGTAAAACTTTCTGACAAACTTAAGTCCTCCCACCGCCCCTTAAAGACGTTCACGGTCAGAACGACCTTGACCAACTTTGCTGCGGTATAGTTCAAGCCATTGAGAAGGCCTCAACACGGCAAACCGCTTCCGGATCGGATGTATCTGAATGTCACCGACCCGAGGTGTTAAGGGCGTCGGCGCGGCTTTTGACAGCGAGTGCAGCGCAATGATGCCACGGCGTTGAACCTGACTGTGACGGGCGAAGCCATCTCGAAGATTGTTCGCGAATCGAAGCAAGGAAGTTTTAAGTCGATTTGCTTTGTAACCGGAGTGCCAGGCGCCGGCAAAACATTAGTCGGCCTCAACACTGCAACGAAGCATCATGACCGCGAGGACAGTCTTTACAGTGTCTTTCTTTCCGGAAATGGTCCGCTTGTCGCGGTTCTTCGCGAGGCGCTCGCCCGTGATCACATCGTTAACGAACGAAACTCAGGCCGAGCACTGAAAAGAGGCGAAGCGCGGAGCAAGGTGCGTGCGTTCATTCAGAACGTCCATCACTTCCGCGATGAATGTTTGATCGATTTAGATCGGGCGCCAGTCGAGCATGTCGCGATCTTTGATCGGGCGCAACGCGCCTGGAACCTGACTGAAACGGCTTCGTTCATGCGCCGAAAGAAGAATACGCCGAACTTTGCGCAGTCCGAACCTGAGTTTCTGATCTCGTGTCTTGATCGCCATCACGACTGGGCCGTCGTTGTTTGCCTTGTCGGAGGCGGTCAAGAGATTAACCGGGGAGAAGCTGGAATCAGCGAATGGATCGACTCGCTCGATCGAACATTTCCGCACTGGCACGTTTACGTTTCGCCCAAGCTGACGGATAGCGAGTATGGAGCAGGACAACTGCTGGAAAGAATCCACTCGCGCCCGAATGTGACGTTCAATGATTCCCTCCACCTCGCAGTCTCAATGCGATCGTTTCGTGCGGAGAATGTTTCCAATCTTGTTAAGCAACTACTTGATCTGGAATTGGGCGGCGCACGAGACACTCTGAACACACTCAGAGTGAAGTATCCCATTGTCATTTCGCGCGATCTGTCCCGAGCAAAACAATGGGTGAGGACTCAAGCTCGCGGATCAGAACGCTACGGAATCCTTGTTTCCTCAGAGGCGGAGCGGTTGAGGCCCCATGCCATCAACGTGAAGTCTCCAGTTGATCCCGTCCATTGGTTTCTCGACCCCAAGGAAGATGTCCGTTCATCGTATTACCTGGAGGACGTCGCGACCGAGTTTCAAGTGCAAGGACTGGAACTCGACTGGGCATGCATAACCTGGGACGCGGATTTTCGTCACACTCCCGAATGCTGGGAACATTGGTCTTTTGTCGGCGATCGCTGGAACAGCATTCGAAGACCCGAGCGCAAAACCTACTTGAAAAACGCCTATCGCGTTCTCCTGACGCGAGCACGGCAAGGAATGGCGATTGTTGTTCCGCCGGGTGATCCGGATGATCCGACTCGCCGCCCCGAATACTACGATCCGACATTCACGTATTTGAAAGAGATCGGTTTCC
>CAZWGA010000067.1:0-35446 GCA_964633285.1 uncultured Solibacteraceae bacterium | reverse complement strand
CATGGCCCGATCGCGACGCCCTCGTGATGGAGGATTACTTCAAGGCGTGGAAATCGAAACATGGCGAAAGTTCTGTTTCGTTAATCACAGCGCGCGGCTGTCCATTTCATTGCGCGTGGTGCTCCAGCGAAGTGTTCGGTCATTCGCACCGCCAGCGCTCGCCCAGTGACGTTGTTGATGAGATGGAGATGTTGAAGGCGAAGTACAACACCGACATCATGTGGATTTCCGACGACGTTTTAACCATCAATCGAAAATGGTCGTTGAGCTTTTTCGAGGAAGTGAAGCGCCGTGGCGCGCAGCATCCTTACGAATGCCTCAGCCGCGTCGATCTTGTGGATGAGGAAATCCTCCGTGGCCTTAAGGAATCCGGATGCTTTCGCATCTGGTACGGCGCCGAATCCGGTTCCCAGAAGGTGCTCGACAGCATGACGAAAGGAACGACGGTCGAGCAGGTACGCCTGGCGTCACGAATGACGCAGGAAGCGGGAATCCAGGCGGGCTTTTTTATTCTGCTGGGTTATCCGGATGAGACAACCGGTGATATTCGCAAGACGATCGATCTCCTGAAAGACACACGTCCCGATGTGTTTGGCACTTCGGTCGCCTTTCCCATGAAGGGGACTGCCTTCTACGACCGCGTGAAGGAACGCATTATTCCGAATGAAAATTGGTCCTCACGAAACCAGAACAAGCTGCTGTTCAAGGCGAAGTACCCGCGTCTGTACTATTGGTTTGCGATTCGCTGGCTCGTCAAGGAAGTCAACGTGGCGAAGATGTGGCGCCAGAAGAAACGGCCGTACGGCCGGATTGCCAGGGAAGCGTTGAAGGTGGCCGTCGCGCGGGCAGGAGTCGCCGCAATGGACGTGGCGTCGTTTTACCGAGTTCAGGCGTGATCGCCACGGCCTTTCTTTTCGCGCTCGTACTGACACTTCCTTTCGAGCTTCAGGTATTTCCGATTTTCAGCAATCTTCAGTGGCTGTTCGCCGTCCTGGCAGTGTCGAGTGTTCCTGCTTTGTTCCGCAATCGTTATCGGCTGGCTTCAGATCGACGCGTTATCGCAGCGGGAATTTTCGTCGTCGTGCAATGGATTGCCGTGCTTTCCACACCTCAATTCGAATTGAATGCTTCTAAAGCGCTGGTTCGCGTCGCGGCAGGTTTTACGCTGCTTTGTATTGCCATGGCTCTGGACAATCGCGAGAGACTGGCACGAGTGTGGTGTATCGCTGCAGTGGCCGCTTCGGTGTATGGCATTGTGGATTATCTTGGGTACGGCGCTCCGTCGTTCTTCCGAAACGCGGAATTCTATGTCGGCGATGTCCGGCGCCTGAGCGGATCCTTTGAATACCCCAACACCGCCGCGGCGTACTTCGCCATGACCTTGCCGCTGGTCTGGGTGACGCTCAAGAAATCTTTAACAAAGTTTGTGGCCTCCGGTCTCATCGCCGTCGCATTGATTCTGACGTATTCGCGTGGCGCGATGGCGGCAGTCGCGCTTATTTCGATCGTATGGGCTCTTCGCGCAAAGTCCCGATCTCCCCTGCTCCTGCTCGGGTCTGCGGCGGGTTTGTATTTGCTGCTGGCGCTAATACAGCCATTTCTTTTCAGGAGGCTTCAGGAAATCAAGCCGGATAAGGCTCTCGCGGCGGAGTATCGTCCGGAATTCAATCTCATGCGCCATCGTCCGAGAGCCATGGATCGGCTCAAAGTTACTGTAACGAACGTTGGCGCTGAGACGTGGCTTCCGGAGGGAGAGAATCCGGTAACGCTCTCCTACCATTGGTACGACACCGAGCATAAACGTCTGGCTACGGTGGCTGCGACTCAGACGCCGGTTCCCAGGGCTGTTTCAACCCGTGATTCCGTCGAAGTCGATGCATCGTTTTTTACGCCTCATGAGCCGGGATCCTACCTGCTGATCTGGGATCTCGCGCAAAAAGGCCGGGGCTGGTTCAGCGCATCCGGAGTGGTGCCCGCAGTTGTTGAAACAAACATCCGGCCTGAAAACCAGATCTGGCATGGAAATGGCGATGTGAGCCGCTGGTACCGGACCGACAAACCGCCCGCCGCGGATGCGGCGATTACTCGAAGCGAATTGTGGAAAGCGGCAGTCGGCCTGGCGCGCCGGCGTCCGCTTCTCGGATATGGCCCCGATAATTTCCGCCTTTTGTATGGCAGCCAGTTGGGGTTCTCGAGTTGGGATACGAATGTTCGTTCGAACAGTCTGTACCTGGAACTGCTGGTTGGAAGCGGAATCGTGGGGTTGCTGTCTTTTGCCGGTTTGATCGCTTCGATTCCCCGGTATGTGAATCCTTCCACACTTGCGATTGGAGTCTTTCTACTTCATGGAATCGTCGATGTGTTCCTGATGACGACTCCTATATATTTCGCTTTCTGGATCCTCATGGGATGGACTGATGACGGCTGGAAGTAAGAACAGATTTCCGGGCGGGCACGCTGCAAAGATTCTGTGCCTGCTGTGCCTTGTCCTTACACAGGACGTCTCCAGCAAGGATATTTCGCCTCTGTTTTTCGTCCGTCCGCCGCTGATTCGCCGGAATCCGAATCCTGCTGTGCCGCTTGCCGCCATTATCGAATTCATAACGAGCCTTCCCGTAAAAGTCACGATTGCGGCGACGGATGACGCTTCGACGCGTATCCTGATGTCGGGTAAATCGTATTCAACACGCTATTCGCTGCCTGTCCTGGGCTTGCGCCCTGGTGTAACAACGAGCATCGACATTGTCGCCACAGATGAATCGGGGAATGAGATGCAGTGGCGGGGAGCAGGCTTCAGGACTGATCCTTTGCCGCCCGACTTTCCACGGATCGAAACGACGGTTCTGAATCCGGAACGAATGGAGCCCGGTGTTACTTTGTTCGACCCGATCAGGCTGGGTCCAGGTAGCAGCGGTTTTGGACTCGTTGTCGCGGTGAACGAGTGGGGGGAGCCGATCTGGTATTACCGTTCAAGTGAAAGCATCAGCGACGCTCGACGGATGGATAACGGGAACCTTTTGCTTCTTGGGACGACCGGCGCGATTGAAATCGATATGCTCGGCAACACCATCGATCGCTGGTATCCCGATGCTCGCGGGAATGTCAACACGGCCGGCAAACCTGTGGAAGATGATACGTTTCATCATGAGATCTATGAGACGCGCCTCGGAGACTTTTTTGTCCTGAGCACCGAACTGCGCCGTGTGGCCGGCTACCCCACGAGTGATACGAACATCGATGCGCCGCGAGCGGCCGCGAACGTTGTAGGCGATGTAATCACGGAATTCGCATACGACGGCTCGATCCTTCACAGTTGGCATCTCCTGGATCTTCTCGACCCGCTGCGAATCGGTTTCGACTCGCTGGGGACCACGCGCAATGTGACCTACCCTGAAGCGCCGGGCGGCACGAGAGACTGGAGTCACGGCAATGCTGTGATTGAGGATAAGCGCGACGGAAGCATCATTGTTTCAACGCGGCATCAGGACGCGATCGTCAAGATCGACCGGAAAACAGGCGGGCTCGTCTGGATTCTCGGAACTCCGGACGGCTGGAATGCCCCGTGGGATCGCTGTCTGCTGAAGCCAGTTGGAGCTTTGGAGTGGCCGTATCATCAGCACGCACCGGAAATCACGCCGCAGGGAACAATCCTGGTTTTCGACAACGGCAATTTCCGTCATCGGCCCTTTGATGGACTTTCCGATCAGAATTACAGCCGTGCTGTGGAATACAGCGTGAACGAACAGGACATGACCGTCTCTCAAGTCTGGTCCTATGGCGGGCCGGGCAGCGAAATGTTTTTTTCCAGCGCGCTCGGTGATGCGGATTGGCTGCCGGCGACAGGCAACGTGCTCATCACCGACGGCGCGAGAGTTTCTCCCGGACCACCGGCGACTCAATGGGCGCGAATCGTTGAAGTCACCCACACCCCGTTACCTGAAAAAGTATTCGAGTTGATTGTGCGTGACGCGCCCGGAGCAGCAGTATCGGGTTGGTCGTTATACCGGAGCGAACGGCTCCCGAGCCTCTATCCCGGTAATTAAGTAAGAAACCTTCTATTTGAGTTTGCGCAGTTTCCTGCCGAAGCCCAGGCCCGCCAGGCCGAATCCGAGAAGAAACAGCGAGGACGGTTCCGGCACCGGGTTCACATTCGTTTGTGTGGTCGCCGGCGGATCCTTGCTCTCGGCATCATGGGAAAAAGGAGCGAACTGATTCACGTCGACGTCGCCATTCCGGGCGCTCTCGTTGTAAAGATCGAAATGAACAACATAACCCGGAGCAAGGTTGGTGACGTCTACGGCAAATTTCTTGTAGTACATTCCCGTTCCGGTTTGCGGCCCCTGGCCCGGATATTCCTGTGTATCGAACTTTGCCGACTGATCATTCCCAAACAGGAACTGAAACTCGTGAAAATACGTCGGATATATTCCGTGCGGGGAAAGATCGCCGGAATCGAATGCAAGATTGGCTTCGAGTGGAGGAGTACCGTAGACCATGTCTGCTGTGACGTTGATCGTTTGTCCGTTGAAAACGAACGAGCCGAGATTTCCGGCGGCAGGACCATACTGCGGTCCGATCGCCGCTGAAATGTAATATCGGTCGGCCAGCGTCGCTCTGCTGTTCGGTATAAGAAAAGCGTACAGGTCGAAGACATTGCCTGCGGAAATGATCGTTTCAGTTGTATTGTCGTAAGTTCCACCGGGAATCGCCAATTGCAGAGTCGGGGAAGCAAATGCGGCAGTGGAGCAGAAAAGAACTAAAGCGAAACCAGCAATAGTCGTTGAGATCCTTCTCATATGATTCACGCCTCTCCTGGGCGGTCATTGACACAAACCGATTGGACAAAGCGAACGCTCTTTTGTAAAGCCCTTTTTTCCTTAAGTTTTTTCAATTCAGGACTATAGTCCTTGTCGGGACTTCGAAAGCCGAAAACTGTTAGACTATGCGCCTCCCAGTTCACCCCCGGAATCCTGTAGAGCGGAGTTGTTGTTTGTCCGATGAGAATCGCGTTTGACGGCACGGTACTTCACGGGCGGAAGTCGGGTGTCGGCTATTACACGGAAGAGCTTCTCAAGGCGTTGGTGGCGCAGAATCACGATGATGAATTCGTTGTGTTCTCCCATCAACCTTTAAGCAGGAGTCCGTTTTCATCCAATGGGAATTTGAAGTTTGCGAATTCGGTGCATTGTCCGGCCCGGGTTTTTTATCTTCATGCCTTGTTGCCCGGAGTTCTGGATAAGTTGAGACCGGATTTGTGCCACTACACGAACTTCCTGGCTCCGGTAATGGATGACCGGCCCTATGTTGTCACTATCCATGACATGGGCCTCGAAACCCTGAGCGATGCACACCCTCTCGTGAAAAGGCTTTACACCCGCCGTCTCGTGCCGCACACCGCGCGGAAGGCCACGCTGATCGTCACAAATTCGGAGTACTCAAAGTGGGAAATCGTCCGCTACCTCGGCATTCCCGAGGACCGAATCCGAGTCACACCACTGGCGGCCTCGTCTGAATTTGTGCCTCAGCGGCGTGACTGTGTCACGCAGCCATATTTCCTGTACGTCGGAAACATTGAACCGCGCAAGAACCTCGAACGGCTGATCGAGGCTTTTGCGCGAGTACCCGATAAGCAGCACCAGTTGCTGATTGCTGGAAACCGCTGGTATCAGGGTTCGGCGCCGGTTCAAAAAGCAAAATCATTGGGACTGAACGGGCGAGTGAAGTTTCTGGGATATGTTCCCCGGGAAGACCTTCAAGGGCTTTATTCGAATGCAACCGCATTTGTGTATCCGTCATTATTGGAAGGATTCGGTTTGCCGGTCGTGGAAGCAATGGCGTGTGGAACGCCGGTGATTACATCGAACAATTCTTCAATGCAGGAAGTGGCGGGGCAGGCGGCGGTGCTCGTGGACCCGCGAAGCGTGAATGCTATCGCGGAGGCGTTGACCAATCTGGCGGAGAGTTCGGCACTGCGGGATGAATTGTCGGGAAAGGGGCTCCAGCGGGCGTCGGAGTTTTCCTGGGCGAAAACGGCTGAACTCACGATGGAAGTGTACAGGGAGGCCCTGTCTCTTCGGGACAGAGCGGGCGCGCCGCGCCGCGTGATGGCCAGTGAGAATAACGCGACGTCACCGGCTCACATGCCACCCCCTCGCGAAGAGAGAGAGCTGTCTCTTGAGGCCGCGATTCAGAAGACGATTGAGTACGCGAAACTCTTCCAATATCCGTTAATGCCGGATGAACTGCGCGAAAGGTTGTTTGAAGTCCGAGTTGATAAAGTCACATTTACTCAAGCAGTGCGATCCCTTCGTATCGAACCGGACTCGCATTTATTGCAGGTGCGTGACCAGCGCGAAAAGATCAGCGATGCCGCCATACACAGTGCGCTGCCGCGATTGAAGACCCTGGCAGCAATTCCGTTTGTCCGGATGATTGCGTTCTCCGGTTCAACTGCGCATCGAAACATGACGCCGGATGAAGACGTGGATCTGTTCATCGTTGTGGAGGATGGAAAACTGTGGGCAGTCTTCCTTGCGGCAATGTTGTGGTCCAAACTCAAAGGCCTGCGTAAACAGCTTTGCATGAATTACCTCATCACGGATGCCGCGCTGCCTCTTTTTGAGCATGATGTTTTTACGGCGCAGCAGGTGGCTTCCCTTAAACCCGTTTACGGGAAATCGGTTTACGATGAGTTCCTCGCTGCGAATCCATTTGTCTGGCTGTGTTTCCCGAACTTTGAGCCCGCGCGGCACCGCGATTGTTATCGCGAAATCCGCTCAGGCAAATTCAAACAAGTTTTGGAGTGGGCATTTGGATTTGGCCCCGTGCAAATCGTGGAAAGGCTGAGCCGGTTCGTGCTGAGGCGTTACTTTTCAGGAAAGGAAACCGAAGAGTCGGAATTGGTCCTCGACGCTCGCCGTCTGAAGCTTCATCTTCGCGGGCACAAGCAAGCGGTGTTAAACGCCTCGCCGGGTTCTTTCGCTGGTACCGCGAATCACGGTCATTAGCAGGATGTACAGATCCAGTTTCGTGGACCAGTTCTGTACATAATAAAAATCGTGCAGAAGGCGTTCCTCCAGGCTCGTGTAGCCGCGCCAGCCGTGAATTTGAGCGTAGCCGGTCAAGCCCGGGCGTACGGTGTGACGGAGTTCATAGTCCGTGTGTTCCCGGCGGAATTGGCGCGTGAACTCAGGGCGTTCGGGCCGCGGGCCAACGAGACTCATGTCGCCCCGGATGATGTTCCACAGTTGAGGAAGTTCATCGATGCCCTGGCGCCGCAGGAATCCTCCGATGCGCGTGCAGCGTGGATCGTCGGGCACGGACCACACGGCGCCCAGATGTTCCTCGGCGCCTTTATGCATCGTACGAAACTTAACGATGGTAAAGCGGCATCCTCCCAAACCCACGCGAGTCTGCCGGTACAGCACCGGTCCCCGGTCGTTCAGCCAGATAGCGAACGCCGTCAAAACGAAGACAGGCGAAAAAAAGATTGCTGCGGCAATCGACACGGTCACGTCCATCGCGCGCTTGAGCGAACCCCTGGGTCCCGAAACGGATTTATGCGGGCTGGAGGATGCCGGCGCATTCCTCCGATCGATCGTCGATCCGGTCACCGATGAATTTTCGGATTTTTGATTTGAAGGTTTCACGCGAGTAAGTCTCCACACAATGCCGGACCTGCTCCACAGGCCACGACATCGATTCAAATCGCAGAATCGCACGGACGATGTCATCCACATGCTGCTCCGCGAAAAGAATACCGTTCATCCCATCCTGAATTATTTCCGGCCCGCCCCCCGCTCCGAATGCGACAACCGGACACCCGCACGATCGTGCCTCCGCCATCGTCATTCCGAAATCTTCGCGAGCAGCGAATACCATTGCTTTTGCGCTCCTGTAAAGACGGCGCAATTCCTCGTTACCGACCCAACCGTGAATTTCCACGTTTTCGTGAGCGATTTTTCTCAAAGTGTGTAATTCCGGTCCGGTTCCGGCAATGACAAGGCGCCGGCCCATTTGGTTTAATGCCTTTACCAGAAGGTCAAATCTTTTATAAGGAACAAGCGCTCCCACGGCCAGATAAAAGTCACTTCTTTCGTTTCCGTCTGACGGAGTAAAAAAATCGGTGTCGATGGGCGGATGAATAACCTGCGCATCACGTCCGTAGTACGCCTGAATTCGCTGCCGGACAAAGCTGGAGTTCGCAATGAAGTGATGGACTCGCGCGGAACTTTCGCAATCCCAGCGCCGAAGCTGTCCGCGGACTGCTCTCATCGCGTGTTTTTTGATTCCACGGAACGTATAGTCATTCTCAGCGTCCCAGATGTAGCGCATGGGTGTATGGCAGTAGCAGATATGCGTGGCTTTTCCTGTATGAATGCCTTTTGCGACAGCGTGACTCGAACTTATTACAAGATCGTAAGCGCCTGCGTCCAGCGATTCGGCCGCTGAAGGGAAAAGCGGCAGCAGATTCCGGTAATGGCGGTACACGCCGGGTATTCGGTTCAGCCACGATGTCCGAATCATGTGCGATTCAATACTGTGTGAGACTGTTCCGGATTCGTGAAACAACGTGAAGATATCGGCCTGGGGATAAATCTCAAGAAGAGCTTCGAGGACTTTCTCCCCTCCACGCATCCCGTTCAGCCAGTCGTGAACCAGTGCGACTTTCATTCGTTTCGTATGCCGTTATAATCGGTCCGGCGACTATAACACAATCGACATGAAGCTCAGCAACAACCCGCATGCGCTGAAAGTCACGGCTGGACTGGTTTTGGCCGGACTTGTGTTGTTTGGTTCTTCGTTCAACGATCCGTTTCATTTTGACGACTCGCTCATTACGAACGACAGCAATGTCACGAATTCTGTAAGGGCGCTTCACTTCCTCAATCCGTTTCACCTGAGGCAATTGACGTTCTTTACGTTCTACCTGAACCATCTTGCCGGAGGCGCCGATCCCGCCGGATATCACGTTGTGAATGTCATCGTTCACGTTGCCAACGCGATTCTGTTGTTCTGTCTGCTGAGTCGATATCTGGATACGTGGATCGCAATTGCGGCTTCGGCTATCTTTCTCGTCCATCCGATCCAGACCGAACCGGTGTTGTATGTCTATGAGAGATCCACGCTGCTCGCATGTTGTTTTTCGTTTTTGGGACTTATAGCAATGGCGGAACGGAAGAACTGGCTCGCGCTTGGAATGTTCTTCCTTGCTTTCGAGAGCAAGGAAACAGCGCTTGCTGTCCCGTTGGCTGTTATCTTGCTAAAAGGCGTATGGGGCCGGGGGCTTGAGGGCCGCCTTCAAGATCAAACGGCGAATTCCCTGAACGCGGCCATCAAACCCGCGGCGGCGTACTTGTCTTTGACATTAAGTCTGGCCGCAGGCGCTTTGCTGGTTTTGTTCTATCGCAACGAGCAAACGGTTGGGATTCGGACTCCTGTCAGTCCGTTTCGGTATTTGTTGACTGAAACGCGCGTGGTGTTCACCTACCTGCGGCTGCTCGTACTGCCTTACGCGCAATCGATCGAATACGATTTCCCCGGCTCGGGAGGCGTTCTAACGATCGCGGGCATCCTTTCGATTCTGGCCGCAGGCTGGTGGCTGATGCTACGACAGAACTGGAAGATTCCCGGTCTCTGCATTTTTGCGTTCTTCCTTTTGCTCGCGCCGACATCGAGCATCATTCCCAGCGCCGATGCGGCTTTCGAGCATCGTCTCTATTTGCCGATGATCGCGTTTTCCATATTGGCGGCTTTCCTGCTGGCCAAACTTCCCGGACGCACATGGATTACAGCATGCCTCATTGTGGTGCTTTCGGCGCTCACTATGAATCGTGGGCTGGTGTGGTCCACAGACGTTGCGCTCTGGGAGGATGCTTCAAAACATGCGCCGGGCAAAGCGCGCGTCTGGTTCAATCTTGGCGGGGCATATCTCAACAGCGATCCGGCAAAAGCGAAAGCGGCGCTCGAACGCGCTCTCGAGATTCAGCCTCACTTTCCGGAAGCGTTATACGACCTGGGTGTCATCGAGCAGGGAAAAGGGAATTGGAACAGCGCGTTGTCCTACTACGGCCGGGCGATCGAGCAGGCGCCGGACTATTGGCCCGCCTGGAACAACATGGGTAATACACTATTTGCGATCGGCGAAAAAGAACGGTCGCTGGCCTGCTTTGAAAAAACTTTGAGCTTGAACGCCGACTATTGGCCAGCGCAATATAACATCGCTATTGTTCATTTCATGAGCGGACGATATGCGGAGGCCCTGCCCAGACTCAAAACCGTTTTGAATTGGCGGCCGGAGTTCCGCGAAGCGCGATACTTGCTGGCGATGAGTCTCTCACGCACGGGAGATCGCAATGCGTCCGGCGAAGAGTGGAAGAGACTAAATGAAATGAATGCGGCAGAATCTCGGAACACCCCCACGATGATTTTGGCGCCAGGTCGGCCCTGAGACACTCTCGGTTTAATGGGATCGTTGGAGGGACCATGAAACGTTTCGGTCTGATTCTCGCTTTGATTCTTTCGGTGTCCGTGGTCTGTTCGGCACAAACAACTTTCTACTATCCGCACGTCGCAAATGGCGTGCTCGGTGGAACAATCTGGAAGACGACGATTTTTCTCACCAATCCCTCTGGATCGGGGACTGCGAGCGGCACAATTACTTTTACGCAGGACAACGCCACTCAGGGCTCTGCCGGTTCGCCGTTTAATATCGGGTTCACCGACGAAAGCGGCTTATCGTCAACCGGTACGATCACGTTTTCCATTCCTCCGGGGGCAACAAAGAAGTACGTCTCGGCAGCGACAGGGGCGTACGCCGGCGGCTTTGCGGTTGTGAATGCAACCGTGGGGACAGTCAACGGAACGGCTATTTTTTCTGAATTTGATCTGGGCGGCCGCTTGATCGCGGAGGCCGGTGTTCCTGCAGTGCCGGCGGTTCCACGCCAGGCAATATTTGTGGATACTCAGGGAGACTACAAGATCGGCGTGGCGTTCTCGAACCCGGGCGGAGCCAGTGCCAATGTGACTCTTTCACTTTTGAACAGCGCTGCGGCTGTCGTTGCGACGACGCCTCAAACACTCGGTCCGGGGAATCACGTTGCGAAGTTCACTTCCGAGCTTTTTCCAAACGCGCCGCAACTTGCCGGGACGATGCAGATCACGGGCGCTTCACCGCTTGCGGCAATTGCGCTGCGGTTCGATCCGACTTTTGCTGTTTTCACGACGTTGCCTCCGGTGACCCTGTCATCGTTGATCAATCCCGCGATGGACTGGATTGAACAGCGTCCCTGGTTGGCGCCTCTGACATCCGTGGCCCGGTTGCTGGTCAGGCGGCAACTTCGTATAGGATGAACAATGAAGCGGCTGGCAGCACTCTCCGCGGGTAGTCTTGTTTTTATTTTGGCGGGTTACGTTTTGTCTTCGACTGCGCAACAGAATCTCCTCGACCAGGCGAAAGCCATTCTGCATGAGTCGCCGCTCATCGATGGCCATAACGATTTGCCGTGGCAATATCACGAGAAAGCGTCATCCGACCTTTCGAAGCTGAACATCCGGCAACGCCAGTCCGCGCTCCATACGGACATACCCAAGCTCCGGGAAGGCGGCCTTGGCGGTCAGTTCTGGTCCGTTTATGTTCCAGCAACAATGCAGGGCAAGGAAGCGGTTCGAGCGACGATGGAAGAGATCGACATTGTCTATCAGATGATCGATCGATATCCCGACACGTTCGAACTCGCACGAACGGCAGCCGACGTCGAGCGGATTTTCAAGTCCGGAAAGATTGCTTCGCTCATCGGCATGGAAGGCGGCCATTCGATCGACAATTCGCTGGGTGCTTTGCGAATGTTCTACAAAATGGGCGCGCGTTACATGACATTGACGCACAGCGCAAATACACCCTGGGCCGATTCCGCGACGGACAAAGTCGAACATCACGGGCTGACGCCTTTCGGCGAGGAAGTCGTGCGCGAGATGAATCGTCTCGGCATGCTGGTGGACCTTTCACACACGTCGCCGGACACCATGCGCGCAGCCCTTCGAGCGACGCAGGCTCCCGTGATCTTTTCTCATTCTTCGGCGAGAGCGCTCAACGATCATCCGCGTAATGTCCCCGATGATGTTCTGGAGAAGATTCCAGCAAATGGCGGCGTCGTGATGGTGACGTTTGTTCCGGATTTCATATCGCCTGAAGTCAGGCAGTTCAACGCGCTTCCCGCCGAACAGCGGCAGGGAAAAACGGCGCCTCGAGCCAATTTGAAACAGGTAGCGGATCACATCGACCACATCCGGAAGGTTGCCGGCGTAAACCACATCGGGATCGGATCAGATTTCGACGGCATCACGACTGTCCCGCAGAATCTGGAAGATGTTTCGAAGTATCCCGCCCTTGTCGCTGAACTGCTGCAGCGTGGATATTCGAAAGACGATCTCAGGAAAATCCTCGGTCAGAACGTCCTGCGCGTGATGAAACAGGTCGAACAGACGGCCGCGCGCCTTCAGAAGGAACGTCCGCCTTCCGCCTTGTTGTTCCAGGAAAAGTAGGAACCGGAATTCCACAGCAGGGGAATGCATCGTCGCGGGCTTTGCGCCCGTGTTCCATCCTTACTTTATGCAGAGCCCCTTTCCCTGGTCTTTTTGCAAAGCCCTCAATTGCGGAAACGCGGAAATAAAGCCCCCGACGGCGTACTGGTAATACCCGTGCTGAACAGGACGCTGTATATCAGGAGACTTTGCGGCGAATCGGGGAGGGTGGTCGAACTGATCCACACCGCGATTCATTGTGCAAAGCCCACAGGAGGACTATCGAATGAAGCGCGTGTTTACGGTTATCGTCTTCATCTTTGCGGCCAGTACGTTTGGCTGGGCACAACAATTCACTTACTACTTCCCGCAAATTGCTGTAGGCGATGCCTGGAGAACCACAATCTTTCTGAGTAACGCCACGACCACCATGGCGAGCGGTTCGATCACGTTTACAAGGTCCGACGGCAGTGCTTTCTACGCGAATTGGGTTGACGAACGAGGAAACAACCTTACCAATGGCGGAAACACGGCCGCGTTTCAATTGGCTCCGGGCGAAAGCCGAAAACTGACGGCTCTGGCGGATATTCCGCTGACCACGGGCTATGCAACGGTTTCGGCCAATGCCAGCGTGCTCGGAAATGCCATGTTCACGCAATTGGACGGCGGTGGAAACATGTTGTCGGAAGCAGGTGTTCCGATGGCGATCCCGCTCCCCAAGCAGGCTGTGTTCGTCGACACAACGAGTGGATTCCGGACCGGTGTAGCGATCGGCAATCCCAACAACGCGAGTCTCGAGGTTCACCTGGAACTCTTGAACGATGCCGGCCAGATGATCGCCTCCACGACCCGGACTCTACCTCCGGGGCAGCACTTCGCACTGTTTACCGATGAACTCTTTCCGGGCGCAGCGCCGATGGTCGGCCGTCTTCAGTTCTGGTGCACGAATCCCATGGTTTCGGTTGCCCTTCGATTCAACCCGGCATCGACGTTGTTTACGACGATGGCTCCGATCGCGGTGGCGAACTGAATCGGGTACGAAGCAGCGGCTACTTCGCTTCGGTATTCTTATCGCCGATGAGGAAGCGAAGTCCGTTGAGGTAGGCCTTAAGTTCGGCTTGTTCTGAGCGCTTGCGCATGACCTTCGACAACTCGATTTGAGGATCGTCGAGCATCGCGGCAATTTCACCGGTTACGCCTTCGAGTTGACCAGTGACCCTTGCAATCTCTTTTTGAGCGCCGATCAAATCAGGATTGAGGCGATGGAGTTCCGCTTCGAATTCCTGCCGGCATTTTTCCGTGACTTCATTGCGAATGCGCTGCTGACTCTGGATGAGTGATTCTTCGAATTGACTCCGGATTTCGTCCACCGACCGGCCGAGCTTTTCCCGATATTGATTCTCGAGGGCGGAGCGCGCTTCCCTCAAGGCCTGCTGCATCTGAGCCTGAAAACCGGAGTTGATGGATTGGATCTCAGCCGATATCCGGCCGAGTTCAATGCTTAGTGAATCCAGCGGCTCGCTCAACGTGCGGCCATTGGCGATTTCCTTTTGAGCGTCCTGCGAAGCGGACAACATGGACTCCTGAATAAGTGAATTCGACCGCATTGCCTTTGGAAGCACTCCGGCTCCACGCTGCCTTAAGCAAACCGAAGACCACGAGACATCCCCGAAAGAACATTAATAACTATAGAGTTGAGGTGGATACCGACCCGGCCATGGAAGTCACCTTCCGAAATGGGATCAAAACGCGCCATGCTAACATTTACCGCGCATATGACGAATCGATCCGAATTGAAATCTTTCATGGAGACGCTGAAGCAACGGTTTCTCGATGATCCCGTTGGAACGAGTGCGGAGAAGGCTATCAGCACGAGAATCGATGAAGTGATTCGCGAGTTCTGGGGAGACCGAATACCATCGGAGGATTTTGCGCTACTTGCTATCGGTGGATACGGCCGTGGAACCATTCATCCGGAATCCGACATCGATTTGCTGTTCTTCTTCAGGGATCAGATCGATGAGGAGGCCATCAAGACCGTGCTCCATCCGTTGTGGAACATGCAATTCAAGGTGGGGCATCAGATTCGCCACATCGACGACTTCAAGGAGTTCGATGCCTCGCACATGGAATCGTACACGGCATTCCTGGATTGCCGTTTCCTTCTTGGCCGGCCGGCCATTGCCGAGGAATTCGAACACGAAATCCTTCACGGAATGATTCGAAGGAACCGCGATTCCTTTCTCCACGCATTGGTATCGATGAAGTCCACGCGGTACAAACAATTCGGCGACACGATTTTTCAGCTCGAGCCGGATCTCAAGGAAGCGCCCGGCGGCTTGCGCGATGTCCACTGGTCCGGCTGGGTAAGGAAGTCTCTGGAATTCACAAGCGACTGTCTACCCGCTGATGCCGTGAATTTCCATCATTGTGTCCGCAATTATCTCCATTTTCATTCAGCGCGTAATTTCAACGTCCTTTCGTTTGAGTTCCAGGAGCAGATAGCTCAGAAACTCGGCTACACGGACTCCCAGCACGGGGAGGCCGCCGAGAATCTGATGCGGGACTATTTCCTCAAGGCAGGCGAGATTTCGCGTCAGGCGAGCCTGTGGGAGGAAGCTGTTGTGGGGAGTCCGAACCGGGTCAGCGTGCCTTCCGATTTTTCCGATCCATTCGACATGATCAAAGCATTCGCCGAGGCGCATCGTAAAAAAGCCCGCCTCGATTCGGCGACCCTGGCGGCGATTCGGAACCGCCTGGTTTCAAGCGATGGTGTGCTGACGAACAATCCCCGGGCCGGAAAGCTGGTTTTGCAGATGATGCGCGACCGGAAAGGCATCTACGACACTTTGCTCGCGATGCACGAAATCGGATTGCTGGGAAAGATTTTCCCCGACTTTGAAGATATTCGCTGCCGTGTCATTCGAGACTTCTTTCACAAATACACCGTCGACGAACATTCACTGATTGCGATTCGAAATATCGAGGAACTGCCGCCGTCGCATCATTTCTCGGTGCTGCTGAACGAGCTCGAGAATCCCGAATTGCTGCTGCTGTCGCTGTTGTTCCACGACATAGGGAAATCGCATCGTCACGATGAAGGCAATCACGTGCATCCCAGCACTGAAGGAGTGAAGGTCATTCTCGACAAACTCGAGATTGCGCCGCAGCAGGCCGACAAGGTTGTCTTCGTCGTCAAGAACCATCTGGAAATGTCGAAGATCATTCTGCGCCGCGATTTCAGCGATGAGCATGTGATTCATCAGTTCGCGGACATGGTCGGCAATGCCGACAACCTGAGGATGCTGTGCCTGCTGACATACGCCGACATGAAGGCCGTCAACAACGAAGTGGTGACTCCATGGAAGGAAGACCTCCTGTGGCAACTCTACGTGGAGACCTATAACCGCCTCACGCGCGGTCTGGCGGACGACCAATATACGCAGCAGAAGGAATTGGAAAGCGACATCGAAGCGATCTCAAAATTGCTCGCCACCGGCACGCCGCCGCAGGACGTTCGCGATTTTCTTGACGGGTTTCCGAGGCAATATTTGAGAACGACTCCGAAGAAGCAGATCGCGGAACATTTTCTCCTCTCGCGGAAACTGGCCGGACAGCCGATGGTGATGCATGTCGGAAGAAACGGCGCTCTCTACGATTTGCTGGTGATGACGGCCGATCGCCCCGGATTGTTTTCGAAAATGACAGGCGTTCTTTCCTATTTCGGGATGAACATTCTCCGAGCTCAGGCATTCTCCAACCGCCATGGAACAATCTTCGATCTGATTTCATTCGAGGATCCGGAGTCTTACTTTGAAAAGAATCCATCTGAGATGGACCAGTGCCTGAAGGTCCTTATGGAAGTCATCAGCGGACAGGTCGAGATCGAGACCCTGCTCCAAAGGAAATTCAAGAGCGTGGTGTTCCGGCAGAAGAAGGGCCTTGTTGTTCCGACAGCGATCCACTTTGACGACGAGTTCTCCAAGCGCTGCACGATCATGGAAATCGTGGCGCAGGATGCATTCGGCCTCTTGTATCGCATGGCATCGGTGATTTCGTCGCATGGCTGCAACATTGAAGTGGCTTTGATTGCTACCGAGGGACATCGCGCGATCGACGTGTTTTACATCACGAGCCGGGGAAACAAACTGTCATCGGAAGTGGAAAAAGAGTTGGAACAGGATCTTCGCGGAGCGCTGACGCCCGCTTGATGTTTTCTAGACGACGTCGCGCTCGCCGGTGCGGATGTTGTAGCCTTCTTCGATAGGCAACACGAAAACACGCCCGTCTCCGATTTCGCCGGTACGCGCGGTTTCGATGATGGTTTTGATCGTGTCATCCGTCATGTCGTCCTGAATAACAAGCTCAATCATGATTTTCGGCAGCAGTGTCACACTGTATTCGGTTCCGCGATAGACCGCTTTGTGGCCCTTCTGGCGGCCGTGCCCCCGAACTTCAGTTACAGTCATTCCTGCAATGCTGAGCTTGGTCAGCGCATCCTTCACTTCTTCAAGTTTATTCGGACGAATAATGGCTTTGATCAGTTTCATGGCGGACGGATTATATCAGGTTGATTGATAAAAGCGCGCGTCGAAGATGCGGTTGACGTGTTGAGTATGGCGCCGGTAGTCCGTCAGAAATTGATCGGAGGCGGATATGGCATTGGTGCCGGTGTAACCGAGACGGCGCGCGCATGTGTTCAACTCGGCGGCGTCGTTCGGCAACGAGTGCGTTTGAGTATCGTTCGCCATCTGTAATTTGTTTTCCACATCTCGAAGAAAAAGGTAGGCGCGCGTCAGCGTGTGGTGCTCTTCAGCGGAGAGCAGTGATGTATTGAACAACGCGCCGAGAGCCTTCAGCGTATTTCGCTGGCGTATTGAAGGAAAGCGTCCGCCGTGCCGGGCTTGAATTGTCTGGGCTATTAACTCGATTTCGCGAATACCTCCTGTTCCCAGTTTCACATTCGTGTCCCGTTGGTCGCGCGCCGACATCTTTTCATCGATCTGCCGTTTCATCTTCCGCATGTCCTGGAGAGACTTGTTGTCGAAAGGCAGATCGTAAATAAACGCACGCGCCATATCGAGGAATGCGCGGCCAAGCTGACGATTTCCCGCGACAGGCCAGGCTTTGAGAAGGGCGAGCCGCTCCCATGTTCCCACACGCGTCTGGTAATAACGCTTGAAGCCATCGAGCGGATAAGCGATGTATCCGGATTTTCCTTCGGGCCGCAGGCGCAAATCGACGCGGTAGACATAACCTTCAGGCGTGAAGTCATGTAGCGCCGCGGTGATCTTCCGGCAGAGCCGCCGGAAGTATTCCGCAGCGGAAAGCGAGCCGTGGTTCTCGGCGTCGGAAGCGTACAGATAAATGAGGTCGACGTCTGAACTGAAGTTCAGTTCGCCTCCGCCAAGCTTCCCCATACCAAGGACTGTGAAGCCGGTAAAAACTTTCGTGGAGATCTCCGATTGACGTTTCAGAGCCGAAGCGGAGATCCAGCAGGCGGCCGAAATGAGGGCTTCCGCCAGAACCGAAAGCGCTGTGAGCGTTTCCTCGACAGTCGAAATCCGCAACAGATCGCGTACACCGATGTGGAGCATCTCGCGGCGTTTGAAGAATCGGATGTAATCGAGCTGGGCTTTTTCTTCTTCAAGGACTTTCAATGTCTGCAGGAGTTCGCGCTCGATAGATCTTTTTCTGCGAATGGAGTTGATGATCTCCGAATCCGTCAACCAGTAGAAATGATGCGGATCGCGAATCAGGATTTCCGCCATGTAGGGGCTGCCGCCCAATGTCTTGGCAAGGATGTCGAGTGTTTCCGGAGAATCCTTCAAATAGGAATAAAGGCGTGTTCGATGAATAGCGGCGCGCGCGAACCGCTCAAAGTAATTTAACGCCTGATCCGGATCAGCGGATTGGGATACGCAGAGCAGGAGGTCGTAGAGGATTTCTGCAAGAAGTTCGCGTTCGGATGGATCCTCCGCCATCGCCTGCAGGTTGGCGTCGCCTTTGACCGGGTCTTTCAGGCCGTAGGGCTCGAGCAGTGCCGCTGCCTGACGCGGGTCGAGGCGCGGCGCCAGGAGCAGATCCTTGACGTTGGGAGGAAGTGTCATACTCTTGATTTGATGATCAGCGCCGAATCACAAAAGGTCATCGAAGATCTCGTTCCTGATATTAACAGGAGCATCGTCCTGGACTTCTTTTCCCGCATGGACGAAGACTACTTTACGACATTCTCGCCGGAAGAAATTGCATCACACATCCGAATGTCGAGCGGACTCAACGCCGGGCATCGCGTGGAGGCTCGAATCACGCGCCGCTCACCGGGGCGCGAATTCGAGATTGTCATCGTTGGATTCGACTATCTTTCAGAATTCGCGATTTTCTGCGGGCTCCTTTCGTCATACGGACTCGACATCCAGTCCGGGAATATCTTTTCGTTCGCACGGCAGGCGGCGCAGCCGAAGGTTGTCGATGTTTTCAGTGTGGCGCTCAAATCCGGCGAAGATTTTGACGAAGCGCGGCAGCGCGAATTTCAAAGCGACCTTCTGGAGCTTGCGCAGTTGCTGGCTGCCGGATCGGTCGACGACGCCCGGGAACGCGTCAACAGGTCGTTGACGGAGAGAATCGAAAGCCTCAATGAGCCGTTGAAAGAATTGCAATTTCCTGTCGAAATTGATTTTGACAACGAATCCTCCCGCGATTGGACCGTCATGGAGACACGCTCACAGGATGCATTCGCGTTTCTTTACTCTGTCTCCAATGCGCTGGCAATGCGCGGCATCTATATTCACAAGGTAAAAATTCGAAGTGCCGGCAATAAAGTGCGCGATCAGTTTTATATCGCCGATCTTTGGGGCCGGAAGATCGAAGACCTGCCGGAGCAGGAGCGCCTGCGTGTGGCCGTTGGCATGATCAAGCAGTTCACGCGTTTTCTGCCTGAAGCGCCTGATCCGGCGAAGGCCATGCGGCATTTCGATCAGTTTCTGGACAAAATCGGCGAAGAGGAATTTCCGGATCACGCCATATCGTTTCTTTCACACGAAAAGGGAATGACTTTGATGGCGGAGCTTCTGGGATCAAGCGATTTTCTCTGGGACGACTTTCTCCGAATTCATTTCAACGACTTTCTGCCGGTTCTTGAGCAACTTTCGGAGGCTCGGCCGCCGGCGCCGGCTGCGGAATACGTCATGCGCGACATTGAAGCGGTTATCGGGCGGCAGCAAACCTTCGAAGAAAAGAAAGCAGCCATCAACAGGTTCAAAGACCAGAGACTGTTTCTCATCGATGTTCAACATCTGTTGCGGCCGCGTGAAACGCTGATCGAGTTTTCGCGCGCGGTAACGGATCTTGCCGACGCCGTTGTTCGTGAAGCCGGAAGGATTTGTGGCCAGGCTTTTTCTGCGGATGCGAACAAGGGTGCGTTTGCCATATGCGGTCTGGGAAAGTTCGGCGGGCGGGAAATGGGCTACGCGTCGGATCTTGAACTCCTGTTCGTGCACGAAGGCGTCAGCGACCGGTTCGAGATGCTGGCACGGCGCGTGATCGAGTGTATCGAATCGCGAAGGGAAGGAATCTTCCACGTGGATCTCCGGCTTCGGCCGTACGGCGATGCGGGAGCCTGGTCGATACCCTTTGAAGAATTTCAAAACTACTACCGGCCCGGCGGCGCGGCGGCTCCGTTCGAAAGACAAGCGCTCGTTAAACTGAGATGGATCGCGGGAGATCCGGGCCTCGGCCGCAGAGTGGAGATACATCGTGATCGTTTTTCATACAACGGGATTCCCTGGGATTCCACGGACGCTCTTCACCTGAGGCGCCGTCAAATGCATGAGCTCGTCAAGCCAGGGCAGATCAACGTGAAATACAGCGCCGGCGGGATCATTGATATCGAATACGCTGTGCAATATCTGCAGATCATCCACGGCGGAACGCATCGCGAACTCCGCGTCACGGAGACGCTTGAGGCACTCCATCAACTGCGCCTGCTGGAAATCATTCCGGAGAAAGAGTACGAAATGCTAAACACGGCGTATCTGTTCCACCGGGGTGTGATTGATGCTCTCCGAATCGTCCGCGGCGATTCGAGCGACCTTGTCTTGCCCGATCCAGGTTCCGAAGAATTCAAATCACTCGCGCGGCGCCTGGGTTATCGGGGCCGCAACCGTCGGGAAGCTGCCGCGCAATTAAGTTCCGATATACAGGAGTGGATGAACACAGTCCACGATTTCTATGTGGGGCGCTTTGCTTCGTAGTATATCCTCCGTTTTGCGAATCCATCGCATCATGGAGAGATGACTATGAAGCGACTGTTTCTGTTGTCCATAGCGGCATCGGTTCTGTTGGTCGTGGCTGTTCTGGGAACTCAGAACCAGAACCCGGCGCCACAACCGCAACGGCCTCCGAACGCCGATCCTTACGCTAACAACGCAGCCCCGGGAACAACAACGTTTCCGCTGGCAGCGCCTGCCGGTAAAGACAGCAATGCGAAGTCTGCCGCGCCTTCCGGCGCGGTCAATCAGGGACCGTTCGATCCGAAAACGTGGAAATATGGTCCGGCGTTTGATGCTCCGGCAGGATCGAAAATCTGGAATCCTGTGAAATTGAAAATGATGCAGGGCGGCAAAGTGACGGGCGGCACACTCTTCAATTCCACCGATCCGGCAATTTATTGTTCGATGGCCAATGCGGGATATGACTTCATATGGACCGAAATGCAGCATGATGCGCGGGACTGGGGCGCCGTTGCCCGGATGTGGCGGACTTGTCCAACGGCGAAGGCGGTTCCCGGAGTGCGCGTGGCCTATACCGATGAGCGCGAAATACAGCACGCTCTCGACGCGGGAGCTCTCGTACTTGTCGTGCCTACAGTGGACACCGTCGAAGAAGCCATCGAAGCAAGAAACTGGACTTACTTTCCACCGCTCGGCCGCCGCAGCAATGGTGGCGGCCAGGCCTTTGATGCTTCCGTGTGGGGCGGAGTTCCCGGCGGCTATCGAAATACGATCAACGACAACATTGTGCTTATCCTGATGATTGAAACACTCGAAGGTCTCAAGAATGCCGACGAGATTGCAAAAGTTCCCGGTGTCACCGCGGTGTTTGCTGCGAGCGGTGATCTTGGGAATTTTTCAGGCTACAGGCAGGGCACTCCCGATTACGAGCGGGCGATCAATATCGTTCACGATGCCGCAATCAAAGCCAGGGTCGGGTTGTGCGGGCCCTTTGCCTGGCGCGACAGGCCGGACTTCAATTGTTTCCAGGCCGGGAGTGAGACGGCAGCGATTGCACGTGGTGTTCAAGCGGAATTGGGGAATTTAGCGAATACGCAGGGCAAGCCTGAAGTCGGACCTTTCGCAGCGCCTCGACGCTAAACGAATTTCAGGACGCTAATTTCAGGGACAGACACCAAATTCTGAACTACGAATTTGGTGTCTGTCCCCGAAATTCCCGTGAAATTCTCTCTACAGGCTGTAGTACATGTCGAACTCGACCGGGTGAGTCGTCATCCGGAATCGCGTGACTTCTTCCATTTTCAGTTCGATGTACGCATCGATCATGTCATCGCTGAACACGCCGCCCTTGGTCAGATAAGCGCGATCTTTGTCGAGATGGGACAGCGCTTCATCCAATGATGCGCAAGGATGCGGAATGTCTTTCGCCTGCTCGGGCGGCAGATCGTAGAGGTTCTTGTCGATCGGATCGCCGGGATGAATCTTGTTCTGCACGCCATCCAATCCCGCCATCATCATCGCGGTAAACGCGAGGTATGGATTCGCCGTCGGATCGGGGAAACGCACTTCGATGCGCCGTGCCTTGTTGCTGGTCACGAGCGGAACACGCACGGCAGCCGAACGGTTACGCGCCGAATACGCGAGGTTGATCGGCGCCTCGAAGCCGGGAACGAGACGCTTGTACGAATTCGTTCCGGGGTTGGTGATGGCATTCAGCGATTTTGCATGCTTGATGATGCCGCCAATGTAGTGAATCGCGAACTCCGACAATCCCGCGTAGCCGTCGCCGGCAAACAGATTCTGCTCGCCCTTCCAGATGGACTGATGAACGTGCATTCCGGATCCGTTGTCGCCGACGAGCGGTTTCGGCATGAACGTCGCTGTCTTACCGCGCTTGGCCGCCACATTGTGAACCGCATATTTCAACCGCATCAACCAGTCCGCGCGCTGAACCAGCGGAGCGAACTTGGTTCCGATTTCGTTCTGGCCGGCGGTTGCCACTTCATGATGGTGGACTTCAACGACAACGCCCATCGCTTCAAGCACCGATGCGATCTCCGAGCGAATGTTCTGAAGGGAATCCACGGGTGGGACCGGGAAATAGCCGCCTTTGACTGCGGGACGATGTCCCTTGTTCCCATTGGGGAAGCTGTCGCCGGTCGTCCATGCGCCTTCTTCCGAATAGATCTTGTAAGACGCGCCCGACATGCCGGCGGACCATTCGACCGCATCGAAAATGAAGAACTCCGGTTCAGGGCCGAAGAAGGCCACGTCGCCGAGACCTGTCGATTTCAGGTACGCGTCACCGCGCTTTGCAATGGATCGCGGATCGCGATCATAACCTTTCATATCGGATGGTTCGATGGTGTCGCACGTGATGGCGAGCGTCGTTTGTTCAAGGAATGGATCAATGAAGGACGATGCGGGATCGGGCAAAAGCAACATATCCGATGCTTGAATGCCCTTCCAACCGGCGATTGAAGAACCATCAAAAAAGTGACCGGATTCGAATTTATCCGGGCCGAATGACTTGACCGGTACGCTGACGTGTTGTTCTTTGCCGCGCGTGTCGGTGAAGCGAAGATCGACGAACTTTACATCTTTGTCTTTGATTGTTTGAAAAATCTCTTTTGGAGACATAGTTGACGGAGCCTTCCTTTCTTCCGAAACCCGTAAGTATTTGGATATTGAATCCGGTTGGCAGACAAAACAAAAAAAGCCTTCGACTCAGGATTTGAATCGAAGACATCGTTGTCTGCCTACAAGACACTCCGTTGTGCCGTGTGTCCGAGTTTTATATCGCAGATATTTCTTCCATGTCTATGGGTTTTTGCCCTTTTTCCAAAGCAGTCGTCTATTCGTCTAAGGTTTTTTTGCCGAGGGGAGGGACGGCTTTGCAGAAAGAATCGAGTAGCGGGGAAGAATTCGGCGCCCGGCACCCAATTCATTTAGGGAGTGGGACGCACAAAGACAAATTTTACCGGTCTGTGGGCGGAGCCGGGCATGGTAAACTTCCGGATTCGGTCTCGCAATACGGATCCGTCTAGCGCATATCGCCCCGGACTCAGGCCGTTGGATCCCACCAAAAACAAAGATTGATGAATTTCGAAGCAATATCAGCTTGGCTCCGGCAGACACTGTTGCCATACGGTGGATTCGGACTCATGGTTCTGGCCATGTGCGATTCATCTTTCGTTTCTTTGCCGGAGGTGAACGACGTCCTGCTGATGACGTTCGCGATCAACGATCCCGGGGGAATGGTCAAATATGTCCTCTTAACGGTACTTGGATCCACGATCGGATGCGCTCTGTTGTACGCCGTTGGTCGAAAGGGCGGTGAAGCATTCTTACAGAAAACCTTCACCGGAGAGAAACTGGCAAAAATACAACGCTGGTATCAACGGCATGGGATTCTGGCCGTTATCATTCCATCGCTGTTGCCGCCGCCCACACCATTCAAAATTTTTGTTTTGTCGGCCGGCACTTTCGGCATTTCGTGGCCGAAATTCCTGACGGCCGTGGTCATTGGACGATGTATTCGATATTTTTCGGAAGGGATTCTGGCGGTAATGTACGGGGAAACCGCGATTCGGTTCGTTCAACAGAACTACGGAAAAGTCGGAATTGCGTTTGCCCTTCTTATCGTTGCCACCGGATTAATTTATTGGGCCGTTTCGCGCCGCCGGGTCCCGAGTATTGAAGCGTGACAAGGTTACTAAGATTTAAGTTTCATCTGATTGTTCTGGCCGCAGCAGTGATTCAGGCGAGTTGCATTTCGAGGACAACTCATCTCCCGAAGGATCAGCAATTACTTCCCGCGAAAACCGCCACGCGTCAGGAACTGCTTGAACTCCTTCAAGCCAGAAGCACCAGCGTTCGGACATTCCAGGGAAAGCCGGTCCTCGATCTTTCCGGTGGTGGTCCCAAGACAGGCGTTCTCACGAAATACACACAGACTACCGGTTATGTGCTGGTGGATCGGCCGAGTCATATTCGTGTGAAAGTGCTCCTGCCGATTGTTTTGTCGACTGTCCTGGATATGGTTTCGGACGGACATGAGCTTCATTTATCCATACCGGTCAAAAACCAATGCATTGTCGGAGACGCGAATGCGCCTCCAAATCCGAAATACAGTCTGGGGAATCTGCGCCCGCAGCATTTTCTGGATGGCCTTTTCGTGGATGTGAGGCCGCATTTAAGCGATCCCAGGATCAGCCACACTCTCGAAGAGGCAATCGAAGGTCAACACAGCTTCTACGTGTTCAGTTTCATCAGTGCCGGTGGTAAAGAAGCACAGTTGATCGAAAAAATCTGGATCGACCGGACCGACATGCAGATTGCGCGAAAACAAATCTTCGGCAAAGACGGGAAAGTTGAAACCGACGCGAGGTATTCCGACTATCAGGACGAGGGCGGGATTCCATTTCCCAAAATCGTTACGATTCAGCTTCCAATTATCGATTACACCGTGAAGATGACGTTTCAGAAAACGAATATGAACGAAAAGCTGGACGAGAATACCTTCAACCTGGAATGTCCGGAAGGGGCCGAGTTGATGAAACTCCTGCCCGCGGGAAGTTGAGGACATAAATGAACAAGCAAATGATCATTGCCGGACTTAAAGCGCGCCCCGTTCGAACAACCGTGAGTATTCTGGCTGTTGCGCTTGAAGTTGCATTGATTCTGGTCGTCGTCGGTTTGACGACAGGTATCTCCAATGAAACAGGAAAACGTACCGAAGGCGTCGGCGCCGACATCATGTTGCAGCCGCCGAATTCCTCTCTCTTTCTGGCTTTGAGCAACGCGACCATGCCGGTAACGATCGCGGATAAGGTGCATGAACTGGAAGGCGTCAAGGTTGTTTCGCCGGTCCTGACACAAGTGAACGCCACGGCCGGACTGGAGATCATTTACGGCATCGAGCCTGAGTCTTTTCAGGCCATCACCGATGGATTCATATGGCACAAGGGCGGAATGTTCAGGAATCCCGATGAAGTTGTTGTCGATGATCTTTATGCCCAGGCGAAGCAGGTGAGTGTCGGCGATGAAGTGGAGCTTGTGAACCACAAATTCAAAATCGCGGGAATTGTCGAGCACGGCAAAGGCGCCAGACTTTTCGTCTCACTCCGGAAAGCGCAGGAGATGACGGGGCAGGAGAACAAAGCTTCACTGTTTTTTGTGAAGTTAAACCGCCCCCAAGACACTCAGGTTGTTTCGGACCGAATCAAGAAACTGCTGGAGGGATACAGCGTTACGCCGCTGAAGGAATATACCAAGCTGATTGTGTCCAACACCATGCCTGCGCTCGACGCCTTTATTTCGACCGTTGTGTTTGTCGCGTTGTGCATCGGCGTATTGGTTATTTTTCTTTCGATGTACACGACGATCACGGAACGCACGCGCGAAATCGGTATTCTTCGATCGCTGGGTGCATCAAAAGGGTTCATCGTCAGTTTGATTTTTCAGGAGTCCGCAGCCGTCTGCCTGCTGGGCGTCGGCATCGGGATTGGCGCAAGTTTCCTGATTCGAAGTGTGGTAACGGCCATCTTCCCGACATTGATGGTCATGATTACCTTCGATTGGATTATCCGCGCGACGGTTTTCGCAGTGATGAGCGGAATCATCGGATCGCTTTATCCGTCGCTGAAAGCGGCGAAGCAGGATCCGGTTGAAGCACTCGCGTACGAATAGCATTTGTGACAGAATCTCAGGAGTTAAGGTCTTATAAATGAAAATTTTGCTGGAAACCAGGGACCTTCGCAAAACGTACCGGGCCGGCGCTGTCGAGGTGGAAGCGCTTCGAGGAGTCAGCGTCGGGATTCGGGAAGGCGAGCTTGCGGCGATCATGGGACCTTCCGGTTGCGGCAAATCCACCCTGATGCATATTCTCGGCGCGATGACCAGGCCCACATCGGGAACGGTCCGCGTTGACGGAAACGACATCGGACGAATGAACGATAACGGCTTGACCGAAATCCGGCGCCACAAGATCGGTTTTGTGTTTCAGAAATTCAACCTGCTGCCGACTTTGACTGCTCGCGGCAATATCGACATTGCGCGGTATATCCACGGCTCGCAAAACAGCAACCACGAACATTTAACCGAAATACTCCGGTTGCTGATGATCGATGACAAAATGGGCCGCAAGCCCTCGGAACTCTCCGGAGGAGAGCAACAGCGCGTCGCTATTGCGCGCGCAGTGGCGAACAAGCCCGCAATCGTTCTGGCGGATGAGCCCACTGGAAATCTGGATACCAAAAACTCTGAAATCGTTCTGAATATGTTCAGGGAATTGAACCAGAGATTTAAGCAGACCATCGTGCTCGTAACGCACAACCCTGAACTGGTCACCTATACCGACAGGCTTATCGAGATGCGTGACGGACTTGTTGTCAGCGACAATGATCCGATTCCCGGGAATACCCACAACGAAATGGCGCCGACGCGCAATGTATGAAGCGTTTTCTACTGTGGTCGTTCGAGCGAGGATCGATTCAATATGATGCGATCTGTATCGTCATCCTCGCCTTCATCTTTCTGACTCCGCGTACGCTCTTTAAGGACGGGCCTCGAGTTCCTTCCGACCAATCCATACGTCAAACAATTACAGATGACGCCGGCCACGCCGGATTCACCGTGAGTGTCACGACCGAGCAGGCTGCGATTGATCATCTCAGGGCTTCACTGGGCTATAGAGTGAATGTGGTGCGGACAGAGCCTGTTTACGACGCGAAAGGCGCGCTCGTCGCGTTTTCGGTCTGGATTGAAAGGTGATCGGGAAATGAAAGAATTGTTTTGTGCATTGTGCGTCGTCCTTTTGTTGCTCATCCCGCCCCTGCAGGCTGAGACTCTGGATCAGATCTTCGCCAAAATGGACGAAGTGTCCAAGACGTTCAAGTCGGTTGAGGCCGATCTCGAACGCACCAGGGTCACGGTTATCGTAAACGATAAAGATGTCTCGAACGGGAAGTTCTACTATGTGCGAAAAGGCAAAGAGCCGAGCGTGAAATTCGAGTTCTCGAAGCCAATCGCTCAATACGCTCTGGTTGATAAGGGCAAAATCCAGTTGTACACACCGAGCCTGAAACAGGTACAGGAAGGCATGCTCGGCGAGCACAAGAACACGGTCGAGATGTTTATGGCGCTTGCCTTCGGAACATCCAGCGAAGACATGAAGAAAAACTACGATGTGACATTCGCCGGGGAAGAGTTACTCGACGGAAAGAAAGCATCCATGCTGGATCTGAAGCCCAGGAATTCCGGAGCTTTCAAATCGATCCGGATGTGGATGGATGCGCAACGCGGGATCTCTGCTCAACTCAAAGTCACGGAAGTCAGCAACGACTACACGATTTTCAAATATACGAACATCAAGCTGAATTCGGGTATTTCGGATTCTGTCTTTTCTTTGAAGCTTCCGAAGGACGTCAACGTTATACGGAAGTAGCGCGGCGCTGCGCAGCCGAGAGTTCCCGCCACGTGTACCAGATTCTCTGCGAAACCGTCCAGTTTGAAAGGATGGCCATAACCCACAATACCGCCGCCATCCGGTCCCACAGCGAACCGATAATCAACAGGCCGATTCGCTCCGGCCTTTCAAGAAATCCCACTTTGCAGGCGGGGATCAGCGATTCCGCGCGCGCGCGGCTGTAACTGGTGAGGACGGATCCGATTAAACCGAGGCCCGTGAGGCCCACATAGAAGATGCGATCGATCTTCGCGTACCAGATGATCAGGCCGAGCAGCAGCAGCACGTCGGAATAACGATCAATGACGGAATCGAAGAAAGCGCCGAACTTGGTTTCACGCTTCGTGCGCCGGGCGACTTCACCGTCCACCATGTCGAAGATGCCCGCGAAGATGACGACGAGCGCAGCATACGTGAAGATTCCCTTCGCAAAGAGAATCATCGCGAAGATGTTGATGAGCATTCCAATCAAAGTCAGGATATTCGGGTGAACACGCAGGCTCGCGAGCAGATTCACGATCGAGTCGAGGACTCGCTGGCCGCCGGCTCCGATTCTTCCGGTAATGGAATGAACTTCTGCCATCCGAATTATGGGTTGTCGTGCATCGTCGTGAAGCTGATGATTTCGAACGTGCGGGTACCGGATGGAATTTTTACTTCGACCGTATCACCTTCACGCTTGTTCAGCAGACTTCGTCCGATGGGCGAAGTGGTTGAAATAAGTCCCGCCGGCGCATTGGCGTCTTCGCTCGTCACCAGCTTGTAGGTAATCTCTTCGTTCTTGTCGACATCCAGAAGGACGACTTTTGAGCCGAGAGAAATCCGGTCCCGCGGAATCTTATCAAAATTGATCATTGAGAGATCGGCCAGACGCTGTTTGAGCTGGCCCAGCCGGACGCGCACGAAGTCCTGCCGTTCTCTGGCGGCCTGGTAATCCGCGTTTTCGCTCAGATCGCCCAGCGCCGCTGCTGTTTTCAGGGCCCTGGGCAGTTCCTCGCGCAGCTCTTTTTCAAGAGTCAGAATTTCTTCTTCGAGTTTTTTCTTGATCTCTGCGCTCATGGACTTCCTAGAAGAGTTTGAAATTGATGGTCATGAATTTCTTCGGATTCTGCCTGAAATCGTACAACAGTTTTTGGATCTCCGATGAAGTCTGCGTAAAGCTGTTGTAAAACGTCGGATCTTTTATGAACTTTCCGGCCGATCCCTCGCCGTTTTCGATGGAGTTCATCAGGGAATTGAATTTGGTAACCGAGCTTCGGAAATCGTTGTAAAGCGCCTCGTCCTTGGCGAATTTGCCGAGTGTTCCTTCGCCGCGGTCGATACGGTCGGCAACGGACTGGAACTTGGCCAGAATGTCATCGGCCCGATTGTACATCGATGAATCGTTGAGCATTTTCGCGACTGTACCATTGCCTTGCTCAATTTTGAGGACAAGCGAATCCATGTGGTCTTCGATTTCGGTGAATTTCCGGTAAGCCTCGTCGTCATTAAGGAATCGGGCAACCGTCCCATTTCCGGTTCTGGCGTCGCGAACCAAGCCGTGAAATTCGGTGACAGTGGCGTCGGCGTTATCGTAAATGGACGTGTCTGTCAGGAATTTGCCGAGTGTTCCTTCACCGCGGTCGACGCGTTCCGCCATTTTTTTGATATCGTCGCTGAGCACCTGCAGGTTGGCAACGAAGTCGTTCGTGTTGCTGACGATTCTCCGGATGTCTCCTTCCTCACTGCCCTGGACCGTACCGCCGTCATCGATCACTTTCCCTTTCTCCGACCCGCGCGTAATATCGACCGCCGAATCTCCCAGAATACCAATCGTTCGAATCCGGACTTTAGAGTCGGAGCGGATGATGTTCTGGTATTTCGCGCTCAGCTTCAAATCCGTTTCAACCGATTTATCCGGATCCGGCAACTTCGAAATACGGACGTCGGTGACATTGCCTATTGTGACGCCTTCAAGTTGAACTTCCGCTCCCTTCTTCAAATTGTTCGCGTTTGCAAAATAGGCCGTCACGGTATATTTCGGGCCAAAGAATTCTTTTTGGCCGCCAATGAAGAAAATTGCGGTGGCAAGAAGTGCGAAGCTGATCACGACCAGCAGTCCTACTCTGAGCTCTGCCCATGCGATGGATCGACGTTGTGCCATGTTTTATCTCCTCTCAAGCCAGAAAGCTTTTGACGTACGGATCCTGCGATTTGCGCAAAACTTCGTCGGGACCCTCGAAAATAATCTTGCCGTCGCGCAACAGCAGAAAACGGGTGTTTGCGATGCATAGAAAATCATCCTCGTAATGAAATTCCACCTGGCCGTTGCTTCCCGTCGCGTATTCGGTGGCGAGTGTGAATGCGTCGCGCATCCGATGCGTAACGAAGACACCCGTTACGGATTTCGTATCCCGCAAAGCAATGATCAGCTCGTTTATCTTTTTCGATGTGACGGGATCGAGCCCGGCCGTGGGTTCATCGTAAAGCATGATCTGCGGTTCGTTGATCAACGCGCGTGCCAGAGAAACGCGCCTTTTCATGCCGCCCGACAGTTCTGACGGCATTTTGTCGATGGCATCCTCGAGCCCGACGAAGCGCAGGCTCTGCCGGACTTTCGCATCGATTTCGGTTTCGGGCGCGCCGGCATCGTAAAGGCGGAACGCGACGTTTTCACGGACTGTCAGTGAGTCAAATAGAGCCGACTCCTGGAAAATCATTCCGATATTCTGACGGAAGGAGTTCATGTCGCGCTCGCTGAGCCTGGTGATCTCCTGGCCCGAAACCCAGATCTGTCCTTCGTCCGGCTTGTCCAGGCCCATAATCAGTTTCAGAATTGTCGATTTTCCGGAACCGCTGGCGCCGATGATGATTTTGGTGTCGCCTTCCATGACTCGAAAGGAAATTCCATCAAGCACAGTTCGATCGCCGTAGACCTTCACAACATCCTTCAATTCGATAATCGGGCCTGTCATCGCGAGTAAGGAAGGATTGCCTGAGTCAGAAAAAGGTTGAAGATAATAATCAGAATCGACGACGCGACCACCGCTTGAGTCGTCGACCGGCCGACGCCTTGTGTTCCTCCGTAGGTCCTCAGGCCGCAATAGCAACTCACCATGGCAATGGTTGCGCCGAACACCAGCGGTTTCAGAAGGCCGCCGAAAACATCCGTATACGACAAACCGCTCCATGCGCGGCTCAAATAAAGATTCGCGCTGATGTGAAGTACGCCGGTTGCCCAGGCAAGCCCGCCGATAATGCCGCTTGCATCGGCCATGATTGTAATGATCGGCAGCATTGCCAGAGTTCCGAGCAGCCGGGGCACAACGAGTTTCTTGATGGGATCGGTTCCCAATGCCCGCATGGCGTTGATCTGCTCGGTGACGAGCATCGACCCCAGTTCCGATGCGATTCCCGACCCGACGCGTCCCGCGACCATCAACGAGGACAGTACAGGCCCCAGCTCGCGAACCAGGGAAATCGCCACCAATTGTCCGGTGAACGCGGTTGCGCCGTACCGGCTGAGGGATTCCGAAGCATTCAATGTCAGAACGGCGCCTGTAAAGAAGCCTGTGAGCATCACGACAGTGAGAGATCCGACGCCGATCATTTCCATTTGCAGAAGAATATCGCGCACATAGAAAGGGCTGCGGAAGATTGCGGCGAAAGCCTTCGCGGTCAGGAACGAGAGCTCTTGCACTTCTTTGACCGCAGCTTTCAGCGAAAGAGGCATCGCTCGTCATCGTACCATACCCTGTTATACTCAACGCATGCTGAGCTTTAGAACGGCCGGCGAGTCTCACGGCCAGGCGCTGATCGCTCTCGTTGAAGGCATTCCAGCTCATCTTCCCATCGAGTTTGAATTCATCGATAACGAACTGAAACGCCGTCAGGGAGGTTATGGCCGGGGCGGCCGGATGAAAATCGAGCGCGATCAGGTGCGTTTTCTGTCGGGAGTGCGTCACGGAAAAACGATCGGAAGCCCGATCGCAATGATGATTGAGAACCGCGACTGGCCGAACTGGGAAGAAATCATGGCGGCTCGTGAAGTCTTGAGTGATGCCGCAACGAAACGGCGCGTCACGCGTCCACGGCCCGGACACACCGACCTGGCGGGTTCCTTGAAATTCAATCACACCGATGCCCGGAATATCCTCGAGCGTTCCAGCGCGCGCGAGACTGCAGCCCGCGTTGCGGCGGGCGGTCTCGCCAAGGTTCTGTTGCGGCATTTCGGAATGGATGTGCTCAGTCATACGACAGCCATCGGTAACGCCCGCGTGCCTTCGGATTTTGTTGTTTCCTGGGACCAACTCGAAGCCATTCGCAACGACGACGTTGTTCGGTGCGTTCTGCCCGATCTGGCTCAGGAAATGGTCAGTGAAATCGAAAAGGCGCAAAAGGACGGCGATACTATCGGCGGCACGTTTGAGGTGGTTGCCCGTGGTGTTCCTGTCGGCTTGGGGTCGCATACCGGGTGGGATACGAGATTGGACGGCAGGCTTGCCCAGGCGATCATGTGCGTCAATGCGGTCAAGGCCGTGGAGATCGGGCAGGGTGTTCGAATCGCTTACAGCCGCGGCTCTCAGGCTCACGATGAAATTGCTTACGACAGTACTCAGAAGCGTTTCTATCACCTCAGCAACCGGGCCGGAGGCATCGAAGGCGGAATCACCAACGGCGAAGAAGTGCGGGCTGTCGGATATCTCAAACCGATTCCCACACTCAAAAAGGCATTGCGATCCGTGGATATGATTTCAAAAGAACCGTTTCTTGCTCAGCACGAGAGATCGGATACATGCACCGTTCCAGCGGCCGGTGTGATCGGTGAAACGATGATGGCGCTTGTGCTTGCCAATGCGTTCCTCGAAAAATTCGGAGGTGATTCGGTTGGAGAAACGGAACGCAACCATAAAGCGTACGGGGAGCAATTGCGTGCTTACTAAGCGGAGGGTCCCCGAATCTGGTCCGAAGCAGATGTTAAGATAGCCTTATGATTCGTCCGATCGAACTCTGGGGTTCCGAGGTCCTCGACAAACCCTCCGATCCCGTCACGAACGTCACCGATGCTGAGGTGAAACTCGTTAACGACATGATCGAAACGATGTACAAAGCGCCGGGCGTCGGTCTGGCGGCTCCGCAGGTTGGTGTCTCGAAGCGCATCATGGTGACGGATACGACTTGCGGTGAAAAAAAGAATCATCTGATCACGATATTGAATCCTGAGATTGTTTCCACAGAGGGTGAACAATTCGAAGAAGAAGGATGTCTCAGTATTCCCGGATTCTCGGCGAACGTTGTGCGGCCGAAGAAGATCGTGCTTCGTGGAATCGATCTGAATGGCAAGGAAGTTGTCGTCGAAGGTTCCGACTTGCTTGCTCGCGCCTTTTGCCATGAGATGGATCATCTTGACGGGAGGTTCTTTCTTGATCATCTGAGCTTCATCAAGCGCGACATGATCAAGCGGCGAATCAAGAAGCTGATCCGCCAGGGCAAGTGGGAATAAAACTCGCCTTTATGGGCAGCGCTACTTTCGCGCTGCCGTCGCTCATTCATCTGTTTGAGCGCGGCTATGATATCCGGGGTGTCATTACTCAGCCGGACAAGCCGGGCGGCCGCGGCCAGAATCTTCAGTCTTCACCCGTCAAGAAGCGTGCCCACGAATTACATTTGCCGATCTACCAGCTTTCGTCGCTCAAGACCGATGAGGCGCATGCGTTGATGGTGTCTCTCGAGTCCGACCTCATTGTCGTTGTTGCGTATGGCAAACTCCTGCCGGGCTGGCTCCTGCATTTGCCCCGATACGGTTGCATCAACCTGCATGGGTCCCTTCTTCCCAGATATCGCGGTGCTGCACCGGTGCACTGGGCGGTTGCAAATGGCGAAACGGTAACGGGCGTAAGCACCATGCTGCTCGATGAAGGGATGGATACAGGCGGTGTCTTTCTTTGCGAAGAAGCATCCATCGGACCGGATGAGACCATATCGGAATTGTACGAACGGCTGTCGGCGATAGGTGGCGCGTTGATGGTGCGTACACTCGAAGGAATCCTGAAAGGGGATCTCAAACCAACTCCGCAGGATCATTCGAAGGCGACCCTGGCGCCGATACTCAAAAAAGAAGATGGGTTCATCGACTGGAGCATGAAGGCGGAACAGATTCACAATCGAGTTCGAGCATTCAACCCGTGGCCTGGAACCGTGACGAAGCTTCGCGGGAAGGTCTGCAAGATTCTTAAGACTCGAATTGTCTTTTCCTCTGGAGGAGAGGTGCCCGAACGGGCCGGTGCCGGTCGAATACTTTCCACCAGGCAAAGTCTTCACGTTGTTTGCGGGGACGGCAACTTTCTGGAAATTCTGTCCATTCAGCCTGAAAATCGAAAAGCCGTTTCGGGAGCTGACTTCGCCAATGGCGCTCGGATACAGCCTGATGAAAAATTCGAACCCATGGGATAATTGAACCGCAATGAGCGAACCTGAATATGAACGCCTCGAACGCGGACAGAAACCAGTGAGCCAGTTTTCCCGCTGGTCCGGTATGGTGCTGATGGTATCGATCCTTGGAGTCGCGGGAATTGTCAGCGCTCTGACCGCAATGCGCTTCGCAATCCACGGACGCGAAGTCATGGTTCCCTCTGTTGTCGGGAAAACTCCGGAAGAAGCAAAAGCGATTCTTCAGAGTACGGGTCTTGTGCTGAAGCCGTTCGGTACGGGCAGGTTTAGTGCGCAGGTTCCCGAAGGTCATGTTTTCGAACAGATCCCGCCCCAAGGCACATTGCTGCGGCAGAATCGCACGGTGAAAGTGCTTCTATCGCTCGGACCCCGGCGTTTTCCAGTTCCCAATTTGATCGGGACAAGCGTGCGCGCCGCCCAGCTTACGTTGAATCAGCGCCGCCTGACTTTGGGCAATACGCTTTACGCCCACACAACGGAAGGCGATCCCTCAACGGTCGTTTATCAATCTCCAAAACCTGGAACTCAAGAGGGAAGCGATCCTTCCGTCAGCGTGCTTATTTCGTTGGGACCGTCAGCGCAGTATTTCACGATGCCCGATCTGATCGGCAAGCCGGCAGAACTCGTGGCAGGGAGGGCTCGAAACGAAGGATTTCATCTAGCGAAAATGAACTCCCGCAAATACCCGGGAGTGGAGCCCGGAATTGTGATTCAACAAAAAACTCAAGCGGGATACCCCGTCTGCAAACATGAAGTCTTTCAAATTGTGTGTGTACCGTGTGTATCTTTTTTGTGG
>CAZWGA010000066.1:0-35672 GCA_964633285.1 uncultured Solibacteraceae bacterium | reverse complement strand
AACGCGCTTCCCAATCCCGATGCCGTTCAGGAATTCCGCGTCATCACCAACAGCTACAGCGCCGAGTTCGGCCGATTTTCGGCGGGCATGGTGGATGTTGTTACGAAATCCGGAGCGAATGCGATTCACGGATCCGCCTTCGAATATCTTCGCAACGATGTGCTGAACGCCAAATCGTGGGGCGCCCTGACGAAACCCACGCTCCGCCGGAACCAGTACGGCGGCAGTTTTGGCGGACCGATCGTCAAAGACAAAACTTTCTACTTCGGAAGCTACTCGGGATTGCGCCAGAGAAAGCTCGATTCGGCCCGGCCCGTTGTGCCCACGGCGCTTGAACGCGCCGGTGATTTCTCCGCTTCGAAAACAAAGCCGACCGATCCTGCCACCAAACTGGCATTCCCGGGAAACATCATTCCTCCGGATCGCTTCGATCCGACCGCGAGAAGGATTCTCGATGCCTCGATCCCGTTGCCGAATCTCCCGAACAATCTGTTTGAATCGCGGGCATCCCATCCGACAAACACAGATGAATTACAGTTCAAGATCGATCATCAGTTGAATTCATCTCACATGTTGACGGGCAGCTACTATCGCAATAAAGGAGAAGACATCGAGGGAATGCAAACCGGTTCCGGCGGACTGCCCTGGTCGAGCCGCGCGTTCAAATGGACGCAGCAGAATCTGAACGCCGGCGACAACTGGAACATCAGCCCGACCACATTCAGTCAATTGCGGCTGACGTACGTCCGCAACTTCGGCGGCAGGATCAATTCGCCGGCGAAATCTCTGGCGGACTTCGGCTCCAGATTTCAGGTGCAGGGAGTTCCTTCCCTTCCGCAGATTTCCGTCACGGGTTTTTTCACTCTCGGTCAGGCCATCGCCGGGCCCATCGCCGGAAGCAATTATTACGGCGTACGCGAACTGTTCAACTGGAACAAGGGCAAGCACGCGGTGAAGGTTGGCGGCGAGATGTCGCTGGAAAAGAACATTCACGATGCCTTGCTGAACAACTACGGAGTCTTCTCTTTTGATGGAAGCAAATCCGGAAACGCGTTTTCGGACTTCCTGCTGGGACTGCCGCGATCGATGGCTCAGGATGCGCCGATCACGAAGTACAACAATGGGTGGTACTACAGCGCGTTCCTTCAGGATGATTTCAAGGTTCATCCGCGTCTCACGTTGAATCTCGGTTTGCGCTATGACGTCCAGACTCCGTTTACCGATCCATACGATCGCCAGTTGACGTTTGTGAAAGGCGTCAAATCCACAAAGGTTCCTTCGGCGCCTCTCGGACTCCTGTTCCCGGGCGATCCCGGCGTGACGCGCGGTATCGTGAAAACCGATACGAACAATCTTGCGCCGCGCATCGGGCTGGCATGGGATCCGATGGGCGACGGCAAAACATCGGTGCGCGCCGCTTTCGGCAAATTCTTCGGCAGCATTTCGGCAAACGAATGGAACCAGACCACCGACTTTCAGCCGTTCAGCGCGCGGCAGACATTCACCGATGTGAAATCGCTGACCGATCCGTACGCCAATCTGCCCGGAGGCGTGTCGCCTTATCCTTATGTATACAGCGCGACAAGCACGCGTTTTCTTGCCAACGCCGCCATTACGGCCATCTCTCCTGATTTCCAATGGCCCTACACGTACCAGATGAATCTCTCGGTTCAGCGTCAGGTGACGAAGGATCTCAGCGTCACCGCCGCATACGTGGGAGCATTGGGACACCGTTGGCCCACGATTATCGACGTGAATTATCCGGTATACGGGCCGGGCGCAACATCAGCCAACCTGAATGACCGCAGACCGATTCAGCCTGCTCCCCAAACCTACAGCTCGATCGCGATGATTGAATCGGTGGTCAACAATTCGTATCACGGGCTGCAGCTCACCGCCGAGAAACGCACATCGCATGGAGTCTCGTTCAAGGGCTTTTACACGTTCGGCAAAGCTCTGGAAGGTGCCAATGAGGCGGCCGCCAACGGCGCAACCGGTATGCAGGATGCGACGAAGCTGTATCTCGAAAAAGGCCGCACCGACTCGGACCGCCGGCACAATTTTGTGATGTCGGCGATCTGGGATTTGAAGTACTACAAAGGCTCGAATCACGTATTCGGTCAAATATTGAATGGATGGGCCGTGTCGTCCATCATCAAAGCTCGAAGCGGAACGCCGTTCTCGGTCGGTTCAGGGAGGGACAATAACCTCGACGGCAACAGTAACGATCGCACGGATCTCATCGGCAACCCTTATCTCAGCCCCAATCGATCACGCGCCGAAGTGACTGCCGCATGGTTCAATATTGCCGCGTTCAAACAGAATGCCGCCGGACAGCCCGGCACAAGCGGCCGTAATATTCTGGACAAGCCCGGAACCAAAACGGTCGATATCGGTTTGATGCGGAATTTCAAATTGGGAGAGCGGCTCGAAATGCAATTCCGCGGTGAAGCAACGAATGCCTTGAATATCGTCAATCTCAATGGTCCGAATACAACGCAGACTTCCGCGGCGTTCGGTACGATCGTGGACGCTGCGACCATGCGGGAAATTCAGTTGGGTATGCGATTCGCGTTTTAGAAGGATGGAGTAATGAATAAACACAAAGACACAAAGGACAGGAGGGCACAAAGGATTGTTCTGTGCGGCTTTTCTCTATGCCTTTGTGCCTTTGCGTTTATGGCGGCGCCGCAGTCGCGCAGCAGCATCTATCACGGCAACTGGATCGATTTGAACAAAAACGGCCGGATGGATCCCTACGAAGATCCGTCTGTTCCCACCGAGCGCCGCATCGACGATCTTCTCTCGCAAATGACGATCGAAGAAAAAACCGCGCAGATGGCGACGCTGTACGGATACGGCCGCGTCCTGATGGATGAATTGCCGACGCCGAAGTGGAAGCAGGCGGTCTGGAAGGACGGCATCGCCAACATCGATGAGCACTTGAACGGCGTGGTCAATGCCGGCGTCACAAAATCCAGACTGGCTCTGCCCTATTCCACGCATGCCGAATCCATCAATACGGTCCAGCGATTTTTCATCGAAGAAACGCGGCTCGGTATTCCTGTCGATTTCACGAACGAAGGGATACGCGGACTCGCTCATCCGCACGCCACGAGTTTTCCGTCGCAACTGGGTGTCGCCAGCGCGTGGGATCGCGGCCTCGTTGATGAAATCGGCCACATCACGGGCAAGGAAGCGCGCATCCTCGGTTATACGAACATCTACTCGCCGATACTGGACCTGCCGCGCGATCCACGCTGGGGCCGCACGGTTGAAGCCTACAGCGAAGATCCTTATCTGACCGCGGAGCTTGGACGTCACCAGATACGCGCGATTCAAGCGGAGCGCGTGGTTTCCACTCCCAAACATTTCGCTGTTTATAGCATTCCGAAAGGCGGACGCGACGGCACGGCTCGCACGGATCCGGAAATCACTCCGCGCGAACTGGAGATGATCTACCTTCAGCCCTTCAAAGCCGCATTTCAGGATGCCGGCGCGCTCGGGACGATGAGTTCATACAACGACTACGACGGCATCCCCATCACCGGAAGCTCGTATTTTCTGACGGACATTCTTCGCGGCCGGTTTGGTTTCAAAGGCTATGTCGTATCGGACAGTTCGGCCGTCGAATTCGTTCAGACAAAACACAAAGTCGCGGCCGATTATCTCGAAGCCGTGCGGCAGGTCGTGATGGCGGGACTGAATGTTCGAACGGCGTTCCAGCCTCCCGAAACGTATATCGATCCGTTGCGTGAGCTCGTCAGGGCGGGCCGCCTACCGGTGAGCGTCGTCGATTCACGAGTGCGTGATGTGCTTCGCGTGAAGTTCTGGCTCGGTCTGTTCGATCAGCCTTATGTTCCGCAGCCTGCCGAAGCCGATCGCGCCGTTCGCACTCCGCAGCACCTTGAGGCCGCGCTCCGCGCTGCGCACGAATCCATCGTGCTGCTGAAGAATCAAGGTAACGTGCTGCCGCTGCGAAAGGATTTGAAATCGATTCTGGTCACCGGTCCGAATGCAGCCGAGGTGGAAAACTCGCAGAGCCGGTACGGGCCTTCGGATCTGAGCGTCGTTTCAGTTCTGGAAGGCATCCGGCAGAAACTCGGTCCGAATGTGCAGGTGCAATACACGAAAGGCAGCGAATTCGTCGATGCGGGTTTCCCGGACACGGAAATCGTTCCAGTGCCGCCCAATGAACGTGAGCAGGCGGAAATCGATAAAGCAAGAAACATGGCCCGCGAGGTGGATGCCGCGATCGTCGTTCTCGGCGAAAACTCCGACCTCGTCGGCGAAAGCAAATCGCGCACGAGTCTCGAACTGACCGGTTTTCAATTACGCCTGGTTCAGGCGGTGCATGAAGCAGGCAAACCGACCGTCGTTGTTCTTCTGAATGGCCGGCCGCTGACGATCAACTGGATTGACCGGAATGTGCCTGCCATCGTCGAAGCCTGGTTTCAGGGCGAGTATTGCGGGACGGCCATCGCCGACGTGTTGTTCGGCGATTACAATCCGTCGGGAAAACTTCCGATCACGTTTCCAAAAACAGTCGGCCAGATTCCTTTGAACTTTCCATATAAACGCGGCTCGCAGATTCCCACAGCGAACCTTAATCGAGACGAAAAGAAGATTCTGGTGAATGGCCCGCTTTATCCATTTGGTTATGGACTGAGCTATACGACCTACGCGTATTCCAACCTGCAGGTCACCCCCGCGTCGCAGAACCGCACGGGGAACATTCAGATATCGATGGAGGTGCAAAACACGGGAGCGCGGGCCGGCGACGAAATCGTGCAGCTCTATCTTTCGCCGGACGTGACAAGCGTCATATATTACGACTCCGTTCTTCGTGGATTTGAACGAATCAGCCTGAAGCCCGGCGAAAAGACGCAGGTACGATTCACACTGTCGCCGCAGGATCTGATGATTCTGAACCGCGAGATGCAATGGGCCGTTGAACCCGGCCGTTTCCAGGTTCTGGTGGGAGCCTCATCCGAAGACATCCGTCTTCGCGGTGCTTTCAACATCCGCTGATTGGAGTTCGTCATGATCGTTCGCGATAAAACCGCCCTTCTTATTAGTCTGCCCCTGCTGATCTTTCTGTTCGCCGCCGCTGCGCGGGCGCAGGCCACTCTTGAAATCAAGGACTATGTCGCGTTGCCGATTACGGGGCTGCTCGATGGAAAAACCAATTACGATGCGCTGCTCGCAAGAGTGAGCGGATTGCGGGAAGAACCTGGAGGCGCGAACCGTTTATTCGTTCCGGATTTGAACGGTCCTCTTTACATCGTCGATAAAACCACGAAACAACTCACGGTGTATCTGGATTTCAACGGACGCGATGGGAAGCCCGGCATTTTTCATAAAATCTTTCTGGAAGCAGGATTTGGAAGCGGCCTGAACACGCTGTATTTCGATCCCGATTATCGAAGGAATGGAAAGTTCTATACGGTCCACATCGAAGATCCCGCGCTTCCCGGCTCGAATATTCCCGACAACTCGAACTTTCCGGGATTCAAGATCACGGGCTACACGCCGACGCCGCCCATTGTTACTCCCGGCCCGATTCTGTACGAAGGTGTTTTGATCGAGTGGACCGACACCAATACATCGAACACGACCTTCGAAGGCACCGCTCGAGAATTGCTGCGCATCCAGTTCAATACCCGGATTCACCTGCTGGGCGACCTGATCTTCAATCCGGCGGCCAGGGCGGGCGACGCCGACTGGCGCGTCCTTTATATATCCTCCGGGGACGGAGGCTCGGGCGAAGCCAATACGCGCATTCGATCGAATCCGCAGCGGCTCGACAATCTTTCCGGCAAGATTCTTCGAATCATTCCCGATCTGAATGAGCACACTTCCACCAGCACGGTCAGCGAAAATGGACGGTATCGAATTCCGAACGACAACCCGTTCGTCAAGAAACCGGGCGCGCGCGCGGAAATCTGGGCATACGGCCTTCGAAACCCGCACCGTTTGTCGTGGGCTGTGGATCCGGCGAATCCGGCGAACAATCGGCTCATTGCGGATTCGGTCGGATTGCACACGTGGGAAACGGTGAACATCATTCACAAAGGCGCGAACTACGGTTACTCGCTGCGTGAAGGAAATGAATTGCTTCAGGCGGACAACAAAACCGCGAAACTTCCGGCCGTTGACAGGATCCCGGTGCAGGTAAGCGATATCACGGATGAGACCGTCGTGCCGACGTATCCCGTCATTGAATATGGACACGTGCCGGGCGGTGGAGATGCGATCGGCTCGGGTTTCCTTTACAACGGAAAGCTAATGCCCGCATTGCGCGGCAAATACATCTTCGGCGACATTTCGACCGGCCGCATCTGGTATGCAGACTACAAAGAGATGCTTGCCGCCGACGATGGAAAACCGGAAACGCTGGCGCAGACTCACGAACTGAAGATTCGATGGAACGGCCAGGTTTACGAGTCGATGTTCGCGATCACTGAAACCGGATACCACACACGCGGCGGAAACAATGCGAATCTCCCGGGCCGGGCGCCCGTCTCAGGCGCAGGCCGCGCCGATGCCCGCCTCGCCATGGATGCAGCCGGTGAACTCTACGTGTACACCAAGAGCGATGGGATGATCCGCGCTATTACGGGCGCAACTTCAAATTGAGGAGGATCCATGCGCGGCTTCACATTGTTTGCTGCCGGGCTTGCGGCCGGATTGGCGATTCAGCTCACCGGCGCTCAGTCCAAAAACGACTCGCTGAAGTTGAATCACGTGGCCGTCAGCGTTCCCGATCTTGATGAAGGGATCAAGTTCTACACTCGAGCGCTTGGCCTGAAGGAAGCTTTCACTTTTCGCGATTCGCAGGGAAGGCCACTCTCTTATCTTCAGATCAGCCGCGACACGTTCCTCGAGTTGCAACAGGCCGCGCCTGGCCGGCCTCCGGGATTTATTCACATCGGAATCGAAGTGGAGAATCTTCGCGCGGTCCTGCCTGAATTCAAACGCAATGGTTTGCAGGTTCAGGATCCCAACGAAAGTGCGCGGACGAAGGCTCTGATTTCGCAGGCCACGGGGCAAAACGGTCTCAGCTTCGAACTGCTCGAGTTCGGGCCGGACTCGCTGCAGCGAAAAGTTATCAATGCCTGGAAGTAGAGGGGAAAACTATAATGCGCCGGGATGTGGTCTAATCTACGCCCACATTATCTTTCAATAAGGAGAGTGCATGAGTAGTCCCAAGAACCTCGAAGAAGCCATCCAGGCAGCCGGAGGTCCGGTCGAACTTCTTCGCAATTCGAAGATGGGTCCTAATGTTTATCCCGTCATACCCGCCGAATATTCCAACTGGCGCGAAGAACAAATGGCGTGGCAGCAGAGCTGTGTTTTGTTCACCCTTTCGTATCACATGACGGATTTGTACGTTCAGGGTCCGGGCGCGCTGAAGCTGCTGTCGGATCACGCCATCAATACCTTCAAGAATTTCACTGTCGATAAGGCGAAACAATACGTGCCATGCAACCCCGACGGGTACGTGATCGGGGATGGAATCCTTTTTCATCTTGAAGAAAATCTGTACAACCTTGTCGGCCGCCCTTCGATTCACAACTGGATCGAATATCAAGCCGCGAAGGGCAAATACGATGTGAAGCTCGAGCGCGACGACCGCGCGGTAGACCGTAAAGGGCCTCCGGTCCGCAAGGTGTACCGGTACCAGCTTCAGGGCCCGGCGGCTCCGCAAATCATGCAGAAGCTTCTGGGCGGCAAGCCTGCTCCCGACGTAAAGTTTTTCAACGTGAATCACGTTCAGATTGCCGGTGTGGATGTCAGCTTACTGCGCCATGGCATGGTCGGGCAGCCGGGCTGGGAATTGATTGGGCCCTGGGCAGACAACGACCGTGTTCTCGAAGCGGTCATGGAAGCCGGCAAAGATTTCGGTTTGAAACGCGCGGGCGGCCGCACGTATTCCAGCAACACGCTCGAATCCGGCTGGATACCATCGCCGATACCGGCTGTTTACGCGGGCGATGCATTGAAGCCGTATCGTGAATCGCTGCCGGCCAACGGCTATGAAGCCGTCGCATCGCTCGGCGGAAGTTTCTACTCGAAAAACATCACGGACTATTACTTCACGCCGTGGGATCTTGGTTACGGCTCGATGGTGAAGTTCGATCATGATTTCGCCGGCCGGTCCGCCCTTGAAAAGATGGCGCCGGGTCCGCACCGTGAAAAAGTCACGCTGGTATGGAATCCCGGCGATGCCGAACACACATTCGGAACTCTGTTTCAAAAAGGCAAGGCGGCGAAGTACATCGATTTCCCGTCGGCGGTGTATGCCATGTTGCCGTACGACAGAGTGATGAAAGACGGCAAAACGATCGGAGTCTCGACATGGAGCGGCTACAGCTACAACGAGCGCGCGATGCTTTCACTGGCAACACTCGATCCCGCCTTCAGCAAGCCCGGAACCGAAGTCACTTTGGTTTGGGGTGAGGGCGAATCCAAACGGCCGCCGGTCGAGCCGCATCAGCAGGTGGAAGTTCGCGTGACGGTCGCCCCGTGTCCTTACTCTGAAGTCGCGCGAACAGCGTATCGTCCGCATTAGCAAAACTCAGAAGCGGCGGTCATCCGCCGCCGCTTCAGTTAATGGAGGGCATCAGCAATGCGCAACATCAAGGCGATCCTCGTCACCATCCTGGCTTCAGGAATCCTTTCAACAGCCATTCATGCAAGCGCTCAAAACCGGGCGGCCCAGGGCGGAACTCCGCGGCCTCAGGTCACGTCGCCGGAAGTCTCAGCGGACCGCCACATCACGTTCCGCGTGCTTGCGCCTCAGGCGCAGAACGTCCGGCTGACGGCAAGCGACATCCCGGGACTGGGCCAGACCGGAGTCTTCACGAAAGGTGAAGCAGGCGTCTGGTCGTTGACGATCGGACCGATCGATCCGGGCGCCTATCGCTACAACTTCAACATCGATAGTGTGGCGACGATCGATCCTCGCAGTCCGTTCATCAGCGAATCGAATGCGAATGTGTGGAGTCTGGTTTACGTTCCCGGCGCCGACTTCATGGAAACGAAAAATATCGCCCATGGCGCGGTTGCTGCAGTGAACTACTATTCGTCGGCGCTCGCAACGTGGCGGCGAATGCACGTCTACACTCCACCGGGGTATGAAACCGGAAACGAGAAATATCCCGTGTTCTACCTTCTGCACGGAGCCGGCGACAACGACGATTCATGGACCTCGGTGGGACGCGCGAATTTCATTCTCGACAATCTGATCGCAGCAAAAAAAGCCAAACCCATGGTCGTGGTGATGACCGCAGGGCACACCACTCGAACGCAGGCTCCCCGCGGTGGAGGCGGCTTTCTGTCACCCGAAGATGACTTCGCGAAAGATTTCACGGCTGACGTCATGCCCTATGTTGCGAAGCACTATCGAGTCTTGACGGACCGCGCGCACACAGCTATCGCGGGCTTGTCGATGGGCGGCAGCCAGTCGCTCAACATTGCCTTCTCTCATCTCGACCGCTTCGCTTACATCGGTGTTTACAGCTCGGGATTGATCGGAGAATTCCCCGGCGCGGGAGGACGCGGCGGACGCGGTGGACGCGGAGCCGCACCACCGGCACCGCCTTCGGTACCACCCGTACCGGCGGGCCCGAACTGGGAAACTCGAAATCACCAGACGCTCGATGACGCATCCTTGAAAAAGGGACTGAAGCTGTTGTGGTTCAGCACGGGGAAAGATGATGGCCTGATCACAACAAGCAAGGCCACGGTCGAGATGCTGAAGAAACACGGATTCAACGCCATCTTCACCGAAAGTTCGGGAGCGCATACCTGGATCAACTGGAGGAATTATTTGAACGAATTCGCGCCGCAATTGTTTCAATGAACGAAGCGTAGCGCCCCCGAGGGAGTTACAGGGACGCAACCTATTTGAGAGTGGAGATCCCAAAATCTGAGATCTCAAATATTGGGTTCTCCACTCTCAAATGCGTCGTCCCTTGTAAATCCCCCGGAGGACTCATAGGTGTCGCAAATCTTCTGGGGGAGGAATTATGCGAAGCATACTGGCCGTTGTCTTTCTGAGTTGTTCGTTAATCGTTGCATTCGGGCAGGAATTCCGGGGATCCATCAGCGGACGTGTGACCGACACCTCGGGCGCCGTAGTGCCTGGCGTCAAAATCACGGTTACCCATACCGCGACCAATACTTCGACGACGACCACCGCGAATGAAGAGGGCAACTATGCCGCCCTTTATCTGAATCCCGGAGAATACACCGTCACCGCCGAGGCCGCCGGTTTCAGGACCGCGGTGCGGAAGGGCATCGAAGTACGCATCAGCGACAAGCTCACTGTGAATCTGTCGCTGGAAGTGGGAAATGTGTCGCAGGAGGTGACGGTCACGGAGAATGTGGCGCTTCTCGAGACAGCTTCAGCCACTGCAGGACAGGTCATTGACCGGCGGCGCATCTCGGAACTGCCGCTCTCGGATGGGAACCCGTTTACGTTGACGAGGCTTGCACCGGGTATCGGTTACATCGGTGATCTCAAATTTTCCCGGCCCTTCGACAACAACGGAAGTTCGGACTTCATTGCGGACGGCGCGCCGCGCGCCGCAGGCCACGAATTTACGCTCGACGGCATTCCCAACACGGACGACAACGGTTCGAGCGGCAACCGGGTCGCATTCATTCCACCCGCGGATGCGGTTCAGGAATTCAAGGTGGAAACGGCGAGCTTCGATGCGCAGCAGGCTCATGGCGCAGGCGCGACGGTCAACGTCATGCTAAAGAGCGGGACGAACGATCTGCACGGTACGCTCTATGAATTTGTTCGAAATGACGTTTTGTCCGCTAACGATTTTTTCCTCAACCGTACCGACCTCACGGCAACTCCGTCCCGCGACGCCAACAAAGACGGCAAGGCGGATCGTGATCCACTGCGCTACAACCGTTTCGGTGGAACCGTCGGCGGGCCTATCGTGTTGCCGAAGAAACTCTTCGGTCCGCTTGGATACGATGGCCACAACAAATCGTTTTTCTTCTTCGCTTATGAAGGACTGAGGGACGTGTTCCCCGAGCCGCGAACGGACACGGTTCCCACTCTGGCCGAACGCGAAGGCGATTTCTCTTCCCTGCTGGCCATCAATTCGAGTTTTCAGATTTACAATCCGTTCTCGGCTCAGCAAGCCGGATCGAATATCCAGCGCGATCCGTTTTCCGGAAACAAAATTCCTCCCAATTTGATCAGCCCGGTTGCCAAAGCGTATCTGCAGTTTTATCCGCTGCCCAATCAGCCGGGTGATTCGCAGGGACGCAACAATCACATCAGCGGCAATCCGCGGACCGACCGCTTTCATTCGGAAAGCTACCGTTTTGATCAAACACTGAGTGCAAGGCAGAAGTTCTTCTTCCGGTTCTCGCACAATGATCGTGTTGAATCACGCAACAACTGGACCGGCGTGGTGAACGGGATTATTCCAACAGGGAATTTCCTGACGCGGAGAAACAACAGCTTCAGTTACGACCATGTTTATACGCTGAGTTCGTCGATGATTCTCGATGCGCGCGCCGGTTTTTCACGATTCCTTGAACAGAATGCACGGCCGAGCCAGGGAAACTTCGATCCCAAAAGCCTGGGATTCTCGGCGCAATCCGCGGCGTTTTTCGGCGGTTCTTATCTGCCGCAATTCCGAATCAATAACAACAACACCGCGGACGCCAATACTCCCTTCACGCCGATCGGCGACAGCCTCGGCGATATCCGCGCCCACAACATTTATGCCTTCCAGCCGACGATCACGAAGATCTCCGGCAATCATTCGTTCAAAATGGGCTACGATTTCCGGGCTTATCGCGAGAACAGCATTCCTTCCGGCAATGCTGCGGGCCGGTATGATTTCACGACTACCTACACGCGCGGCCCGCTCAACACGTCGCAGGCCGCAACTATCGGTCAGGAGCTCGCGTCGTTCCTGCTCGGTGTTCCGACCGGCGGATTGATCGATCGGAACGCAACGCGGTCCAATCAGACGGTCTATCACGGAATCTTTTTTCACGACGATTGGAAGGTCACTCCCCGGCTGACTCTGAACCTTGGTTTGCGATACGAGGTTGAAGGCGCCGACACCGAACGCTACAACCGCAACATTCGCGGCTTTGATACAAACGTCAGCAGTCCCATCGAAGCGGCGGCGAAGGCCGCTTATGCCGGGAATCCGATCCCGGAAATTGCCGCGAGCAGTTTCTCGGTAAAGGGCGGTCTTCTTTTCGCGGACGCGCAGCATCGTGGTTTCTGGAAGACGGACACGAATAACTGGCAGCCGCGCATTGGAGTCAGTTTTCAGCTCCAGCCCAAAACGGTGTTACGCGGCGGATTCGGTGTCTACATGGCGCCGTTCATTATTGATGCGGTGCAGCAGACGGGCTTCTCGCAATCGACCAGCATTGTGCCGACGCTCAACAACGGCTTGACGCTGGCGCCGGCGTGCTCAACCTGCAGCAGTCTCTTCAATCCTTTTCCGACTGGTGTTGCCGACCCGCCGGGCGCCAGTCTGGGAATCGGAACTTTTCTTGGACGAAGCATCACCTACACACCGGTCGATCGGAAAAACGCAATGGGCAATCGTTGGGAGTTCAGCGTTCAGCGCGCGTTGCCTGGAGACTGGATGCTCGAGATGGCCTACATCGGCAGCAAAGCCTACGACGTCTCGGCAACGACCAATATTGTCGATGCGGTACCGCGCAAATATCTCTCCACAAGTCCTGTGCGAGACGATGTGACGAATAACTTCCTGGCTGCGATCGTCGCCAATCCTTTTCAGGGATTGATTCCAGGCCAGACGCTCAACGGTTCGACAACGTCGCGATCGCAGCTTCTGCGCCCCTTCCCCGAATTCACCGGAATCACCGGAGAGCGTTACGATGCCTCATCCATCTATCACGCCGGCCAGTTTCGCGCGGAGCGGCGCTTCAGCCGTGGGTTCACCGTGCTTGCGAATTACACATGGTCCAAGGAAATCGAAGAAACAAGCTTCCTCAACGATTCCGATACCCAGTATGAACGCCGCATATTCCAGAACGACACGCCGCATCGCGTCGTTGTGAGCGGCATCTGGGAATTGCCGTTTGGAAGGGGACGCCTGTTTGGAAAGGACTGGAACAAATTCATCGAGGGCTTCCTCGGCGGCTGGCAGGCCCAGGGCATTTACCAGTGGCAAAGCGGACGGCCGATCGACGCCGGGAACCGCTACTACAACGGAGATCCCACGAAACTCACAGCTCACATCAGTGGAAGCACGGTGGACGCGACCTTCGATACCAGCGGTTTCTATTTCACCGATGCCGCGGTTCAAACCAACGGCGTCGTGGATCCCGTGAAGCAGAGAGCCGACACGCGAAAGACACTCGTGAGCAATATCCGGACATTCCCATCGCGCATGTCGAGCTTCCGCGGACAACCGTTGAATCAGTGGGACCTCTCAATGATCAAAAACTTCTCGGTCACCGAAAGCGTGAAATTCCAATTGCGCGGTGAATTCCTGAATGCATTCAACCACCCGCAATTCGCCAATCCAAATACCGATCCGGCGAATTCGAGCTTTGGTAAAACGACAAGTCAGAGTAATCTGCCGAGAAACGTGCAGATCGGGCTTAAATTGACCTTTTAGGGCTTTCACTTCCGGCAGCGGTCTGTCACGGCCGTCCTTTGGAGGAGCACATGGAAATGAATCGTCGCAGCTTCATGAAAACATCCGGAGAAATCATCTCCGCTGGAGCGGCAACGCTCGCATTGGGTGGAAGAGTATTGGGCGCGAACGACCGCGTCCGCATCGCCATTTGCGGAACACGCGGGCGCGGCAAGGATCACATTCGCGGCTTTGCGAAGGTGCAGGGAGCCGAAATTGCCGCCTTGTGCGACGTGGATGAAAGGGTCCTGAACCAGCGTCTCAAAGACGTCGAGGATCTCGGCAAGCCGCGGCCAAAGGCCTACACGGATATTCGAAAGCTTCTCGAGGACAAGGAAATCGATGCCATCACGATCGCAACGCCCAATCACTGGCACTCGTTGATGGGCATCTGGGCGTGCCAGGCCGGGAAAGATGTGTACGTCGAGAAACCGTGCTCGCACGATCCGTTTGAAGGACGGCAACTGGTGAGAGCTGTGAAAAAGTACAATCGCATTTGCCAGCACGGCAGCCAGTCACGGTCGAACCCCGGAATGATCGAGGCGATTCAGGGCCTTCACGATGGCGTCATCGGCGATGTCTACATGGCCCGCGCATTGTGCTACAAATGGCGCGGCACCATCGGCCATGCCACCGCAGAAACGATTCCGGATGGCGTCCACTACGATTTGTGGACAGGTCCCGCCCCGCTGAAGCCGTTCACTAAAAATCGATTTCACTACAACTGGCACTGGATCTGGGATACGGGCAACGGCGAAATCGGCAATCAGGCCATCCACGAAATCGATATCGCGCGGTGGGGTCTCGGAGTCCGCTTTCCGACAATGGTATCGGCGATGGGCGGTCATTTCCTTTTTGACGACGACCAGGAAACGCCCAACGTTTTGAACGCCACATACTATTTCGATGAACCCAACGGCAAACGAAAGATGATGGAACTCGAAATCCGCCCGTGGATCACGAATCACGAAGCCGAGATCGGCACCGGAGCATATAAGAGCAGCGGCATACCGGCCGCGGGACTCGGCGCTCCGGCTCCGGCTCCGCCCGCTGCGGCAGCGCCCGCGCCCGCTCCAGCGGCGAAGAGACCTCCCGATCCGCTCGCAGGCATCGGGCCTGTTGGTCCCGTCGATGCGAAGACGAATACGATCGGCAACCTCTTTTATGGATCGAACGGTTACCTGGGCATCGACGGCTATGACGCATACAAGACCTGGCTGACGGACAAAGTCAAACCGGGTCCGTCGGCGACTGCATCCGGCGATCACTTCGCGAACTTCATCGATTGTGTCCGCAGCCGGAACGCCCAGGACATCCATTCGCCGATTGAGGAAGCGCACATTTCAACCACACTGGTTCACCTGGCGAACGTGTCTTATCGCCTCGGGCGCGTTCTGCGATTCGACCCGGTGAAGGAGCAGGTTATCGGCGACGACGAAGCCAATCGCATGTTGCGCGGAAAGTATCGGCCACCGTTCGTCGTTCCGGATGATGTCTAAGCTTTCCCGCCGAACATTCCTCAGCGCTCTTGTTCCTGCCGCAGGAGCGCTGTATCCACGCCTCAGGAGATCACAGACCGTTCCTGCAGCGGGCAGGAAGCTGAAGCTGGGTGTTTGCACCAACGACATCGCGGGAGCCGTCAAATACAATTTCGATTACATCGAACCTTCCGCCGCCGAAATTGCCGCGATGACGGAAGATCAGTTTCGTCAATATGCCGCACAGGTGCTGTCTTCACCGATTCGTTGTGAAGCATTCAACGGTTTTATCCGCCGTCCCGAATTGGTGGTGCTGGGCAACGCCGTTCCCATGGAAGCTTTGAAGGATTACATGGAAGGGTGCCTCAGCCGCTGCCGCAAGCTTGGCGCTTCCATCATGGTCTGGGGCAGCGCGGGATCGCGCAAAGTTCCCGACGGTTTCCCGCGCGAACGGGCGCGCCGGCAAATTGCGGAGTTCCTTCAAATCGCGGGAGACATCGCGCGCCGCTACGAAATTGTTGTTGCCATCGAACCGCTGCGCCGTCAGGAAAGCAACATCCTGAACTCGGGAGCCGAATCATTGGAGATGGTGCGGATGGTCCAGCATCCCAATGTGCGGATGATCGTCGATTATTACCACATGCGCGAGGAGAACGAAGATTCGCGAATCGTCGAAACCGCCCAACGCGAGATCGTTCATCTTCATTTCGCGAATCCGGCAGGACGCGTCTGGCCGCACGATCTGAACGAAGACGCGCAATATGAATCGTTCTTTCGATACCTGAAGAACATCCGCTATACCGGCAGGATTTCAATCGAGGGACGCGGGTCGTTTGACGCCGATGCGGATCGCAGCCACGCGTTTTTCAAGCAGGCGCTATCCCAATAACGCGGCCTTGCAGTACTCCAGACACTTTGCCATTTCGATCATCCGGTCCGAACCCTGGGGAACGGGGTATTCGAACTCAATCGTGGCCTGAATATTCCATTTGTTGTCCCGGATCAATTGCAGAGTTTCTTTGATCGGTGTGTCGCCCTTCCCGAACGAGACATTCGTATCACCGAGGGTCTTGTCTTTAACGTGAACGTGAGTGATCCGGTCGTGGTGTTTCTTGATAAAGGGAACAGGCGACGTTTTGTTCCCACCGACAAAGTGTCCGAGATCCACATTGGCCGCATTGAATTTGGCGTAGGAGAAGGTCTCTTCCCAGATCGCGGGAGTCACTTTCGTGTGTCCGTGATAGCCGACCATCATCTGATGCTTGTCGGCAAAACTTCCGATGCGCTTCGTCCCATCGAGCGGATCCGAGATTTCGCATGAGATCGCGCGCGCGCCCAGCGTCTTTGCGAGCGCGAAGAAGTAATCGAGTTCGTCATCACTGCGAACGTAGATGTCATCGACCTTCATGATTTCGATGGCGATGCCCGCATCTTCGAACTTCTGACGGCACTGGCGCGCTTTTTCCATCGGCGCCGACGCGCGCCATTTGCGGACGTCTTCAGCCGTTGCTTTTCGCGCGGCGATCTGTTCGGGCGCCGGCGCAGAGTAGACGGACTTGTCCGGCGATCCCATGAATTCTTCAACCGGCTGCGAACGCAATTCAAGCGCACTCGATCCGAGACGGACCGAGCGATCGATAATCTCGTCGACTCTCATCGTCCGCCCGCCGAAGTTATAAGGTACGTTAAGCCCGACCTGCACTCCGGCCCACTTGGAATTAGGTTTGGGTGGAGAGAAGGCGCTCCGGCCGAATCCAACCGGACTCCATATCAACGCAGCCAGCCCGAGCTTTCCAGCTTCACGACGGTTGTAGAGCATGCGACATTCTACCTCGGCAGATCTGGAAATTAGAACTGACAGGTCTCTGAGGGTTTAAGACCTTCCTTATCGAACGATAACTTCGCTTCACCAGTCTTGAAATCGACTATCCAGATGCTGTCGAAATCGGCATCATCCCATTTCAATCCTTTGGTCTTCATTCCCAGGGCTCGTAACAGGTTGTCGAGAGCCTTGTGCTCCCACACCACCAGTTCTGTTCCTTTCCGCGCTTTTAGGTCCTGAGCTAAATCCGCATAGTCCTCAACACCGTATTTGGCATTGATTTCCAGATTGTATTTAACCGCTAATGGGGTCGCCGTTTCGAACATACGCGCGTGTGATGCCGATTTCTTGGGATCAACCGATGGAACGTAAATGCGAGAAGGCTTTCCAAATTTATCAACCAGTACCTTGGGCAACTGCATTGCACGGTTCAATCCCTTACACGTCAAATTGTCGCCATCGTCCGGCTTCTCGCCATGACGAATGATAACGATCTTTAAAGTACTGGCCGTCTGACTCAAGACCGGAGTGATAAAAATCAATCCAAATAACCAAAGAAAGTTTTTCATAATTTTTTGCGCGCATTATACGCCAAGTGAAGACAGAGCGTTCAGGATCGTGGGTTAAGATTGGGGATATGAAGCGTAGCCTGGAAGAAGAACTCCAAGGACTGGTCGGAGAAATCGGAGCGACTCGAAAACTCGCACCAACGGTGCGAGAAATCCCGGCTCCAAAAGTGCAACCACCTGTTGCACTTTTGACGACGAAGAACCGGGCGAGCCTTGTGGAGTTGTGAACATGAAAGGCCGAGCCGTTGTTCCGCACGACTATCCGTTGCTCCTGGCTGAGGTCAAGGAGCGCGTCCGTGCCGCCCAGTACGCCAGTAAATGAGGAGTTGGTGCGCCTTTATTGGGATATCGCCCGGTTGATTGTTGCCCGACAATCGAAACACCGTTACGCCGGCCGATGCGCACGGAGAAATGAACGAATTTGCCGCACAGCGAGGGGAATTCGTTCCTTTGGCTGTTTCCAGGGGAAAATGCTCACTTCGGCGTTTGGCGCGAGCATCGCGCATTCCATGGCGACAGCATATGGGTGGGCTGGGACTTCGTCCGGCAGGATAAGGACCGGATTTTGGCAGCTACGAACGAAATCGCGCGTCACAGTGAAGACGAAGTCGGGACTGGTTTCGAACATCTTTCTCACAAACCTGTTTGTTGTCTCCAGCGTGATCTCGGGCCGCTTTGCGATCAGAGTCGTTCCCCAAGTTGTCCAGAATCGGCCGGAGTACGCCGGGTCGAGCATCTCCGGCCGCCAGCCGACGGGTTGTGCCAACACCGCTGCGGCAATACGGTTGGGGGCGCGCTTCAAAAGACTCCAGATGAATGGGCCGCCGATGCAGAAACCCATCACCATGAACTTGTCGATACCGAGATGATCCATCAGGCCGAGCTGGTCGTCAGCATAGGATTCCCACGGCCGGTCCACCTCGACGGGCCCAGTGGATTGACCGCTGGGGGCATTGCGCAGGTCCGCGGCGATGCAGCGGTATTCAGACTTGAACTCGTCGATCGCGTTAAAGGGGTTTGCTAACGCAGCTATCGTGGAGTTCAATCCTCCGCCTGGGATCAGCAAGAGCGGGAAGCCGGAGCCGGTTTCCTCATAGTAAATACGAACCGGACCTCTTTCATAAAACTTGCCCGTTCCCGTTTTGTTCGACTGCTGAGCAAATATCCCCGGCGAGGCGGCAGCAGCCGCTGCTGCCGCGCCCGCTGTGAGTACCGTGCGTCTAGTCATGCGCATGATCGGAGTCCTCCTGCATCTATTCGTTGGAAATCGTAACTAAGCTTAGAGATCGAGCTTCGCCGTGCTGTCTCCGAAGCTCTTCTGCTGCACGCCGAATTTCTCGAGCAGCGTGAGCAGCAGGTTCGACATCGGAGTGTGCGCCGGCGTCACGATGTGCCTGCCGCCCTTCAGTTGTCCCGAGAGACCGCCGGCCACAACCACCGGCAGCGGATCATGATCGTGCTGGTTGCCGTTGCTCATGCTGCTGCCATACACCACGACCGAGTGGTCGAGCAAATTCCCATCGCCGTCGGGCGTCGATTGCAGCTTGTCGATGAAGTACGCCAGCATCTGGACATGATAACGGTTGATCAGCGCGAATGAGTCCATCTTGGCGCGAGCATTCGAATGATGCGACGCGCCATGAAAGCCGTCTCGATTACCGCTGTTCACATACGTTGCGCCGCTGGTATCGCGAGCATACATCAGCGTCATAATCCGCGTGATGTCGGCGCGATACGCGAGGGCCTGCAAGTCGAACATCAACTTCAAATGATCCTCGAACAATTCGGGCACGCCCACTGGAGCTTCAGGAACGTTTCCTTCGTTCGCCGATTGCTGCTCGGCTTTCTGAATACGGCGCTCGATTTCGCGGATATCGTCGAGATACTCGGTCAGGCGCGTCCGGTCGCTCGGATCGAGCTTGGATTGAAGCCGGCTGACTTTTTCCGTGACCGAATCGAGAATGCTCCGGTCTTCCTTCTTGCGAGACAACCGCAACGCGGCGTTGCTGCCGTCGCCGAAAAGGCGTTCGAAAACGACCTGCGGGCTGTTCTCCATCGGCAATGGCATCGTTGGATTGCGCCAGGAAATCGTGTTGAAGTAGGCGCAACCGTAGCCGGAGCCGCAATTCAATCCGACTTCTTCTATTGCCAGTTCGATGGAAGGAAGAGGCGTCTCCTGGCCGATGTGTTCGGCGAGCACTTGATCGATGGTGACGCCCGCATGCACCGATCCCTTTTCCGGATGCGCGCCGCTCAGGAACACCGCCGCTGAACGCGCATGATCCGCGCCCGCGTCCGAGCCCACACCGCCCGCAAGCGGATGCGCCAGATTCGTTACGACATTGACGCGATTGCGATATTTTTCGAGCGGCTTCAGCGACTCGGTAAACTCGAAACCGGCGCCTTCCTGCGCCGGAGTCCACTTATCCATCGTCGCGCCGTGCGGAACGTAGATGCCGCAGAACCGGCTCTTCGGCGTCGCGGCCGTTTTTGCGATGGGCGTCTGCGCCGGCAGCATCGAGTCGAGGAGCGGCAGCGCCACAGTGACACCAGCGCCGCGCAGAAATGTCCGTCGTGAAAGATGTTTTTTCGAAATGAAGTTCATTGTGCCTCTTTAATCCGCATCTGGAAAGGTGCGCTTCGAACCACGCCCAAAACCAGATCGGAAAACTTATAGCGATTGGGTTGCGCCCCGCGCATGATTCCGCGGACCACGGGCATATCGTTGTACTTCGTCTCGCGGCCGATGCCGTACATCAGCAACTTCTGCGTCATCGTGCCGACCACCGCTTCAGGGCGGCTCAGCAGCGCTTTGCGCAAACTGGACGGGCCATCGAGTATCGTGCCGTCCACCAACTGGCTCGACGGGTCGATCGAGAACCCGGAATCCGTAGTGCGCCACTGGCCGGTGCCGTCGAAGTTCTCGAGCGCGAGCCCGATCGGATCCATAATTTTGTGACATGCGGCGCATGCGGGATTGTTGCGATGCTCCTCCATCCGATCGCGAACCGAAGTCGGCTTCACTCCCACAACGGATTCTTTAAGAGGAGGAACGTTCGGCGGAGGCAGCGGCGGCGGACTGCCCAGAATATTTTCGAGAATCCACTTGCCACGCTGGACGGGTGAAGTGCGGTTGGCATTCGAAGTCACCAGCAGCATGCTTCCCTGACCCAGGAGGCCACGGCGAGCATCGCTCGGGACCGTCACGCGGCGGAAGTCCGGACCGTAGATTCCCGGAATGCCATAGTGCTTTGCAAGTCGTTCGTTCACGAACGTGTAATCGGCGTCGAGCAGATCCAGCACCGGCCGGTCCTCACGCAGGACGCTTTCGAACAGCATTTCCGTCTCGCGGACGAACGACTGGCGCAGGTTGTCATCGAAATCCGGAAACTCCCGCGAGTCCGGATTGGTGCTCTTTAGATCTCTTAGGAACAGCCACTGACCTGCGAAATTGTGTACCAGGGCGTTCGCCTTAGGGTCTTTGAGCAGCCGGCGGGTTTCGCGATCGAGTACCGCAGGCTCGTGCAGCTTGCCCTGGATCGCTGTGTCGAGAAGTTGATCGTCCGGAATGCTCGACCAAAGGAAGAAGGAAAGCCGTGAAGCAAGTTCGAGATCGCTCAGGCGGTAAGCCTCGCCTGGCTTTACATTCGCAGGCGGTGTTTCGAACCGGAATACGAACTCCGGGTCGGCTAAAATCCGGCGCAGGGCCATTTCGATTCCCGCGTCAAAACTTCCCTTATTGCGCCCCCGTTGATAGAAACTCGCGAACAGTTCGACATCGTTGTCGTTTGCAGGGCGCCGGAAGGCATGCCGCACCAGGTTCGAAATAATCTGCTGCGCGCAGACAAGTTCATCCGCCTTTGAGCCCGGCCGGCACACAAAAATCTTCCTGCGGCTTGGCGTGTCGCCAGACCCGGTTGCATTGTAGGGTCCCGTGATATCGACCTTCGCCAGATGCGGAACCGTGTAGTATCCGTACTGCATTCCGTTGTTCGAATCGAAAGTGCTCGCACCCGGCCGATGCACCAGGTCTTCGTTCGCGACGTAACTGGTATTCAGGAATCCGACTCCGATGTCTTGCGGCCCGGCTTTCACTTTCAGCCGGAATTCCATGTTGATGTTGGGGCTCATTCGCAAACGCTCGGCCGAGGGATCCTTTAACGGTCCCAGCGGAATCGGCTGGGCGGGCTTGTCGCGCATGAAGAAGTACGGCATGTCGTCCAACTGATACAGCTTGACGCGCTCGCCGTTGAGCGTGACTTCAAGCATTTCCCCTTCGGCAGAGCTGCCGAACACTTGTCCGAAGCTCAGCTTCTGAAGCGACAGTTTGAGGAGATATTCGCCGTCGAGCGGGAAATTATGATGTATGGCTGTGCCGCCGCGCGTTCCCATCGGAAGGCCATCGACGGTGCTGGTTTGCGAGAGGTCGCCTTTTACGGTGTACGTCACGTCAAGCGGACTGATTTCCGGATCGCCTACAGCCACGCGGCTGATCTTCGCCGCCGCCGACACGTAGCGTTCGAGCAGAGCCGGCGAAACCCCGAGCACGTCGGCGATGTTATCGAAGCCGTTGCTTGAATCGTCGGCCGGCAGCATCGTGACGGGGTCGATTTCCATCCCCAGCAGATCGCGAATGGCATTGGCGTATTCTGCGCGATTCATCCGATGCAGGGCGGCCCGGCCAGGATTAGAAGCGCCGGCTGCGGCGCGGTCGAGGTCGCGCTCAACGGCTTCGGCAAACGCAGCAAGTGCGGCTCGCTGTGGACGAGGAGCTCCCGCCGGAGGCATCAGACCTGCACGAACTTTGCGCGCGACCTTCTCCCAGATTTCGGCTTGCGCTCCGACATGATTGAGATCGAGTTTATCGAGCATCAGGTCGCCGGTTTTCAGCCGCTCGTTATGACACGTGATGCAATATTGATTGACGAGGGCGCGATGTTGCGCGGCGGATGGCTGCTGCGCCGACGCCGGCTGCTGCCCGCCCGCCTGGCGCAAAGGCACTCCGGCAAGTGTCAAGGCCAGTGCCAAAAGGACCGTGCTCGTAATGAGGGATCGCTTCATTGTTTCGACAATAGCTTATTCAGCAGCGCCATCGCTTTCGGCTTGGGTTCCGGCGGCTTGATGGCCAGGAAAATTCCTTGCGCGAAAGTCATCGGCGTGCGGCCTTCTTTGTCTTTGGGATCGAGCTTCGAACCGTGGTCGGCGAGAATCTGAACAATCGATTCCCAACCGCGATTGGCCGCGCCGTGCATCGCCGTTAGACCCATCGAGTTCGCGGCGTTCACGTCGACGCCCTGCGCGAGGCACAGATTCACAGCCTCGACGTATTCTTCCTCGGAATGCATGTAAGTCTGCGCGGGAATCCAATTGATCCCCGCCGCGGCCATCAGCGATGTGGTTCCGCCGTCCGTTGTGATTTTTGCATCGGCTTTGTACTGGAGCAGGAGCTTCATCACCTCGGCATCGCCCGAAAGTGCTGCTCGAATCAACGGCGTGTGCCCATCGAAATTCACCCACGAGCCATCGAATTGCATCAAACCGTGCACCGGAGTGGTGTTGGTCTGTTGATTCGGATTGGCGCCCTTCACGAGTAACGCTTTGATCAGATCCAACGGATCACGTCCGTCGGTCGGCAGATCGGAATATTTCTCGTGGTTGAAATTGCGCAGTTCGATCGCGGCAAACAAAGGACCACGTTTATAAGCGTCGATCGCATTGGGATTCGCTCCGCGATTCAACAAGTAACTCGCGATCTCGGTTTGGCCGTTGAGAATCGCGATGATCAGCGGCGAGGTATCGTTCGCTGACGCAAGTTGTATATCGGCCCCGGAATCGAGCAGCAGCCGCGTCATCGGCGTATTGCCGTCGCGAACCGCGAACAGCAGCGCCGTCATACCGCCCTCGGCGGTCGGTAGAGCGCGCTGGCGAATGATTCCGGGCCCTGCGGCTCCTGCCGGGCGCGCCGGAGTGTATTCACCCTTGATGGTGCGGGCGGTGGTCTTTGCATTAATGTCGGCGCCGCGAGCGAGCAGAAGCTTGACGGCATCGGCATGGTTTTCCAGAACCGCCCACATCAGAGCGGTCTGGCCGCGCTCGGATTCCCTGGCGTTCACATTCGCGCCGCGAGTGAGCAAAAGCCTGATCGCATCCACGTTGCCGGTCCGCGACGCAGTCATCAGTACAGTTTCGCCGCCTCTGTTCGCGAAGTTCGCATCGACTCCAGCGGCGAGAAGTTTTTCGATCATTGCGGTGCTGCCGTTGGTTGCGGCAAGTTGAATTGGCGTTAGACCGTAGCGGTTCGCGGCTTTAACATCTGCCCCCGCTTTGATGAGGAGATCAGCGGTGATGAGGTCACCATGCCGGACCGCCCAATGCAACGCCGTTGTGCCGTCGCTCTGGGGCACGTTGATGTTGGCCCGATCGGCGATGAGCGAACGAACGGCGACTTTATCGTCTCGCTGAACGGCATCAGCCAGCCGTGAGTCGGCGCCGAAGACCGATCCCCCAAGCATCGCGGACAGGCTTAGGATTCGCAGTGCATTCAGGCTCATTTGGGCGCCTCCGAGCCAGTCTCAAGTCGTGGATGAAACTGGATTTGGGGTATTGCATCACGGCTCCATGCGGCAGTCAAGCGGGGCGGCTGCGACGTACCCCGCCACAGAGAATTGCTTTGCAGAGTCCTCTGAAGTAAGCTCCCTGAAAAGATCCTGTCGTTCCAGTCGAGGAGGTGTCCTTTGATTACTTCGAGACGAAACTTCATCAGAAACATAGCCGCTGCCGGCGCGGGTCTCACCATTGTGCCGCGGCACGTTCTGGGGCGCGGATTTGCGGCTCCGAGCGATCGTCTGAACATCGCCGGAGTGGGCGTCGGAGGGCAGGGACGGACCAATCTCGTCAATGTGGCGACAGAGAACCTCGTGGCGATGTGCGACGTCGATTGGAACTTCGCGAACCGGGGCTTTGACCGGCTCGCGGCCGACATTCAACGCGGGAACGATCGTCTCGAAGGAAAATCCGGAACGCCGCTCACGGCGCTCGAACGGCCGCGGCTGGCGTCGCAGATCGAGCGCACGGTTCGACTCAAGGACGAACTTCTGCCGCGCGCCAAGCGGTATCAGGATTATCGTGAGATGCTCGATCGTCAAAAGGACATCGAAGCGGTCATAGTTGCAACACCGGATCACATGCATGCTCCGATCGCGCTGGCCGCGATGGAACTCGGCAAACACGTTTACGTGCAGAAACCGCTGACGTGGTCGGTTGCCGAAGCGCGGCAACTTGCGCGCAAAGCGAAAGCAACTCGGCTTGCCACACAAATGGGCAATCAGGGCCATTCTTCCGACGATGCGCGCAAAGCCGTTGAATACGTCTGGGCCGGCGCGCTCGGCGAAGTCCGCGAGGTTCACATCTGGACAAACCGGCCGCTCGGCTACTGGCCCCAGGGAATCCCGCGACCCGAAGCGTTGAAAAAACCCGCGGACACCCTTCGATGGGATGGCCCCGGCGTAAATGCCAGGCTTGCGAATTCATTCGCAGGAAACTATCCGGTGCCGGACTCGCTCAAATGGGATTTGTTCCTCGGCGTGGCGCCGTATGTCGAGTATCACCCGATCTATCATCCCTTCAACTGGCGCGGCTGGGTCGACTGGGGCAATGGAGCGATCGGCGACATGGGCGCGCACCTGATGGATGTGGCGATGTGGGCGCTCGATCTCGGACTTCCCAAAACGATTGAAACGATCGCGACTCCGTTCAACGGCGCTTCCTATCCCAGCGCAACAATGACGATCTACGAATTCCCAGCGCGAGGTGATAAGCCTGCCGTCAGGATGACGTGGTATGACGGAGGATTGTTGCCGCCGAAACCCATCGAGCTTGGAGAAGAGGAAGTCAACAAAGACGGCGGCGCTCTCCTTGTCGGAAGCAAAGGCAAGCTGCTTCACGATACCTATGGCCGGAAACCACGGCTTCTGCCGGCGTCCCTGCATGATTCGGCGGGAACTCCAGCTCAGAAACTCTCACGCATTCCAAATGAGAGCCACGAGATGAACTGGGTGAACGCCGCCAAAGGTCTCGCGCAGCCCTCTTGTCCATTTGAGTATGCCGCACAGCTTACGGAAACCATGCTGCTCGGCATCGTCGCGCTCAAAGCCGGACACAAGCTTCAATACGATGCGGACAATATGCGCGTGGTCAATCTGGCGGCTGCAAACGAATACCTGAGCCGGCAACCCCGCCCGGGCTGGCTGCAGTAGAGGAGTGCTGGTCATGATCAAGATCACTGTCGCCGCGTTGATGCTGGCTTCCACGGTTTTCATTCTGGCTCAGACCGCCAACACGGATCTGGGTTATACGGACACGCCGATGCTTCCGGGGCTGCCCTATCATGTGCATGATCCCGGCCGTCCGCATCCCGTTGTTGTGACGCCGACGAGTCAGGCAGGAGGGGCGCCGTCCGATGCCATCGTCCTTTTTGATGGCCGCGATCTTTCTCAATGGGTTGCTTCGCAGCAACCGTGGAAAGTCGAGAACGGATACTTCGAGGTTGTTCCCAATTCCGGCAATCTCCGGACAAAAGAAAAATTCGGCGACGTCCAACTGCATGTCGAATTCGCGGCGCCCGCTCAAATTCGCGGCACGAGCCAGAATCGCGGGAATAGCGGAATCTTTCTACAAGGCCTTTATGAAGTGCAGGTGCTCGATTCCTGGGAGAATCCAACTTACGCCGACGGCCAGGCGGGCGCGATCTACGGACAATGGCCGCCGCTGGTAAATCCAACGCGCAAGCCGGGTGAATGGCAGTCTTACGACATCGTGTTTGAGGCGCCCAAATTCGAAGGCACGTCGGTCATGAAACCCGCTTACCTGACGGTTTTCCTCAATGGCGTGCTCCTGCACAATCGAAAAGAGGTCATGGGGCCGACAGTCCATCGCCAGCTCGCAAAGTACCGGCCGCAGAACGCCGAAGAACCGCTGGTGCTGCAGGATCATCAACAGCCGGTTCGGTACCGCAACATCTGGATCCGCCGGCTTGGTCCGTACGACTCGCATTGACAATCAGACAAGCCGCCTCGCGAATTACGTCTGCGACGCGCGCGCGATAAGATCCTTCATTCCCTGCATGCAAATGCGTGTGGATTCTTCGGCATTTTTCTTTTCATTGCGCCAGTGAGTTTCCAGTGAAACCGCATTACTGTAGCCGTCACGCATCAGCGCCTTGAACTGACCGACGTAATCGATTTCGCCTTTGCCCATGGCCGCCCACTCGGATTTACCCGTTGCCGGATTTCGCCGGGCATCCTTGACGTGCATGTGAAGGATTCGATTTTTGGGAAGCAGCTTGTAGCCGTCGGGAAAAGGCTTCTCGCCCGCGGCGTACGCATTGCCCGGATCCCAATTCAGGCCGAGGTAGGGATCCTGAATAGCTGCGAGCAGTTTCACCGATTCGGCAGCCGTCGCGATATTGCAGTCGTGCTCGTTTTCAAGGACGAGTTTGATGTTCTGTTTTTTGGCCTTGTCGAGCGCCTTGCGTAAATCCGAAACAACAAGATCGAAGACCTGGGCCGGGTTTTCAATCCGCCAGAAACTGAAGACGCGAATCTTGTCCGTCTCGAAAATCTTCGCAAGTTCCATCGCGCGCTCCAGGACTTGAGGTTGTTCCTTGTAGCCGAACCGCGCATTGAAAGTGTCGCGTTGACCTTCGGGTGTCGTGAAACCCGGGGCATCGACCTTTAGAAACGGCGAAGCAATGTCGGAGACACGGATTCCATACTTTGTCAAAAGACGCCGCGCTTCCTTGACCTCGTCTTCCTTCAGATCCATGAGGTTCTTGTTCCACATGGCACGCAGTTCGATAAACTGCAAACCGAACTCACGCGAAACGGAAAGCGCATGATCGAGATCCTGAGTGATCTCGTCGTTGATCACACCGAGTTTCAGTGACGGTTGTGGGGCGGGCATGAATGCCAATCCTCCGAGTCCTGCCAGGAATTCTCTGCGGTTCATTGGTTTCTTCTCCTGTAGCGGTCTGTAACCGCCGGCGATCGCCGGGAATCGATGTACGAGGAAACCCACTATACTACACGGCGTGAATATCTCGATCGGTCTGATCGGCGGCGGCAATATCACGGAAACACATGCCCGGGCGGTGCGGGCTGTAGCCGGTGCGAACATCGCAGCCATCTACGGAACGAACTTCGAAAAAGTCGCGCGCCTCACTCGGGAGCATGGTGGAAAACCTTACACGGAATTCGACGCTTTCCTGGCGCATCGGCCGATGGACATGGTGATTGTCGGAAGTCCCTCCGGCGTTCACGCAACACACGGCATTGCAGCCGCGCGGCAGGGATTGCACGTGCTTGTCGAAAAACCGATCGATATTACAACCGAACGCGCGGATGCTTTGATCGCGGAAGCGGAAAAAGCCGGCGTCACACTGGGAGTCATTTTCCAGGATCGTTTGAAACCCGGCATCCGCGCCGTGAAAGATCTTATCGATCGCGGGGCATTAGGATCGCCGATTCTTGCCGATGCTCGAGTCAAGTGGTATCGCCCGCCCGAATACTATTCGAACTCGCGATGGCGTGGAACGTGGTCGCTGGACGGAGGCGCCGCCCTGATCAATCAAGGTATTCACACCGTCGATGTGCTGCTGTGGCTCTTCGGCGACGTCAGGCATGTGAAGGCCGCAATGAAAACCAGACTCCACAAAATCGAGGCGGAAGATACGCTGGTCGCGCTGTTGGAATTTCAGAGCGGCGCGCTCGGCGTGTTGCAGGCTGCGACTTCGGTGTATCCCGGTTATCCGCGACGGATCGAACTGACGGGTTCGGAAGGCACCATAATTCTCGAACAGGATCGCGTGATCGAAGTGCGATTGCGGCATGATGAGTCCGCATCCGCCTTCACCGCAAGCATGGACGAAAACCTCAGTTCATCGTCGCCAGTGGTCAGCGATCATCGCGCTCATCAGGCGGTGCTGGAGGATTTCATCCGCGCGATCGAAACTCATTCGCGCCCCGCCTGCGACGGCCTGGAGGGACGTCGCAGCCTCGCTTTGATCAAATCCATCTACAAAGGGGGAGGAACAGAAGGCATTTGAGATTGGAGATCCCAAGATCGGAGATCTCAGATATTGGGATCTGCGCTCTCAAATGCCTTTTTCCCCCTTCATCGCCTGGGCGGTTCCCAGGGATCGAAGTCTCCAAAATTCCAGATGTGTCCTTCCGGATCGCGGCAGGAAAACGCTTTGCCTCCCTGGGGTTTCTCTTCGAGATCCGCCAGCATGGTGGCGCCGGCGGCTTTGGCGCTGGCATAGACCGCATCAATGTCGGAAACGACGAGGTACGGAGTTTGTGTTACAGCGCCTCCGATTTCATCGGGTTGTTTCGTTGGAATGATTTTTGATGCCGGCGTCCCGCTTTGAACCGAGCCGACCATGATCATGCCGTTGCCGAACGTCAATTGAGAATGCATCACGACGCCTTCGGGAGTCGCAAAAACAAATTGCTTTTCGAATCCGAACGCGCGGCATAGCCATTCGATCATCTCGAGCGCATTTCGATACCGCATCGCGGGAATTATTGTGGATCTGGTGTTCTTCGCTGTCATGCGGGGCATTCTGTCACTGCCGCCGGTGCGATGTCTTGGAAAAATCGGAAGTGTGGATCGGCACGTGATTCTGCCAGAGAACGCGAGTTGCAACATAGGTCATTGGATTGATGCCCGAAAAGGCGCGGAAGTCATTCGCAAAATGCGATTGGTCGTAATATCCACACTCCAGCGCCAGCTCCGGCCAGGGCATGTCCGTTCCTCGGCGTAGGGCGCGAAGAGCCGCCTGAAAACGCTGGATGCGGGACCACATTTTGGGCCCCATTCCAACGTGCTCGCGAAATACCTGCGAGAGCCTGCGCTCGCTGATTCCCACGGCCCTCGCGCATTCATTCACGCTGAGAGCCCGGTCGCGCAAGAGATGTACGGCGTGGCCCACACACTCCGGACGCGGGCGGCCTTTCTGGAGGAGTTGAGTCAGGAGCGATTCAAGAGCGCACAGCTTCCCTGCGGGTCCGGAAACCTCATTGAGCCGTTCGGCCAGACAGGAGCGGGCCCACACATCATTCAGAGCAACGGTCTGATCGAAAAATAAATCGGCACGCTCTCGAAAAAGGCCGGCAAATCCTCCGGGTTGAAATGCAATGCCCGCGAGCTCTTCCATGTTTGCGGTATCCAGGATGCCGTATCGCGCCCGCGTACCGGCGATAATGGCGCCGGGAAGCCGCCTTGCTGTTCCTTCTTCCTCATCGGGTTCCAGAAGAGAGTCGCGGCGCAAATTAACAGTGATCTGCATGCACCCATGCGGGAGAACGCGTTCGTAACGGTGTGCCATTTGGGGCGCGCGGCAATACCACAGTTTCTGAACGGATGAACGAAGAAGAGGATTGGGAATGCGTTCCAGGTAAATCATCGTGCGGCTCGCCCCTTCGGAAACGGCATTGTACTAGAATCTGGTCCAATGACTCATGGTGTGATCGCTGCGGGAACAAAGCGCGACATCCGGTGTCTCTAGCATCTCTATGAGAGTGATTGTCATTTCAATGATGGCGATCCCGGCGTTCTTCGCCGCGATCTGTTCGTCCACCGCGCAAACCGCGCGGCCGCTGCAATTCGAAGCAGCTACCGTGAAAGCGGTCGCTCCAAGTCCGCCAGATCAACCGATCAACATCAATCTCGGAACGATCCGGAATGGGCGAGTCACGTTGAACAATGTGACGTTGAACGACTGCATCAAGTTTGCTTATGAAATCGTTTCGGACGCGCAGATTGCCGGACCGGATTGGATCCGGTCCGGCGACGCGCGTTACGAAATCGTGGGGCAGTTCGCAGAGGACACGCCGCGAGCGCAGGTTCTATCGATGGTTCAGGCGCTGCTGGCGGAACGCCTCAAACTCACTCTGCATCATGAAAAAAGAGAGCTGCCGTTTCTTGTCCTGACTGTTTCGAAGAGTGGGCACAAGCTCAGGCCGCCGAAAGAAAGCAACGAAGCACAACGAACGGGCGCAGGCCGCATCACGGTGACCGGAATGCCGATGTCAGCTCTGGCGATGCTGTTGTCCCGATTTGAACGCCAAACGATTGTGGACATGACCGCACTTCAGGGATCTTTCTCCTTCGACCTGCAATGGACAACGGACGCCATCCGGAATCTTGCACGGCCCGATGGTGGGCCTGTTGCGATTAACGGGCAGCCTGTCGATCCCTACGGACCTTCCTTATATACCGCGATCCAGGAACAACTCGGGCTCCGGCTGGAATCACGCAAGGGGCCCGTTGATGTGATCGTGGTCGATCACGCGGAGCGGGTGCCCATCGAAAACGAGTGAGCCGCAGGAAACTCTTCAGCCCCCGAAAACGCTGAAGGGCCGCTAAGCCGGGCAGGTTTTAGCGGCTCGCTGTACGGGTTCTTGGAATCGAGGTGTGTTTGGATGAACGCCGAGTCCTCTTTGCACGATCTCCAGCCCGGTTGAAGAACTCGATAATTTCGGCCGAGGATTTCTTCGCTAAGTCCTTCGCTTGAGCGTCGCGAATTTGTCGAACCAAGTCGACGGCTCGGATTTCACTCGTTTGTTTCATCTGGTACAACCTCCCGCGGTGAACAGATCGTCAAAGTTCGGCTCCGGCTGCGATCAAATCAGCGTGTACTTCTCTGACTTGTTCAGGTGCCTGTTCTACTTCAGCTGCGGTCACGGACGACAAAACTGCAACATACTCGTGCCGTGCACCGCCGCCACTAGCCGATTCGACCACTCTTTTAATTCGGAATCAAAGCATCCCCCCAGTACCGAGGTATCGATGTAGATCCGCAGCGTCTTCACGCCGCCAGTTTACCTCGTGAATCCTCATATTGGATCAACCAAGCCGGGCTAGCTCTATCGGACGATGCACGGCTTGGCGGCCGTGTCGTTGCATTTTGATTGTGTAGTGATCGGCGCAAAAACACGTTAGCGGATTTATGAAACGGTGCACTCAGGGCCTAGTCCGCGCGGAGCGCTTCCATCGGATCGACGCGCGCAGCGCGAGTGGCGGGGCGCAGCACGGCGAGCAACAGCGCGACGCCCAACACCGCCAGCGCCGCGATCCAGGAAAGAGGATCGCGCGAACCGACACCGTAGAGCTGTGCTTCGATGGCTCGCGTCACGGCCCACGCAAGGACGCATCCCAGCGCGGCGCCCGCTGCGATCCAGCGTCCGGCTTCGCCCACGACTTGCCGGGAAATATCGGCTGGCGCGGCTCCCAGTGCGATGCGCACGCCGATGTCGCGCGTGCGCTGCGTCACCAGATACGAAGCGACTCCATAGAGTCCTGCGGCGGCCAGCAGCAGCGCGAGTCCAGCGAAGGCCGCAAGCAACCACGCAAGAAATCGCGGACGCTCGGTGAGCCGCGCGACCTGTTCTTCCAATGGCTGGACGGTTACCGGAAGCTGCGGATCCAGATCGGCGACGGCCTGTTTCAGGAACGACGCTGCGTCGGCAGTCGTGGCTTGCGTGCGGATGGCGAAGAACGCGGTACTGCCAAAGTTGGCGATCCCGTCCGGCCTCCAGAGTGTGTAAAGCTCCGGTTCGGGTTCCTGGGTGGGCCCCGTGTTGCGAATCTCCCGCGCTACGCCGACGACTTCCGCCCACTCTTTCGCAGATGGCAATCGCACCGTGTGCCCGATCGGGTCCTGGACGGAAAACAGGATCCTGGCGGCGGACTCCGAAAGAATCACGGCCGGTTGTGCTGTGCGGTCGGCTTCCACGAAAGTACGCCCCTGCAGGATGGGAATGCCGAAAGTCTGGAAGTAACCCGGAGTCACTTCACGCAGGCGCATGCCCGGCCCCACGGGAGTGACAATACGCCCCGGTGGCCGCGAGTCGCGAAGCTGGCGGTCGACAGGGGGCCTCATTCCCATAATAAAGGTAACGCCGTCGGGAGGGGCCGCGCTGGTCATCGTAGAAGCTGTCGTTCCGGGGATCCCGCGTATACGCTCGAGCAACCGCTCAAAGAACAGATTGCGCGAATTCTTCGGGTAGCGCGCGACGTTGAGAGTCACATCCATGGTGACAACCCGCTCGGTCTGGTAGCCGAGCGGCACGGCGGCCAGGTTCCACAAAGTTCGCAACAGGAGTGTGGACCCCGCGAGCATGGCCACGGTCAAGGCAATCTGCGCGGTCACGAGCGCGAAGCGCATCCGCGGTCGCACCGCCGCAGTGGCGCGCGGTCCGTACTGAAGCGCGCGGCTGCGCATGACAGACAGAGCGGGCCAGATCCCCACAACCGCGCCCGCGGCCAGTGCCAGCACGGCGGCGACGGCGAGCGCACGCAGATCGAGCGAGGCCTTGCCGATCTCCGGAATGCTAGACGGCGCCAGTTGCACGAAGACGCGCAACATCGCTGTGGCGAACAGCAATCCGAGCCCGCCGCCCGACACGGCCAGCAGCAGACATTCGGTCAGCGCCAGCAGCGCCAAACGTGCGCGTCCGGATCCGAGCGCCGACCGCACGGCGAACTCGCGGTTGCGCGCGGCGAGCCGGGCAAGAATCAGATTCGCCACGTTAACACAGGCGATCAGCAGCAGTCCGGCCACTGCTCCCAGCAGCAGCCAGGCCACGCGCGAGGAGTCGCCTACAAGATATTTCCGCAGCGGCACGACCCGAGTTCGAGCGGGTTGGGCAAAGGGCCGAAGCGGGCCGGATCCCCTGGCGGTGGCTTCAATGACCGGAACGATCGCGGTTTCGGCCTGTTCCGTAGTGACGCCGGGCTTTAGCCGGCCGAACGCCGTAAGCAGCGCACCGTCGAAATTGCCGAGCTGGTGCTGTGGCTGGAGGATATCGGCCGGGCCGCTTATGCCGGGGACCGCGAAACCGGCCGGCAGAACACCGGCGACGGGAGTACGCTTACCGTTCAGATCGATGGTTCGGCCGATGGCGCCCGGGTCCGCTGCGAAGCGCCTCAACCACACGTCATGGCTGATGATCGCGACGGGCGGCGCGCCACGCACGTCGTCTTCGGGCGTGAAATCACGGCCCAGGATGACCCTCACACCCAATGTCTGAAGGAAGTTGCTTTCGACCGAGGCACACCGCAAACGCTCGGGCTGTTGTCCGGTAACGTCGCACGTATCGTCGCCGGCGATGGTGGTCACGGCCGTGAACGGCTTCGGCGCCGGCTTCCACTGCTCCGAGTACTCGCCGAAGTGGAGCACCACTGGGCCGATGTTCACCAACCGGCCGGCATCGCCATAAGGCAGCGGGCGGAACAGAATCCGGTCCAGCGCGCTGAACATCGCGGTGGAGGCGCCCAACCCCAGTGCCAGCACCAGCACGGCGGTCAGCGCAAAGCCCGCGTTCCTGCGCAGCATGCGGAGAGAAAGCGCGACGTTGCGCGCGGTTTCTTCGAGGAACAGGATCGTGTTCATGCGATGAACCTCCTCACGCACCTGGGTCGTGTTGCCGAGCTTGCGGCGGGCCGCGGCCCGGGCGTCCCGTCGATTCATGCCCCGCCGAATGTTTTCCTCGGTCTCCATGCCAATGTGAAACTCGAGTTCTTCGTCGACGCGATCGTCCCACTCCCACCGCCGGAGCAGCGCGGAGAGCCTCGAAACCAGGGAACGCCACGTCACCATATTGATTCTCCTTTTTATTAGCGTCGGGCCCACCGTTTAGTTGACGTTTCGCCCTATCGGGCTCACGCTTCGCGCCAGTTCCGTTCGGTACACCGCTTCGCGGCCTCATTACTGCTGGCCGGTCCCCCCACACTAGGGAGATGGATTTCATACCATCTCCTTACCTGGTGCGGCGGAGTACGCGGGTGATAAATGCCGACATCTGCTCCCAACCCTCCGCTTCGAGAGCCAACTGCTTGCGGCCCTGCCTGGTGATGGAATAAAAACGCGCCCGGCGGTTGTTATCCGAGGTGCCCCACTCCGACGAGATCCAACCACTCTGCTCCAGCCTCATCAGCGCGGGATACAGGGTTCCGTATTTCATCTCCAACAGATCCCGGGAAACCTGCTCGATACGTTTGGCGATCGCCCAGCCATGGAGCGGACCCATCGTCTCCACTGTTTTGAGCACCAGCAAATCCAGAGTGCCTTGCAGAATCGCGGCCTTATCTTTATCCATGGGAATCCTTTATAGAGCGGCTATAAGAGTAGGCAAACTCCTATAGACTGTCAATAGGGAAGAGGCTAACTCTGGCCGGCTTTGAACAAGATTGCGACGAGGGGACCAGACGACGATATGTAAACAGCTGGCGACTCTCCGGCCTGTCTGTTGAGCGATGGCACATCTCCGGTTTACCGACTACGCGTCCACTGAGGTGCAATTCGTAACCCTTCGGCGTCTTTTGCGAGTGACCCACGCCATCCAATCAGCGGACCGGCCCGAGTCAGCGAACCATCGCGTCCAGCTGACCTATATCCAGTCCAACTTCGCGATAATAGTTGCGACTCAGCTCAAGGAGGCTGAACCCATCCTCATAGGCCGCAAAGCCGCCATTCACTTCCTTATCCAAAAAGATCAGGCCGCCTTCGACGACGAACATCGCGACCATCGGTTCCGGTGAGTCCTCGGTAATCACCAGCGTGTGGGCCTCCCCCGCCGGTTCGTAGATATATGTTCCAGGTCTGGCGATCCAATCATGCTCAAGGTATCGCCAATGGCCACGCATTGTGTAGCCATGGACGGTGCCTACATGGTAATGAGTTCCCACTCTTGCCCCTGGCAACCCTTTCATTACAAGACTAAATCCGCCAGACGTTACGTTGAACCAGCATGGCTGGAACCAGACCCCGTCCGCGTAGGGCACCCAACGACGGTTATCTTCCAGATCCAAATTTGTGATGAAATGCTCACGGCTTCGTCGGTGAGCGTCGAGGCCATCCGTGACACTGTTGAAGGCGACGATCGGCATGTGTTCTCCCTGTTGTCTTTGTCAAGACGAGCACAACGAAACTTCTTACGTTGGTCCCATAATTCCGTTATCGGAAATAGACCGCAAAAGACCTGAGGAATTGTACACGGTTCAAGTTGGCCGTAAACCGCCTACGGAGAGACTGAAGACGCCGCGCCTCGAACTTTCCAAATCCGACTTATGGGGC
>CAZWGA010000065.1:0-35805 GCA_964633285.1 uncultured Solibacteraceae bacterium | reverse complement strand
TCCGCCGTCGCGAAGGCATTGTCGACAAAATCAGCTCCAAGCACGTCGCGCCGTATGCGCAGACCCGTTTCGAACGTTTCCTTATCCATGAATTCTCCTGTTTGGTTGCTTAGCCCAACGGGCGGGAAGCGGGGTCAGACCCCTCTCGCTATTTTTCGGATGGATCGGTGCCACCGCCCATCGACAACAGTTTTCCATCCGGCAACTTCGTGCTGATGAACATGCCGCCGTTTGAACCATCGCGCATGGGACGGTAAACCACACTGATTTTGTCGCCGACTTTCATGGAAGTCCGCGTCCAGCCCCGGCGGGCGAGAAAGTTGGGACTCATTCCTTCGAAGCCGTACGTGTCCATGCCGCCTTTGTCGTTGGTCACATTGATCCACACCCAAATATGAGGATTGGTCCAGTCCACCTCCTTGACTGTGCCCGTTACCGTTTTTTGAGTGGTGATATCGAAGGCAGCGAACGAGTGATGAGCGGCTGCAGGAAGGACCAATGCAGCGATCAGACTTGTGGCGATAAGTGAAAGAAGTGCGTATTTCATCGTTAATCCTTCTTCGGCGTGCTGCCGGGAATAGTTAGATTGATTCCAGCTTTGCCATTGGTATCGACGTAATTGCGATTGTTTTCCTCGCAGATATATTCCGCGATGGTCCAGTTCCGGTGCCGCCTCAACGTCGCATTGGTGGTGTACGGCATCGTCAACGCGTCAGGATCCGTGACCGTTGTCTGGATCGTCATCGTATCCGGATCGCTCAGCCGAAAACGTTCAAGGATTTTCATCTTATCGCCGTGCGGAGCGCCGCGCTCCAATTGAGTGAGCGGCGAAAATCCAACCGTCTCGACAACGAGTGTATCGCCTTCCCAATGCCCGATCGACGTGCCGAAGAATTTGGGATCCGGGTCTTCAGGAAGTGGACGCCCATCCGTGTAAATGTGACGAACCTGCGTGTACGCCTCAATAACGATGGTGACTTTACCCGGTGTCAAAAGAAACTCCATGGGATACGGCTGTCCCATGATTCCCGGCATTCCCGGCGGCAAACAATTCGCTGTTGAATTATCTTCGGGTGCGCTTGCGATGTATGCCCGCCGCTTCGCGTCGTATTCGGGTGTGAATGACGGCCCGCCTCCACGGCCTCCGGCGGCTCCAGCGCCGCGGCCACCACCTGCGCGCTGGCCTTGAGCCTGCCCCTGGCGTTGACCTTGCGCCGTACCGCCTCCTCGAGCAGGAGCCGGGGCACCGCCGCCTCTTTCCCAGACGCCATTGAAATCGGGCAGCTTGGCTACTGCAGCCCAATCGGCTGCCGTCGGAGCCTTCGTGATGAACTCCTGCGAGATTGCCGTGGAACCGGCCAGGAAGAGCGCCGCGGCCATAACGTAATAAATCCTTGGATTATTCATGCGCGCCACATTACCAAAACAAAAAGGAACGCGTCTATATCCAACCAACGATTCCCGGAGGTTCGGACATGACGATGAACGAAGCCGCGCAAAGCAAACGCTACCTGGCCTGGTTCACTTCGATATGCCTGCACGCCGCCCTGGTTGGTTTGGCGCTGATGCCGTGGGCAGTGCTTCAGGAAAAAGCGCCCAGCACAACGCTGACTCAGGTCATGCTGTACAACCCGTCACGGCTCCCCCTCCCCACACTTCAAACCCATACTTCCGAAGGTGGTGGCGGAGGAGGCCGAAGGGCGCCGCGTCCCGCGTCGTTGGGTCATCTTCCACGAGCCGCCGACCGGCAATTCGTACCGCCGGATCCAGAGCCACCGAAGAACACATCGCCTGAGTTGGTCATGGAACCAACGATCGTTGCCCAGTTCGTGATGCCGCAGAATCTCTTTTCAGTCATCGGTGATCCCAAAGGTGTGGTCGGCCCGCCTTCACCGGGACCGGGAAACAACAATGGGATTGGCACCGGCAACCATGGCGGTGTTGGCGACAAAGACGGCCCCGGCACCGGCGACAAGACCGGAATCGGATCAGAAGGAAGTCCTCGGACCATCACCGGCGGCGTGAGCGCCCCGACTATTGTTTATCGAGTCGAACCTGAGTATTCGGAAGAAGCGCGCAAAGCGAGATACCAGGGCACGGTTGTGCTCCAGACGGTGATCCGGCGCGATGGAACAGTCGACGTCGTCAATGTCGTTCGAAGCCTCGGCTTCGGTCTCGACCAGAATGCGATTCAAGCCCTGAAGCAATGGCGGTTCCGCCCCGCGATGTACAACGGCAGCGCAGTCGATGTGACGATCAATATCGAGGTGAATTTCAATCTCAGATAATGGGTTTTGCGCTCACAACTGCATTCCCCATCTTCGAACCGTCCGATTGGCGACAGTCTTGAAGATCAGGTTTTCGACGGCGAGGCCAAAAAGAATGACCGTGAGCAGACCGGCGAAGACTTGCGGGATGAGCAGTTCGTTCTTGTGTTCGTAGATGTACCACCCGAGGCCTCCCGATCCCGAACTCACTCCGAAAACAAGTTCCGCAGCAATCAATGTCCTCCATGCAAATGCCCAACCCACTTTCAGCCCGGTCAGAATGCTTGGAAATGCGCCCGGAATCAGGATTCGCGCAACGTAACCGGTTTTTGAAAGTCCATAGTTCTGTCCCACCATCCGCAATGTCGGACTCACTGCGAGAAACCCCGCGTATGTGTTCAGCGCAACCGGCCACAGCACCGCGTGGATCAACACGAAGATGACGCTCCTGTCGCCAAGACCAAACCAGATGAGCGCCAGCGGCAGGAGAGCAATGGACGGAAGCGGATTGAACATCGACGTGAGCGTTTCGAGGAAATCGGCGCCGATGCGAGTCGCGCTTGCAAAAGCCGTCAACAATGCGGCCAGGATCAGTCCGGCGACGTATCCCTTCAGCAGCAACTGAATCGTGAATGATGCAGCCCGCGGCAATTCCCCCGACACCGTCGCCGAGTAAAGCGCCGACAGTGTCGCGGAGAGGGTCGGGAAAAGCAGCGGATTATGGAGCCATCGCGCGTAGCCCTCCCACAATCCCGCAAGGATAAGAAGGACGATGATTTTTCGAAGGCCGCTGTAGTCACGCATTCACGAGCATCTGTTCGATCTGCACTGCGTCCGCCGTCTCCGCAGCGACTTCAGTTTTAACCTGCCCCGGATGTGCCGTAAGGACAAGAATACGGCTGCCGAGACGAATCGCTTCGGGAATCGAGTGTGTTACAAACAACACCGTAAACTTCGATTCTTCCCAAAGCTGAAGTAATTCTTCCTGCATTTTCGCCCGCGTCAATGCATCGAGCGCCGCGAACGGCTCATCCATCAGAAGGATTTCGGGTTCCATTGCCATTGCACGCGCGATCGCAACGCGTTGCTTCATGCCTCCGGATAACGTGTGCGGATAACTCTCCGCAAATTTCGTGAGGTTGACTTTGGCGATGAAAGCCATCGCGCGATCTTCGGCCGCACTCCGCACGAATTTGCCGCTGGCGGTTAATGCGAACACAATGTTCTCCTTCACCGTCTTCCAGGGCAGGAGCTGATCGAATTCCTGAAACACGAAGACACGGTCCGGACCGGGCACGCGAATGGGCACGCCGCTCAGAAGGATTTGCCCTTCGGACGGCTGAACATAACCGCCGACTGCTTTCAGGAGCGTCGATTTCCCGCAACCGGACGGACCGAGAATGATGAATCGATCGGACGGGGAAACCTCAAAACTGACCCGATACGCAGCCGTGACTTCCTGACGGCCGATTCGGTATCGAAGCGTGACTCCATCGACTTTTAGAAGACTCATCAGCTACCCGGCGCGTTGTGAAGATCGGGGAAAAATAAATCCTTCCACGAATCCGGACGCGCTTTGATGGAACCGATGTCGTGCATGAAGGCCGCGTACTTCATCACGTTTTCAGGCGTGGTTGTGAATTTAACGCTGGGATCGTTTATCACTTCGAGAAGTTCGTCCTGGGAAAAACCGCTCTCGCCCGTTGAGGCGAGCAACGTATCGGCCGCATGCCGCTTGTCTGCTTTAATGGCATCGATCGCATCGCCCAGCGCTTTCAGGACAGCCGAATAAATCTGCGGATGCTGTTCGCGAAAGGCTGTCGTTGTAGACAACATCGTGAACGTCGTGGATCCGCCCATGATTTCATCGGTCGTCATAATCGTCCGGATGCGCGGATCCTTTTTTTCACGCTGATGAAACGGCGGAGATGTGAAATGGGCGTCAATTGCGCCGGATCCTCCGAGCAGCGCAATGACCGCATCGGGATGCGTCATAGTCACGGTGTATTTGTCGAAGCGCGTGGCTTCAGCCGGACCGAAGTTGTTTCGCGCATACATCTGCATGACCAGCGACGGTATCGAAACCTTGATGGACGTTACTGCAACCTTATCGTTCTCCGTCAGATCATCCAGTCTTCGAAGATGCGCGGCGCTGGTGTTGAGATACATGGGCAGTGACGACATGGCCGCAACGCCCATGACTTTCGCGGAGTCACGCGTGCGATCCCACAGGATGATAAATGCCGGCGGCCCTGCTGCGATGAAATCCACCGAGCCGGACAGAAGCGCATCATTCATTGCAGAGGGACCGCCAAGATCGATCCATCGCACTTTGAGATTGGGAATGCCGGCATCCTTCGTTCTTTTCTCGATGAGCTGCTGCTTTTCCATGACCAGCAACGGCAGGAATCCCACTCCTCCGGCGCCGCGCGGAATGCGGATTTCGGAAATGCCGCTCTGTTGCGGCGCCTGACATCCGGCAATGAGAAGAATGACAAAGAGGTTTATAAACACGTTCCTCATGCCGGAACCGTGGATTGGATCAGTTCGTTCGCGTCCGTCAGTTCGTCCAGGCGCCAGCAGAGTTCGATAACCTTATTCACCTGCGCTTCCGTAAGGATCGGCAGCGACTGATCGCGGAATTTGTCCTCAAGCTGATCGTCACTGAGAGGCCGATGGATGTTTCCCAGCGATTGTTCGACAAACCTGCTGATTTTCCGGCCGTCGCGCAGTTCGACTTCAATATGCGATTGATCTTCGGTTATCGATGGATCGCCCACCGCAACAACACACTCTCGAACTTTCGTCAGGTGCGCATCGTTCACAGCTTCATCTGAAAATTCTCCGATGCCGGCCTTGCCGCGCACGAGTCCGATGGCGGCGCTGTGGTAAATCGAATACTTGCTCTCAAGCCCGCGACGGAGATCGCGCTTGTTGCAAAGATCCAGCACAAGAGGCGCGACACGAACTCGCACGCTCTTGATGGCCTCGGGAGCCGGATGATAATCGCGATGAAGATCGATACAGCCGTCGATGGTCGGATGGACAACGATCCCGCATGGATAGGGTTTGTACGTGTTTTCACGAAGCTGAAAATCCACGCCCAGGCCTTGTGTAATTTTCGACAAATCGTATTTCGGCGCCTGCACGGCTGCAAACGCCCGCGGCCCTTCGATGGCATGATCGCCGGCCGTAAACCCGGACTGAGCCAGAACGGCCGATAGATAACCGTTACGGGCGGCGTGCCCGGCATGGAAGGATTTCGCCATCGAGCCAAACATTTCCCGCAACCCGGAAGCCTGCGTGGATGCCAGACCGAATGCCCAGATCATCTTTTCTTCAGGCAATTCCAGTAGCCGGCCAACCGCAGCCGCGGCTCCGAAGACGCCCGCTGTCGCCGTGATATGCCACCCGGCTTCGTAATGCGCGGGATAGACCGCATTGCCGATTCGCGCTTCGGTCTCGAAACCCAATACGAATGCATGAAGGAATGAAGTTCCTGAAACACGATTTGCTGCGGCATACGCGCACAACGCGGAACCTACCGGCGGTGTCGGGTGGATGTAATTCTTCGGAAGCGTATCGTCATATTCAAAAACGTGGCCGCTGATGCCATTGATCACCGCGGCATACAGCGGATCGAACCGCTCGGAGCGCGCCAGCAGGGCCGCAGAGGGTTTTCCCGAAAAGGGCTGTAATGCACGAATTGCCGTATCGACCGCCGGTTCACGGCTGCCCCCGATGGCGCATCCGATCCAGTTGAGCAGCGCCCGGTTCGCCTCGTGACGAATGTCGGCCGGAATGTCTTCCCATCGGTTTGAAACAACAAAAGATGCCAGGGTTTGGGTTTCCAACATGAGCGGTGATTGTACTAAAAGCATCCTCCACCGCCACTATGCTGTAGGGCGAAGTTCGCGAGTCAAGTTCATTGACGCGATCCATCAAGTGTGTGGATTTTCGCGGCCTGCCGATCCCTATTGCCGCAGTATCCCTCTTTTAGAATCAATTACTTCAACCGACTTCTCCGCATGGTGAACATTTGGCGCTCATCGTGCCAATAACGGGACGCCAGAGAAATCCAGCCAGGGACGGCAGCAAACGAACAACTTGGAGTTTTTCAAGGAAGAGCGCGACGGTGGAACCAGGCCGAACGGAATCGGCAAGCGAACTTTCAAGGTGTTCGTCAGGATTTGACTCACGGCCTGGCCTGGGCGAGCGGAGTCTCGCTTGGGCCAGCTAACCCAATTCCATTAATTTGCCGATCAGAGTGAGGACAGGAGGTCAATTATGGCCAGACAAGGTTGCTTCTTTTCAGAACACGAAGTTCAACGCATCGTTACACTGCTCTCGACAACGGACATGACTGTCGCCGAAATCGCCGCTCGAATGAATTGCAGCCGCAGTGCTGTTCTGAGCGTGAATCGAAAGTATCAGGTTCGGCAATATGCAGGCTTGCGCAGCAACTGGACCGTCCAGAGCCCCAGCCTCGCCTAAAGAATTCCAAAAGGATTTTTTCAACACCACCGCGCGGCAGGGAAAACTTGATTAGGTATTGAATTACCTCGTTTTCCCCTGCCGCTGGAATCCACTCTCTCTCCCTCCGCGTTGGGTTGCCGGCACGGCGCCGGCAAATCATCGGAACGAATTCCGCGCCTTAAAGACTCGCTGTATACTCATCGGCACTTACCCCCACGGGTTCAAATCATCAGGAGGCTAGAGTGAAACGCTATGGGATCCTTCTAATCTTGTTATTGACTGCGGTTGCGTACGGGCAACGCGGCGAACGCGGCGCGGGCCAGGCCCCGGCGGGCGCTGGGGCTCCGGGACAGGGCCCGGCGGGCGGCCGCGGACGAGGCAGTCCGGAACAACAGGCGGCTGCGGCCGCGCAGAATCAACTCGAGCAAAGCACGCCTCAAATTCCCTTCGATGCCGTCGCGCTGCCGCTCATGCCCGAGGGCCACACCATCGGTGAAACCGAAGGCGTTGCCATGAATTCGAAAAAACATCTATTCGTCTATACGCGAAGCGGCAATGCAGGCCCCGCGCGCGGCGCCCAGGCTGCGGAACTTTTTGAATTCGATCAGGCGGGAAAATACGTCAAGGAATGGGGACAGAATTCCTACGGATTCTCCTTCGCGCACGCCGTCAAGGTCGACAAGAACGACAATGTGTGGGTCGTCGACGAAGGCTCGAATATGGTGATGAAGTTCAATCCACAGGGGCTCGTTACCCTGGTGCTTGGGCGTAAAGACGAATCCATCGATTACCTCGAGCGATTCCTTGAAGAAGCACGGCACACCGACGCCACTGCGAATTCCCAAATCGGCGCCGGCGCCGGACGCGGCGGAACGTTTGCACGGCCGACCGATGTGACGTGGGATAACGACGGCAACATTTTTGTGGCCGATGGATATGACAATTCACGCGTCGCGAAATTCACAAAGGATGGCGACTTTGTGAAATCCATCGGGTCGCGTGGTCCGGCGCCCGGTCAATTCAATACACCCCACACCATCGCATCGGATGCGAAAGGCAACATTTACGTCGGCGACCGTGGTAATCAGAGAATTCAGGTGTTCGATCCGGACCTCAATCCCGTGCGAATCATCAACAATGTTCGAGCGCCCTGGGCGGTCTGCATTTCACCTCCGAATGCACAGGGCCAGCAGTTTCTATACAGCGCGGATGCCGGCGGGAAGATCTACAAGGACGATCTCGAAGGCCACATGCTCGGCTGGTTTGGAACAACCGGAAAGAAGGTCGGTCAGTTCTACTGGGCGCATGAACTCCATTGCGTCAGTGAGAATGAACTCTACGTGGGCGAAGCGCAGAACTGGCGCGTCCAGCACATCACGCTGCATCCCGGACAAAAGCCGTCGAAATAGGCTTAATTCTGCGGCAGGGAACCAAATCACCAAATGCGGGAAGAAATACTCGATTTAGGTGATTTGGTTCCCTGCCGCAGAATTAAGCCGCCAGATTGCCAGCGCGCTCAATACGGCAATCCCGATTAGAATTTGACGCGCGGTTGAAGGTTCGAAAGGATCGCCCGCCGTCTTCAGCGTCATTCGCAGACGCGTGATACTCGAACTCTCCATGGCCCGGTAATACTCCGATTCGAGCGCGTCATGAGCCGCAACAGCATCGCCGTTATCATCGAGGCCGATCGGCAATGGATCCGGCAGAGTCGGGAGTGAATGGTGCGGGTCCGCGAGAAAGTTCACGGCCTTCATCCCAAGGCTTCGGCCATTGTCGGGCGGCCAGCCCAGAATAAGAAGGATCGCAACACTCCAGATAATTCGCCACTGTGCCCGATTCAGGATCATTCGGCCTTCAGAGAAATGAGCGGATCAATTCGCGTGGCGCGCCATGCCGGCACAAGACTTGCAAATACCGCAAGAAGACTTAAAGCCAGAGCAGCGCCAGCGAACGTGGCGATGTCGGTCGGTTCGATCTCAAACAGCAATCCGGACATGAATCGCGTCAACGCGAGCGCGCCGGCCATGCCGATGACGACACCCGCAGCCATGTAAATGAGTGCGCGACGAAGCACCATCCACATCACATCGCGGCTCGAAGCTCCAAGAGCAAGGCGGACGCCGATTTCATGCGCCTGCTGACTTACTATTTTTGCAAGGACTCCATAAATGCCGATTGCGGCCAGCCCGAGCGCAACTCCCGCGAACAGCATCACGACGGTCATGCTGAATCGCTGCGGCTGGACCGATTCGCCGATCATATCGGTGAGGGATTGAGCCTTCGAAACCGGAAGCGCGGGATCGAGGCGTCGAACAACTGCGCGAAGATCCGCGATCATCGACTCGGGACCGCGGCTCGATCGAGCGACAAGATTAAACGTGCGAATAAGGCCGCCGCCGAACATCGGATCCGGTTCCTGAAAGAGCGATACATACACCTGTGGAATCGTCGGCTCATCAAGCGTGGACTGCTTGACGTCGCCGACAACGCCGACGATGGTCATCCAGGTACTTTGATTCTGCGGTGTATCGAACCCCCAGCGAAGCCGCCGGCCGACAGGATCTGCATTCGGCCAAAGCATGTGCGCCAGCGTTTCGTTGACGATCACTACCGGTTGGGCGCCATCTCGATCGGCGTCCGTAAAGAACCGCCCGCGCTTCAAGGGAATGCCGAGCAATTCAAACAATCCCGGCGACATCCAGTGCGGAGCAAGAAGCCGGCTTGTTGTGGGAATCGGCCTCTCGCTGTTATCCACGCTGAAAGAGCGCCGCTCCCTCGCTGCAAGCGGCAGATCGTTGACGATCGCCGCAGCCTGGACTCCCGGAATCGCGCGGGCTGCCTGGATCGCCTGCTCATCGAAAGTTCGGACCTGCCGTCCTGTATAACGGCCGGAAGGTAACGTCAGCGTGATGCTGGCCGCTTCCGCCGGCCGGAATCCGGGATCGGTGCTCAACAACCGGACGAAGCTTCTCGCGAGCAGTCCAGCGCCGACGGAAAGAATCAAAGCGAGCGCGAACTGAGCCACAACGAGCGCGCCGACCAGGCGGGCATGAGCGCGGCTCGGAGTCGTGTTGCGCCCGCGCTCCTTCAACGCTTCTCCCTTGCTTGCGAATGCGGCCCGAAGCGCTGGCAACGCGCCAAACAAAAGCGGGGTGATCAAAGCAAGAACAACCGTGAAGAAAAGGACACGATAATCGAAACCAATCGACTCGATTCGAGGCAGCATTCTGCCTGCGAGATGCAGGAGACTCTGCATCGCCAGATACGCCAGAAGCAAGCCGAGCGCGCTGCCCGCGAGCGAGAGCACCAGGGCTTCAGTAAGCAATTGCCTTAAGACTCGCGACGGACTGGCGCCGAGCGCGGACCGTATTGCAAGGTCGCGCTGCCGGGACATCGATTGCGTGAGGATCAGATTCGCCACATCCGCACAACCAATCAGCAGCACGATCGCGACGGCGGCCATCAGGACGAGAAGCATTCTCCGGCTCCCGCCGACGGTCTCTTCGATCAATCGATTGGTTGGAATCGAGAGTCCGCTCGCGTTGGCCTGGAGAAATGCAGGGTACCGTTCCGGTATCGATCGCGCGACTGTTGCTGCCTCGGCGCGCGCCTGCTCCACGGAGACACCGCGCTTCAGCCGTCCGACAACCGTGCTGTTGTATCTCATCCCGAAACCTTCACGTTCGATTCTTGAGAAGGCCATCGGAACAAACACCTCGGCGGGTTCACCGTTGAGAGCGGCGCCACGCGGAGGAAACTGGAAGTTTTCAGGCATGACACCAATAACGGTGTATGGCTGACGATCCAGGGCAATCGTGCGGCCGACCACTGAAGAATCGCGGCCAAACGCGCGAGACCATAATCCATCGCTCAGAACAACAACACGCGAACTCTGCCTGTCGTCATCGTTCGTGATCGACCGGCCGAGTGACGGCGCCGCATTCAGCACGGAAAACAACTCGGGCGTAACACGCATCCCGGAAATGCGGATCGGCTCCGTTACCCCCGACAGCTCGAAACCCGCCGTCTGATATGCAGCCATTCCGGAATAGGATTGAAACGTCTGCCTCGCAATTTCGAAATCCGGCGGTGAAAAACCAAACTTGGCGGGAGCATTCGGCAATTGCTCGTACATCGCGACGAGCTGTTGAGGGTTTCTGTATGGCAGGGCCTTGAGGAGAACGCCGTCGAGAATGCTGAATACAGCGGTATTCGCCCCAATGCCCACGGCGAGAGCAAGTATCGCCACGGCAGTGAAGCCGGGGCTCCCGCGCAACATTCGAAGAGCATAACGAAGATCCAGACGGAACTCGTCGATAAGCCGGGTTCCACGCGCTTCGCGGCACTCCTCTTTAATCTGCTCCGCTCCTCCAAATCTCAGGCGAACCTGACGCCGCGCTTCCTCTTGTGTGGCTCCGGCGGCTTTGTACTTCTCCACCTGCCGATCCAGATGGAACTGCAGCTCATCATGAAGTTCATTCTCCATGGCGCCGCGCTTGAAGATGGCTCGAAACCGGTATCGGAGATCGCTCCACATGGCTTCACCTCAAATCATGTTCAACACGAGATCCACAGCAGACGTCAGCTTCCGCCACGCTTCCGTTTCCAGTTCCAGTTGTTTCCGCCCGCTCTTTGTCAGCGCGTAATACTTCGCGCGCCGGTTGTTTTCGGAAGCGCCCCATTCGGCCTTGATCCAGCCTCGGCGCTCCAGGCGGTGCAACGCGGGATACAGCGATCCCTGCTGAATCTGGAGGACGTCTTTTGAAATTTCCTGAACCTTTTCTGAGATGGCCCAGCCGTGCTGATGCTCGACTGCCAGTGTTTTGAGGATCAGCAGATCCAGCGTGCCCTGCGGCATGTCAATGCGCCCTTCGTTCATGTGGTCTCCCCTTGTGCTTCTACAGGTAGCACCAATTTGCCACATGCTTCTGTAGAAGCGCAAGGGGAAACGCTGACTAATGCTGGCTGACCGAAAGTACGTTTCCGTCGGAATCTTTGAACCAGGCGACTCGGCCGCCGCCTGGAGCGTTCCAGATGCGGGTGTTGTGATCATCGATGAACGGATAGTCTTCGAACTCGATGCCGTTTTTCTTCATTGAAGCAACGACGGCGTCGATGTCGCTCACTCCCCATCCGAGCACCGTGTGACGGGCAGGTGTGAACTCGTTCGTCTTCGAAATCCGGATCATGTTCTTTCCGGTGGTGACCACCAGAGCATACGGATCCTGACTCACGAATTTGAACCCAAGCTTATCGACATAAAACACTCGAGCTTTTTCGTAGTCGGTTGTGATCACAAAACCGACCATGTTTCCCAGGTCTGTCATTTGGATTCTCCTTTTCTCTGTACCGGCGGTCTACGGGGCGGATGTTGTTGTGTCGTGAATGATGCGCCAGTCGTTTCCGGTCCGGCGAAACAGAAGGGTAAAGCGCCCGTGCGGGGTGTCGTTGGTTCGTTTGAGCTGCCAGCGGCCATCTGCGATCGCGTAAGACGCTCCGATCGGTTTGATGTCGAGTTCCGAAAACGTCAAAGCACCCATCTGTTCGCGAGTCGTGTAGTGCTGCTTGTAACGATTCAGGACGGTCTGCCAGCCACGGGTCAACTCATTACCGGAAACGAACGCAGTGGTCTCGGCGCGTTCGTAACCATTCATGAATCCTTCGATATCTCCCCGATTCCATGCAGCCTGCTGCGCTTCAATTACAGGGATCACGGCTTTGGAGACCTGTTCGTCCGATGTTCCCGGTTCCATAGCACAACCTGCAACCATCAACACGAGAGTGGATAACCATGGCACCACCAGACTTTTCAAGTCCACCTCCTTCAATTGCCCCCACGCTGCAACCCGAAATGTTAAGCGCTTCGGGTAAGAACTCCATGTTTTTTCATTTCAGACCGCGCTGCATCAGCAACCCGGCTGTTGGGAAATCGCGCTAAACCTAACAAGATCTGAAGGACGGCTTATCGCAGTCTCGCGCGCACTTCGTGGCAGCCCCATTGCGATTATGGCGCGCGAAGGGAGTGATGAAACTCCCGAAAGGAGAATCAAGATGTCACGCATATTGGGGATGTTGATGGTGATCGTAGCTTTTGCGGCCGGGAGTTCGGCTGCGGATCTGGTTTCAATGAAACTTTGTCCCGCGAAGGATTACGACGCGGCAGCGAAAGATTGTTCAGCGGGCAAGGGACTCGAAGGCAAAACGATTCAGATCGACCCTTCGGCCGTGGGTTCGCTGCAGTTTCTCACAGCAGTAAAGACGTCGGAGAACGAAGATATTTATCACGTCTGGATCTTTGGGAAGCGAACCGGCAAACCGTCGGTTTACGACTCGGCGACAAAGATGTTGAGAGAAGCCGATGCTTCCGAGCTCACGTGGCTCAAGGACAGGAACATCGAGGGCGCGGTGGTGATCGTCAAAATGACGTCCACACCATCGGAGCGATACCGCCTTCGAAGTTCGAAAACCTTGACCCCTTCCATGACCGGCGATTGGAAGGTTCAGGTTTACGACTCGACTCAGACCAAAGCCATCGGCGAAATGAACTTCACGGTCGGAAAGATCGTCGACTGAAGACATTTGAGAGTGGAGAACCCAATATCTGAGATCTCAAATATTGGGCTTTTCACTCTCAAAATGCCGTGCGTCCCTGTAATTCCCCGCCCTGTCCCTGAAATTCTTGACTTCGCTCACCCGCGCGTTTCAGACTTAGCCACAAAATTCTTTACAACAAAAAGTCTCGATCGAATGTGTGGAGGTCATCGATGAAACGGCATTGTCTTGCGGCCCTGATTGTTTGCCTCGCTCTCGGAACCCATGGATTTGCGCAAGTCGGAATTAATGGAACATTGAGCGGAATCGTGTCCGATGCCTCGGGAGCTTTGATCCCGGGTGTTGAAGTCACGGCAAAACACGTGGACACGGGCGTCACGTCTACCGGTTTGACGAACGAAAGCGGAACCTATCGCTTCGCCAGCCTTCAACCGGGCAACTATCAAGTCACCGCAATGTTGTCCGGCTTTCAATCACAGACATTTCGACTGACGCTGGGAACAGCGCAACAAATCCGGCAGAACTTTACGCTGCAGGTGGGAACCGTTGCCCAGGCTGTTGAAGTCACCGTTGCCGCCGACGAATTGCTGACGGCATCAACAGCATCGGTAGGCACAGTGCTTCCCGCAAATCAGATGACGCAGCTTCCGCTCGTCACTCGCAATGTCATGGATCTCGTCACGACGACGATGCCAGGCGTGACGGGCACCGGCAACTCCGATTCGACGTTCGCCGGTGTTACTGCGAATGCATCGGCCAACGTCGGTATTTCAATGGATGGCGTGACGATGAACACCGGACGCCACACCCAGGGCTTGAAACCGACCTTCTTCGTGAATCCCGACATGATCGATGAAATGCGCGTCGTCGTGGCGCCGGTGGATGTTGAAGGCCGCGGCGCCGCGCAGATTCAAATGCGCGCACGCAGTGGAACCAATCAGTTTCATGGCGCGGCGACATGGAATATCCGTAATTCGGCCCTGAACGCCAACACGTGGTCCAACAATCGGCTCAGCACGCCGGCTCTCTGGTACAACCGTCATCAAACAACCGAGAGTCTCGGCGGACCCATCATTAAAAACAAAACGTTCTTCTTTGCTCTGTACGACAGAAACGATCAGGTTCAGAAAGAGATCACGAGTTCTGCCGTGCTGACGCCGCTGGCGCGGCAAGGCATCTTCCGGTACTTCCCCGGCGTTAATAATGGCAATTTCGATGCCCAGTCGAGCGGATTGGGATCGAACACAGGTGTTACCGCCGTCGTGGATAAGAACGGAAATCCACTGTCCTCACCTGCCGGCGCTACCGGCGCGTTGGCCAGTTTCAATGTGTTTGGAAGCCCGGGCGCGCCCCTCGATCCCAATCGCACCAAGCTTGACCCGACGGGTTTCATTACCAAGCTTCTCGGGGTGATGCCGATGCCGAACGCCTACAATGGAGCCAGCCTGCTTTCCACGTCAGGCAGTTGTGGATCCTGCCCGGCGGCAACCACAGCTACGGGTACGTCGGTGGATGGCCTCAACACCGCCGTTCATCGATGGGTAAGGCGCACTGTGGGCGCTGATGCCGGCGGAACGGGTCAGATTATCGATGCGTACAATCGCAGACAGATCAACCTCAAGATCGATCATCACTTCAATCAGAATCACCGCTTGAGCGGTACATGGGTCCGCGAAAATCATTACACCGACAATCAGGATCTTTCGCCATGGCCGACCGGCGTCAACGGACAGACCACAGAAGAGCCGAGAGTACGAACGTTGAACTTCACGTCAACTCTGACGCCGAATATCCTGAACGAATTTCGTTACGGATACCGCTCGACCTCCCTCTACTGGGATTCTGCATTTGAAACGCCGGGATCGAAAGAGAAGGCCAGTCAGTTCATGCCGGTGATTAATGGATATCCCGTGTACATTCGGCCCTCGCTCTTCCCCAATCACGTGATTGGGGCCAGCAGCGACTTTGGAAACAAGAGCCCGCTCACCACCTACTCGGACACGCTCAACTGGACACACGGCGCTCATGCCTTCAAAGGTGGAGTCGAGTGGCGGTATGCCTATACCGCGGGATATCAGCCGACTCCCGCGACCAGCCAGACGCTGGGCCTCATTCCAACAGTCACGGGCGGCGCCGGCGGCGTTCCCGTACAGGGCGTCAATACTTCCATCCCCGGATTGCTGACGACGAATGTCACGCTCGCGCAGAATCTGTTGTATTTCCTTTCGGGATCGGTTGGCAGCACCTCGCAGAGATTTGAAACATGGGAGCCCACGGACACGAAGTTCATCGATTACAAAGAGTCTTACCATCACACGGGTCAGCCGGAAAAAACGCGCGGCAAAATTCGCGAGAATCATCAGAACGAATTTAATTTCTTCTTTAAAGATGACTGGAAGGTCACGCCGAATTTCACGTTGAACCTTGGCGTTCGCTGGGATCTCTTCAAGGTTCCGGATTTCCGAAGCGGCACGGGCCATTTCTGGACGCGTGGTCCGGTCGATGGAAATGCGGGATACTTCGGAATATCAGGGCGCACGTTTAACGAAGCATTCCACAACGGCGGCGTTACGAAAGCGGGTCCAACTGAAGTTGTTCTGATCGGCCAGGACAGTAAATATCCGGATCTCGGAATCTGGCCCGCCGACCACAACAATTTCGCGCCGGCCATCGGATTCTCATGGGCGCCGCGCTGGGGTGGAAAGGACAAGACGACGATCCGCGGCGGATATCAAATCGCCTATTTACTCCCGGGCAACAGTCTTTCCTGGATTGATGCGGATTCGGGACGCTTACCGGGACTGGAATGGTCTGCCACAGATTCGGGCGGCAACACCTATCGAGACCTCACGAATATTGGTTTCCCGCTGTCCTATCCTTCGTCGATCGATGAAAAAGTCGTTGTCGCATCGAATAACCGGTCGGCAGCCCAGGCGTTTTATGCGCCGGATTATGTCTCGCCTTACGTTCAAACGTTCACGCTGGGCGTGACGCGAGCCCTCCCGTCAAATCTGTTATTGGATGTGCGCTACGTCGGCACACGCGGCGTGAAATTGCATTCAACGCTGGACTACAACGAACCCGATTTCCAGTTCAACGGATTGATGCAGGCTCTCGCGATCACTCGCGCAGGCGGCGACGCGCCCATGTTCGACAAAATGTTCGCAGGACTGAATCTGGGCAACGGCGTCGTCGGAACCAATCTGAGCGGTTCGGAAGCCATGCGCCGCAGCACATTATTCCAGACGAACCTCGCGAACGGCGATTTTCGCGCCGTTGCAAACACACTCAATACCACCAACGTCGGAGTAACCATTCCCGCAGGCGTGACGATTCAGGGCGCCACCCTGGCTTCCAGCAAACTGTTCCCGGACAATTTCATTGTTGCCAATCCCCAGTTCGCGGGGATGCAAATGCGGAACAACTCGGACAGTTCGACATACCACTCGCTGGAAACACAATTGACGATGCGGCAGCGGCACGGCGTCAGTTTTCAGGGCTCGTGGACCTGGAGCCGCGCTACCGGCGTGCAAGGCAACACGCCGGCAGGCGGCGGCATCACGGCCGTTTATCGTGATTATCTGAATCGGCATGCGGATTACACCGTCGCGGCGTTCCACCGCACGCATAATCTTCGCGGCTATACGACGATCGAACTGCCTTTCGGACCGGGCAAATGGATGGGCGGAAACGCTCCTTCATATATCGCTCGGGTCATTGAAGGCTGGCAGTTCGGCACGATCTTCAACGTGTCGACGGGCGCCCCATTGAATATCACCGCTCGCAACACCATCAACAGAACGACAAACACGGGCACGCCCGATATCATCGGCGATTTGCAGCGCGACGGCCATGTGACCTGGGGCTCCGTGTTCGGGAACTACTTCTCGCAGCAATACGTGAGAGTGGCCGATCCCGCATGCGCCGGGGTTTCCGGTCCGATCGCCGGCGGCTCCAACCTGCGCTCCTTCTGCGCGAACACGGCTCTCCAGGATGCGAGCGGCAAAATCGTCCTGCAGAACGCGGTGCCGGGAACGTTGGGAACGCTGGGTCTGTTTCCGATTTACGGGCCGGGAAGCTGGTCGCTCGATGCCAATCTTCAGAAGAGGATCCGAATTGCCGAATCCAAAAACCTGACGATTCGTCTCGACGCCAGTAATATCCTGAACCATCCGACACCGGGAAATCCGAATCTGGATATCAATGCGGGGACCTTCGGCGAGATCAACACGAAGACCGGAAGCCGGACCCTCGCGGGCCAGTTCCGTTTCGAGTTTTAGTTAAGAGATCAGGGAATAATCGCGCTGCTGCGATCGACGTATTCGTCGGCGCCCACCATTAATTCCGCCGCGTGATTGTTGTCCTGGCAAACGTACTCGAACAATTCATCTCCGGGCGTCCAGCGCATCGAAAAGCCGCTGGTCCACGTTGCGGTGTATGCGCCGGCGTCGTCGATCGTTACTTCGTATTTCAATGTGTCGTAGTCCGGCCGGCTCAGGCGTTCGATGAGATGCATGCGATCGGTGCTCGGCAGACCGTCACGATTCATCCAGACGCGTTCGGTATAGCCGATGGTATCGACGACAAGCGTGTCGCCTTCCCAGCGGCCGATCGAATGACCGTAAAAACTGGGAGTGAGGTCCTTCGGATGAGGGCGGCCGTCCATATAAATAATGTGGAAGCTGTGAGGCCCACCATTATTCACGATGAAGATGTTCCCGATCTCCGGCAGATCGATAATTTCAAACCCGTACGCCGTCGTCCACAATCTCGGTCCGGGCGATGGTTTGCAGCGCGTGTACGGTTCGTCCTTCAGAAAATTCAAATGCCGGTAATCGAGAAGCGCTCGCGCCCACGGCTGTAACGGAACATCTTTGATGTGAATCGGAGCATTCAACGTGGTGCGCGGCTCATAACTGTTGGGATTGACGGCAAGCCGTCCGCTGCCCGACCAGAGTCCCTTCTCACCCGGCATTCCGCTGAATCGGACTTTGCCGCCGGGCCACCGTGGCGCAGGCCTCTTTGCATTTTGCCCGAAAGATGACAAGGCAAGCAGAGCAACCGAAATAGCCAGAATCCATCGATGTCTCACAGAAACTCCGTGAGGCATTGTCGCACAAAAATCCAGGAGGATCCCCCGTTCACTGCTCGAGCGCTTGTTGGATGAGTTCGGCGCCACGCTTTAACACGGATCGCCGCCAGGAATCGTCCTGAGGATAGAAAGTCTCTTTGAGAGTTCGTTTGGAAGCGGCCAGTCCGCTGTCTTCGTAGTGATACCGGCTGTTTTCGTCACGCAAAGCCTGGACAACCGCGGCCGGACCATACGTCCCAAATTCCTGCGTCACAAAACGAAGACTCGCACTGGGAAGCGCATGCGAGATCGTGGAATCCAGGCCGCCTCGAATCTCATATGCCACGCTCTGGCGCTCCAACGGCGGGGCGACACGTTCTCCGAAAATCCGGCGCAGTTCAGCATTGTCGTGGTCGCTGACCAGCAAAACGTCTTCACCGAATTTGCCTAAGCCTGTGTGGATATCGATGCCCATGATCGTCTGCGACGAACTCAGTCGTTCCTTGAGAAAGGCTCCATATTTTTCGAGGCCCTGCTCCAGGCGCTTTCCCCCGAAGAACAATCCCTTCGGGTATTCATATTGACCGCCCGCCACCGTCTGCTGCAGCGAGGCCATTCCATACTTCAGGATCAGCCATGCAGCCCGCACGCGATAAAGATCCAGAGAAGGAATCCTGGGCGGATTCAAAAAGTGATCCAGCTTCGGGTAGTCCTTCGGCGCACCGCTGTAAGGTTCTCCGAACAGTGAATTTCGATTCAAGTCCACGTTGCTTTCATTCACGCGCCGCAGCCATGCCATGCCGTAAGGGTTCAACGCGTGAACGAGCACCAGCGCTGTGTCCGGCGGGAGCGCCGGCGGCGCGTCCAGCAACTGCAGTTGAATTGCGGAGCCGGCAAAGCCTTCCACTCCGTGGAGTCCCGAAGAATGAAGCAGGACGCGGGATGGTTTTTCAGGGCCGAACCATCCGATGTCGATGGAAAGGTCTTCGCCTGACGGCCCCTTCGCATCCAGCGTGAGAGCTTCGAGCAGTCCGCCGGCACGGCTCACCTTGTCCCGGAACCGGGACCTCGCCGCAAAATAATCGGACGAAAAATAATTCGAGTACGCGCCGGCCATAGGGGAATTCTCCGTCGCCGCTATCACTGCCCGATGAACGCCTTGAACGACCTGCGCCATTTTTCCGTAATCGAGCGTCAGCGCCGTGTCGTTCGCCGTATGGTAATTCGCATTTCGATAGATTGCGGTGTCTGTGATCATAACGGCGCTGTAACCCGCCTTCCAGTAGTTGTAGTGATCCGACCAGTCCATCCCTTTCACCGACTCCGGTGCGCTGATCGAATAGATCGGGAGGTTCGACCCTTCACGCATCGCACGCTTGACGCGGCGAACCGCCGATCCCTGGTCCATCTTTCCAATGACGGCTGCCCAATTCCCCCGCGACGGATAAAACACTTTTAAAGCTGAAGAAGGAAATCGTTGGGTAGCGGCTCCATCGTTGAAGTAACCGATCATTTCCAGGCAGATCATCAGGCGAACGGAAGCGCCCTGATCGACCAGCGACCTCGCATGGACGGCGCTCCCGCCATTCGGGCTTCGAAAAGTTCCCGGGCCATCCGCCGTGAATGGTTCTTCCAGAGTGAATGCGATCAGTTCCACTTTCATGGAAAGAGGTGTCTTTCCCACCAGGTGCGCGAGTTCGATAAGGCCTGCGACGCCGCTCGCGTTGTCGTCAGCTCCGGGAAATTCCCCGAATGCGTCGTAATGAGCTCCGACAACGACGCGTTCAGCCGAGTCGGGGCCAAATCGCGCGATCACATTTCGATAGGTGCTTTCCCCGACTTTGTAAACCTGCTCCGAAACAAAGCCGCCGGATCGCTCAAATTCATCGTGGATGTAGCCGGCAGCCCGATCCAGATTTGACGGATGACGGAAGTCCCGCGGAAAAAATGCTTCCGATAATGTTCGGACATGCCTCTCCAACCGGGCAGCATCGACAAATACTGAACGCGTCTTGCTCTTCACGGGCCAGACCGGCTGAGTGACTGCCAGACACAAAACCAATCCGGTAATGAGAAAGGCGGAACCAACAACCACACTAATCAGAAGAATTCGCATCGTGCGACAGTTTTAAACTGGAACGCCGGAATCCCACCATAGGGAAGGAATGAGTTATAGATGAGTTTTCCAGGACCCGTCTCCGCGGGGCATTTTTTGGGCAAAACCACTTTTCGGAATGACTGTGTTAAGTTTCGCTGGAAAAGTCTCGTCTATAGGAAATGTATGAAGCCAACGACCGCGCCCGGGGTCATTTCGCTGAGCATGGAAAACCCGGCACTGGAAATCGAGGACTTTGAAAGGCTGGTCGAGCAATATCGCACACGAGTCCTTCGATTTGTGTTTGCATCGGTCCGGGATATGGATCTCGCCGAGACGCTGACTCAGGACTGCTTCTGGAAGGCATACCGTTATCGACGCGGGTTTCGTGGAGATTGCAGCGTCTATACATGGCTCATCAAGATCGCGGTCAACCTGGTACGGGATCATGCGCGGCAACGCCGCTTTCAGTTCTGGAAGAAAGCTCAACGGGTCGGGCAGGACGAGATTCACGACTGGCCCGACCGAAGCATCTCGCCCGAAGAAAAGGCCTCGGTCAACGAACAGGTTCAGGCCGTTTGGGAAGCCACGCAGGCGCTTTCGGAACGGCAGCGGACGGTTTTTCTTCTGCGGTACGTCGAGGATCTCGATATCCCGGAAATCGCGCAGTCCACAGGGTTGACCGAAAACGCGGTCCATGTGCATCTCTTCAGAGCGGTGCGTGGAATACGAAAACGAATGGGAAAATCGAAATGAACAATCATCTGACACCCGATCAATTCGCGAAGTGCTTCGCCGGACGGGCCGGGAAATCGGAAGCGCAGCATCTCCGGGAATGCCCTTCATGCGGCGCGGAACTGGACCGCTTTAACGGAGCGATCTCCCTTTTTCGAAATTCAATCCGGGATCACGTCGATGCGCGCATGGCATCTCAGGCGTTTTTCGTTCCGCCGATTTCTGACCGTCCGGCTTCAGCGCGCATCCCCATGTGGCGTTGGGCGGTGGCGGCCGCGGTCATTCTCGCGCTCGTCGTCCTGCCTTCGACAATCAAGACGCCGCAACCGGCCGTGGAGATCACTTCGAGTGAACCCAGCCCGGAAGCTTTGATGAACGCGGTGACTCTTCATCTGTCCAGAACTTTGCCTGCACCGATGGAACCCATGCTCATGTTGATCCCCAGTGAAGAAGCAACAACCCAAACGGGAGGAATTCAATGAAACGCTACTCAATTATTTTCAGCATGCTCGCACTCTGTCTTACTTCGACGCCCGCGCGAGCGCAGGAACGGCAATCAGATCCACAGGAGTTAAAGCGCGCCGCGGAGGTACTGAGGCAACTGGTCGAGGCCCGTTCGCGCCTGGCGCAGAACGTTCCTGCTCCTCCCGATCTCCCGGCATTGGATGGAGTCATACGCTATTACAATCCACAACGGTCCGGCGCTCCGGGCGGGCGCGGCGCGGCGCCCGATGCTCCGGTGTTCTTCCGCAGAACTGTGACGATCACACCGGGAGGCGCATGGTGGACGAATACCGCTCTCATCGCGCAATTAGGATTAACAGACGATCAGAAATCGAAAATCGAACGTGCTTACGACAACCATCGGGTGAATCTTGCGACTGCTACCGAACAACTCAACAAAGAAGAATCACAACTCGCGAAGCTTCTTGAAGCGGATTCCATCGATCGCAACGCCATTCTCGCTCAGATCGATCGCGTCAATCAGGCGCGCGGCGAAATGGAACGCCAGAATTCCGTCATGACTTTGGAAATGCGGGAAGCCCTCACGCGTGCGCAGTGGGTCCAACTGGAGGCATCCCAGCCTGTCGCAACCTGGGTACCTGTTGGTAATAAGCCGAATCTCTTCCCAAATTTGGTGGGGCCCAGTCCGGCCGTGCCCGTCACACCCGGTCTTCGTGGCGGCGGAGGACGTGGCCAGCGTCAGCAATAATTCTTTCTACCCCTCCGCTAACAAAAGCGCGCGCTCGTGGTTTTGATTAATGAGCGCGCGCACCAACCCCTGACGCTTTAGCAAGGTCAAAATCAAGGAGTACATATGCTGAAACTCGGAGTGTGTCTGCTGTATATGTTCGCCGGTTACGCTGTTGCTCAAAATCACAACCTCGATGTTCATGAACTGCATCAATCAGGCCTGCGCGAATATCGCGAAGGTCATTACGTCCAGGCCGAGTCACTCCTTCGAGCCGCACTGGATGGAGCCGGACAAGATCCTGCCGGCCGGGCTCAGATCCTGACCAGTCTCGGCAATCTGTTGCTCGACGAAGAAAGAACATCGGAAGCCGAAGTTGCATTTTCCAAAGCGCTGGATCTTGCACGCCAGCTTGAAGACCGTCAAACGACCGTGTTGCTCTTGCGCGAACTGGGCGCCCTCTATTCCATGCAGGGAAAGCACGATGAAGCAATTGCGCTCCTGAAGCACGCGCTCAAGGCCTGGCAAGGCAGTCGTGACGGCTATGCGCCGCTGCTGGCCGAGATGCGCAACAGCCTTGGAGTCGCTTATTTTCGTCAGAAAAAATACCGAAAAGCAGAGCAGTCTTTTAATCAAGCGCTCGCCATCGCAAAAATCCACGATCCGCGCCAAGTCCCTTCTCTGCTCAGCAATCTGGGAGCTGTTGCGCAGCAGCGCGAAGAATTCATGCGCTCCGAGAATCTGCTGAATGATTCTTTGAAGCTCATGGAAGACCGTTTCGGCGCGAACCATCCTGCTCTCATTCAAACCCTCGAATCGCTCGCCTCGTTATTTACAGCGTCTAACCGGTACGAGGAAGCCTTGAAGACGTACACGCGAGCCCGGAGCATATTGGAAGCAAACGCTCTTGAATTCGATGCGCGGATTGCCCGTGTCGAGGTGGGATTTGCGGAAATATATCTCAAGGCGGGAAACAATAAAGCCGCCGAAGAAGCCTTGGGCCGCGCGGCGATCATCGCTCGACATAATCCTTCGCATGCTGATATGCCCGCTATCCTGGATACTTATGCTCTGTTCCTGACAAACACTGGAAAAACAGACGAAGCTCAAACCCTGCGGGCAGAGGCTCATCGCGCAAGGATTACCATGACGAATACTGTCCGGGCTTACGCCGCAAAGTAACCGGCAGAACTTTTTCTTTCCGCTGTAACAAATAAGGAGATGCTGGTTTATATACCGGGGAGCACATGTCGACCGTAACGTTGAGCGATGTGACCACGGAGCCTGTGACGCAGGAATTCGACCAGATATTCCGCGACCATTATCAACTCGTTTATCGCACGGCGTATGGCGTAACCGGCAGCAGCGAAGACGCCGAAGACATTCTGCAGACGATCTTCCTGCGGCTTTTGCGGCGCGAGATACCGCCCGATCTCAAAAAGAATCCGAAGGCTTACTTCTATCGGGCGGCTGTCAACACATCGCTGAACACCATTCGCATGCGGCAGCGGCACGTTCTTACCGGCGACGCCGAAACTTTCGAGGCTGCCGCCGACAACACGGAAGCCGGGGCGTTGGAGGATTTGCATAAACGTTTGTATGAAGCGATAGCCCAACTGGATCCGGAAACCGCGCAGATGCTGGTCCTGCGATATGTGCACAACTACAGCGATGCCGAAATCGCAAAGCTGCTGGGCCGATCGCGCGGCGCAATCGCCGTCAAACTCTTTCGTTCGCGTTTGCGCCTCAAGAAGCTCATTCGTGCTCCAGAGGAGACATCATGAAACCGCGTCGGAACACTCGTGGAGAAATCCTCGATCAATCGCTGGGACTGTACAGCAACCCCTCGGCCGGTCAGATCGAACGGGCGCGAGAACATTTCCTCGATCGACTCGAATCCGGAGAAGACATCACTCCGAACCTTCGTTTATCCCTTGCAGAGGAGAAGCCTGAATTCCATTCGCCCGGGAAAAGGCTGTGGCTGGCCTTCGCGGCTGCGGCGGCAATCGCGATAGCGATCTTCATACCTTTCGCCCTGGTTCAGCCGCCGGCCGCAACGGTAAATGGTTCGCGGCAACTCCGCTTCGGCGAAACCGTTCGTTCGAATACCGGAGCAGGTACGGTTTTGACTCTGGCCGATGGATCGCGCGTCGAGATGCGCGCGGAATCCCAACTCTTCCTCGAACGCGCGAACGACGGAGTTCGCATACGGTTAAGCCGGGGCGGCATTATCGTCAATGCGGCCAAACAGGGCGCCGGACATCTTTATGTACAAACGAAGGACGTGAAAGTTTCCGTAGTAGGAACGGTGTTTCTTGTGAACACCGAAGAAACCGGATCGCGCGTGGCCGTTATCGAGGGCGAAGTCCAGGTCCAGCAGGGCACGTTGACGAAGAAGCTGCTGCCGGGACAGCAGGTCGCGACCAATCCTCTGATGGTCTCACCTCCGGTGATTGAAGAAATCGCATGGAGCCGCTATGCGGCAGCGCACGCCGCTTTGTTGCAGCAATTAACGGCGGCGGCGCCTCCGGCGCCTGCTCCTGCTCCGCCAAAGCGATTGGAATTCGAAGTCGCTTCCGTCAAACCGGATCAGCGGCCGACACTGGATGAACCGTTGCGAGGAACCGCCGTGTACTGCCGTGGCGTCGATGGCAATGTTGCGCCGTTCCGGCTCGCCGGACCGAGCGACATACCTCAAGGGCGTTGCATTGGACGGCACGTCAACCTGATCTCGCTGATCGCCATTGCGTATGACATGAAGGTGGTCAACCCGGGTTTAGGCGTGAAGGGCGGACCCGATTGGGTTCGCGACGCGTGGGGCAGCGGTTTTCAAATTGAAGCCAAAGCCGAAGACGCGGCGAACGCCACGAAGGACCAGTTACGCCAGATGCTGCAGGCATTGGCTGAAGACAAATTCAAACTCAGAATCCTTCGCGAGACCCGCGATGTTGATGGATACGCGATAGTAGTCGGGAAAGGCGGACCAAAACTTCAGGAAACCTCCGGCGAAGAGGGATTGACGCGTGTGCCCAAAAGGACAGCGGAAAAAATCGAAGTGAGTGTCACGGGCAAAGCGTCCATGAAAACTTTTGTGGAATCGTTCACGTTTGCCTTTCCGTTACCGGACCGCCGATTCATGGACAAGACCGGCCTTACCGGGCTCTATGCCATCAACCTCGCATACGGCTTCGCCCTTCCCCCTCCGGGAGAAGGTGGGCAACGAGGCGGATCCGGCGGCGGTGATCCGGGGGCGCCGGCGATTGCCGCACTCGCAGCCGCGCTGCAGGAGCAGCTTGGCCTCCGATTGGAGCCCGCGAAGATTCCCGCGGATTTCATCGTGATCGAACACGCTGAGAAGCCGGAGAACTGAGAACGTCATGCGGTGAATTTCCAGAAGTTCCATCCGAGAATCACTCCGGCTACGCCCGCGAGTGACGCGGTCCACAGGCCCGGGAAGTAACCCTCGGCGATAATCGCGAGTACGGGATGCGCAAATCCATTGAGAACCATCGCAATGATCAGGAACCACACCGGGAAAAACGCCGGCCGGAAATTGTAGCGAATCCCTATCGCCGATAAAACCCAAACGAAAATCCAGAGAAGATTGAACGTGACGAAGAATTCGCTGGACCAGGCCGGCAGCCCGAACAGTTTTGGAAATTGTTCGTTGAACCGGGTGATGAACTCTTCGGTGAAATGCAGGCATTGAAGGGAAATGCAGATCATCACAAGGTTGCTCACACGATCTCGGCTCGCCGGATCCGATCGGAATCCCCGCCGGGTTGCCGTCAACCACAAGGCAACAACTGCCGCAGCGCCGAGCGCCGACGTTCCTATGAGGATATTTCGCAGGTCTTCGCTCACAAATGAATCATTGAAACCGGCCTCCAATCCTGCATCGGCACGACCCAGATGATGGAGAATTTTATCCGATCAATGACACTCGCGTTGAGATTGATTGTCGTGAAGGTTCGAAGCCGCCAATAGATCGTTCCACGATATGTGTGATATAAGCGGCCTTCTGGCTTAGGAAAGACGATGAAGGTTGGCGCAATCATTGTGGCAATGCTGGCTTTGAGCGCGATGTGGTTGTCGGGCATCAGCGCCGACGCACAGGTCCGGCCGGACACGACACAGCCATACTGGATGAACATCGGCCCGCGTCCGACAGTGCCGAATGTTTCCACATGGGGACACACGAGCGGACGAATCAACACGGTCGTGGTCAAGCCGGATAATCCCAATGTCGTTCTGGTGGGCGGATCGAACGGCGGGATCTGGCGTTCGTCCGACGGCGGCGTAACGTTCAAGCCGGTAGCTGACGATCAGATGATGTTACCGGTGGGCTCGATCGCGTTCGCGCCGAACAATCCATCCATTGTTTATGCGGGAATGGGCGATGGCACGTATCTCGGCTACGGTATCCTGCGATCGAACGACGGTGGACAGTCGTGGACGCATGTCAACAACGACACGTTTCCCGCATATATAACGGCCCGAAAGGTCGTCGTTGATCCCACCGATCCCAATCGCGTTAACGTGGCGGTTCAGGGATTCCTCGCCGGACCTCTCGGAGGATTCTCGGCAGGCGGATTCTATCTCTCGACAGACGGCGGAGTGAACTGGACTCGAACCCTTATGGGAGTCGGAAGGGATATGGTTATCGATCCCGCCAATCGGCTCACGTTGTATGGTGCAATGGCTTCCGCGGTGACTCCCGGCACGGTTGCGGCCGGAGTCTATCGGTCGACGGACGGTGGTCTTACCTGGGGCACAGCGCCTTTTTTTTCCGTGCCGTACCAGCCCACGCAGGAAGTCAAGGTCGCCATGTCGGCGCTCGATTCGCGCACGCTTTGGGTATACACGGGCGATATATCGTTACCGTCAAACTCCATGCTTGCGGCTGTCACGACGGGCAGCGGAGCGGCGAAGACCTGGGTGGCGGGACCGGCTTTAATCGATACCGGCGATTTCCCGTTCAATACCTATCTCGCCACGGATCCAGCGAACGCCTCCTCGATTTATATCGGAGCACGAGATGTATTCAATGTGACGCGTAACGCCGATGACAGCCTGACCTTCAGCAATCTCACGCACAACTACGTGAACACCGGAGTGGCCTGGGCGCTGGCCCTTCCTGCAACGGTGCGGCTGACTTCGGAAGCCCAGCACGCGATCGCGTTTTCTCCGGCCGATCCGAAAGTGTTTTACTGTGCGAACGACGGAGGCTTGTACAAATCACCGGACGGCGGAGTGACGTTCCAATCTCTCAACGACTCGTTGACGCTTCAGCTCGTGAACACTCTGACCGTCGATCCGAACGATGCGTCGCTTTTGTTCGCGGGAATTGAAGACAACGGACTCGAGAGAAAAACACCGAACTCCGCAACCTGGAACGTGATGATTACAGGCGACGGCGGAAATATCGTGATCGACCCCCTGGACAACAGCATTATCTCGGGCGTCACGACGGGCGGATTCGTATTTCGTTTTCTGAATCGCGGTCAGACAAGCAACGGCTTCGTCGCGAACATTGCGACCTTCGGCGAACCGAGCGGCGGCCGAGTCGGCGCTCCGCCCGCCTTTGCGGGCAACTGGATCGATCAGACGCTCTACTACGCAAGCTGGCGCGTGTTTACGAGCAAGGATCTCGGCGTTACATGGACACCACTCGGAGCGGCGGATCTCACACGCGGCGGACAGGATCGCATTCTGTTGATGAACGTATCGCCCATGCATCCCGAGATCATTTTCACCGCTTCGCAGCAGCGGCGCGTGATGATGACTTCGAACGGCGGTGTGAGCTGGAACGATGTGAGCGCGGGACTGCCGGCGCGAGGTTACACCGGCATCACCATCGACAATACAAACTTGAACGTGGCCTATCTCGTGGTCGGCGGCTATGGAACGGATCACGTCTTCAAGACGTTGAATTCCGGCGCGAACTGGACGGACATCACCGGGAACCTGCCGAATACTCCTGCCCACGCGCTGCTCGTGGATCCGTTGAATCCCAATATCCTCTATCTCGGAACGGATATCGGCGTGTTTCAATCAGACGCCTCCGGCAGCAACTGGGTTCCGTTCAACAACGGATTGCCTCCGGTTCCCGTAACATCGTTTGCCGCGCAGCCTGGCGGGCTCATTCGCATTGGCACGTACGGGCGAGGCGTGTACGAACTTGTCCGCCCCGCAGCATCGCAGGGCACGCCATTCCAGATTGTCGATCGCGGCGGAGTTTCGATGGTCTCGACGGGTGCGAGCAGCACGGTTTCAGTCGGCCACGGACGCATTCAACCGGACTCGATCAGCGCCTCGCCTTCAGGAATTGCGATCTTCGGTTTCCGTCAGAACGGCGTTCTGGTCAGCGAAACGGGCGTGCCGGCATCGGCAGCGCTGACCTCGGGGCGCATCTACGCTGAAATCGGCGGATCGGTGAATACCGGAATCGCGATTTCGAATCCAAACAGCGCAGCGGTCACGCTGAGTTTCAACTTCACCGATGCCCTGGGGAATCCAGGCGGCCCCACAGGTAACATGACGATTCCGGCAAACGGACAGGTGGCGCAGTTCCTCGATCAGGCGCCGTTGAAGACGTACACCAGTGCAACGTTCCAGGGAGCATTCAGCTTCACGTCGAGTTTGCCGGTGGGCGTGGTGGCGTTGCGGGGCTTCACGAACGAACGTGGGGAATTTCTCATGTCGACGCTCCCTGTCGTGGACACAAAGGCCGCCGCCCGGACTGGAGTGCTGGTGATTCCGCATTACGCGGATGGCGGAGGATGGGCCACTCAGATTTTTCTTGTCAATCCGACGGATAACACGCTGACCGGCACACTGAGTTTCGATGATCCGTCGGGCCGTCCCGCAACGGTCACGATCGGCGGCACGAGCGGCGTCAGCTTTCAGTATTCGATTCCCGGCAGGAGTTCGCAGAAATTCGCGCTGGGAGGAGCGCGCGCGACAACCGCTTCCGGTCAGATCCGCGTCTTTGGAGGAGGGGGTGTGACGGATCCCGTTCCGATGGTTCTGTTCTCATACAAGCCCGCGGGCGTCACGGTCTCCGAAGCCGGTGTGCCCGTCGTGATGGGAACCGCCATTCGCACGTACGTGGAATCATCGAGCCCGCAATCCGGAAACATCCAATCGGGAATCGCGGTGGCTACCGTCTCCGGAAACGCAACGACTGCGGTATTCGAGATCACGGATCTGAATGGAACCCCGGTTGACGGCATCGCTCCCGTGTCCCTCACGCTTCCCAGCCTCGGCCAAACCGCAAAATTCCTGGGAGACATTTTCCCCAAACTACCGGCCCCTTTCAAAGGCGTGCTGCGCATTACGGCCACGCCTTCCCCGGGCGTATCCGTCGTCGGTCTCCGTACGCGAGTGAACGAGCGCGGCGATTTTCTGATTACCACGACTCCACCTTCACTAGAAAGCGCGACGCCTCCGGGAGGCGATTTGTTGTTCCCGCATTTTGTCGACGGCGGCGGCTACACCACGCAGTTCATTCTCTTCAGCGGAACCACCAGTCAGCCGGCATCGGGTACCTTAAAGCTGCTGAAACAGGACGGCGGAACACTGAACCTTCCTCTAGCTCCGTGACGCTCGAATGCGATAGGGGCGGCCGGAGACCGCCGCCCCATTGATCGTTATCGTGACGGTGAGAGACCGAATGTCAGCGCGACCGACACGCTGCGCGCAGCCAGCATAGTGAGCAAATCGCCCGGCGCCGGAGCGTTGCTTTTCGCCGAAGCCGCCTGTACGCCCACGATGTTGTGCTGATCGAAGAGATTGTTCACGCTGATCTTGATTTTCGTCTGCGCGAAACGGTTTTCGCCCTTGATCGTGTAATTGAGATACACATTCGTCAGGTCGAAAGGATCGATCCGGATAGCCTGATTGAGCGTGCTGTTGTCATTCCACATCCTGCCGATCCGTTTATTGAAGAACCCGAGGTCCCAATTCCTGCGCTGATAGCTCAAACCGATGGTCTGAGTGTTGCCGGGAGCATTCTGGACCCAAAGGTGGTTGGAGTCATACTTGGCGGAGCCCAGCGTGCCGTTCAGATAAGCGCTGAAGCCTGCTCCGATGATGATCGTGCTTTCCGCTTCGACGCCTTTTGTCTTCGACGTGCCGCTGAGATAGTAAATCGGCTGATTATCCGCATCGGGCCGTGATGTGTAACTGTTCTCGAATCCGATGTGGTACGCATCGAAATCGAACGTCAGGCGGCCGGTCTTGTACACCGTGCCCACTTGAAAGGTTGTCGATTTCGTCGGTTTCGGCAGAACCGCGACCTGAGCGCCGGTGACATCGAAGATGCTCGACGGCGGAATGGAACTGCCGGCGGCTACCTGGAAGTACGTCGACCAGTTGTGTCGCAGCTTGTAGTTCACATCGAACGTCGGCTGCCACGTGTTGTAGTTGGCCGTGTGTTGCGTGTTCGGAGCGCCGCTCAATCCGCCAACGGTCTTGCCGTTGTCAGGGTACTGAGTCAGCGCCATTGTGTAGTGAACAAACTTCACGCCTGGCGTGATTGTAATTCTGCGAATGGGCTGCCACTCGAATTCGACATAGGGCTGAAGCGAAGTCGTGTTGAAGCGTTCCTTGAAATTCGGCAGAGCCGAGTCGACCCACGTGCGGGGATCGGACGGGTATTGAAAACGAAACGTCTTCGCGTATTCGGACCACGCGCCCATCCTGAAAGTACCGATCGCCATAACCTTGGACGCAACAAACAAATTGCCGTATTTCCGGTAGCTGTTCAGTTTGTCGATCGCGCTGGTTGCGCTTGGGGCCGCGAAGTTTTTGTCGAGGTTCTGCTTGTTGTAATACCGGTACGAGTAACCCTTCGTATCGATCAACCATCCGTGCCCGACTTCGGAAACAATGCCCACGTAATCAAAGTCGGAAGGGATGTGGTAGAAGTTGTATCCATAGTAATTTCCCTGCGACTTGTCGTTCGAAAGCAAATAATTGTCGCCGAATTGCGCGACCTGAGCCCGCGTAGGAGTCTTGGTATCGGGAGTGTTCGACTTGACTTCGCCGAGCGATGTATACGCCGTGAGCGTCGTTCGTGGAGTGATTCGATACTGATACTTCGCCGAGAAAGCGTTTCGTCTTTGAAAATTGTATGTCTGATAACCGTCCGACTTCATTTGCATGACGTCGAGCAACAGGCTCATCTTGCCGCCGGGGCCGAACTGGCCCGAATCATAAGCGCCGTCGATGAGTCTCGTATTAAATGAGCCGTACGACACCGTCGCTCTCACGTTCTGAGTCGCGCGGAGGTTTGGCGACATCATGTTGATGGATCCACCGAAGTTCGTGGGGCCAATCGTGGACGCGGTGCCGGGACTGCGATCGAAGAGCGTCTGGCCGATGAACTGTCCTGGGAAGAAAGCCCATGAATGGTGCGTTGGATCGTTCGTATCCTCGAACGGGATGCCGTCAAACGTCATCGTGTAATTGCCGTCCTTGAAGCCGCGGAAAAAAGTTTTGGTATCGCCAAGGCCCGGACCGTTCGTCGCAAACGCGAACGTCCCGGGCGCCATTTGCAGAACTTCCGTGTAATCGGCCGTCGGCGCGGTGAAATTCTGGATGTAATCCGGACTGATGACGGATTGCGCGGAATGCGCGTCCAGCGAGCTCTGCGAAGGAGCGATCGTCGCGGCCAATGGAACAAATTCAGAAACGGTTACTTCCTGGTTGATCGGTGCCACGCTGAGCGTAATCACGACATTTTCCAAACCACTGGCCGTGAGCCGGAGTCCTGAACTTCGAGCAGTCGTAAATCCCGGCACCGCCACTTCGATCGAATACGTACCCACAGGCAGATTGCCTGCTGAAAATCGCCCGGTAGCATCCGTCGGAACGGTGCTCGCGGCGCCTGTTAAATCATTTTTGATGTTCACCGTTGCGGCTGGCACGATGGTGCCGGTCTGATCCAGAACTCGTCCCGATATCGTTCCGGAACTTCCGATGGTCTGAGCCTGAACCGGAGTGGTTATTGAGGCAAGAAGCAGAATGCACACAGCGAATACTCGTTTTAATGAATTCATCATCAGGATCTCCTCCACATCGTTCGAACTTGGCTAGAGATGCTGGACGCGCCGTGTTACAGAGAAATGAATGAATGATGAATGAGATTTAATTGCTTGGACGCCCGTCTGAGCCGGGTTTTGACCAGACGACAGTTTGAAGCCAGAAATGCGGCTGCTGCGTTGGACGTTCCCTCTGGCCTGCCCTTGGGCTCCCACGGGCCCGCCTTGCGATTTCCGTCGGATCCAGGACAATCAACCAAGGGCTCGTATTTTGACAAGTACTACCGTCTAAGGTAACGTTTGGCGGTGGCAAAAGTTCGCCGCGGTGGTTATATCTTCCTTACGTGGATAGGCGATCACACTCCGAGGCACGTCCATGTATATCGGAATGGCAAGTTCATCGTGAAGTGGGATCTCGATAATCGGCAAGTTATGCAGGGTACGATGACACGGCGTATTCTGGGACTCATCGAAGATTTGCAATCCGAAGGGCGGTTATGAAGATTCGATCAGCGAGACCGAACAATCGAAAGAAAGCGTTTGAAGTAAGAACCGCGGGCCGCAGTTTGCAGTTTCCGTATTCGAAAGCCGAGCCGAGGCCCACGGGAACGGATCCAATCAGGCACGTGGCTGTTGATAAGGAATTCGGCCGGGAGGCATTTACTTACGTTCTGAAGTCCGGACGGGAAGGATCCGTGCATATCGAGCAGGTGCTGGACTATAACGAAGATCCCGCTTACATGCGGGATGCCATGCTGTACCGATTGACTCTGGAAACTCAAAAACGCGTGAAGGCCAGTCCTTTATCCAAGCGTGAGATCATCCGTCGATTGGGAACGTCCGCGACACAATTCTATCGCCTGCTCGATCAGACAAATTACACGAAATCCATCGATCAGCTTGTCACCTTGCTTCACGTTTTGGATTGCACAGTGGATTTAAAAGTAGGCGTCAGGCGTTCCTCCCATCACGCCGCGTGACATTGGAGAATGCGGGAACATCAACCTCAACACCCCAGCGGCCACCGGGGGCAGCCCCACAATCTTCACATCGCGCCCCGCACCCAAAACTTCAGTAAGAATGTCCTTGGTAATAGCAACCCATCCGGCGGGCGTCTGATAACTGAGAATGAACTCCCCCTCCAGCCGTTCGTGCAAGAGCTGCTTCTCGTCGTAAGAATGGGATGCACGGAAATATTGCGGCAGATCCGGAATCATCGACAACTTCGAATCCACCTGTTGATCATCTTCACGCAGGATAAACAGGCGGCCGATTTGAACGGGAACGTTCGCTTCACTATTGGAAACGCGCCGGCGCAGCGCGTCCTCGATTCGATCGAAAATGTCCTCGGCGAACTGCTGCGGGTATTCGAACAGCTTTGCCACTTCCGGTGTGATGTGCGGCAATTTTCGCCAGCCGCTCACCCACGCGAGCTTGTCCGCCTCGCCACGGGTAAAGACATCTTCCAGGCTGAAGCGTGTTACGGCATCGCGCTGCACGGTCTTGAATGCCATGTGCTCGATAAGATTGGATGAAAATCCGTAAAGGACTCCATACGGAGAATAGGCGCCGTGAACCGGCCTGAAATGCGGACAATCCTCATACAACCACTTCGACAAGCGGCGAATCCGTGCTTCATATTCCTCGAGCAACCGAACGTGCCGCTGCCCCATGGGCGTGTAGGCGGCTTGCCCATCGCGATCGGTTGTGATGAAGAGATGCTCGATCATGCTGTAGGGACCCAGCAAGTCGAGACGATTCAGAAACAACTCCGGGTCCGGAGAAATCCCCTGACAAACGGCGTCGGCCAATTCGATTCTCTTCCCGCCGTCACCAGTTTGAATCGCGTGCTCATAAGCCCCGAGCAGCGGCACGAGACTTTGAATCAGCGTCGCGATGTCCAGTGCATTCGATCTGCGTGTGCTCAGAACCAGGCTGTTCTCATCAAGAGACACACCCTTCTGCACCGAGATGTGGCGAAGCTGTGAACGCAGATGACCGCCGGCCATTCGCACGCCGGCTTTTTGGATTTCAATCCGGTCATCTTCCGAAAGCGTCTCTGCGATTTGTTTTGCAACTTCAAAATACCCGGCGAGTTCATCGGTCGTGGGACTCTGTGCCACGGGGATCAGCCATCGCGCATCGCGCACGAGCAGCGGCTGATCCGCCGGCGTGATGGTCCAGAGCTGGTCGAGCACGCCCTGAATTTGCGAAAGCCGGCCGCCGGCGCTTTCCGATCCCGAATCCCACACACGCATACTCAGGAGCGCAAGGCGCCGTATCACATACAAGTTGAACAACGTGTCCGCATATCGAACGCGGCCGCTGTGACCCGGCCAATGAGTCTGCCGCCACAAATAAAAGGCGCGGACCATCATTTCCGCCGGATCGACGAGGTCATTATGCAGTCCGGGACTCTTGCGAGGCTTGAATCCGCTTGCCCAATGCGCTTCTTCCAACTCCGTTTGAAGACGAGAGTGATCGCGAGTGACGGCCGGAAGTGTGAAGAAACAATCCTCAAAGTGACGGGACACAGAAGAACGTCTTTCAGATACTGGATCGACTTTCGTTGAGCATTCAGCAGCCCTTGTATTCTCTCGACGATTTCATCGCGATGGGCCAGGAACAATTCAAGAAGTTCGACATGCGTGTGAAACGGATGAATCGAATCGCCCATCACAATACCGAGAGCAGGCTATCGCGGTCGCACGGCAAAGGCGGCGGCTACGCATCCGAGAATCCTGAGGCCATTGCCGAAAACGAACGGGACAGTCCCATACATGGCAACGACCGCTGGAAGGCCGCCGGGGCTGGCGAGACACATCAGAAGGTAGAGTGCCGTTGCGAGAACTCCGATCAACGTACCATGCAGAATCCTGCGGTGCGGAACCTTTCGAAGAATCCACCATGCGACGACGAAACTGATGATCAGTGCAGCGGGGCCGACAAACGGCAAGACTTTCTCCGGTCCGAGAATCTGCAGCGGTGGTACGAGAACAGCAATAAGAACGAGTTCAAGAAGGAATGCCCCGCCAACGATTCTTCCCCAAAACATACGTGACGACTATCGTTGATTTTCGGTTCAATGTCGATAAGAACGCCAGGTCATCTGCCAAGAGCAGCCGCAGCCCGTTCGGCCTGCCATAGATGCCGCCGATGATGAGCGGCGTTCGCACACAAACTGGACCAAAGGCTGTATCGGACGTGGTTCGTGAATGCCGAACGGATGACAATTCGATCCAACGGAAGATCCCCGGCAGTGCTGATCAGCTTCAAAACCTCGAACCCAGCCGCTGCGCTACGGATTTAGCCCGCTCCGATATATCCAGAAACTGATTTTGGATGTTTGAAATGTCCGCCCGGCTCAC
>CAZWGA010000064.1:0-35977 GCA_964633285.1 uncultured Solibacteraceae bacterium | reverse complement strand
AAGTCACTTCGAACGAAGATTTCGCCTCCGTTGACTGTGACCAATGTAAAGCGCGGCAGTTGTTCGACGATGGATTGAATCTCGGCAGGCTTCAGCTCCAGCGTTTTGCTCGTCACACTCTTGTCTGACGGTCGAAAAAGCTCATAACAGTATGGACACTTCAAGTTGCACCTGTAAGTCAACTCGAGAACGACAACGAACGGTGGGAACGCACGGCCATTCATCAAAGGCAGGTATTTGGGGATGGTTCCATAAGCCCGTTCCACCCTGGTGACCAATGAGTAGAAATCCACACCAACGATGTCGCGCCAACGCAACCGTTCATTCGACAAGTCTCGTAAGCCGGAGTAGGGTTTCTCTGAAGTGGGCATCATCTTTTTACTCATTCGCTAAGTTTTTATGGGCAACGACTATCAGAGAGTTGCCCCACCACCCCGTAACGAACCTGAAAGCTTCAAAGAAGATCTTCGATGTTTGCTGCACGGCCATGGTTGACAGGACTCGGGAGACCGGGCGCAAGCGCATCGCAGGATATACGATGCGCTTGAAAACAGGCACCGTCGTGAGGACGTCGCTGCCGAAAGGCAACCATGCCGTATGAATCTGCCACTCGTGGACGGAGTGAATGCTGGAAAATATCTTGTGCAATTCACGGCGGCTGAATCTGTAAACATATCCCCCTGCCGGGTCGCGGTTTTCCGCAATGCCCAGGACCGACATAAACCGAACAGGAATGGAATCCTGACCTTCAAGAATGACAAAACCTTCGCGGCAAACGCGTTCAGCTTCATAAAGGCCTTTCAAAGGCCGCGCCAAGTGATGGAGACCGTCGCGAACGATAACCCAATCGAATGAAGCGTCGCAGAATGTTAATGCCTCGGCGTCCATGCGCACGCATTTAAGCGCCGGGTTCCGAACGCGCGCCGCGCGCAACGCGATATCAGACAGGTCTATTACCGTTACATGCGCTCCGTGTCGTGCGAAGAAGTCCGCCTCCTCGCCGTCGCCCCCGCAAAGCGAAAGGATCGTTTTTCCGCGAACGGAAACGCGCATCATCTCGATAGCTTTACGAAGGCGATACGAATTCAGCCACGCCACGTAGGGGTGGCTATTGTCCGGAATTCGAGGACTGGACTCGCGGTAGTGCTCTCTTTCGTGATACTCAATCTGCCGGCGCTTTTGAGCTTCCATCGAGAAAACCTGCGTCGCGGCGACGCCGCTATTCTTCCGTTGACCATTGAATGTAGCAGAAGATCGTCTCTTCCCGAAGTTCACTCCAGATGAAACAGGTGCCAGACCCGCTCGGAATTGATTGTGTCGCTGGAGCGCGCTAAAGTCTACGACGCCACTTTCAACAAGGGAGTTCCTTATGAGATCGCCTGACCCGAAGATTCAAATTCAAATCAGAAGATCGCCCGAGGCGCGATTGCCCTGGACTCTGCTCATGTCCGCGATCGTCTCTATTGCAATTGCGATCGTGTTCTGCCACACAGCAGCGGCGCAGGGTTCAGGCAACAGCCGAAGTCCGTCCATGACGTGCGAGCAACTGGGAGCCGTCAAGCTGAAGGACGTGAACTCGATCACCGCTCTGCCCGTGGCTGCGGGCACTTTTACTCCGGCCGGAAGTGGACCAGGCAATGCGCCTTTGAACAATCTGCCCGCTTTCTGCCGCGTATCGCTCGTTATCAAGCCGCAGATCAATATTGAAGTGTGGCTGCCGATGGCCTGGAACGAGCGGTTTCAGGCCGTCGGCGGTGGTGGTTACGCCGGATCGATTTCATGGGGCGCTCTCGCCGGCGCCGTGCGGAGCGGATACGCAACCGCATCGACAGACACCGGGCACAACGGCGGCACCCAGCCGGGCGGCAGTTTCGCGCTCAACGCCGATGGAACAGCGAACACGCAACTGATCGAAGACTTCTCGTTCCGGTCGCTGCAGGAACTGACGAATCAGGCCAAGGACCTGATCCGCGCGTTCTATGGCGAACGGCCCAGGTATTCCTATTGGAACGGTTGTTCGACGGGAGGCCGTCAAGGATTGATCCAGGCGCAGCGCTTGCCGGGCGGCTACGACGGAATTCTTGCAGGCGCGCCCGCCATCAATTGGGACCGGTTCATTCCCGCCGAACTCTGGCCGCAGATTGCGATGAAGGAAGAGGCCGGCGGTCCCGTTGCAGCGTGCAAATTGAATACGGTGACCACCGCCGCTATTGCTGCGTGTGACAGCTTCGACGGAGTCGTGGATGGCGTGCTTGGAGATCCACGTCAATGCCGTTTCGATCCTGTCGCGCTGCAATGCCCGGCGGGGACAACTCCGGATTGCAACTGTCTTACGCCGAAGGAAGTCTCAGCCGTTCGCAAGATCTGGGACGGCCCGCGTTCGGCCGACGGTAATCGATTGTGGTATGGGCTGACGCGAGGAACACCGCTGGCAGCGCTATCCGGAGCGAATGCGTTCAATATTTCATCCGACCACTTTCGCTACTGGCTGGAGCACGACAAAAACTTCGATTGGCGCAAGATGGACTACGCCGCGTTCGATGCGGGCTTCCAGAAATCGCGAACGCTCTTCAACCGCGTGATCGGCTCCGATGATCCGGACCTGCGCCAGTTCCGCCGTGATGGTGGAAAGGTATTAATCTGGCACGGTCTTTCAGACCAACTCATCTTTCCCGAAGGGACCATCGATTACTACGAACGCGTCGTTGATAAGACCGGCAGCTTGAAAGAGACGCAGAATTTCGCCCGGTTGTTCCTGGCGCCGGGAGTCGGTCATTGCGGTGGAGGCACCGGACCGAGCACCTTCGATATGTTCGGCGAACTCGTGAAGTGGGTCGAATCCGGCAAGGCTCCCGATGAAATCGTCGCGACCCGCACTCAAAACAATCAGGTGGTGCGAAGCCGGCCGCTTTGCGCGTATCCGAAAATCGCAACGTATACGGGAACGGGCAGCACCGATGACGCGAAGAATTTCGTGTGCGAAATGCCTCTCGATTACGGCAATCGTTGGATCAAGTAATCTTCCGGATGCGGTTTCAAAAACTGTTAACAATAGTCGTAATGCTGCGTCTTGTTCACGAGGCACGAGATGTCGAAAACGATGGCCCCAGCGATGAAGGAGCATGTTCTGGAACAAGAATTCTCGGAAATCTTCCACGAGAATTATCCATTGCTTTATCGCACGGCCTACAGCCTCACGGGTTCGAAACAGGATGCGGAAGACGTTGTACAGGCCATTTTCCTAAGATTGCTCCAGCGGGAAACCGCTCTTGAAGTTCCGTTCAACCTCAAGGGCTACCTTTATCGTTCAACGGTCAACCAGGCCATCAGCGTGCTGCGAGCGCGAAAGCGCCAAAACCTTCAACAGAATGTTGAATGCCTGGAGTTGCCCGCAAGGCCCGCGCCGGAAGGAGTGCCGGAGGACATTCGGGAAGTTCTGCTGAACGCCGTCGCGCAACTGCGGCCGAGGGCCGTCCAAATCCTGATCCTGCACTATGAACACAACTATAGCGACAGAGAGATCGCGAAAATGTTGGGGGCTTCTCGCGGCACGATCGCGGTGACCCTTTATCGCGCGCGGGTGCGCTTGAAGAAGCTGATGCAGCGTGCTCTCGCGGTAGGCAAACGACCATGAGACAGGACATGAAGAATATCGACGAAATTATCCAACGGAACTTACCATCGGCCGCTAGAGATGGGATGGAGTCGGATGGCACCCGCGTTTTGCGGCGGCTGGAATCGGAGGCTCATCAAACGGGCGCATTCCCGATTGTCGCGGCCGAAGGGCCCACCCGCTCGATATGGCGGTCGACGTGGCTCCGCGCGGCAGCTTTGATTCTTTTTGTGCTCGGTCTGGCTTCCCTGACAAACGTATTTGTGAAACGCCCACAGGGATTTCACGCCACAGTGGAGAGTGCTGGCGACCTCTCTCGATCATCTGACAGAAACGCGCTTGGCGCGCATGGATCTATCGGGATCGGAGACGTTGTGCGCACTGACGCGCACGCGGGCTCGATCCTGAAACTTCCAGACGGATCAGGCATCGAAATGCAGTCCGAGACGGAACTCGCCCTGGAACAGGCAGTCGACGGTTTGCGGATCAGGTTGAACAAGGGAAGCGTCCTTGTTGCCGCTGCGAAACAACGCACCGGACACCTTTACGTCCGGACGAAGGACGTTACTGTGTCTGTTGTCGGTACTGTGTTTCTGGTTCACGCTGAGGCAGCCGGTTCACGCGTAGGCGTGATTCAGGGAGAGGTGCGAGTCGAACGGGGCGCGACGTCGAAGCAATTGATGCCGGGCGAACAGCTCGCAACTAACGAGTTGTTGCAGTCGCGTCCAATGAAGGAGGAAGTCGCCTGGAGTCAGAATGCGCAGGCCCATATCGCTTTGTTGGAACAATCGGCGGCGCCGGTTGCGGCGCCGGCCCGCCCGGAGGTTCTGGAGACGTTCGAAGTGGCATCCATACGGCCAAGCCGTCCGCTTTCTGAAGGAGGCCGGGGAGGCGGATCTCCGTGGGTCAATCCCTGTGTTTCAGGAAACATCACAAGTGGCGCCGGTGATCGTCAACTGCGAATCGATCCAGGAAGGTTGTTCGTCCGGGGCGTGACGATCTTCGGGTTGATTGCATGGACGTATTATGGAACCTGTCCTCCTGACGACGCTCTCCGTGGCGAGCCGGAATGGGCAAAGACGGAACTTTACGACATCGATGCAACACTTCCCTCAGGATCGCCTGTTTATACGCAACGCAATCTCATGGAAGGAAATGCCCCGAAAATCCAGCGGATGCTGCAAAACCTTTTGGCCGATCGCTTCAAGTTGACTCTGCGGCGGGAGTTTCTTGAAATGCCCGCCTATGACCTGATTGTAGTGAAGGAAGGCAAATTGAAGGCGTCGCAAGACGACGGAACGGGCAACATTGCCCTTCCTCCCGGAACACCTGTTTTCACTTCAGTCAACATGCAAACTTCGATGGCGGCATACGCCAAGGCATTGCAGCAAACGATGCGCCGCCCCATCATGGATAAGACCGGACTTACAGGCCTCTATGACATCCGTACAGAGTTTCCTCGCTTTGGGAAAGCTACGATGAGAGACGTACTGCCTGCGCAAATTGAAGAGCAGCACGGATTGAGGCTGGTGCCGACTCGCGCCCTGATTGAAGTCTTCGTCATCGAACACCTGGAGAGACCGTCTCCCAATTGACACCGGATGTAGACCCGACTCGGCCTTCGCCCTGATAGCATGAGCTCGTGGGGTTGGTTCCACCATGGGAGCATGTACTGCCCGTTTGGGAATTGAGGATCGGGGAGTATCGAGTGTTTTACGATGTCGACGAGAAGGCGAAAGTCGTCACGGTTCAGGCGATCAGGAGAAAGCCAAGGCGCAAAACGACAAAGGAAATCCTATGAAAGTCATCGGTCTGAAAGAAACAAGCCTTGATGCTTGCGTTGACGACGCACAGCACGACAAGGTTGTGATCACGCAAAAGGGAAAACCTGTTGCTCTTGTTGTTGGTGTTGTGGGTCTTGACGCGGAACAAGTGGAACTTGGAAGCAATCCTGATTTTTGGAGACTGATCGTGAGGCGGCGTCAGGAGCGCACGATCACTCGTGCGCAACTAGAGCGGAAAATCGGCGAGACTTCAAAAGCTAAACGGAGGCCAGCCGAACAAGGCGCTGCAGGCCGACGAGCGGCGCAACGGAATCATAAGCGCAAGTGACGATGACTCTCGTGAAGCGAAAAGCAGATTCAAAAGGGATTTCGCGCTCGCGGCGGCTGAAGCTTTGACAATGGAACTCTGGATATTGGCTTTGGGCGCGGCCGTTGCCGGATTAGTGCAAGGGATTTCCGGTTTTGCCTTTTCAATGGTCGCCATGGCGATTTGGGTGTGGGGCGTCAATCCCCAACTGGCCGCGGCGATGGCGGTCTTTGGTGGTTGGACAGGCCAGGTCATTTCCGCAATCCGAGTTCGCCGGGGATGGCATGTCCGGATTCTGTGGCCCTTTGTTCTTGGCAGCGTGGTGGGCATACCCATCGGGAACCGGTTGCTGCCGTTACTCGATCCCAATCACTTCAAACTCGTGCTGGGCTCGCTGTTGGTGGTTGGCTGCTCGGCCATGCTGGCCACTCCCCGATTGCCCAGCATCAAAAAAGGCGGCCGATTAGCCGATGCCGGAGTGGGTATTCTCGGCGGCGTCATGGCTCCTCTGAGCGGCTTCAGCGGCCTGGCCCCGGCATTGTGGTGCACTCTTCGCGGCTATACAAAAGATCAGCACCGGGCAGTTCTGCAAAACTTCAACTTGATCGTGCTCTCGGCCACGTTCGCGTCGAACATCTGGGCAGGCCGTGTGCGGACTCAAAACCTGCGGCAAATGGCGGTCGTGGCCGGTTCGTTGGTATTGCCTGCCGTGTGGGGATCGAAGATTTATGCCGGCATGAATGCGGCAACGTTCAGAAAGAATGTTCTCTGGATACTCGTTTTCGCGGGATTGGTCATGCTGGCTGCCGCATTCAAAAGCCTGCGATAGAAAACACCGAAAACTCATTTCTTCGGCGTATACGGGCGATAGTCGAACATCCCGTCACAGTTGTACTCCGTGATCTCCAGCTTCGGATCTTTCTTGAAGAAGAAACGTCCTGTTAACGGTTGTGTGTAGGCAAGGGCGTCTTCGATGAACACGTCGATTTCCAGCAGATTGCCATCGCGTAGCCGGCGAATGCGTTCGATCAGATGATACTGGTCGCTGTGGGGGACACGAAACGCGGGGCTTTCCTTGAAGCCGCGCGTGTCCACGACGAGAGTGGCGCCTTCCCATCGTCCGATCGAATAACCCATCGCCGTTGGATTCGGATAATCTTCCAGATGTTTGCGTCCGTCCATCCAGATTCGCCGCGCCTCGTGGTAATACTCCATCAGCATCGTCACGCGGGTTGGTGTCTGCAGGAATTCAAATGCATAAGGAGCGTTGTAAGCCATCGGGCCCGGTGAATTACAAAGGAGCAATGGATCGTTGTAGATCGTCCAGCCCTTTGATTTTTCTTTGGCCCATGGAGTCAGTAGATCAACCGGGGTCTTCGTTGCGTCGTTCGCGCCTCGAAGAGCTTGTGCCGCGGGAAGCCCGGCGCCAGGCCCCATGTTGAGGGTTGTGTACCAACTGACTTGCATCCAGACTCCCGACAAATCCCGCGCCTGTTCCAACGGGAGCGCGACGCCGGTTTCCTGAGCACGGATGCCGGTCGAACTCATGAGGCCGATAGTGATGAAGAGGCCGGCGAGTGCAATACGATGCGCCATGGTTCAGCGCCTACTTTGGATCGGGAAGGTTGTTCCCGGTGGTTTCCGGCCGGAAGTCATCACCGTAAAACTTCGAGCCATCGGATTTAACGCCGTCGTCGAGACGCATCAACTTCGAACCGTCCTGAATGCGCGCTCCTTTTACAATGATCGTGTCGCCGGGTTTAAAAAACGTCTTCGACCATCCGCGTCGAAGCAGGATTGCCGTACTGTGCAACTCGACCCGCCACTCTTCATCCTGTGAGTTTTCACGCTCCCCTTTCTTGTTCCGGACTTCCTTTGCCACAAGCACCAGATGTGAATGTGGGTTCGTCCATTCAAAAACCTTCACAGTACCGGTGAGGCTGACGGGATTATTCCTGTCGAACATCGCGGTCGAGTGATGACCAAATGCGGGGAGCAAGAACGCGGTTGCGATCCAGATCCAGTAAACAGGTTTTTTCGCCATCGGTTGCCCTTCCTTAACCGGCAACGATCATATCGAAGAAATCCGCGTGTCGATAATTGAATCCGCCTACTGCCGGAGCAAGAGCAGCGCCGCCGTAACTGCGACGAAATTGTTGAAGCTGTGAGCGGCCGTGGAGGCGATCAGCGAACCGCGCCATTCCCGAATTCCCGCCAGGACCATCGCAATCGCCGCCAGCGCCGGGACCGCCGCCCAACCTTGAGGATGCAGCAGGGCAAAGATCAAAGAAACGAAGCTCGCGCTGGCCATCCAGTTCCAACGCCCCCGCAGATGACCGAAGAGAGCGCCTCGAAACATCAACTCCTCCGTTACCGGAGCGAGAACGCAGGCGAGCGCATAGACGCCGAGAATCTGCCAACGATCTCCCGACAATAAAAGTCCGACAATCGGATGGCTGGCGCGAGCGCCGCTCCAACGGATGAGAATAAAACTCATGACGATGCCCGGCACAATGATGACGAATCCGGTAAGGTAGCCCATCAACCCCGCGGCAATCTCCTGCAACGCTCCACGTCCCTGATGCAAACCGAGCGCGAGCCTTGCTTTTTCGAATGTGACTTCGCGCTTTCGTGCCCACATCAGCAGAATCGCGATAAAGACCACAACGAGCCAGTTCCAACCGATGCTGCGAAGTCCAAAGTACCGCGCAATCCATCCAAAGCTGACGAAAGCGATCAAATAGGCGGCGAACATATCGAGCAGGATGGGATCACCGAACACCTGAGGGACGAATGCCCGCTGGATCTGTTTGCGGGCGGCGAGAACAACAGCGAGGACAACACCGGCGAGCGCAAGGAATATGAGGCCGATGATTCCCACTCCAAGGATGCCGGCCACGAGAAAGGCCCGGATCGCGCTTTTCCGGATCGACTTGCGTGGCTCCTCGTCCGGCGCCAGACCAAACGCGAGAGCGATTTTTCCAAAATCCCCGTAGCGCCCGATCAAACGTTCACGGCTCTCCGAAGTCAGGCTTTGCGGACCCTCTGCATAGATCCTTTGTACCGCAGCGATGTCTTCAGCCAACTCCGCATCGCCTCCGGCCATGAGCCGGTCCAGCTCAGCCAACGCACGTTCCTTCCCGGCAATCTCACCGGTAATGATAGCGACGCGCAATTTGTCCGCTGGAGTCACGGCTTCCTCGTCGATTTGCATCAAAGCATGCGACATTTGATCGTCTACGCGTTTGTCAACCGCCGGGCGCAGCGGTTTCTGGAGAGAAGCGGCTTCGATCAGAATCAATGCGCGAATGCGCGCCGAAGCAATTCGAAGAGCGCTGGCATCGCTGCCGGCGCCGGAATCGCTGGTGCGATACAAAACGAGGACGACGGCTGCGGTGATGAACAGCCATGCGGGGATTTCCCGCCGGAAGTTTGAGGATAAATTCGTCAAGGACAAATGCTAGCTCCAATTCTCGATCATTCATAGACTGATGGGGAACTCATGCAGACGCTGCAGGATTTTCTTCCGGAGATTGCACGCCTCGGAAACCGGGAAGCCGTTCGTTGGACGGATGGATTTCGCACATCCGTGTCGAGCTACAGCGATCTCTACGGAACAATCGGTGCGGCTGCATCGTGGTTCGCAGAGAAAGGGCTTCGAAAAGGCGATCGGGTCCTGATCCGGGCCGAGAATCGGATGGAATGGGTTGCCGTGTTCTGGGCGTGCGTCGCACGGGGCATTCAAATCGTTCCGGTGGATTTTCGATTTTCAGAAGATCTCGTGCGGCGAATCCAGATGGAGTCGACGCCGGAGTTGATTGTCGACGACACGACGCTCGATACGATTGCCGGCTTGCCGCACAATACGGCGGCGTTGCACACAGCCCCCGTGGTCCCGGACGATATCGTGGAAATCGTCTACACATCCGGGACAACCGGTGAACCGAAAGGCGTCGTTCATCGTCATCGCCATATCTGCGCGAATCTCAGGCCGTTCCAAACCGAGATCGACAAGTACAAAAAGTGGGCACGGCCGTTTCAGCCGATCCGAATTCTGGATCTGATGCCGCAGAGCCACATGTTCGGACAATCGCTCGGCATCTTCATTCCGGTTCTTCTCGGAGGCGCTGCGGCCTTCACGCCCGAGACTCATCCTGCAAGGATCATACGAATGGTTCAGAAGCATCGCATTTCGGTGATCGCTGCGGTGCCGCGGATTCTTGAGAACCTTAAGAATGAAGTCGAACGCGAGTTCCGGCTTCCACCGCCGGCGCAATCCGTACTCATGCGGTGCTGGCGTTATCGAAAAATCCATTCGGCCCTGGGATGGAAGTTCTGGGCACTCGTTGCGGGTGGCGCCCGAGTGTCCTCCGAGCTCGAGGAATTCTGGAGCAGGCTCGGATTCCTTCTCGTTCAAGGCTACGGACTCACCGAAGCGAGTCCGGTCGTCGCCGTCAATCATCCATTCAATGCGAAGCGCGGGTCGATCGGGAAGATCGTTCCCGGACAGGACGTCGTTATTGCCGCCGACGGCGAAATCCTCGTTCGCGGGGAAAGCGTCACAACCGAAGACAGCGATTGGCTCCACACCGGTGACCTCGGCGAGATCGATACGGAAGGGCGCCTGTATTTTCGAGGCCGCAAGAAAGACGTGATCGTCACATCGGAAGGACTCAATGTGTATCCCGAGGATGTTGAAGCGGTCCTTAATCCGTATCCGGAAATTCAGGACAGTGCGGTTGTTGGTATTCAGCGCGGCGGAGGCGAACAGTCAGTCCATGCCGCCTTGATACTCGCCGATGCCTCGGCCGATGCAGCGGCGATCGTGAAGAAAGTCAACGAGAGACTCGAAACACACCAACGCATCAAAAGCTGGTCGATATGGCCTGAAGAGGATTTTCCGCGGACAGCATCGACCATGAAGGTGAAGCGGCGGGAAGTTGCCGAGCGGCTGTCTTCGGGAAACGAGCCGGCGGCCGCTCCGGCAATCAGCAGCGCGGACCTGGGTGCGATGTCGTCACTCGAACGCGTGGAATTGCTTTCGGAGCTCGAGAACAAATATCGCGTGGAGCTGAATGAGGAAGAGTTTTCTGAGTTGCAGAGCACGAAAGACCTCGAGACATGGCTCCACAAGATCTCTGCATCGCCGGCGGTGAAGGATTTCCGCTACAGCAAGCCGTCCGATTGGGCGCGAACATTTCCGGTTCGCTGGCTTCGGGCGATGTTTCAGTACTTCATCGCGATGCCGCTCTTCAGAAACTATTTGCCGCTGACGGTGGTTGGACTCGAACACCTTCGAGATATCGAACCTCCTGTTGTTTTTGTGGCAAACCACACGAGCCATCTCGACGCGGTGGCGATATCGACCGCGCTTTCCTTTCGCTGGCGGCAATGTCTGGCTCCTGCCATGGCGCAGGATGTATTCCGTGCATACTTCCAGCCTCGGCAATTCTCAAGAAAGGAAGTGTGGTGGACGGGGCTTGGCTACTTTCTCGCCTGCGCGCTCTTCAACGCGTATCCGCTGCCGCAGGAGATGCCGGGAACGCGGCGCGCCCTGAATTACACGGCGGAACTGGCGCAGCGCGGATACTGCCCGCTCGTTTTCCCGGAAGGTCTTCGTTCGACCGATGGAAAGCTCCAGCCCTTCAAGCCGGGTATCGGAATGATCGCAACCCGGCTGCGAATTCCGGTCGTGCCGGTTCATATCGAAGGCATGTTCGGAATTTATTCCGTTCACGACAACTGGCCAAACCCTGGAGCTGTGCGGGTTTCGTTTGGCAAACCATTGCAATTCACCACGGAGAGCTTCGAGGAAGCCGCGGAAAAACTGCGCGAGGCGGTCAGGAATCAAGGCGCGTGAAGCCCGGGGCGGCCAATCCCAACATTATTAATAGTAAAAGCCGTTTTCCTGGGCAAATCCGGTGAAGGCGAAACTTTCGTCGGGGGTTGCGCGGAATGTAACAATTAGGCCATTATGACGTTAATTTCTTATGAAAGCGGCGATGGGTTTCTTTATCTGCATCATGTTTCCGATTGTCGCCGCCGCCCAGTCCACACTGAATTTCCCCAGGGTGATTCAACCTCAGGATTTTACAGGAACCGGATTTGCGATCGTGAACCCGTCTTCCACGTCGGCATCGACAACGTTCACGCTGTACGGAAGGGCCGGAACCGTCACAAAGGCAACGACTCTGACAATCCCCTCGGGTGGGCAACTGGCCAGACTTGCAAGCGAATTGTTCGCTGGAATCCAGACGGCGGGCTGGGTTCAGGTCACCAGTTCGGTGACAGGTCTCCAGGGATTCTGGTTCGGAGGCGATTTCGCAACGTTCGCCGATGGGTCCGAGGCCGCCAGTTCGTCTGCGGAGCTCGTGCTTCCACTGGCTGCAACGAAGTCCGAAATCAATGTCGCGAACACAGGCGCGAGCGATGTAACGATGACCATTCGTCTCCTGGATGTGAACGGCTACGACCTGGCGGACCCGAAGCCGGAGCGCGTACCTCCCAAGGGATTCCTTTCCGGTTCGTCGGCAGACCTGTTCCCTTCCGCCGATTTGAATTCCGCAACGCACATGAAATTGAAATGCGGTTGTGCGGCTCCCGGACCATTTGCGGGAGTCATCATTGCGCGTGATTTCATTGGAATCGGCCCGTCGTGGTCGGTCGTCAATGCCATACCCAGCTCGACGGCGACCAGGACGATTTACTTTCCTCATCTGGTCGAAGGTCCGCAGTCATCATTCAACTGGCGAAGCATCCTCGGTGTAACGAACCTGAGTTCCGAGGACAACACGGTGATGATTCAATTTACAAGCGACTCCGGAGTAACAGAGTCCTTCACACAGACGATTCAGCCCAACGGAGCGATTCGCGATCCTGCCCGCAATCTTTTTGCGTCGTTGAGAACCGGCGCGTTTCAGAACGGCTGGCTGCGAGTCACGTCGACTTCATCATTGCCGATCACAGGTTACGTCGTGTTTGCCGAAACCACTCAAGGCGGAGTTGCAGCGGTGCCGCCCCAATCGGAACCGCAGTCGAACCTCCTGTTTAACCATATTGCGGACCTGCCGCCGTGGTTCACGGGTCTGGCGTTGCTCAACCCGAATCCCATCAAGGCAAACATCGATATCTTTGCCATGACTCCGGGAGGTTCGCTGATCGGCACCAAGTCGATTGTTCTGGGGCCGGGCCTCAAAACGGCTCAACAGCTCAGCGAACTTATTCCGCAAACTCAAACGAGAACAGATGGAGACGGTGGATTTGTTTTCGTCCGCTCGGACCAGCCTTTGTTCGGTATCGAACTCTTCTATTCCCGCGATCTGCAAATCCTGTCGAACGTCGCCGCAGGCAGAATCCTTCCCGGTATTACGTATGTTCCCCCTTCAGGCCGATGAGTCGATGTGTGTTGAGTGAGTGCGGTCAGGAGGGCTTTGCCTGACGGAGGGAGAGTGGGTCGGACCCCTTCGCGACAAGGACAACATTAAATGGAATTAATCTTGTTGCCACCGAGGGCCTGACTCTTTTACCTCCTGTTGGGCAAGGCCTTGGCAAGGGCTATTCAGTGGTCTAGAATGCCGCGGACGGAGGTTGCGTGCGAACATTAATCTTAATCGGGTTGCTGCTCCTGCCCACGGTGGTCCTGGCTCAGAACCCAACAGAAACAGACGAAGAGGAATCGCTTGCTAAGAAGGAAGGCGCGAATCCCGTTCAATTCAAATTCAACAATCGGCCATCATTGCGAATCGGCGACAGCATTCGTGTGGATTTCAAAACAAAATGGCACATGGATTTTCGGCAGTTCTACCCGAACGTCACCAATCTGCCGGATGGAGGTGACGACACATTCCTTCTTTCTCGAGCGCGAGTCGGCTTGAAAGGAAAGGTTACCAGTTATTTCGATTTTGAAATCGAACGGGAGTTGCGCCAGGAGATCGGGGATGCAGTAGATCCCAACGCCAACTCATGGCCGGAGAAACATCCCTGGAAGGACGTCTACGTCGAATTCAGACCGTTTTCCCAGCTTCGTTTTAGAGTCGGAAAATTCAAGATGCCGTTCGGTATCGAGCAAAACACTTCAGTGGAGCGCCTGGACTTTGTGTACAGGGCCCGTGTCACCGAGTTTCTGACGCCTGCGCGCGAACGCGGGGCGATGCTGTTTGGGAAGATTCCCAAGTTAAAGCGGCTTCAATACGAGTTCGGCGTATTCCGTTACGACGGCGAAAACACGGATGTGAAGGACAAGTTAACCGGCAAGTCCCTGCCGTCGGGGGGAAGAACGTATGCGGCCCGCATCTCTGGAGAACCGCTTCGATATGTCCGTTTTCTCCCGAGGACTCTCCGTCACACTTACTTCGGTGTTGCCGGGACCGGCGGTGAAATGATCGAGGGACAGAACAGCCAACACGGGCAGACGATTTCCAATTTCACATATTTCGATCATTTGTTCGTCAAAGGCAACAGGCGCCGGATGGGCTCGGAAGTCGCATGGAGCGAAGGCCCATTTGGACTCAAAGGCGAATACATTCACATGTCGGAAGAGCGCATCGGACAAGGAATCCGCGACAATGATTTGCCCGATCTGCAAACACGCGGCTGGTCGGTTACCGGTAACTGGGTTTTTTTGGGAAAAATGAAAACCAAAGGAAGCGATCCCCAAAGCCCTTTCATCTATCCCACTCATGGAACCGGTGCGGTCGAACTCGCCGCTCGCCTGGACGTACTTACTTTTTACGGCGATCCCACTTCGGCCAAAGCTTCACGAAGTCCTCGTTCCGCGACGATTCTGGCCAATACCGATCGTACCTGGACGTTAGGGATGACCTGGTACGCGAATCATTTCGTAAAAATTCAAGCGAATGCCGAGCGCGAATGGATCACTGATATTGAACGGTCTGCAGTGGCAGGCCGGCACCGATTCTGGACTGCCATTGTCCGACTTCAATTTGCGATGTAACTTTTATGTCAATTCGAAATCTATTTTTATTTACCATCGTGGCTCTCGCCGCGATTCCTTCACTTGCAACCGCACAGACAACGAGCGATTTCTTCGATCCGAATACGCTTCAGGAAATCCGCATTGAAATACGTCCGAGCGACTGGGCGCTGCTCAAGCAGAACTACAGGGACAACACCTATTACGCGTGCGACTTCCACTGGATTTTCAAAGGCAAGGATATGGGGCTCCAGGAGATCGGAATCCGCTCGCGCGGCCAGGGCAGCCGAAGCGGTGTCAAACCGTCACTGCGCGTCGATTTCAACCGTTACGAGAGTGGACAATCGTTTCTCGGCCTCAAGGCCGTCGTGCTGCGCGCCAACACACAGGATGCTTCGATGATGCACGAACGTGTCTCCATGGAACTCCTTCGAAAGATGGGGCAGCCCGCGGTGTCACGCGAGACCCACACGAAGCTGTATGTGAATGGAGACTATGTCGGCCTGTATACGATCGTTGAAGAAGTCGATAAAACTTTTATCAAATCGATCTACAACGACACCTCCGGCGATCTTTACAGCTATCAATACCAGGACGGCTGGCTTTTCGAAGACCGCGGTACCAATCCAGCGACATATTCGCCGCTTCCGTTCAAACCGGAGATCGATAATCAACCCAATCAACTTTCAGCTATCGTCGGATTGGTGCAGGCCATCAATAAATCATCGGACGCGCAGTTTCAGTCCGCAATGTCGCAGTACATTGACTGGAATGAGTTCCTCACTGAAATTGCGACTGAAAATTACCTGGCCGAGCAGGACGGAATCATCGGCGATTATGGCATGAACAATTTCGATGTATACCGCCTTCCGAGCAAGACGCTGTTCATCTTTATTCCGTGGGATAAGAGCAATACTTTTTTTTCTCAGAACTGGGACATCTTCCACAACATGACGGGAAATGTCCTCACGAAGCGGGCGCTTCTCGTACCCGAATTGAAACAGATCTATCTGAATGCTCTGCTGAAAGCGGCCGACATTGCCGGCGGAACCGGCGGATGGCTCGAGCAGGAGATGATGAAGGAGTATCAGCAGATCCAGCAAGCCGCATACGCCGATCCTTTGAAACTGTGTGATCCGGGCGCGACGGGTGCACTCCGGCCATGCACGAATGCGGAGTTCGATGCAGAAGTCAACAACCTCATCGCCTTCGCACGAAAGCGCGCTGGAGATGTGCAGTTCCAGGTCAACGGCGGTTTGAATCTGCAGACCTTTTCGATTTCAAATCTTGGCGGATTTACGAGTACTGCAGCAGGAGCCACGAATCCTCTGAAGGTCGGGTACGCGCGTATTCAAGCCAATTCCGGAAACACGACGCCTTCCGGCCTTGCGATTTTCAGTTTTCGCAGCGGCAACATCGTCGTCAGTGAAGCCGGCGTTCCGGCATCACCCACAGTGCAATCCGGACGCATCTATGCCGAAGTTTCCGGCTCAGTGAACACAGGCGTCGCGATCGCAAATCCAAACGCTACCGCTGCCACCATTACATTCTCTTTCACGGATGCCACCGGCCGGGTTTTTGGACAGGGAACAACGACAGTCCCGGCGAACGGCCAGATCGCTCAGTTTCTGAGTGAGGCGCCGTACAACAGCGGCACACTGGCAGCCGGTGCGTTTACATTTACGTCGTCGGTTCCTGTTTCCGCGATCGCTTTGCGGGGATTGACCAATGAACGATCGGAGTTCCTGATTACAACGCTGCCGGTCGTCACTCCAGCGTCTTCCGGCGGTGGAACTGCAACCACCACGGTATTTCCGCACTTCGCAGACGGCGGCGGATGGACTACTCAAATCGTGCTGATCAATCCTTCGACAGACCAGGCTTTGACCGGCGCTTTGCAATTTGGAACATCGATTACAACCGATGATGGACGGTCGGGCACGAGTTTCAATTATTCGATTCCCGCGGGGAGCGCCTTCAAACTGCGCACTTCAGGAAGCGGCACGGCCGTCCGAACCGGTGCGGTGTCGGTTATTCCTGCGGCGAATAGCCTGTCGCCCGCGGGCGTTGCCGTATTCTCATTCCGAAATGCAGGCGTGACCGTTACGGAAGCGGGTGTGCCCGCTGTTCGCGTAACGTCGGCGTTCCGGCTCTATGCGGAGCTTTCGAACGGTTTCGCGCAATCTCAGGCGGGATCCGTCGGAACCGGCATCGCGGTGGCGAATACCACTCCCGGCGCGGCTACCGTAAATTTCGAACTGACGAAACTGGACGGCACGTCAACCGGACTTACAGGTTCTCTCAGCGTTCCTGCCAACGGCCAAACCGCGCTCTTTTTGAATCAGGTGCCGGGGCTCGCGAGTCTGCCTACGCCTTTTCAAGGTGTTTTGCGAATATCCGCGGCTTCGGGGATCGCGGTCGTGGGCCTGCGCGGCAGAATCAACGAACGCGGGGATTTCCTGATTACAACCACTCCGCCGGTTGCTGAAGATGAAGCCGCTTCTTCCGCGGAAATGTTGTTCCCCCACATCGTTGAAGGGGGCGGATATACAACTCAATTTATTCTGTTCAGCGGCAAGCCCGGACAGTCCTCATCCGGCACACTCCGCTTCCTCAATCAGGCGGGACAGCCATTGACGTTGAGCGTCCGCTGAAACGTCGATGCGGTGCTATACTGCGCCCAAGATTTCATGGGATTTGGTGGCGAAATAGGTCAAGGAACAGACCGGCTGATACTGGCACCCGCCGCAAGACGCAGCGAAGTTCTTGGACTCATGCGTTCGGCCGAACGCGTCCTTATTCTTTCGATGTTTCGTTGCGACGATTTCACGGTAGTCGATGAAGTTGCGGCTGCCGTCCAGCGAGGCGTGCAGGTCCGAGTCCTGATTACTCAACGGGCACGCGGATGGAGGCAAAAACTTAAAGATCTGACCGCGCTGCTGAAAAGCCTCGGCGCCGATGTAAAGCCTTACGAAAATCCCGTCATGAAGTACCACGCAAAATACATCGTGGCGGATGATGGCCAGGCGCTCGTCACATCGTTGAATTTCACTCGCAAATGCTTCGAATCCACGAACGACTTTCTGGTATTCAGTGAAGATCCCGGCATCGTCAGCGGTCTCAAGGCGCTTTTTGACAGCGATTGCGGCGCCCTCGGCGCTCCATTGCCGGCAATGACGGACAGACTGATCGTCGGACCGGATCAATCCCGGCTGCGCTTGAGCGAACTGTTTCTCAATGCGCAACGCAGTATCCGGATCGTTGATCATCGCCTCACGGATCCCCAAATGCTGGGGTTACTTGCACAGAAACAACAGGCCGGGGTTTCCGTCCAGGTGATCGGAAACGGCCCTATGGACGGCCTGCTGCCTCATGGAAGAGTGATTCTAATCGATGGCAAGAGTGCTATCATTGGGAGCATTCACCTCTCTCCCCCCAGCCTGGATTTGAGGCGAGAAGTCGCGATTATTGTTGAAGATCCAGTTCTGGTGAATGAGTTGGAAACGTACTTCGAGAAGCTGGCAGCCACGGAGGGCAATGTCATGAATCTGTGGACGGTGCCGCCACCGGTTGCTCCGGAACTCGAAGAGGACGAGGAAGAAGACGAATGAATCGCCGGATTTTCCTCACAGCTTTGGGTGCAATTGCAACGCGACAGAAGCTCGCGAATCTGACCAGCGAACAGGTCGGAGCCGGGGAACCCACCACAACCAAGATCACCACGTTTCGATTTCCCTACGTTCAGAACGTGCGCAACGACCGTGCCTCGATTCTCTGGGCAACATTGGAACCCGGAACCGGCATTCTTGAATACAGTCCGGATGGAGTGAACTTCATTCCCGTACCGGCGCGCAGCCGTGCGTATACGCCAACCGATCTCGGCCTCCCCACGGGTTATGTTCAGCATCAGGCTAATCTGACCGGCCTGAATCCGGGCACGGACTATGTCTATCGCGCGACGGTCAACGGCCAGCAGATCTTCGCCGGCGGCGAGCAGCGATTTCACACGGCAGGTCCGGGGGGATTCAATTTTCTCGTGCTGGGTGACAGTGGATATGGCGCCTACGATGAACAGGCTTTGATCGCGAAGCGTCTCGCCACGGAGAAAGCCGCGCTGCTGATTCATACCGGAGATGTCGTATATCCGCAGGGCGGCAATGGATGGGACGCCTATCAACGGTTCTATTTCAACTACAACGCTTCCGCCATGGCCAACACGCCGTTTTATCCGTGCATGGGAAACCATGACTACACCGATGTGGTTCCGAACGGCGCTGCCTATTGGGCTGTCCATGCCCTTCCGACCGAAGGGGTCCCCGCAGCCGATCGCGGCAAATACTACTCCTTCGATTGGGGCAATACCCACTTCATTTCAATCGACTCCCATTTGTCGCTGCCCAAGGCTGTGAGCGAAGGCGGCGGAATGCTTCGATGGCTGGAAAACGATTTGCGCACAACGCAGCAGTTCTGGCGTATCGCGTATTTTCACTATCCGCCATGGGCAACCGGCATCAACCAGAATGATTCACAGTCGCAGCTCGCACGGCAGTACCTGATTCCGCTTTTCGAAAAATACGGAGTACAGGTCGTCATCGGAGGGCACGAACACAGCTATCAACGCGCCCGGCCGCAATGGAAAAACCAGTTTGTGGATTCGAGCGTCGGTGTCAATTACCTCACAAGCGGTGGCGGCGGCGCGTTTTTGTATGACGTGTTTCCGAGCACCAGTGTCGCGTTCGGCAAATCCGAATTTCACTACGTGCGCGGAGAAGTTCGCGGCACGAAGATTACTTTCCGCTCGATTCGCTACGATGGTACGGAATTGGAAAACTTCGTCATTGCTCCCAAACCGGTCTTCTCTGATGACACCTCGATTCCTCCGGCATCGCTGACGCCAGGGCCCGTGGCCGGTGCGACGATCCGGATCTTCGGACGCGGACTCGCAACCGAGGAAACATTCGTGTGCACACCAGCGGGCAACCCCGGGACAGCAGCGGTGGGCACGCTCGCCGGAGTACGGGTGACTGTGAACGGCAGAGACATTCAAGTGTTGTATGCATCCCCAACACAGGTTTACGGAATACTTCCCTTCGCCGTCAGCGGGAATGTCACTCTCCGCATCGAAACGGCCAACGGTTTCTCGGAAATGTCGCTGTAGTTCGAAGACGAGCCGGCGGATACGGTATCGAAGCAAACCCTGAAACCGCACGTGACATAATTGCGATATGGTCAAAAGATTCGATCTCCTGAGACTTGACCGGTCAGCCCAAACACTGCGAGGCGAGGCGCTCCATAAGTTGAAATTTGAAGACGCGTTTCACGACACGCTTTCAATGATGGCCCTGCTGATCAACATGACGACGTCCTTTTCCACACCCGCTGAATACCGCCGCCTGCTGAATGACTGTGGCAGTCTGCCTCTCCTCCCAAAACGCAATGGCACAAAAACCAAGAGTCACTCCAAAAGATCTTGAGCGTGGCTTGCACGACATCGTGTTGGCACTCCGAAATGCACGGGTGCCTTACATGCTTATAGGAGCTCTTGCCCTATCTGCGTGGGGACGGCCGAGGGCCACTCTCGATATCGACGTTATGATTATGGCCGATACGCTTCCCGAGAAACTCGTCGCCGCACTTGCCAAAATTGGATTTGATCGGGATCTTGCATGGGAACGATACAACCCTTTCTTAAAGGGCATCCATGCCAGATTCCATTCCGGGAATATCGTACTCGACATTCTCTTTCGAAAAGATGCTCACCACGAAGCCGCCTTTGGCCGCCGCCGAAGGAAATACCAACAAGGTATGTATCTCTGGTTCCCCTCGCCCGAAGATCTGACCCTTTTGAAGCTGAGAGCCGCCCGCCCCCCGGATTTTGCGGACGTATTGGGAATCTTCAAGCGTGTTGGGGACAAGCTGGATTTTATCTACCTCAGCCGGTGGGCCCGCCGACTTGGCATCGTCGAGGAACTGAACTACGTGATCGATCATCGAGGGTAGCCGGTAAGAATTTCGTTCGAAGATTTCTATAAGCGATGGAAGTGGCCCTTCTTTTCGAGTTCGTCGAAGTAAGAACCGAATTTCACGCGGAGATCCTCGTTCATCGTATTTGAACAAAACTCGATGAAGCCAGCCGTCGGTGCCGCGAGTTTCGCGGAAGACGATCCATTTATTCGAAAACTCTCATGAGCCCTGGGCGCAAATCTGAACAATTCGGTTAACCATTTCTTCGGCAGGCCTGCGACAGCGCCCAACCCGAATCCGGTATCGATGTAGGGAGCGGCGACCACGCACTGCCCTTCTTCAAGCGCAGGAAGAATCTCCCATCGGAGGCGAAAAAACAAATCCGCGGCATACAACAACACGAGCGTGCGGGCTGACGGTCTATCTGGAACTTCAAGCCCGTTCATCTCGAAAAAAATGCTGGACGCATCCCAGATCGAAATGCCGCCGGATCGGGCGCGTGATTTGAGAAGTTTCTTGGCAGTGGGAAGCGCGTCACGTCCCTCGATGACATCGATGCTGAGAAGCTGTCCCGTCGGGGGAAGCTTAGGAGCCAACGCTCACCTCGCGGCTTTTTGGTAAAGTCAGGGCCCAATCGGTAATCGCTTCCTCGTTCCATTCCGGCCAGGGCCGGCCGCGCGATTCCTGGAAAAGTTTGCGAATGATCAGGTGCTGATCGTAGATGGGTTTTTCCGCATCGATTGTGATGAACTTGAAAATCAACGCCAGGGCTTCGTATTCCTTGATCACGCGGCTGATGAACTTGTTGTAGCTTTCAAAAGGATCATCGATGTTGGTCACATCCTGCCCGGCTTCGTAGTATTTCGGCTCGCGTGTTGAAGCAATCCGCTTCCCGCTGGTTTCCGGCGACACCGAAAAATAGAAGACGATATCCGGCCAGTACAGCGGCGAGTAAATGTGAAGCAGCCAGTCCAACTCCAGCCCGCGCGCCGCATCGCGCGCAAGCGCTGTAAAAAGGAACCGGTCCGCCACAACCATCTTGCCTTTCACCAGGGCGGGAATCACTTCGTTCTCCATGCGATGCCGGAAGTCGGCAGCATGGAGCAGGCAGAATTCCTCCTGATTGATCGAACGCATGTTCTTCCGCGCTTTGATAATCGGTTTGATCAGTTTCGAAGAATTCCACTTGGTTGTGGTGACGTCGTACCCTTCACCCACAAGCCATTCTTTGAAGAGCTTCCGCTGCGTGGTCTTGCCCGAACCATCGGGCCCTTCAAAGGCGATCAACAGTCCGCGGTCCTTGCCCTTTTTCTGAATCTCTTCACACAATCGTTTTGCTGTCTGTTTTGCGTTTTCTGACATTTTTTGATCCACAGGGAAATAAGGCCGCCACTATACAAAACTTAGTCGATATTTTCCATTAGCTCGATCCGATTACCCGCCGGATCATAACAAAAGGCATATTTCCTTCCATTCGGCCGGCGGCCCCAGTACTGACCCGGAGAGCATAGATCAAGCCGCGCCCCTTCCAGTTCAAGTTTTCGGATTAATTCATCAAAATTCCGCACAAGGACGGCGAAATGGCGGGGCGATGAAGGTTCGCTTTTGTCACGAATGGCAAGGTGGAGCTGGCAGTCGCCGAGCGCAAACCAGATCAGACGGCCGCTGGGATCCTGGTCCAGCGAGGAAATCTCTTCGAGGCCGAGCAGATCGCGATAAAAGTGCCGGGCCTGTTCGACGCAATCCCGAGTGATGCTTTGATTGACATGATGGTATCCGACAATTCGAGGCGGCACCGGGCCATTATAGAATGTCTTGAGGACGCATGACAGACGCCAGCACCGCGGCCGCCGAACTCGAACAACTGCTGCGCCAGCGGATCGTTATTCTCGATGGCCCGATGGGAACAATGATCCAGAACCACAAGCTCGATGAGGCCGCTTACCGCGGGCATTTCACCAGCCATCCCGCCGATCTCAAAGGCAACAACGACCTCCTGAATCTGACGCAGCCTGAACTCATCAAGGACATTCATCGCCGGTACCTGGAAGCAGGCGCCGACATTCTCGAAACCAACACATTCAACTCCAACGCGATTTCGATGGCGGATTACAAAATGGAATCGCTGGTCTACGAACTGAATCTGGCTGGCGCGCGGCTCGCGCGCAGCGCAGCCGAAGAGTTCGTGGCGCGGCATCCGCACGGCGGGCGCAGGTTTGTAGCCGGTTCTGTTGGACCCACAAACCGCACCGCTTCGATGTCGCCCGACGTGAATAATCCCTCATTCCGGGCGACGACTTTCGACAGTCTCGTCGAGGCCTACTACGAACAGACACGCGGTCTCATCGAAGGCGGCTGCGATCTGTTGATGGCGGAAACGGTATTCGACACCTTGAACGTGAAAGCCGCACTGTTCGCGTTCGAAGAATACTTTCTGAAAACAGGACATCGCGTTCCGATCATGGTTTCGGTCACGATCACCGACAACAGCGGCCGGACACTTTCGGGACAAACCGTTGAGGCATTTTGGAATTCCGTATCGCACGCGAGGCTGCTCACGGCCGGCATCAACTGCGCACTCGGCGGGAAACAAATGCGGCCCTATGTTGAGGAGCTCTCGCGCGTGGCCCCGGTTTTCACGAGCTGCCATCCCAATGCGGGCTTGCCGAATGCATTCGGCGGATACGATGAAACCGCGGCCGAAACGTCCGCTATCCTTCGCGAGTTTGCGGTGAATGGATGGGTCAATATTGTCGGAGGCTGTTGCGGAACCACACCGGAACACATTCGGGCAATCGCGGAATCGGTTCGAGGATTGAAACCGCGCGTGCCGCCGCGTCCGGAGCCGTGGCTTCGGTTGAGCGGCCTGGAACCGCTCACGTTTCGGCCCGATCTCAGCTTCGTGAACATCGGTGAACGCACCAACGTCACGGGCTCCCCGAAGTTTGCGAAACTCATCCTCGCGGGCCAATACGAAGAAGCCGCCGGCATCGCCCGGCAGCAGGTGGAAGGCGGCGCTCAAATCATCGACGTCAACATGGACGAAGGCCTGCTCGATTCCGAAGCCGCAATGTCGCGGTTTTTGAATCTGGTCGCGGCCGAACCCGACATCGCACGCGTTCCGGTCATGGTCGACAGCTCAAAGTGGTCCGTCATTGAAGCCGGATTGAAATGCGTGCAGGGCAAAAGCATCGTCAATTCCATCAGCCTGAAGGAGGGCGAAGCCGTCTTCAAACATCACGCCGAAATGATCCGCAGGTATGGCGCGGCCGTCGTCGTCATGGCGTTCGATGAAAAGGGCCAGGCAGACACGATCGAACGCAAAGTCGAGATCTGCGGGCGGGCTTATCGAATACTGAAAAACGAAGTGGGATTTCCCCGGCAGGACATTATCTTCGATCCCAATGTGCTCACCGTCGCCACCGGAATCGAGGAACACAATGCGTACGCCGTGAATTTTTTCGAGGCCACCTGGCGAATCAAGTCCACACTTCCACTGGCAAAGGTGTCCGGGGGCATCAGCAATGTTTCGTTTTCATTTCGCGGCAATCGCGTTGTGCGCGATGCGATGCACTCCGCGTTTCTCTATCACGCCATCAAAGCGGGTCTCGATATGGGCATCGTCGGAACCGTCGCCGTGTATGAGGACATCCCGCGGGACCTGGTCGAACTCGTCAACGACGTTCTCCTGAATCGGCGTGCCGACGCGACGGAACGGCTGCTGGCTTATGCCGCGTCCGTCGACCAGACAAGCAAGGGACCCATCAAGGAAAATATCTGGCGCGATGCTGCGGTCGAAGAAAGGCTGAAACATGCGCTCATCAACGGCATTGTGGATCACATCGAAGAGGACGTCGAAGAAGCGCGCCGGAAATATCAACGGCCTCTCGCGGTTATCGAAGGTCCATTGATGAGCGGCATGAATGTTGTCGGCGATTTGTTCGGCGCCGGCAAAATGTTTCTTCCTCAAGTCGTGAAAAGCGCGCGCGTCATGAAAAAGGCCGTCGCGCAGCTCATTCCGTATCTCGAAGCGGAAAAGATCGCAGGAAGCCCGGCCTCGCAGGGCAGAATCCTCCTGGCAACGGTGAAGGGTGACGTTCACGATATTGGAAAAAATATTGTGGGCGTCGTGCTCGCCTGCAACAACTACGAAGTCATCGATCTCGGTGTTCTCGTTCCGGCGGACAAGATTCTGGATACCGCCCGCGAAAAGCATGTGGACATCATCGGGTTGAGCGGACTGATCACGCCCTCTCTCGATGAAATGGTTCACGTGGCGGAGGAAATGAATCGTCAGGGATTCAAGGTTCCGCTATTGATCGGCGGCGCGACCACAAGCGCCATCCACACGGCTGTGAAGATCGCGCCTGCATATGACGAATCCGTCGTTCATGTTCTCGACGCTTCAAGAGCCGTCGGCACGGCAGCAAGCCTCATGAGCGCCGGCCTCCGGCGGCCGTTCATCGAGGACAACGCCCATCGGCAGGAACAGGCGCGCGAGAAATATCTCGCCCGTCAGATTCAAATCCCGATGATCTCTCTCGAAGAGGCGCGCCGCCGAAAAACGCCCCTGGATTGGTCATCGAATGGCAGACCTGCAAAGCCGGCTTTCACCGGACTTCGTGTGCTGAGCGATTTCCCTCTCAACGATCTCCTGCCTTTTATCGATTGGTCTCCTTTTTTTCATGCGTGGGAGCTTCGCGGCACGTTTCCCAGAATTCTCGAAGATCGCACCGTCGGATCGAAGGCGAAAGAACTGTACGACGACGCGCAATCGCTGCTTCGTACGATCGTCGATGAGCGGCTGCTCCGTGCGCGTGGCGTCTATGGATTCTGGCCCGCGAATTCATCCGGCGACGACATCAGGCTCTTTGCTGATGAATCACGGACGCAGATCGTTGCATCTTTTCACACGCTGAGGCAGCAAATCCGAAAAGCGGACGGAGACTTTAATCAGGCGCTCTCGGATTTCATTGCTCCCGGCTCGAGCGGCATTCCGGATTTTATGGGAGCATTTGCCGTCACCACAGGCGGCGGTCTGGACGAACTCTGTGCGAAGTTCGAGAAAGACCATGACGATTACAGTTCCATCATGGCGAAGGCCCTCGCGGACCGTCTCGCGGAAGCATTCGCCGAATGCCTGCATAAGCGTGTCCGCGAAGAGTGGGGCTACGGCATCGGCGAAAACCTGACGCGTGACGACATCATACGAGAGAAATATCGCGGGATTCGGCCGGCGCCGGGATATCCGGCAATGCCGGATCATACCGAGAAACAGACGCTCTTCGACCTGCTTCACGCTGAAGCAAATGCAGGTATACGGCTCACCGAAAATTTCGCGATGCTGCCTGCCAGTTCAGTTTGCGGACTCTATCTCTCTCATCCCGCCGCGGATTATTTCAGCGTGGGAAAGATCAATCGCGATCAGGTCCAGGATTATGCCCGTCGCAAGGGAATGGATATCGCGGTTGTGGAAAAATGGCTGAGCCCCAACCTCGGATATTGAAGAACACAAGGGCTGCGTATGTAGTCGCGGACTTTATGCCCGCGCCCCGGACTCGCACAGTGTTTATTCGCAAGACTGATTACAGGCCGAGTTCCTTCCGCACAATATGAGCGCCGCGCACCATGGATTGCAGTTTGGCGAACGCAACAGGCTGCCGGAGGTGAAGCAGGCCGCAGTCGGGTATGACCGTCAATTTGTCCGGCGGCAGGAATTTCAGCGCATGACGGATGCGTTCGGCCACGATCTCCGGAGTCTCGACGCTGTCGCTCTTAACGTCGATGACACCCACGCCCACTTCCAGCTTGCCCGGATATTCCTTGAATAGTTCGAGGTCTTCTCCACCGCGCCACGCAAATTCCAGTGTGAGCTGATCGACGTGCGCATCGAGGATTGCCGGAAAAAGGTACCGGTAATTTCCCGCCCAGGTCGGACGGCCATATCGATTGCCGTAACAGATGTGCACGGCGATATGCGCATCCACGCCGTCGACGAGCGTATTCAACATTCGAATTCCGTCAGGCAGATCCTGAGGGAAGCCGGAATAATAAGGTTCGTCGATCTGGATGTGTTTCGCTCCGGCTCTCACGAGTTCCTTGAGCTCGAGGTTCATCACGCGCGCAATGTCGAGGGCGAAATCGTTTTCCGTTTTGTAGTATTCGTTTCGGATCCGTTTCACAAGCGAATGCGGACCCGTAATGCAGAACTTCGTCTCGTGGCCGGTGTTTGCAGCCAGAAACTTGAAGTCTTCGACGAGTCCCAGCGATGCGGTCGGGATCTTGCCGCGCACGACACTGTCGTAGAAATCGTAATAGAACTTTTTCGATGTGTGATCGATCTGAGTTCCCGGGAGGCGTTCCGCGAAATAGTCGATGAGATTGTCGCGGCGCAGTTCGCCGTCGGTGATGAGGTCCACTCCGGCGATCTCCTGATCTTTGATGGCCGCCTTCACCACGGTGTCGTGGATCTCATCCAGATCATGCCGGCTGATTCGGCGCAGGAGATGGTCGGTTTTGAGCCGTTCCAGCCAACTGGGCATTGAATAGCTTCCGACAACCGTTGTGGGCAGGATCGGTAGTTTCATGTTAGTGCTCCCGTTGTGTCGTATACAAAATCGATGTCAGCGATTTCTCGCGATACCGGAAGGGCGCAAAGTGAACGTTATATCCCGCCTGTCTTCCAATCTCGACGAGCAGGCCGCCATTCACCCAATTCAGAACCGAGCCGTCGAGCTTTCCCGGTCCGCGGAAACCCTTCCGATACTCCGTCAGCGTCGTTGCAAAAATATCCTGCACTTCAAGATATCCCCGCGGGTGCAGCAGCGGAATCGTATTGATGAAACTTTCGACGGCTCCCGAACTTAAGTGAAAGCGAAGGTTCGCAGACGAGTCACCGACAAATTCCTCCAGATGGGAAGGCTTCATCCCTGATGGTAGTGGAGCTTCCAAAAGGCTGTCCACTGCGGCCAGGCGCTCTTCCAGATGCAGCACGGCCCAGACGGCCTGCCAGAACGCCATTCCACGATCCGTTTCCTGAAGGTAATCCGGTCCGATCTCGAGCATCCGCGTGATCGTTCGATTGAAGTTCGCAACAGGTACATCGAATTTCCTGCAGATCCGCTCGACGTCCGGCGCGTCGAGATACGACCGGACTTCGACGACGTAATACTTGCCGTCGCGAACCACCATTTCATCCGTCGGCAGGTTGTCGTAGACATTCGTGAGATGAATGTACAGCAGCTTGTAGCGCAAAAACGAAAGGGACTTGAAGGGATCCAGCGCATCGAGTGTCAAAAAACTGCAGAGGTCTCGATGCGGCCCCAGGCGTTCGGTCGCCCAATTCAACGTTGCCATCGAGTAATCCGCAACGAGGAATCGAATCTTCGGATAATACGCTGTGCCTTGTTCCTTATCATGCTCGCGAAAATCGTTCATCCAGCGTAACGCCCGCTCACCGGTACCCACGCCGATTTCCATGACATAGACTTCCGGAGGCAACTGTCCCTTGCTGTCCATGTCCTTCAACAAGGTCCAGAACGACGTTGCCGAGTCCTTGATGGCGACGGGATTGTGACCGTCCGATGCGCCGCCGGGCAGCGCTTGTTCGTATCCTTTGCCGGAAACGCGCTCCCAGTCGGGCAGGTTCTGCCAGTAAAGTTTGTTGAAGTTCCAGATCATGCTGGATCGCATCGGTTTGAAGGGCTCGAGAACCACGCGTCCGGCATCGGCGGCTTCGGGCGATGCGGTTTGAAGGAGCGTGGCGAGAGAATCGCTCAAAGATTCCTGCGCGATCTGCCGAAGATCGACGGCAATCTCCACCATCGGAAGCGGTACGCCGTCTCGCACCGCATGTCTCAGCATCAGCGGCTTGCGGAAGTTGGTTTTGTACTGGATCCAATCGAGATGAATATTCAGGTGCGGCAGAATTTTGGGATCGATGCGTCCGTCTTCAAGCAGCGACAACAGCGTTGCGACCACATCCCCGGCCACGCGAGAGTGCCCGGGACGGACATGGTTGACGTGCAGGATCATGATGAATAAAGTTCTCTGAGTTTCACTTCAGATCATCCCTTGAATTTCAAAGTTGCGGGCGAGATGGTACCTCGCCAAAAGCAAAGCCTGCAACGGGTAAGTAGAGTAAGATGACACGATGACCACGCCCGAATCGTTGCTTAAGGCCTATCTTTCAAAGACGAAACCCGATTCCATCGATGCGTCTGTCGCGGCTTACTATGCCTCGCTCGATCACATCTCGTCCGTTTCTCCCACGATCGCCGCATCCATCATAAAGGAATTCCGCGATCAGCGCCGGAACCTCAAATTAATCGCCAGCGAGAACTATTGTTCGCTGGCCGTTCAACTGGCCCAGGGCAACCTTCTGACGGACAAGTACTCGGAAGGCTATCCCAACCATCGTTTCTATGCAGGCTGCGACAACATCGACGTGATCGAAGACGAAGCCGCCCGGCTTGCGTGCGAATTGTTCGGCGCCGAACACGCATACGTGCAACCTCATTCCGGCGCCGATGCCAACATGGTGGCGTTCCTTGCGGCTTTGTCGGCGCGCGTCGAAGCTCCGCTTTTGAAAGAACTGGCCGAGTCCGATCCTTCAAAGCTGGATCGGGAGAAGTGGTCGAAGGTCCGTCATGCGATGCACAACCAGAAACTGCTCGCACTCGACTATTACTCCGGCGGACATCTGACCCACGGCTATCGTCACAACTTTTCAAGCCAGCTCTTTGATGTTTATTCATACAGCGTCGATCGGGAAACCAAACTGCTCAATCTCGACCAGATTCACAAGCAGGTGAAAGAAGTCCGGCCCTTCGTGTTGCTTGCCGGCTACAGCGCGTATTCACGCAAACTGAATTTTGCAAAAATGCGGGAAATGGCCGATGAAGTCGGCGCCATTTTCATGGTGGATATGGCTCATTTCGCGGGCCTCGTTGCGGGGAAGGTATTTACCGGCGATTACAATCCTGTCGCTCACGCTCATATCGTGATGTCGACGACGCACAAGACTCTTCGAGGTCCGAGAGGCGGACTCATTCTGTGCAAAAAAGAATTTGCCGAATGGGTGGACAAGGGCTGTCCCTCAATACTTGGCGGCCCGCTTCCGCATGCAATGGCGGCAAAGGCTGTCGCATTTCGCGAAGCGCTCCGGCCGGAGTTTCAGGCTTATGCGCACAAGATCGTGGACAACGCGCGCGCGCTCGCGGACGCGTGCCTGAAGAATTCGATTCCCGTCCTTACCGGCGGCACCGACAACCACATCGTGCTGGTCGACGTTTCGGAAGGCTTCAATCTCACAGGCCGCCAGGGAGAGACCGCGCTGCGTGAATGCGGGTTCACGCTGAACCGCAATGCCCTGCCGTTCGATCGTCAGGGTCCCTGGTATACCAGTGGACTGCGGCTGGGAACTTCAGCATCCACGACTCTCGGTATGGGCGCCGCCGAAATGCACGAGATCGGCAGCGTCATCAAGTTCGTGCTCTCGAATGTTTCACCGGTTGAAGACAGCCGCGCGAAATACAATCTGCCAGCACATGTGAAGGCAGAAGCATCGAAGCGCGTCCGGGCTTTGCTGGATCGTTATCCGCTGTACCCGGAACTGGATCTCGACATGATGCTGGCACGCGTGTCGTAGCTTTGCGCTACCCGTGCGCCTTCATTACGTCATCCGGTTTGTATTTCCGGATTTTTCCCGCCGGACGATTCTCCGGATTGATTCGGAGGGAATTAAGCAGAGGACGGGGGTTCTGCGCTTTCCCTTCCCGGAACAGGTGCAACCCGAGGTCTTTCAAAGTGTTCATCATGTGCGGCGTCCATTCCTTCTTTTCGCGGCAACTGTAAATTTTCAAATCGTAATTGTGGCGTGAGGTGCCGCCGCGAACGATCTCATCGGGCACCAGCTTCGTACGATCCAGGACCTTCGCCATCTTGTCGCGCGTCGTCGGTGTCCCTGCCCACTTATCCACCGGCTTCATTACGTGATCGATTTTGTAGTGATCGATGGTGACGACAACACGGCCCATGGGATTGTTCCTCAGGAAGTATGTGAACCGGCGCGGCCCTTCGATGATCTCTTCTTTGAAGAGCTGGTAGAACCCCCCTTCGAATTCAATCGTCATGTAGGGATTCCAGTGGAGCTTTGGCCGGCAACTGTAAACCTTCAGGTCGTACCCTTGTTTTTCTCCGCCTCGAATGACTTCGTCCGGAACCAGATCGCCGAGGCTTTTCTGGTGCGCCGATCGATTCAGCAGATTGTGCGCGGCAGATATCACGTATAAGGGCAGCGTACCGATCACCTGCCTCCCAACAAAAGCCGACATAAACCGCACCACGGCTTCCGCCATGAAGTAGTAGGTCAGGATGGTGACGGGGTTCACCCAAAAATCCAGCAGCCCGCCCAATACCGTCTCGGCAACGAACTTGCCGCCTTTCACGATAAACATTTCCTTCGCATCAACTCCGGCGACAGGACCCGGCGGATGCGTCGCCAGCCAGAGAATCCGGCCGACGAGGGTGGACACGGCAAAGAAAAACTCGAGGATTGCGGACACCATGGCGTACCCGCGCAAATGTTCGTCTTCTTCGCGATAGCGCGGCGGCAGCAGCGACAGAAGCACATTCCCTAAGTAGCGGAGTAGCGCCATGGCCTCCTTAATTCACGTGTTACAATCGAAAACTTATGAGCGTTGCCGAAGTCGAGACCAAGAGAGACCACGAAAGCTTCTTCACCACTACTTATGCCTCGCTGATCAACTGGGCCCGAAAGAGCTCGCTATGGCCGTATCCGTTCGGCACGGCTTGTTGCGCCATCGAATTCATGGCGACAGTTTCGTCGCATTATGACATCGCAAGGTTCGGTTCGGAAGTTGTCCGTTTTTCGCCGAAGCAGTCGGATGTCTTGATGGTTCTGGGCACGATCAACGACAAGATGGGCCCTGTCCTCAAACAGATCTACGATCAGATGGCCGAACCGAAATGGGTCATCTCGATGGGCGCGTGCGCCACGTGCGGCGGCTTTTATCGCGCGTATCACGTGATGCAGGGCATCGACGAAATCGTCCCGGTCGATGTTTATATTCCAGGCTGCCCGCCCACACCCGAAGCGGTGCTGGATGCCGTAATCAAACTTCAGGAACAGGTCCAGAACGACACGCGGCTCTCTTACGAACGGCATCCGCGGCAAACCACGCTGAAGACGCCGGAACTCGACGCAACCGTTCACGGGCTTGAAGGTCCGCCGCGCTCGCTGGTGCGTTTCCTTGAAGAGAATCAGGAGATCCAGGGTCCGATCGCCCAGGAATTCAAACAGCGATTCCCGAACGATCTGATCAGCATGCGCGAGTTCCGCGGTGATTTATCGATTACGGTCAAACGCGAAAGAGTGAAGGAAGTTCTTCGAACGCTGAAGACGGATCCGGCTTTCGACTTCAAGATGCTCCTCGACGTGACTGCCGTGGATTACCTCAACGAACGCGCGTCGCGTTATGACGTGGTGTACCACATGCTTTCGCTGTCGAACAAACATCGCCTGCGATTGAAAGTTCCCGTGCCGGGCGACGATCCCACAATCGATTCGGCCATCGATGTCTGGAAAGCCGCGGACTGGGCGGAACGCGAAGCGTATGACATGTACGGGATCCAGTTCAAAGGCCATCCGGATCTGCGGCGCATTCTGACTCACGATCAGTTCGCCGGTCATCCGCTGCGAAAGGATTTTCCTCCCGGACAACGCACGCCCTGCACCGGCAGCCTCGACCTGCCCGTGGTCGAGCGCGCGAAGAAATACGCGGAGTCCATGGGCCTCGCGCATCCTCAAATATTGAATGTCGGGCCGCAGCATCCGGCAATGCACGGAACGTTCCGGCTTCAGGTTGCCGTTGACGGCGAAAAGATCATCGATGCGGATACCGAGATCGGCTTTCTGCATCGCTGCTTCGAAAAGATGGCCGAGACGCACATGTTCTGGCAGGTGATTCCCTTCACCGACCGCCTGAATTACATGTCCGCAATGATGAACGGCGTCGCGTACGCCATGGCCGTCGAAAAAATGTTCGGCGTGGAAATACCGAAACGCGCTCAATACATTCGTGTGATCCTTTCCGAGTTCAGCCGCATTGCGGATCACCTCGTCTGCATCGGAACGAATCTGGTGGACCTCGGCGCGATCAGCAACTTCTGGTACGGATTCCGCCCGCGCGAAGAAATCTACGATCTGATCGAATCCTGCTGCGGTGGCCGGTTGACGGTCAGTTACGTGCGTCTTGGCGGCGTCGCGGACGATATCCCCGAGGACTTCGTCGCGCGTTCTCGAAAGCTTCTCGATACGATTCCAAAGTATGTGGACGACATCGAGAAGATGAATCGTCACAACCGGATTTTCAAAATGCGCACCGTAGGGATTACCCCGGTCTCCGCGGAAGAAGCCATCGACTGGGGCTTCACCGGACCGGTCCTGCGCGCCGCCGGCGTGCCTTACGATATTCGCAAGTGGTTCCCCAATTACGATTACGACAAGTTTGAGTTTGATATTCCGGTCGGCGACCGCGGCGATGTTTACGATCGATACCTCGTCCGCATCGAGGAAATCCGCCAAAGCCTCCGCATTATCAGGCAGGCGCTCGAAAATCTTCCGGAAGGCCCGGTGCAGATCGAAGACCGGCGTATCAGCCTGCCGCCGAAGAAGGGTGTTTATTCAAACATCGAAGATCTGATGAATCACTTCGAATTGATTCAGGACGGCATCCGGCCTCCAATCGGCGAAGTGTATTCGTACTGGGAAGCCGCGAATGGAGAACTCGGATTCTATCTGATCAGCAACGGTTCAAAGCGCGCGTATCGCCTCCGCTGCCGCGGCGCCTGTTTCTACATTTTCCAGGCGTTCAATCACCTGGTGAAAGGCGCATACCTTTCCGACGCGGTTGCGGCATTGGGTTCTTTCAACATCGTTGCGGGAGAGCTCGAGAAGTGAACTATTTTCGCGAATGCAGGCTTTCACCGGCAGCCGCGAATCTCATTCAGTTTGACGAAGACTCGATTCGACGTTTGGGCAATCCCGATGTGTGGCTGGCCGATCCCGCGGAGTACGAAAGGAACGGCCGCGTCCTTCGCGACAGCGAATCGCCTCGAATGCTCGCCTACTCGACGAAAGATCACGTCCTTTACGGCACCGACGGCTGCAATACCTGCTTCCGTCAAGTTGGAACAACACTGGAATCCCTTGCGACTGAGGAATTGAAATCTTTCGCGCGCGACAACGAACTTCGGCTCGATCTGCTCGAGGGGTTGAAGGTTCTGGTCGGCAAATAATCCTATCGTCGCGCCTTCACTCCAACCCGCTTGCAATATTCCGCAATCTTGCAGGTCGAACACCACGGGCTGATCGGCTTGCAGTGATTCTGCCCATACGATACGAGCAAATCGTTAAACACAATCCAATACCTCTTCGGCAATTTCCGGCGTAGCGCCATTTCCGTATCATCCGGCGTCTTCGTGCGGACATACCCCAGCCGGTTCGAAATGCGATGCACGTGCGTGTCAACGGCGATTCCCTCTTTCTGGAATCCCAGCGTCACGACGATGTTCGCCGTTTTCCTTCCGACGCCCGGCAACTCGAGAAGCTCTTCCAACGTTGACGGTACTTTCCCGCCGTGCTGATCCAGCAATCGTTCGCAAATCGAATGAACCGTCCGCGACTTCACGCGGTAAAACGAAACCGGATAAATCGCGCTCTGAATTGTACGGACCGGAATCTTGAGCATGTTCTCCGGCGACGTGGCCATTGCGAACAAGCGCTCGCTCGCCGCGTTCGTCGTTTTATCCTGCGTCCGAAGACTCAGGATGCATGACATCAAAACCGTAAAAGGAGTTTCGACATAGTGGCCAATGGCCGTGAGCGGCCACTGCCGGATTTCCTTGCGAAGGATTCGGACCACGTCATGGATATCGTCGGAGCGCATGCGGGCTTGAGGCAGGCAGCTACGGATTCCGAGTAACGGTAATTGTGGCGTTACTGAGGCTGACACGGCTCGCCGGAAGTTCGGCGCCGGAGGTGTCCGTCAGCGTCACATTCGACAGCGTCAGATTACTCGTGCCCGGCGACACCGGCGTAAACGTCACGTTCGCCACCGTGAATTGCCCCGTTGGCGCACTGCTTGTCTGAAACGCATTGAACGTTACCGTGCCCGCTATGTTATTCACCGAGATCGATGCCGGCGTTCCCGTAAATCCCGCGCCTGTCCCGCCCCGCACATTCGCCGGATCCACCGTCACGATCGCCGGGTTGTAGCCGATCGTCACCTGATACGATCCCACCGCATCCGGACTGTTCACCACCACATCTATCGATGACGGCGACATCACATTCGGCCGGTGATAAACGAACGTATTCGAAGACGCCGTGCCGACGGTCACGGTCACATTCCCATCGATGGCATTGTTCGGAATCCGCACATGCAACTGCGTCCCGCCTGCCGCCAGGACCGGCGCGGCAACGGTGCCGCCGTTGGCCTGGAACAACACCACATTGTTGGTGGGCGTGACCGGATCGAACCCCGATCCTTCCAGTATCACCGTTTCTCCCGGCGCTCCTGCTCCCCACAGATCCACCAGTTGCACATCGCAGGGATTCACCGTCTGCACCACGACCATTCGCGCATTGCTGGTCTGGCCCCCGGTCGTCACCGTGACCGGTCCGCAGATCGCATCACTCGGTACGTTGACCGTCAGACTGGTTGTGCTCGCCGACGTTACCGCAGCCACTCCTGTGCCCGTTCCCGTACGGAATCGCACCGTGTCGTTGGCCGCCGTCGCATCGAATCCCAGTCCCGTCAGGATCAACGAAGCTCCGGGCAGGACCTGATTGTACGGGCTCACCGAAGCCAGCAGCAGCGGTGTGGCTGTTGCCGATACGCTCAGCGGAAACACCGTGCCGCCCAGCGGCGTATCGGCCCGATACACCTGCAGCGGGCCGCTGACCGCATCCGGCGGGACCGTTACGGTCAGGCTGTTGATGCTTGCCACACTTGGCGCCACGCGGATGATGTTATTGGCGGTTGTGAACAGCACCAGATTATCCGTTGCATTCGGCGCGAATCCGTTTCCGGTAATCGTCAGCGATCCGGATCTTACAGCCGGACTCGGTGACACCGAACTGACCACCGGCACCGCATAGTTGGCATTCACACGTCCGGCGAACAAGGCCAGGACCAGGGCATCGCCGATATTCGCCGCGCCGCTCAGATTGAAATCCCCGATCGAATTGGGCACCAAAGGCCGTGTCGAGCCCCCGACATTCAATGCCAGGGCCAGCGCATCGCCGATGTTCACTTTGGTATTCGCGTTGAAGTCCCCGCGCGGAACCACGT
>CAZWGA010000063.1:0-35989 GCA_964633285.1 uncultured Solibacteraceae bacterium | reverse complement strand
TTCACAGTGCATGAGCATAATTCATCGAAACGATGCAAACAATCAATTTGGACCATGTACCATCGAAAGGCTACGATCGCGTCCAGCTATGAATAACCTGCATGTACGTTACGCTCTGCGCAATCTGTGCAAGCGGCCCGTGTTCAGCATGATTGTCATATTTACGCTGGCGCTGGGTATCGGCGCTAATATGGCGATCTTCAGCGTGGTCGACGCGGTCTTGCTGAAGCCGCTGCCTTATCGCGATGCGGACAGGCTCGTCGTCGTGTCGGCGAAGAACGATAGGCAGAGCGTCGCGCAGCAGCCCATTTCGTATCCGAACATCATGGATATGAAGCGGGAGAACCACGTTTTCGAGCATCTGTCGGTGGTCCGTGGCGAATCGTTCAGTCTGACGGATCGGGACCAGCCCGAACGTGTCACCGGCGTGCGTGTTTCGGCCGACATCCTTACGCTGCTGGGAGTAACTCCCGCTTCCGGCCGCAATTTTCTGCCGGAGGAAGAGCAGCCCGCCAAGGCAGCCGTCGCTCTCGTGAGTCACGGATTATGGCAGCGGCGCTATGCCGGCGATCCGCGATTGATCGGGCAGACGATCACGGTCGATGGAAAACCGTACGCCGTCGCCGGGATTCTGCCTGCATGGCTGAAGCAACCGGGAATGACACTCGGCAATCTCTCGGACCCGGACATTTGGATTCCTGTTGTACCGGCGGCAAGCGAGCAGAATCGTAATTTTGCCAACATGCGAATCGTGGCGCGGTTGAAACCGGGCGTCACGCTCGCAAAGGCACAGGCGGAGGTCGATACGTTAGGCGCATCGCTGGAAAAACAGTATCCCGACAGCAACACGAATCTAAGGTTCGCGACAATCGGTCTCCGCGAACAACTCACAGGACGCGTCAGCAGGGCCTTGTGGATTCTGCTGGGCGTGGTCGGCTGCGTCCTTTTGATTGCGTGTGTCAACGTCGCAAACCTGCTGCTGGCGCGAGCTGCCTCCAGACATTCGGAGACCGCAGTGCGTGCGGCGCTCGGCGCGACTCGATCACAACTCATTAGGGAACTGCTTATGGAGTGTGTCGTGTTGAGCCTCGCCGGAGGACTGCTGGGTTCGGTACTGGCATCCGGCGGCGTGAGTCTGATGACATCGTTAAGCACCAGCGCCATTCCACGCGCTGACGAGATCGGTCTCAGCCGCGGAGTCCTGCTCTTCACGCTGCTGATTTCGGTGCTGACGGGTCTTGCTTTCGGCATCGTTCCCGCGTTGCAATCATCGCGATCACAACTGACCGAGGACTTGAAGGAATCAAGGAAGGGCGCATCCGGCGGCGTCCGGCACCGGCGGGCATTGGACGCGCTCGTGGTGATTGAAATTGCCCTGGCGCTCATGCTTGTTGCGGGTGCGGGCCTGATGTTGCGGAGTTTCCATTCGGTTCTCGGAATTGATCCGGGTTTCGATCCACACAACGTTCTGACATTTTCCGCGGCGCTCCCGCTCGCAACGTACAAGGATCAGCAGCAGCATCTGCAGTTCTTCGAACGTGCGTTGGCAAAGATTCAGGTTCTGCCGGGAGTGCAGTGCGCAGCCGGCACGTTTCGAGTTCCGATCGCGGGATTTGCCACAGCGATTTTCAGCGTGCAGGGAAAACCTGTTTCTCCCGGACAGGCGCCGATCGCGGATTATCGCGCGATTACTGCCGGTTACTTTCGAGCGATGGGCATTCGGCTTCTGAAAGGGCGGGAGTTTAACGAACGCGACAAGGCAGACGCGCCCGATGCCGTGATCGTCAACGAGGAATTAGCGCGCCGCTCCTGGCCCGGCGAAGATCCGATCGGCAAACGTCTCCAGATCGCAACCGAAACGACGCGCTGGCGCGAAGTCGTGGGTGTGGTGGGTAACGCCAGGCTTTCAGGACTGGAAGTCAAAGCCGATCCCGCGATTTACGTTCCGTTTCCGCAGAATTCCTGGCCGAATGCATTGCGGAACAGTTTCATCGCGGTGCGCACATCGACCGATCCACAGAGTCTCATTCCCGCCATCCGCCGCGAATTGCATTCGGTCGATCCCACTTTTCCGCTTGCGCAGATCCGGACAATGGACGAGATCGTCGGTGATTCGATTTCGCAGCGCCGATTCAATACAGCCTTGCTGGCATTGTTTGCGTTCGTGGCGGTCTCGCTTGCCGCTGTAGGGATTTACGGTGTGATGTCTTACACGGTGACGCAGCGAACGCGGGAAATGGGCATCCGGATGGCCCTGGGTGCGAAACAATCCGATATTACAAAGCTGGTGACCTTGGGCGCCGCCAGACTTGCCGCGCTCGGCATCGCGATCGGCGTCATTGCGGCGATGATTTCGAGCCGTCTGATATCCAGCCTGCTTTTCGGCATCACAGCAACCGATCCCATGACATTTGTGTTTACCGCATTCTTGCTGGCCGCGGTGACGCTGCTCGCGAGTTACATCCCCTCCCGGCGCGCAGCCGGCACGGATCCTATTTCCGCGCTCCGTTTCGAATAGGGACCACTGCGTCTGCGCTGTTCTTGTGATACCCTTGCCCGAGTTTTTCCAAAATCATGAGGAGACTCCAACCATGATGAGTATGGCGATGTTGTTGGTGGCGGCAGCCGTTCAGCAGGCTCCCTGCGATTCAGTGAAATCTCTTTCAGTACCCAACACGAAAATCACTGCGGCCGAATATGTCCCGGCGGGTCCGCAGCGCAATGCGCGCGGAGGCCAGGGCAGATCGCTGCCGGCTTACTGCCGCGTCGCGGCTGTGCTCGAGCCGTCGTCCGATTCGCACATTGAGATGGAGCTTTGGTTGCCATCGGAGAATTGGAACGGGAAGTTCCTCGCCGTTGGGAACGGGGGCTGGGCAGGGAATATCGAAACCGGAGCGATGGCTGCGGGGCTGGCCCGGGGTTATGCGACCGCGTCCAACGACACCGGCCACAAAAGCGGCAGCGCATCATTCGCCGTCGGACATCCCGAAAAACTCATCGATTTCGGTTACCGCTCCATGCATGAAATGGCCCTCCGGTCCAAGACGATCATTCAATCTTTCTACAACCGAAGCCCGCAGCTTTCTTATTACCAGGGATGCTCGACCGGCGGCCGGCAGGGCTTGATGGAAGCGCAGCGGTTCCCGGAGGACTTCGATGCGATTATTGCGGGCGCTCCCGTTAATAATGTTGTGCACCTGAACATTCAGTCGGTCGCGCGACAGGTCGAAGCGCTGAAAGAACCTTCGCGGATCCTTCCGGCGAATAAGCTGACGCTGTTTGCCAACGCCGCGGTTGCCGCGTGCGATGCGAACGACGGCGTGAAAGACGGCATCGTTTCCAATCCTCAAATGTGCAAATTCGATCCCCAGGTCCTCATGTGCAAGGCCGGCGATGCCCCGGATTGTCTTACCTCTGCGCAGGTTGAAACTGCGAAGCGTGCTTATGCGCCGGTGAAGACCAAAACCGGCGAAATGGTTTATCCGGGAAGTTCGCCTGGTTTCGAATCGGGTTATCGCATGCCGGCGCCGGGTGCCCCTATGAATCCGCTCTTCACGGACACGCCCCGTTACGTTGGACACCAGGATCCCAAATGGGATGTGATGACGTTTGATCTCGAAGCCGACCTCGCGCTGGCCATGAAGAATGCTTCCTTCATTGAATCCACGGATCCCGACCTCGCGAAGTTCAAAGCGCGCGGCGGAAAACTTCTTCTCTATCACGGCTGGGCGGATCCCGGCCCGGCCCCGGAAAACACGATCAATTACACCGCGTCTGTTACGAAAAAACTCGGCGGCAATCAGGACAACTGGATGCGTCTTTTCCTGATGCCCGGTATGGGACATTGCCGCGGCGGCATCGGTCCGGATCAGGCCGATTTCCTGACCGCCATGGAGAACTGGCGGGAGAAAGGTCAAGCCCCCGCAAGCATCGTCGCAACGCGCAGCGCAAGCCAGGATCGCACCGAAATGACGCGGCCCCTTTGTCCGTATCCGCAAGTCGCGAAATACGCGGGAAGCGGCAGCACGGACGACGCGAAGAATTTCGCGTGCGCGGGAAAATGAAGTTTGTGTCATGACGAAGGGAGACTTTCCTTCATGATTCGACGCCATGTCGTCTTCCTGCTCTGTCTTATCGGCATATCCACGGAGACAGGTCTCGCAAGGCAAACCCCGCTGAATGTTTCCAGGTTCGTCGACGCTTATTGCGCCGGCTGTCACAACGGGACCATGCGATCGCCTTCCGGAATTCTGCTGGATCAGTTCGATGCGGCGCGGATTTCGGAACGGCCGGAGGTTTGGTCGCGAGTTTACCGTCAGCTTCAGGCGGGCACGATGCCGCCGGTGGGTGCGCAGCGTCCGGATCGTGCGGCGTACGGAGAGATGCTCGTCTCCATCGAGCAGGCTCTGACTGCAAAAGTGGATGCGAAAACGGCCGCAACCGCCACCAGCCTTGAGATTGCCACACGTCTCGCAACTCTTCTATGGAACAGCGTTCCCGATGCGCCGCTGCTTCAAGACGCGCAGCACAACCGGTTGAACGATTCCGCGACTCTGGAGCGCCAGATCCGGAGAATGCTTTCCGATGAAAAAGCCGAAGCCTTTGTCTCGCACTTTTTCTTTCCATGGCTGCAGCTCGACAAGCTCGGCAATTCGGATCCCGACAAGCAGTATTTCCCCGACTACGACGTCTCCTTGCGCGATTCGCTTGCCACAGAAACCCGGTTGTTCCTGCTGAGTCAGTTGCGTGATGACCGCGATCCAATCGAGCTCTGGACTGCAGACTACACGTTCCTTAATGAGCAACTCGCCAGGCATTACAAGGTCCCGCACGTGGCGGGTCCGCAATTTCGTCGAGTGACGATGTCTTTGCCGGAGCGAGCCGGGCTGCTCGGGCACGGAAGCATTCTGATGCTGACTTCGAAACATCAGCATGGTGTCGATGCCGCTTACACGTCGCCCGCGACGCGAGGCAAGTGGATTCGGATGCACTTTCTGGGAGTACCGCCGCCGAATGCATTTCCCAATGCTCAGCCTGTAAAGCCGGAATTGCCGATCACGCCTCAAACACGCACCCTTCCCGCGGTGCCCTGCATGAACTGTCATCGCAACTTCTTTCCGCTGGGTTACGCGCTCGAGAACTTCGATCCCATTGGCCGATGGCGCACCGAGGATCAGGCGGGTCCCGCCGATGCGTCGGGCGCATTCGTGGACGGTTCACCAACCAATGGAGTGGTCGAACTCCGTCGCGTGCTGCTGCAGCGGTCCGATGCCTTTCGCACGGCGATCACCGAAAGACTCGTAGGCTATATGTCCACCGGTTCGGTCACTTCCTCGAACGGGACGCCCGAGACGCTCATCCGCGCGCGGCAGATTTTGCGGAGTACGCCGAAGCCTCGATGGTCCACTCTGATTGCGGCGATCGTGCGAATGAAATCGTTCGAATTGGAATAGATCCGGCATCAACGCGAGATCTACTTTCGCAAAGCGGAGCAGTCGATGTAGCTGCGATCGAGGGAGTGAACAGACGGGCAACCCAGCAATTTGAGCGTCCGTCTCAAATCGTTGGACAGGATTTCGATGGCGCGAGCCACGCCGGCCTGGCCTCCTGCCGCCATGCCATACGCGTACGCGCGGCCGCAAAGAACGGCGCGAGCTCCAAGGCAAATGGCTTTCACGATATCCGCGCCGCGCCGGATTCCTCCATCCATCAGGACTTCAATTTGCCCATCCACCGCCGTGACGATTTCCGGGAGCGCTTTTAAGGAAGCAGAAACGGTATCGAGCTGGCGTCCTCCGTGATTCGATACAACCACGGCAGAAGCTCCGGAATCGATCGCGCGCCGTGCGTCGTCGCCGGTAAGTACGCCCTTCACGATGACAGGCCCTTTCCAGATTTCACGTATCCATCGCAGGTCTTCCCAGGTGATCGTCGACTGAGCCAAAGCCGTGCCGACATCGATCAGGGGCATCGGTCCGCGTCCCGGAATGACGACGTTGGGCAGCACCGGAACGCCGCCATCGAGCACAAAGCGCAACAGCCAGAACGGTCGCTTGAGAACTTGCGGCGAGAATCGAATCTTGTCCCATAAGCTGCCGCCGACGAGTTCTTTCATTCCATTTCGAAAATCCCGTTCACGCATGCCGGCCACAGCCGTATCGATCGTGAGAACGAGGCCGGAGAATCCTGCCTTGCGGGCGCGTTCGATAGCCGGTTCGGCAGCCCCGCGGCCACCGAGCAGGTAAAGTTGATAGAACACCGGACCGGACGAAGCGGCCTTCACATCCTCGAGTGCAACTCCGGATATGGTCGAGAGGATGTAGCCCGTACCCGCATTGCCGGCGGCTCGTGCCGCAGCGGCTTCACCGTGGGAATGCATCACGCTGCTGTAACCGACCGGCGCCAGTATCATCGGCAGCGCAAGGTCGCAGCCCAGTACATGAGTGCGAAGATCGCATTCGTCGAACGCTACAGCATGTCGCGGCCGGAAAGTCACATCCTCAAATGCGCGCTGGTTTTCGCGAAGCGTTATCTCGTCTTCCGCGCCGCCATCGAGGTAATCGAAAACAACTTTCGGCAGCTTGCGGCGTGCGAGGTCGCGAAAATCATGAATGTTGACGACCCGCGGGGACCGAACTCGACGTGCGGCAGCGTTGTTCATCGGTAGAGAAAGTATCAGCACGACTCCGGATCGACAAGGACCTGAATATGTGGAATATGGAATGTCCCGGTTTCTGCCGTGGATGATTTCTGACGTTCCGTGCAGTTCTGTTTTAGAATCCCCTACGGGAGGAAAGCCATGGCAAAGAACCTGTTCGTTCCGGTAGTTGTCGCCGTTCTGATCGCGGGAGCGGTCCCGATGTTTGCTCATCACTCCTGGCCCGTAAACTTTTCCCAGCTTGTGATGGTCAAGGGAACGGTGACCGAGTTCACATGGTCAAACCCGCATCCGATGATCACGATCGAGGTGAAAACCAGCGAGGGCGCGATCGAGAAGTGGATGATCGGCGGACCTGCCATCAATCGCATGGAAGCCAACGGCTGGACCAAGACGTCGGTAAAGCCCGGCGATGTGATCACCGGAATCGGTTATCAGTTCGCCGACGGGCAGAAGATCGTCAGGCTCGAGAGGGCGGTGCTTCCTGACGGCAAGGAGATCCGCGTCTACGGCCGCTAAGGCGGCTTCCTCTATTGCTGCCCGCGGCGGCGGTGTCCTTCCAGCGTGTCCCCGCTTTTGCTCCAACGACGGCGGTCCTGAATTTCCGACGCTTGCGAAACAGGTATCTTTTAGGTCATTGGAACGGTTTGCGGCGTACCGTAGGATGAGTCATCGTAGAAGGAGGTTCTGATGATCAGGAACGTAATGGCAGGATGGACGGCAGCGGTTCTATTGTTGGCATCGGCAGGTTCGTTGCTCGCGCATCATACGCTTGCGCAGTTTGATACGACAACGGCTGTTCGCGTGGAAGGCGTGCTCGTCCGGTTTGAGCAAGTCAATCCGCACAGCCTCTTGTTTATCGATCAGACGGGCCGCGACGGGAAGGTTCAGCGATGGGCCGTAGAAGGCCCCGGAGTGCTTCAACTCAAGCGGCTCGGGCTTGATCTCGCAAAGTTCAAAGTCGGCGACACGATCGAGGCTTGCGGCTATGTCACGAAGGAAGGCGTCGAGTGGCAACGAACGGTCTACGCGGAGCCTGTCCTTTCCAGGCCGACCGAAACGTCTCCGAAAATAACCCTGACGGGCAAGCTGATGGATGGCGAGTTGGTCGTGATGCCTGACGGAAAAAGACTAAAATGGTCCGATTACGGTCATCACCTTTGTCTGAACCCGGGTTTCACCGATTTCCACTCGAAATAAGACCTACAGGATGCTCAAGAAGTTGACGAGGTCTTGTTTCTCTTTGTCCGTAAATCCAATCTTGAAACGGCGATCGAAGAAATCCACCAGTTCGTTCAGGTCTCGCGCGGAACCATTGGCGAAGTAAGGAGCGCGGGCCGTGAGTCCGCGAAACTGCTGCGTCACAATCGAGCCGGCATCCGCGCATTTTCCCGTGATGAGTGCGCGGCCGGGGTCCTGAGTTAAGAAGGTACGGCCCAGTTGCGGGTGCGGGGGAGCCGAGGCATCGCACGTGATGCGGAACAAAGGCAAATCCGGAGACTCCTTCGCAGTGGGCAAATTCATTGTGCCGATGTCGAGGGAGCGATTGATACCGGACTGGTGACACGTGGCGCAAGTGCCCCGCTTGCCTGCGATATCGAATTCGCGTGACGCGAAGAGGCCGACACCTCGCAGCGCTGATTCGCGAAAGGCGCGCTGGCGGACAGCGAGATTGCCTGTGGAAACATTGCGCCATGATTCGAACGCTGCAATAAGGTTAACCGGCGGCACAACGCCTGCGCCTGCGGCGCCGTTCGCGAGATTCTCTGCGCCGAGCAGGGAAGGTCCGCCGTCCGCGAGCGAACCACCGAGGACGTCCCACTGTTGCGCCACGAAAAGCTGGCGCTCGAAATCCTCAATCTGTCTCAATTGCGCTGAACCGGGCGCGGTTGATGCCTGTTCATGCGCCAGCGCGGCGGAAGTGGCCTGCGATTGAAGCGTGGTCTCGCGGCCATCAGCCATAAGCGTGCCACCCGTTGGCTGAGCTATGTACTGAAGGTTGGCGGCGACGCGCGGCCGGCGATAAACCGAAATGGAAGCACGGGCCTTGTTGCAACCGGTGGGGTCACGCACAACTTCGATTTGGAAATCCGGCCTGATCGTCTGCCCGCCAGCATTTACCGGCGGCCACGGAAGAGCGATACGGAACAGGCCGCGTTCAAGTAACAGCGAGTGCGACTCGGGTCTGCTCTGAGGAAGGTCCGGGCAATTCGAGCCGTCGACGGCAGCGAAGAGAGGGTCATTGCCTTTGGTCTCATCCCAGCGAAGCCGGATCAGGTCGGCCGAAAGGCTCATGGCAGTGGTGGGCTGGTGACACGTCACACAGGAGCGTCCATTGGAACCAAGTGGTGTGAAAAACGGGTGGTCCTTGGTTTGAACTTCGCCGGACTTGTTCAGAAGGCGGAGTTGGCCGGACGGATCTTCATAGTCTTTTGATGGTGCAAACGGAATTTCGCGCGTGGGATCCCACCAGCGGCGAGTGGTTTCGTATTTGGATTCCAGTAGGTGACCGTAATCGGTTACGGGGCGAGGCTGCTGTTGGGCGCGCAGCAGAACGGCGCCCAACAACATTATCAGCAGAGCCCCTCGCATAAGATGTGAAGAAATGTTCAGCCCTTCTGCGCGGCTTTCGCGGCCAGGAACGCTTCCGGCGTAAACGGAACCTGCCGCATGCGGACACCCGTAGCATCGTAGATCGCGTTGGCAATGGCGGCTGCCACGACGGTGATCGTCGTCTCGCCCACACCCGTGACCGGCGCCTTCAGATTGTTAATAAGGACCGAGACGATTTGCGGGATCTTGTCGCCGAACTTCAAGACCGCGTAGCTTCTCCAGTCTTTGGAAATGATGCTGCTGGCTGCCCGGTCGAACAGAACTTCTTCATACAGTGTTCGGCTTATGCCCTGGATCACCTGACCTTCCACCTGGTTGTTGAGGCCGTCTGGATTGACGACGGGACCGGTGTCCATAGTCGTAGTAACCTTCGTGACCGTGATCACGCCTGTCGCCTGGTCGACATTAACTTCTGCCACCATGGCAACGTAGCCGTTATTGCCCGAGTGCAGAGTGCAGGAGAAGCCGCGGCCGTTTACCCCGCTGACGCCGTGAAGGGCGTTATAGATGGAATTAGCGTTGCCGGATTTCGGCGAAGGACGCGTATCCCAATTCGCTTTTTGTGCCGTGGTGTTGACGACATTGATGAGGCGCTGATCAAACAAGTGGCGCAGACGGTATTGGACCGGATCCACTTTCAGGCTCGAAGCGATCTCATCCATGAAAGACTCATGGGCGAATGTGTTCTGAAGGCGATCCGGAGAGCGCAGCCACGCCGTCCACAGCGGACCAAATATAACTTTGTTCAGTACACGCTGACTCGTGATCGTGCCCGTGCCGAAGTTCGTGCCATTTACGGTTCCGGTCACATAAGGCGGAACGTTGTTGTTGATGTTGCCGTAAGTCGCCGGATTGTTCGGCGCTGTCGTTGAGGGGACTATCGCCGAAGTAGGGAAACCCGCGAGATAGCCCGGTATTGCGTTACCGGGCGCGGTGCCTACAGCGCCCTCACCGCGCTGCAGCGTGATGTTTTCATAGTCCCACGAAATGATCGTGCCGTTGGCGTCGATCGCAGCCTTTTCAGTGCTCACCATGGGATGGCCGAAGCTTTCGCCGGCTATCATTTCATCGCTTCGGCTGTACTGAACGCGGACGGGTTTGCCGACAGCCTGCGAGAGTAAGGCCGCATCGACTGTTACCGGGTCGGCGCCATTATGACCGTAGCAGCCCGAGCCCTCCACAAACACAACTTCAATATTCGGCGCGGGAATTTTGAGCAGTGTGGACAGGATACCGCGGATATTATAGACGCCCTGCGTTGAGGACCAGACTTTGACGGTAGCCTTGTCGCCGGTGTTGCCGCGAACGTCCACAACAGCACAGGAACTGGCGAGCGAGCCGTGCATCTGATAGGGATAACGATACTGCGCGGTCATGACTTTGGCCGCCGACGCCATGACCTGGTCAACATCTCCGCTATTGACGGAAAGCGTGTTGCGCGAAGGTTGCTGCGTCATGTACGTGTAGAGATCGCTCTGGTTGGGAATCGTGTCGCCTGACGACCAGGTGATTCCGGAAGACAGCGCATCCGCGGCTCTGACCGCATGCCATGACGTGTCGGCAACGACACCGACAAAATCATTGACCTGCACCACCTGAGGGTTTCCGGGCAGACCGTTGAGGACACTATTGTCGATGTTCTTCACTTTTGCGCCGAGAGCCGGCGGCCGGACGACTCTGCCGTGAAGCATTCCGGTGACGCGAACTTTCTGGACGTACTGATAAGTGCCTTTGGTCTTAGTCGGGATATCGGCGCGCGGAATGGATTTGCCGATCACCTTCCATGTGGATGAATCGTTCGGCACGGCGCTTCGATTGAGCGCAAGATTAAACCGCCGTCCCTCGACCAACTCACCGTAGCTCACCGTTGAAGTTGGATCTGAGGTGACCGAGAACACGCCGTCTTTGAGAGTAAGCTGGCTCACGTCAACATCCAGCCATGAGGCTGCCAACTGGTACAACGCGTCGCGCGCGGTATCCAGAGCGACGCGCAGGCCATTGTTGCCGAATTGAGTCATCGCCGAAAAGCTGCCGACAGTGAGGCTCTGATTCGGAGTGACCCCGCTCCGGCACAAGACAAGATTGATGCGATCCAGAGGCACAGACAATTCTTCGGCGGCGATTTGGGCTTGCAACGTGCGTATGCCGGTGCCGAGCTCGGCCTTGCCGGCGAAAACCGTGATGCTGCCGTCTGCCGCAATAGCAAGCCAGCTGTCCACCTGAGTCGCGTCGATATTGCCCGTGGGATTGAGCGGATTTTGCGCGTCGGCGGTGCCGGAAGTAACGGCGCCGGCGCCGAAGCCGATCATCATGAGACCGGCTGTTTTCAAAAAATCGCGGCGAGACGGCTCTACCTGGTTAAGCGCCTCAAGAGCTTTTTCGGAGATTGGCGTGGCTCCTTTGAGTTTGATGGGCTTTTGAGTTTTCATCGGCCTTTCCCCTTTGCATAGTCTTGAATCGCGTCGATCATGCGGCTATGCGCGCAACACCGGCACATAATGCCCTTGAGCGCCTGCTCGATTTCGGCGCGGCTTGCGTTCGCGTTATCGCGGATGAACGCGTAACCGTACATGATGGGCCCGCTCACACAGTAGCCGCATTGCAGCGCCTGCCTGGCAACAAAAGACTGCTGGATCGGATGCAAATCGTCAGGGTTCGGAAGTTTGTCGAGAGCCCGGAGACCCTCAAGTGAAGTGATGCTGTGCCGGTCAGCTACAGCCACAGGCGTGGTGCACGAGCGTATCGGATTTCCGTCCAATAGCACTGTGCATGATCCGCACTGAGCGAGCCCACAGCCGAATTTCGGGCCGTTGAGTTGAAGATTTTCCTCCAGAACAAACAATAGAGGAGTATTGGGGTCGTCAACAGTTACGGTCGCAGACCGGCCGTTCACTTGCAGCGCATAAGTCGGCATAGATCTCCTCGCAATGAGTCAAAAGTTTCGGCGACTATACTGCGGGGCGTTATGAAGTGTCAATCGAAGGGAAAGCGATGGGGCAGGTCGAGTGAATTTTCCTGTTTTTTTGTCAACAAGCCGGCGGAATGGCGCGTTTATACACCGAGGAACACATGTCGACGGTAACCATGTCCAACCCGGCGGCAGACCATTCCGAGGAATTGGAGGGTTTGTTTCGCGAGCATTACCTGCTGGTCTATCGGACGGCATGCGTGATCACCGGCAGTCCTGAAGACGCGGAGGACGTGTTGCAGACCATTTTCTTTCGGCTGATACGGCGCTCTGTTCCTCCCGATATACGCAAGAACCCGAAAGGATATTTCTACAGGGCTGCGGTTCACCTTTCGCTGGATACGATTCGCTCACGGCGCCGGGAAGTTCTGACATCCGACTTTACAGCGATTGAAGGGCACGCTTGCGCCGGACGCCCCGAGCCGGAGTACACGCTCGATCCGCGGTTAATTGAAGCACTCGGAAAGCTGCAGCCCCGTACCGTCGAGATCGTGACGTTGCGGTATGTTCACGAGTACTCAGAGCCGGATATTGCGAAGTTGTTGCGCGTATCGCGCGGTACGGTCGCCGTTACGCTGTTTCGCGCCCGTAGGCGTTTGCGGAAACTCCTGGGTGCGTCCTCATTCGGAGAATTCATATGAGACGAGAAGAAGAGGCCATTTCGAGAATGTTAAAGAAGGCATTGCCTTCAGCGCAGCGGGAAGAAGAAGCCGGTCGACGCGTGTTCTACAGACTTCTTCTGGCGCGATCGGAAAGCCCGGCGGTCGCCATGCCGAACGAGGATGAAGATGATCTCGCCTGGAAGCCGCGTCCCCGGCTCTCGATGGCTGTGGGCCTTACGGCGGTGGCGGCCTCTGTTCTCCTTATTGCTGTTCTGGTGAGCGGTTTTTGGAGAAGAGCCGAAAACATCACTCGCGCTGGAGTCTCCCGCGATCCCGTCACGAGCGGCGAAATGGTGCGTGCAGACGGCCCTGACAGCAGAATGCTGGTTCTTCCGGATGGATCCCAGGTTGAAATGCGTTCGCAGTCGCAGCTTCGGATCGGCCATGCGGACGACGGACTCCGTGTGCACTTGAACTCCGGCAGCGTCATCGTTACGGCGGCGAAACAGAGAGCGGGACATCTTTACGTGGAGACGAAGGACGCGATGGTGTCGGTTATCGGCACGGTGTTCGTGGTCAGCGTTGAACAGGCCGGCTCTCGTGCCGGTGTTATCGAGGGAATCGTCAACGTTCAGTACGGTGCGAACTCACAACAGTTGACGCCGGGTCAACAGGTGGCGACGAGCCCGGCAATGGAGCCGGGCCCGCTCGAAGCTCTGGTATCGTGGAGCCGGCGCGCCGCTGGTCTTCTGGCACTCTTGCGGCAGCCGGCTCCGCCCGCGCTAAAGCCGGCCGCTGCTGCCGCGGCCGCTCCGTCTCAACGCCAACCGGCACAGTCATCGCAAAATACACCGGAACCCCGCAGCCTGCTCATCATGCGTTCTGCCGGCAATGGAGCCGCGGCTGGGGCCGGCCAGCGGTCGGCGTTTGGGAATGACAGGCCTGCCGTGGATGCTCCAAGGCCCGGCACGGCGGGAGAAGCAGAGCGGGCGATGGAGCAGGCGTTGACTTCACGCGAGCCCATTACGGATTTATCGTTTCAGGTCGAAACAAACTACTTTCAGTCGAACAGGGCCGAGTACTTCGTCCCGGTGACGCTCAAAATTCCCGGGACGCAGCTCACCGGCAGCGAGAACGCAAAGCGCATCTCCCTCTACATTTTGGGTGAAGCGAAGGATGCCTTCGGCACTACCATCCAGAACTTCAGAGATGCTATCGATGTTCGGCTGACGGACGAAACGGCGAAAGAACTGCCGATGCGGCAAGTCGTATATGAGGCGGGACTCACGCTTCTTTCCGGCCCGTACTCCATTAAATTTCTCGTTCGTGACGGACTCACCGGCCGCATCGGGATTTATCAAACGGCGATGACCGTCCCGAATCTCAATAAGGAGACCGGCGTGCCGATAAGCTCCGTGGTGTTGAGCGGCGAACTCATCAATTTGAATGATGCTCTTTCAAACGCGATGCAATCCCGCGCTTCTCCGGACAGCCGCGACCCGCTTTTGATTGAAGGGAGGAAACTGATTCCCAGTGGGACCCGCACGTTCAGCAACCGCAGCGAGATGCTTGTGCTTCTCCAGGCCTACGAGTCGAATGCAACCGAACCACTGACAGCGTTCGTCACGATCTACCGTGGTGAGACAAAGGTGCTCGAAACGTCTCCACTCACAGTCAAGGATGAAATGAGTGGTGGAAGGATAAGAGCCCTGCCCGTCCGGTTACGTGTGCCGCTATCGACTCTGCCGGCGGGTGCGTACGATTGTCAGGTTACGATTCTCAATCCCGCGACGCAGAAGTCCGCCGTGTGGCGATCTCCCATCAACGTGGTGAACTAACAGAGTTATGAAGGGGAATATAATTCGATCTTCTTATGATTTCTTTTGGCCGCATCAGCAAGCAGTATGGCCGCCAGGTTGTTTTCGTCGATGCATCGTTTCAACTCAACCCGGGAGAAAAGGTTGGCCTTGTCGGACCGAACGGATCCGGCAAGACGACGCTGTTCCGCATGATCGTCGGTGAAGAGTCGGCTGACGATGGCGACGTTTCCGTTTCGAAGCAGCTCTCGATTGGATATTTCCGCCAGGACGTGGAAGAAATGTCCGGACGCTCCGTGCTCGATGAAGCGATTGCCGGCAGCGGCCGACTTGGCGATCTGCACCACGAACTCGAAGCCCTGCAGCATGCGATGGCCGATCCGGATCAGGCTGCGAAAATGGATGAAATCCTCGAGCGCTTCGGCCATGTGCAGGAAGAATACGATCACCTCGGCGGCTATGCGCTTGAAAGTCAGGCCCGCGAAGTGCTTCTTGGCCTTGGCTTCGATACTGAACGGATTGACGGCGATGTCGGCGAACTGTCGGGCGGCTGGAAGATGCGTGTTGCGATGGCGCGTGTGCTGCTCGGCCGTCCCGACGTGCTGCTGCTCGACGAACCGACGAACCACCTCGACATCGAATCGATTGTGTGGCTCGAAAACTTCATTAAATCATTGCCCGGCGCCCTTCTGATGACATCGCACGATCGAGAATTCATGAATCGCGTCGTCAACAGGATTGCCGAGATCGATGACGGCGAAATCACGGTGTACTCGGGCAACTACGATTTTTACGAGAAGGAACGCCAGATCCGTGAGACGAATCGCGAAGCCGCGTACGCGCGCCAGCAGGCGATGCTCGCCAAAGAGCAGCGATTTATCGAACGATTTTCCGCGCATGCGGCGAAAGCCGCGCAGGTCCAGAGCCGCGTCAAGGCATTGGAGAAGATCGAGAGAATCGAATTGCCGAAGAAGCGCCGAGTTGTGAAGTTTGATTTTCGGCAGCCGCCTCGATCGGGTGATCAGGTCGTCACACTCGAAAACATCCGGAAGTCCTACGGCCGGCGCGTTGTGTACGAAGGGTTGAACCTGAGCATTCGCCGTGGAGAACGATGGTGCGTGATGGGTAAGAACGGAGCTGGAAAATCCACGCTGCTGAAAATGGTCGCTGGCGCCGTCACTCCGGATTCCGGCTCCGTGCGTCTCGGCGCAAGTTTATCGATCGGTTATTTTGCGCAGCAAGCGCTCGATCTTTTGGATCCCGGCCTTACTATTGAAGAACAGCTTCGGAAGGATTTCCCGGACGAATCCATCGGATCACTTCGCAGTCTTGCCGGGGCGTTTCAGTTTTCCGGTGAGGATGTGGACAAAAAGATCCGCGCGCTCTCCGGGGGCGAGAAGACGCGGCTGGTGATGGCCAGGATGCTGCTGAATCCCCTGAATTTTCTGGTACTGGATGAGCCGACGAATCATCTCGACGTCGCGACCCGGGAAATGCTTGTCGATGCGCTTAAAGACTTCGACGGGACCATGCTTTTCGTTTCGCACGATCGCGCGTTTCTTCGAGGTCTCAGCAATCGCGTCCTGGAACTTGGTGGAGAAAGCGGCACCGATGCCGAGCCGCACCTTTATCCCGGGTCATACTCCGACTACGTCGCCCGCACCGGACACGAAGCGCCGGGCGTTCACCATTGATTTCCGCCGCGGCTACTTCAACTTTAGCCTTCGCCCGCATCTCCCATTTCTTTACGTTAACACCTCACTGTGTAATATTCCGTGGAGATTGACCGTCAGTTGAACGATCAGCAGGCCGTCAAAGGAGATGGTATGAAATCCATCTCTCTAGTGTGGGGGGACCGGCCAGCAGTAATGAGGCCGCGAAGCGGTGTACCGAACGGAACTGGACGGTGGGCCCGACGCTAATAAAAAGGAGAACCTGTGAGAGAGAAAACCATCCAGCATTGGATTGTTGCCGTAATTGTTGGGGCGTGCCTCGTGACAGCATACATATCGCTGAGCGCTCCGCAGACACGTGCGCCCGAGGTCGCGATTGGAGTCTCGGACCTCGGCGGAGTCGTTGCAAGTTCGAGAGGACCGGAAGCGGGCGTCTGGGTTATCGCGGAGACGGCCGATCTTCCCACGCGATTCGCGAAGATGGTCGTCACGGATGATCGCGGACGCTACGTCATCCCGGACCTTCCAAAGGCAAACTTCAATGTCTGGGTTCGCGGCTACGGGCTCGTCGATTCGTCAAAGGTGAAAGCGTCGCCCGGACAACAACTGAATCTGACTGCAACCACGGCGCCGAGTCTGGCTGCAGCGGCTGAATATTATCCCGGCGTGTATTGGTATTCGATGATGCGGATTCCGGCAGCCGGCGAATTTCCAGGCACAGGAACGAGCGGGAACGGCATCAATCCGGTCATGAAGACACAACATTACTGGATCGATACCCTCAAGAATTCCTGTCAGTCCTGCCACGCGCTGGGGTCCAGAGGCATCCGGACATTCCAGCCGGAATGGGGGCCATCCGCAAATTCGCTTCAAGCGGGAATCGGGTCCTGGACGAAACGTCTTGAAGCCGGTCAGGCGCGCTCGAATATGTCTGTCGCCCTGAACCGGTTCGGCGCGCAAAAAGCGCTGTCGATTTTCGCAGACTGGACGAATCGGATCTCGGCCGGCGAAGTTCCGTTTGCGAAGCCGGAGCGGCCGCAGGGCGTCGAACGTAACGTGGTTATTACGATGTGGGAATGGTCCACGCCCAAAGCTTATCTTCACGATGCGATTTCAACCGATAAGCGCAATCCGCGCGTGAACGCGAACGGACTCGTCTATGGATCGCCTGAAGAGAGCACCGATATGGTGCCGGTCCTGAATCCGCTCACGAACGAAGCGACTCAAATCAAGCATCCCTTCCGCGATCCGAAGACTCCGTCCTCGCTGGATCTCCTTCGCGGAAGATCGCCTTACTGGGCTGACGAAGCGATCTGGGACGGCCACACAAGCATTCATAATCCTCTCATCGACGACAAAGGACGCGTCTGGTTCACTGCGCGAATTCGCGGGCCACAGAATCCCGATTACTGCAAAGCCGGCGGCGATCACCCCTCCGCGAAGATCGCGCCGCTCGAAACGTCTGGCCGCCAGCTTTCCATGTACGATCCAAAAACAGGCAAGTGGTCGCTGATCGATACCTGCTTCGACACCCAGCATCTCTATTTCGCAAAAGACGCGAACAATACGTTGTGGACGAGCGCGGGAGGACCGGCAAGCGGCGTCGTCGGATGGCTGAATACGAAAATGTACGACCAGACCGGCGACGAAAAGATGTCGCAAGGCTGGACTCCGCTGATCATCGATACCAACGGCAACGGTAAACGCGACGAATACGTCGAAACCAGTCAGCCAACGGATCCGAAGAAAGACAAGCGCGTGATGGCGGCGTTCTACGGTGTGCAACCCAGCACGATCGACGATTCGATCTGGGGACAGGCCATGGACGTGGGGTTCTCGCGTATCGATCAGCCGGGATACATCATCCGGCTCGTTCCGGGCCCGAATCCCGCGCAAACGTCCCTCGCCGAGGTTTATCTTCCGCCGGATATCGGATACGGCTCACGCGGGATCGATCTTGATTTGAACGGCGTTGTCTGGACCGCGCTCTCCAGCGGACATCTGGCCAGCTTTGACCGGCGAAAGTGTAAAGGATCGCTGAACGGACCTTCTGCAGCGGCCGGGAAGCAGTGTCCCGAAGGCTGGACGTTGTATCCATTTCCGGGACCGCAGTTCAAGGATGTTACCGAACCCGGCAGCGCCGATCACGCCTACTACGTCTGGGTCGATCGATACAACACGCTGGGACTCGGACCCAATGTACCGATTGCCGAAGCCAACGGCAGCGAGTCGCTGTTGGCACTCGTCAACGGAAAGTTCGTGACGATTCACATTCCTTATCCGATGGGTTTCTTCAGCAAGAACGCCGACGGACGCATCGACAATGCGAATGCCGGCTGGAAAGGTCGCGAACTGTGGACCACCACGGGCACGCGAACCGTGTTTCACAATGAAGGAGGAGTCTCGGCCCGGCCCAAAGTCTATCGAGTACAGATGCGTCCGGACCCGCTGGCTAGATAAATTTGTTCACATCTGTTGCACCGCAACATCCGCCCATCCGCTGGAGTCGGATCCGGTGATTACCGCTGTCGTCCAACCATTTACAAAACGACAGATTGCTCATGTAATGTGGCTCTCATGAAGAAGCGTGTTGTGCTTGCGAGCTCGCTCGCACTGGTGGCCCTGGGCGTGTTTGGAGTCCGGTCCGCATGGAGACGCGGTACTCCTCAGGCTTACTACCACTTTTACAAAGGCAAGAGACTCTACGACCAGCATAAATACCGCGAAGCGATGAGTGAGTTCAGGAGCGCTATCATCAGGAAAGATTCCCGGGACGCACGGTATTTCCTTTCGCAAAGCCTGATTCAAGAGAAGGATTATCGAAACGCTGCTGGAACTCTCAATGAACTGCTGCAACATTACCCAAATGACGTCCCCGCAACTTTGGAACTGGGCCGGATTTATCTTGCCGCCGGAAGGAGCGATCCCGAACTCCTGAATCGGGCAAGGGACAAGGCGGATGAAGTGCTGGCACACGATAAGAGCAACGTTGATGCGCTTCTGCTCGCGGGCAGCGCCTCTACTGGGCTGCACGCTTACGACTACGCCCTCGAGATATTTCAAAGGGCTACACGTATTGCTCCGGAAAATATCGATGTATGGATTGCGCTCGGTTATGCGCGGATGTCCCGCGGAGACAATCACGTGGCCGAACAGACATTTTTGAAGGCTCGCGCCATCGATTCCAAAAACAAGGCTGCGATCTCCGCACTCCTGGCGGACTACGTGGCGATGAATAATACCGAAAAACAAGAAAGCTTGATCAAAGAGGCCTTGCGGATGGACCCCGCCGACCGGGACATGCGGCTTCGCGCGGTGGACTTTTACACCAGGGCAAACCGTTTTAAGGAAATCGAAATAATCCTGCGCGACTCGCAAACCCGGCTAAAAGATGATCCGAGTCCCGCGCTCTTATTGACCGATCTGTACACATCCAGGAACCGGGCCGAGGACGCCCAAAAGTTGTTAATCGAAACCAGAGACAAATTTCCCAAAAGCGCGGAAGTAGCCCTGAAGATCGGACAACTGGAGTACGCCGCCGGACACACCGCTGAGGCGGAAAAGAGTCTCACGCGCGCCTTCGAACTACAGCCCGGCTCCGAGCAGATCTTAGACGCCTTGACCACGTTGGATGTGAACAACCAACAGGTGGAGCGCGCTATCCAGCGCCTCAGTTCGATTTCTGAAAATAAAAGGCAGGCCTTTCACTACGAGTTGCTGGGGGTCCTCTTTTCACGCACCGGAAAGCTGCAGGACGCCGAAAAGGCATACCAGAGAGCTCTTGAAAAAGATCCAACGCGCGCCAGCGCCAGCTACTACTTGTTCAACGATTATGTGCGCGCCGGACGCATTGAAGACGCAGGCCGGACACTGGCCGCAATATTGGAACGGAATCCTTCTGATAGCAAGGCATACGCGCTTCGAGGAGCGCTTCTCGAACGTCAAGGCAAAATCGAAGAGGCCAAGCAGAGCTATGCTGCAGCGCTAACAATCCAGCCGGATTCCGTCGTAGCCGCCAACAATCTCGCCTATATTCTTGCGGACGAGGGAAACGACCTTCAAACCGCCCTCAAGTATGCGCAGCTCGTCCGGCAAAAGTCACGCGAAAGTCCAGGTGCGGCTGACACGTTGGGATGGGTCTACTACAAGCTCGGTAATTTCCCGGACGCCCGCAACGAACTGGAGTTCGCTGTGGCAAAGGAGCCGGATAATGCGGACTTTCAATATCACCTCGGCATGATCTACAAGAAAACCGGACAAAATGAGAAAGCCAGGGAGGCGCTCCAGAAAGCCGGTAAGGCCAGTCAATAAGACGGAGTGTCGGAAAGCATTACAAATTCACTCCTTCCTCCAGAAGGCGGACCCATTGGGCTGGACCATATAGCATTGATTGTAAAAGGCCCCACTCCTCTGATGGATCCGCGGCGCTACGGAAGAAAAAATGCTCATGTGGTTGCTTATGACAATGAGCAAGTCGATCTTCTTAGCAGTTGTTGGCGTGATGTTAGCCACATCCTCATTGCATGCGTCGGGCTTTGACCTTGGAGACGCTGCCAATTACGTCATCCTCTATGAAGGGCTGAGCGCTTCGGGCCATTTGTCCATCAATAATTTCAATGGCCCCTGGACAGGTAACATCGGCATTGGCGGAAGCGGTCTTCTCTCCGCAAGCGGTCCCGGCACTCTGAACGGAAACATCGATTTTGCCGCGGCAAACAGTCATCAGGCGAGTATTTCGAACACGACGATCAACGGGACCGTGAATTACAGTGTGACTGGAGTCCAGAACGATATAAACACACTGAATTCGTTGTCCAGCATGCTTGGCGGCGAAGGCGGTGCGCCGATAACCATCAACACCGGTTCGGGCTCCCAAACGATTCTCGCCAGCCAGGGACAATTGGACGCCAGCGGTAATAGGGTTTTTACGGTCAGTTCCGTCAGTACCAACAATGGTCAAAACCTCATCATCCAGAGCGATGGAAGCCACAACGTCGTGCTGAACATCCACACCGGCCACCAGGATCAGTTCCACGGCAATATTCTGCTTGAAGACATGAGCGGAAGGATGTTTGGAGCCACCGGTTACTCGGGTCTCAATCCCGGCCAGGTCCTATTCAATATGTGGGGTGCCACCGGAGACTCGCTGGACATGAACAACAACGGTGACGGCGCCCATCCCAACAACATTATTTATGGGACTTTCCTGGATCCAAACGGAACGATGTCGACCGTTAACACGAGATTCCAGGGCCATCTCTACGGCGGTGGCAGCCATGACATGCAGGTGGTATCCGGGGACAGCCTTACGCAGCCGGCCAACACAAACCACACGGTGCCGGAACCTTCAAGCCTGGTGCTCATGGGCTCCGGGCTGTTGGGCCTTATCGGATTATTAAAGCGGCGTCGGCTTTCCTGACAGTCCACGCACTCAACTCTAAAAAGCTTGTACGCAGAACCACTTAACTGTCGGAGTGTTTTACGATCGTTTGCCGGGGCCGCCTGATTGCTGCCTGCTGAGCTAGATATTTGGATCCGCGGCGCCGACGAGTTCGAGATTCAGCCCGTTCGGATCCTTCACGAACACATTGCGGACCGTATCGCTCCACTCGACGAGCGCTTCGTCCTTTGAGAGGACACGGCCGCCGTTGGCTTTGATCTTCGCGAGCACATCGCGGATGTGGCCGATGCGGATCGCCATACCGCACGCCATGGGATCGGTGACGCGCACATCGAACGCTTTGCGCGGGACGCCCTTGATCTCGATAAATTCGATACGCGCAGGACTTCCGGAGATCACGCCGCTCGAGATGCGGTAGGACACGCCCTTCGGCAGGCCCATCAGGTCGAGCATTGCCTGATCGTTTTCGAATTTCGTCGGTTGCGGCATTTCCATAGCGAGCACGCCGTTCCAGTATTTCAGCGTCTCGTCCATGTCTCGCACCGTCAGTCCCATGATCGCGCCGACGATCTGGCTTGGCGGCGCAGGCGTTGCGGGCGCCCCGTTCGCCTGACCTTGCCGTCCCCGGCCGGCGCCCGGCGCAGGTTGCGCGTCGATGGCGGCGATAATGGCCGGCGTTGCCTGAATCGCTTCGATGAAGTAACCATCGGGATCGCGCATGATGATGGCCTTCGCCGCGCCGATCGGCGTCGGCGCAGTCACGGGAGTGCCGCCTTTCGTCACGATCGGCGCATTCGCCTTACCAGCGTTGACGACAACAGCAGCCAGGTCGCGCACGAGAACCTTCATCATCGGAGCGCCGGAGTCCTGGATGTCCGGCTGCTTGTTCGTCTGACGGTCCAGATCGGCGAATTGCGTCAACTCGAAGTTGAACGCTCCGGGAAGATTCGTCATCGCGACGCGCAGCGTTGCCGTGGGCGAGTTCGTCAGGATACGCGGGCCTTTCGGATCGAAGCCACGCACCTGGCCGTTCAGCGCGAATACGTTCTGATAGAACGCCAGCGTCTTCTCGACGTCGTTGGTCGAATGAATCGCGTGCATCAGGCCGATGACACCGGTCTTGTTCGTTGGATTCTGAACCTGCTGTCCCTGCGCAAGCGTGGGCGCCGCGAACAGCGCCGTCAGCATCAGAGCGATGAATGTCCGCATGAGTCCCCCGGCTAGTTTTCAGTTGGTTTCTGTTCGATGTGATCGATAACAAGAACGGGATATTTCAGTTTCCGCACTTCCAGTTTCAGGCCCAGTCGTTCCACGCCTTCAAACAAACTGAGTGCGCCATTGGGCTCAGCAGCGGCTGCGCCGCCGGGCGTTTCGCCCCGCTGGCCGCCATCGAAGTTGGCGCGTGGTGTCCACGAGAGCGCGAAGTCCCAGCCACCGTCGAGTCCCGAGACATCCAGCGCCGGATGATCCACATATGCAGGCGCCATTGCCGGCAGCCTCTCAGCGAGCTGAGCGAGTGTTGTGTTCTGGCATGTGAGCGTGGCCGTGGGAAGGCCCGAAGGATTATTCGCAACCGTGCGCTTACATGTCGAACGGCTGTTGGGATCCGCCGCCTTGAGCCGGGGATCGCGCTTCACCGATATCAACGCGTACACATTAATGGGCTGATCTTCGGTGTGATATTTGATTTTGAAACGGTCGATCAACAGGGTCCGCAACATGGCGAGGATCGTATCCGCGTCCACGTCCGTGCCGTTCAGCGCGACATCCGCGGGCGCTCTGGCAACAATGTCGTAGTGTTCCGTGTCCATGAACTTCGGTCCGGACATCAGATCCGACACATTTCCCTGCGTGGGATTCTGATTGGGAGCAACCAGCCCCGTGGAAAAAAGGAGGAGTTGCTTCAGTGTAAGTCCCTGAAGATCGATTCTTCCTCCCGGCTGAATGCCGCCTCGGAGCTGACTGTTCGGCGCTGACGGTTTCAGGTCCGCTACTTCAAATTCCGTTGCCACCACCGGCACGAGTTTATCGATACCTGGAACATTGTCCGTCGGCTTGCGGTTCACACTGTCCACGACGAGCGTGGGAAACCCGCGTTTCTGTTGTTCGATTTTGATTCCGAGTTGCTTTTCCACGGCTTCCAGTATCGGAATCGCATCTTTACCGGCGGTTGGAAGGGCGCCGCGATTCGTGAACGTGAGCTGAAAATCCCAGCCGCCTTCGAGTCCCGTCATGTCTGTTACCGGAGTATCGAAAGTGGCAGCGTCCAACTGCCGCACGGCCTGCGCCAGAACAGCCATCGTGATGTTTTTGCAGATCAGCACCGTATTTGGAGGTTCAGGCTGTCCGTTGCAATTCGTTGGTCCGCCTGCCGCCGCCTGCTTGAGCTGCGGGCCGGGTTTTGAAGCCGTCATCACCCACGCGCTCATCTGCTTGTCTTCGTTGTGAATCGTCAGCTTGAAGCGGTCCGCCAACAACGAGCGCAACATCAGTCTCGCTGTGGCTTGCGTGGCGTTGGTTGGAGCTTTGGCGAGGATGTCGAATCGGTCCGTCTCCAGCCAAAACGGTCCGCCGAGCACTTTTTCCCCATCCACGCCATAAGCGGATGCGATCAAATCCACCATGGTCGCGTTCCGGAACTGATACCGTCCCGCACGCACAAAACCGCCAAGTGTCTGCACGTTGGGATTCACGCTTTTGGGACTGGATCGAACGTCCGCTGCTTCAAAAGACTGGGGCGTTTGAGCCTGCTGGCCGTGAGCAATGGCTGCCGTAAAGAATAGGAAAATGATCTGCGTCAGTATTCGTTTCATGCAAGACTCCGCTGCCAAAGTTAACCCATATTACGCGAAGATTGCGGGAAAGGTTCCGAAAAGCAATCGTCCCGGCTGCGTCTTTGAGAAGGTATGATAATTCGCCTTTGCGGGAGCGGATGATGGCGAAGCGATCGGTCCAGGAACAATTCGAACTCGCGCTGGATCGGCTGATTGCCCAACTGAAGCACGACCGGTCGATTCTGGCGGCGATCCTCTGCGGCAGCCTGTCGTACGATAAGGTATGGGCCAAGTCCGATATCGATCTCGTTCTGGTGACGATCGACGACAAGGCCTTCAAGGAAGCGGCGTCGGGTGTCGCTCTGTATGCCGATCACGTGAACGTGCACGCGTTCGCGATTTCACGAACGCAGTTTAGAAAGATCGTCGAAGGATCGATCCACAATTCCTTCATGCATTCCTTGTTGGCCCGCGGCCGGCTGTTGTACACGCACGATGACTCGATCGCCCGGCTTTGTGAGTCGCTTGCCGATATCGGCGAGCGCGATACGCGGCTTCAACTGCTTGCCGCCGCGACCGCGGCGCTTCCGGCCGTCTACAAAGCTCACAAATTCTTCGTGACACGCGGGGATCTGAACTATACGGCTCTCTGGATTCTTTCCGCCGCAACGCCGCTGGCCAAAATCGAAGTGGCCGGGCGCCGTCTTCTTGCGGATCGTGAAGTCATTCCGCAGGCCTTGAAACTGAATCCCGCATTTTTCAATATCATTTATACGAACATGCTCAATTCGAAAAAGACTCGCAAAAACGTCGAGGCCGCGCTCGCTGCTGTCGATGGTTATTTGGCGGGGCGCGTCTCGGTGTTCGATCCCATCATCGATTATCTGCGTGAAGTGGGCGAAGCTCGTTCATGCACGGAGATCGAATATTATTTCGAGCGGAATTTCGGTATCGGTTCCGTCACGACCGCGTGCGAGTACCTCGCCGATCAGGGACTGATCGGAAAAGCGTCGACGCCCGTGAAGGTAACCCGGCGAAGCAATATCGAGGTGCAGGAACTGGCATTCGTATATCTGGGAGAGCCGCCCGATGAGTTCTAAAGATGAGTTCTAAATTGAAGCCTTCATCGGCGTCGAAGCCGTCGGCCCGTTCCACGATTGCCATTCAGGGCGCGCGCGTCCACAACCTGAAGAACATTTCACTCGAAATACCACGCGATCAGCTCATTGTCGTAACCGGATTGTCCGGCTCCGGAAAGAGTTCCCTGGCCTTCGACACGATTTACGCCGAAGGACAGCGGCGTTACATGGAATCGTTATCAAGTTACGCCAAGCGATTCGTTGCGCAGGTGGCCAAACCCGACGTGGATTTCATGTTTGGTTTATCGCCGGTCATTTCCATCGAACAGAAAACGATTTCAAGCAACCCACGATCGACAGTCGGAACGATGACCGACATCGCCAGCTATCTCAACCTGTTGTTCGCGACCATCGGCGAAGCGCGCTGCCCGCGCACCGGAGAGCCAACGCCCAGCCGGTCTTCAAGCCAGATTCTCGAAGCGATTCTGACTTTGCCGGAAAGCGCTGAGGTGGAATTGCGCGCGCCGGTGTTCAAGGTCTACGGAGAGGATCTGGAATTCGTCTTTACGGAATTGCGCAAGAAGGGATGCCGCCGTCTGATCGTGGACGGCAAAGCCATCGATTTGTCCGAAGAACTGGATCTGGACGAAGCGAAGGTCAACCACATGGACGCTGTCGTCGACCGGTTTCGCGCCGCCCGCTCTCACGAGAAGCAGATCAAGGCCGCGATTTTAAGCGCGCTGCTCATCGGCGACGGCCTCATGCAGTTGCATGTCGTGAAAGGCGCTAACAAAAGCGAATGCGAGCGCGCCTTCCGCGGCATGCTCAGCGCCACGCATCGCCTGGTCTACGGCGATATCCAGCCCGACTACTTCATGTTCAACAATCCCGAGAGCGCCTGCCGAACCTGCGGCGGCATCGGGACGCACAAGCTCACGCATCCGGATCTGCTCATTCCCGATCCCACACGAAGCATCATCGGCGGTTGTTTCGTGCGTGAAGCGTTCAAATACAACGTGGATACCTGGGATGGACGGATGATGTACAGCCTTTCGAAAAGCGAGCGATTCTCGCTGGACTCTTCGTGGCAGGACCTTCCTGAAAAAGTCAGGAGTCTCATTCTCAATGGCATTGAAGGCCGGAAGGTGCGGTTCATTTCTCCGCCCGAAGCCAAAGTGAAACGAGATTCGTGGGAAGGAAAAGAAATCGGCTTCGGCGGAATCGCGCGGCGGATTGAGCGCCACTATCGGCGGTATCGCCAGCGGGGTGAAGCCAATTCGGGTATGGAAGCGTGGCTCGACAAAGTCATGGTCGAGCACACATGTCCCGACTGCAACGGCGCCCGCGTGCGCGCGACCCGGTTGTTGTTCACCATCAACGGCAAAAACATTTACGACTTCGGCCAGTTGAACTTCGACGAGTTGCATGCGTTTCTCGCAACGATCAAACCGTCGGGACGCGGAGCCGAAGCGGGACGGCAGGTCGTGCATGAAATCCGCGGGCGTCTGGATCTGCTGCTCGGCATCGGTCTGGATTATCTGAACTTCAATCGCCGGTCCGGCACGCTTTCGGGCGGCGAATCGCAGCGCATTCGCCTCTCGACTCAGATCGGTTCAGGACTGATGGGCATGCTGTACGTCCTGGACGAGCCCAGCATCGGCCTTCATCCCAAAGACAACGTGAAGATGATCGCGACGCTGGAAAGCCTGAGGGATATCGGCAACACGGTCATCGTTGTCGAGCATGACGAAGACACGATACGCGCCGCCGACCACATCGTCGAAATGGGGCCCGGACCGGGCGTGCACGGCGGCACCGTCGTCGTGCAGGGCGAACTGCGGGATGTTCTTGCATGCAAGGCATCGCCGACCGGGCAATTTCTGTCCGGCAAGCGATCCATTCCCACACCGAAGAAACGCCGCGCGGGAAACGGCAAGTCGCTTATCGTGCGTGGTGCGCGGGAGAATAATTTGAAATCGATCGATGTCGCGTTTCCTCTCGGGCAGTTCGTTGCGATCACGGGAGCGTCCGGTTCGGGAAAGAGCACGTTGATCAATGAAATCCTTTACAAGGCGCTCTGGAAACGGTTGATCGATACACGCACGCTTCCGGGTGAACATCAGAGGATCGAAGGCGCCGAGCACGTACATCGCGTTGTGAACATCGATCAGTCGGCGATCGGGCGCAACAGCCGGTCGAATCCGGCGACCTACATCGGCTTCTACGACAATATCCGCGATCTCTTCGCCCGCGCGCCGCTTTCGGCGGAACGCGATTACAAAGTGGGCCGTTTCAGCTTCAATGTGAAAGGCGGCCGCTGCGAGGAATGCCAGGGCGAAGGAACGATTCGAACACAGCTTTATTTCATGCCCGACGTCGAGGTGACCTGCGCCGCGTGCAAAGGAGCGCGCTTCAACAGCGAAACCCTTGAAGTCGCTCTCCGTGGAAAAACCATCGACGATGTTCTGAACATGCCCATCGAAGAAGGCGTCGCGTTTTTTGCCGAAGAGCCCGCGGTCGGAAAGAAGATCGAAGTGCTGAACGACCTCGGCCTGGGCTACCTCACGCTCGGACAATCGGCGACGACACTTTCCGGCGGCGAGGCGCAGCGCATCAAACTCGCCGCCGAACTCAGCAAACTGCAGCGGTCGAAACACACGCTGTATATTCTCGATGAACCGACCACCGGACTTCACCTCGCCGATATCCAGCGCCTGCTCGACTGCCTCCACCGCCTCGTCGACGCAGGGCATACCGTGTTGGCAATCGAGCATCATATGGACGTGATCAAGACCGCTGACCACGTGATCGACCTCGGGCCCGAAGGCGGTCACGCCGGAGGCGAAGTCGTCGTGACGGGAACACCGGAACAGATCGCCGCGTGCAAAGCGTCACATACAGGACGGTTCCTGAAGAGCCATCTTCGAAATTGATCGCTGCAAAGTTGCCGCTGGGGATTTATGGAGTCCGGTGGAATCCGAGGTGTTCGGCGGCACCCTTCAACGCACCGTCTACCGTCCAGAGCGCAGCCTTGCTCAAAGAAGAAGAGGCCAGGAGGTGAAGGTCGACCCAGCCGAGTCCGCGGCCATACAGTTTCCTTTCAGTCAGGAAATGCACTACCTCGTCATGTTCCGCCTGTACAGCCTGCGGCAGGGCGTTCAGCAAATCCAAAATCTCTCTGTGATTCTTCATGGTTCCGCAAGATAGTTCTCCAATGATGAACGGATGGCAGAGAACTTTCCCGTTATGGAGAAGGGCGCGGAGTTCTTCATCGCCGTATCGAAGATGATTGATCCATACCGAAGTATCAACGAGAGTCACTGTGTGGTCCGGCGCCTGCGAACACTTTTCAATTTCTTTTCTGTGCCGCCCAGGTTTGAAAGCCGGCGGGCGCTTTCTCGCGCTATCAATGCTTCAAGTCCCAACTTCACCAGCGATGTTTTTTCGTCGATCCCAGACAGTCGCGCAGCTTTCTTCAAAAGCCCGTCATCAATGTTCAATGTCGTTCTCATATGCATGAATATGCATGATTCATACATATAAGGCAACGGCTGAAGAACGCATTTGACCTCACAGGCTGCTCACGTTGCGCTCTCCCCGTCGGCGGTAAGTTCCGCGACGTAGCGGCGGTAACTGAATACACGCCCGCGCCGTCGATTCGTGAGCTCGCCAACGATCTTGAGTCTTTCGAGGTGCGCCAGCGACTTGTTGACGGTGGCGGCGGTCAGGCCGGTGGCGGCTACCAGCGCGGACGCGGTCGTAATCGGCTGGCGTTGCATGTCCTGATGGACAGCAAGGGCGGAGGGCGCGGCGCGCCCGAGGCGCGCGATGCGGTCGCGGTCGGCATTCACCAGCGCAAGCAGCGCGTTGGCTGTGGTAACGGCTTGCGTGGCGCCGGCACGAAAGCTCGGAAGCGTTCACCGGCAGTGGCGATTTCGACGTAGGTTCCAGGCACGGGGCGCTGCATAGGCGGGTACTCGAACCTCAAATAGGAATCGGCGTTATTTTAGGTTGAGCCTTGAGCGTAAATCAATGAATTCGGCAGATTCAGGATACAAGCTATAGTCTCCGCATTGATGGTGCCATCTCTGCGGTTCAGGGATTAACCGGATTTTTCTCAACGTGGTCGAGAACGAGTGTTTTGACTGGAGCGCGCCGCCGTTCCAGTTTGAGGCCGACTTTCTGAATGGCTTGAAAAAGTTCTCCCTGCGCAAGGGCAGCGTTGGGCGATTCCTTTGCGCCGGTGGCTGCGCCAGATGGGTCGCTGAAAGGAGTCGCGCCGACCACGTCTGCAGGAATCCGTCTACTATAAGAAGCCGTGAGCACTTCGCGCGGGAACTCCAACGTTAATTTATAGGATCCCCTCAGGTTCGTCTTATCAAGTACGGGGTGGTCCATCAAGAACGTTAAGTATTCAGCAAGCGCCGACATCGGGGTGCTCAGTATTTCCATTCGTTTGCGTGCAAAGTCCGTAGTGGTTCTTGTCTTGGTAACCATTCCGGTGCGCCGGTCCATCGAAATGACGCCATCACTCTCCTGCTTGGTTAATATCGGCGAATTGGCGGTGACAGGTTTCGCGCCGTCAAAGAATGCGGATACATCCTCCGCCTGGACTATCTTTGGGCCGTCCCTGGCAACAATGAGCGCATAGACAGGCTGCTCTTTGTTTTCGAAGTGCGCGCGGAGTTTGAATCTATCCTCGAGAAGGGCCTGAAGCATTTCGGGAACCTGGTCTTTGGTGTTGCCATCAGACAGCAGTGCGTGGATTTCGAATCGCTGAGAGTTCAGCCAGTCGGGTCCCACAATCCGATCATTGTTAATGCCGAAAGCAATCGCGATCAGGGTCTCCAATGACGTGTGAGAATCGAAACGGTTTCCCTGAATTCTTATTCCGGGGTGTACGACTCCGGAACGAATTTGCTCCACCAGCACAGGGTAGGGTGCCGCGGGCCGGATCGACGCTACCTCAAACGTTGGGCGCGAGCTGTGATTGACTGGAGGAGCCTGAGCGGGTAACAGGGAAGAGAACTGGACGAGCAGAATTCCACAAAGAGTTTTTCGAAACAGCATTGGTTCCTCCCTGTTGTTGAAATCTGTTGAAGCCGGATGCTTTGCCCAGCCTTCCCATACAAGACCCTTGACGCAACCAAATCGTTCGCTGTTTTCTTTCTGACAAGGACGAATTCTGCGCCCTCACTCCCGGCTGGTTGCCATATCAATCGGTGTCGTACCCATTTTATCGATGATCTTGAAGGAGCTTCCGTCTCCGCGTGGGATGTTTGCCGACCGGCGCTGCGCGCACGTATACTGGGCCGCAAATCGGGAGGTTCAGATGAGAGGCTTACATCGATGGCTGTGGGCGGTGGTAGCGGCGCTGGTATGCGCGCTGCCCGGAATGGCCCATCATTCGTTCGCGGCGGAGTTTGATGCGAACAAAACCGTCACGATCAAGGGCGTTGTTTCCAAGGTCGATTGGGTGAATCCGCACATCTTCATTTATGTGGATGTAAAGGATGCGAACGGAAAGACGACGACCTGGGCGCTGCAATCGCTGCCGCCGCTGTTCTTCCGTGGGAGCGGGCTGACCAGGGATGTGTTGATGAGCAAGCAGGAGGTGACGGTCACGGCGAACCCCGCCAAGGACGGCACGCAAGCCTACGGGTTCATGACGAAGTTGACCTATCCGGACGGACACGTGTTCAGCATGTCGCCGGCGGAAGCGGATCCAAATTTGCGGCAGAAGGGAAAATAGGAGGACACCATGGGACTCGCAAATCATCGTAGGTTGACGCGCGCCGCGCTGGCGGCTGCCGTTTTGCTCGCGCCCTTGAGCGCCCGGGCGCAAACCAACTATGCCGCGGAAGCGGCCAGGAATCCGGGCGCAGCATTGAAGCCGACGCCGCGCACGGCGGACGGGCATCCGGACCTGAATGGCGTGTGGCACCACTTCTTCGGGATCGGGACAATTGAGAAGGTCGGCGACAGTTTCACGGTGGGCGGCGCGTTCAATCCGCAGAACCGGGCGCTGTACAACACTCCGCTGGGGGACTCGAAGCCTCCGTACAAGACCGCGGCCGCGGAGAAAGTGAAGCTGCTGGATGCGAATCAGGTGAAGGAAGATCCGGCGCTGCATTGCATTCCTCCGGGAGTGCCGCGGATCGGGCCGCCTCACCAGATTGTCCACACGCCGAAGCAGGCGGTGTTTTTGTACGCCGACAGCACGGGGAATCAGTGGCGTGTGATTCCGCTGGACGGGCGCGCTCACAGCACGGATCCCGAGACCGCGGCAACGCATAACGGCGATTCGGTGGGACATTGGGACGGTGACACATTGGTGGTGGATGTGACGCGGCTGACGGATGAGACGTGGCTCGGAGACAACGGCCTGTTCCACAGCCGGCGGCTGCACGTCACAGAGCGGCTAAAGCGAGTGGGCGAGACGATTCAGTATCAGGTGATCATGGAGGATCCGGAGGTGTTCGAAAAGCCGTGGACCCTGTCACGCACGCTGACACTGCAACCGGACTCGCTGGAGGAAGCGGCTCCGTGCATCGATAATGATGCAGGCCACTATGTGACGAAGGAGCATCACGACAACACGCGCTAATTCCGTACGAGCGTTCCTCAATGCGACGTATGTCTCAGTCGTTTGAACGCAACAAGCGCAATCAACCCGCTGCTTGCAATCAGTTGGATTACAAATGTGAGGTTGTAGAGGAGCAACCTTTGGATGTACGGAAGGCCGGCGATTGGACCAAGCATGAGATTGTCCGTCAACGACGTTCTGAGCAACACGGAAAAGACGCTCACGAACAAGAAAGCGATCGGCAATCCCAGAGGCGCCCTGAGAACCGGCTTTGCGAGATTTCCTATCAGCCCAAGCATCAGTGTGAGTCCGATCAGAGTCACCGTTAGCCGTGCGGGCCTTACAAATAGAAGAGTTGTTGTTAGAGACCACAATGACGAGATGGTGATACCGCCGGTAGTCATCCACAGGAGACGATCCAACCAAACCGAAGATCGGTTGATGGCGCCAAACTCCCGCGCGAGCGACTCGCCCGTACCTGTTCTTCGGACTGCGATCAGGAAAGCCTCTTCGTCGCTCAGCTCCCTGGCTCGCAAAGACATCACGGAATCGCGAAGATGCGATTCCAGTTCTTCGAGATCGTGCGCTCGAAAGCTGGGCGAGCCTGCCAGTTTCCCTCGCCAGCGTTGGATGGCTGCGTTCAAGTCAAATGAGGTTTCGTTTTCCATAGTTTCATCAACGTTGTGTGGACCGTGATCCACTGTTGTTGTTCGGATTGCAGCGCTGTTCGGCCTTCCTTACGAATCCGGTAATATCGCCGTCGCCGGCCACCGTCTTCCGCTGTGCGCCATTCAGATTGGATCAGATTCTCGCGTTCCATCCAGTGCAGGACAGGGTAAAGCATGCCTTCCGTCCACTCGATCCTGCCGCCTGATAATTCCCGCACCTTCTGGATGAGTTCGTAGCCGTAGGTTTCGCCCTTTGAAAGGACGGACAAAACAAGAGGCACTGTTGAAGCCGCCACAAGTTCTTTTGAAAGCATTGCAGTATTATGCCTAGCACTGCAATGTAAAGTCAACCGGAAACACGCCTCTTATTTTCAAGGATGTTCTTCAAGCGATTGAGCAACGTTTAATGTCCGAGTAGTATGGGAATCTTTGCTGAAGAGATAGAAGCTCCCATACACTACACTGGCAACAATTCTTTTGAAGGAGAGATGAGATGATCAGGGCATTTATTGTACTTACACTCATGGGCTTATTGGCCTGCGTTTTGCTGGCAGCGAACAAGCCGGTCACCGTTACGTTGAAAGACGGAATGGGCAAGGAAGTCGGAACGGCGAAGATTTCTGATGGATCGGGCGGCAAAGGTGTGAAGATTGCGCTGGATCTCAAGAACTTGCCTCCGGGCGAGCACGCGATCCATATTCACCAAACGGGAAAGTGTGAAGCTCCGGCATTCACCACCGCGGGCGGTCACTTCAATCCGGAGAATGCGCATCACGGCATGAACAATGCGGAAAGTCCAAAGCCACATGCCGGCGATATGCCGAACTTCACGGTCAAAGCTAACGGTACGGCAAAGTTGACGGTCGACGCCGCGAAAGTGACGTTGGGTGAAGGCGCAAATTCGGTGTTCGCCGGCGGTGGCACCGCGTTGATGATTCATGCCAAGGCCGACGATCTGAAGAGCGATCCGTCCGGAAATGCCGGCGATCGTATCGCCTGCGGCGTTATCTCGAAATAGTTGGAGCACCGCGTCATCGCGTGCATTCGCATTAGAGATAAACAAACTGTAACCGGTTTTCGGCGGTTGCATGATATAGGGTGGCTCCTTGACAATCGCTCGAATCGTTGTTTGCAAACACGGGGATCTATCTCTCGATCACGGAGATTAACAGGATGCGAAAACACTATCTCTCGTTTCTCTCACTACTCTTTGCGGGCTTTATCTTGCTCGGCGGACATGCCGTCGTTAAGGCTCAACAAGGAAGTTCTTCGGCCGTCAAGGCGGGACGCTGGTCTGACGCGGCGACCTGGTCCGACAAGAAGGTGCCGGCCGAAGGCGCCATTGTCACCATCAATCAGGGCATCGATGTTGTCCTCGATGTCAGTACGGCGCCGCTGCACGGTTTGACGATCAACGGCAAACTGAGCTTCGCGGATAACAAAGATCTGGAACTGACCACCGAGTGGATCATGGTCCACGGGGAGTTGGAGATTGGCACGGAAGCAAAACCCCACATGCGCAAGGCGACAATTACTCTCACTGACAACGTCAAAGACGAAGACTTCGGTGGCCTGGGTGGAAATGACCGCAGTGACCGCGGGATCATGCTCATGGGTGGAACCCTGAACCTGCACGGGAATCGGAAAGACTCCTGGACCAAGCTGGCAAAAACAGCCGCCGCGGGCAGCAACACCATTGAAGTCTTGAATGCCGGTGACTGGAAAAAAGGTGACGAGATTGTCCTCGCGTCCACGGACTTCAATCCCAGGCAGGCAGAGCGGCGAACTATTTCCGCCATCAGCGGAAATACGATCACGCTCGACCAGAAGCTGGACTACATGCACTTCGGCAAGATCACCTTCGACGTGGATGAACGTGGCGAAGTGGGTATGCTGACGCGCAATATCCGGCTTCAGGCATCGGCCGACGCGGAACAGTCATTCTTCGGCGGGCACGTGATGGCGATGGCCGGAAGCAAGATGTTTGTCGAGGGCGTCGAGTTCCAGCGAATGGGCCAGAACCTGACTCTTGCCCGGTATCCGATCCACTGGCATCTGATCGGCGATGCAAAAGGGCAGTACATCCGAAACGCCGCGATCCACGACACCTACAACCGCTGTGTGACCGTGCATGGCACGAACTTCCTGCGCGTTGAGAACAACGTGACCTACAACACCATCGGTCACTGCTTCTTCCTCGAAGACGGCGTGGAGCACGGCAACGAGTTTGTTCACAACCTGGGGATCCAGACCAAGTGTCATACGTCCAAGGCGTGCGTCCCGACAAACCTCGCCGCATCCGGGGAGACCCGGGCGGGAACGAATGGCCAGGCCTCGAAGGATGTCCTGCTTCCCTCGGACAACACAGCGGCGACTTTCTGGATCACCAATCCGGATAACACTTACCGCGACAACGTGGCGGCGGGTTCCGACTCGAACGGCTTCTGGATGTCGTTGCCGGAGCACCCCATTGGTAAGTTCCAAGGTACGGAGATCAGTGCGAATACCTGGCCACGTCGAACGCCATTCCGTGAGTTCAAGGGCAACGTCGCCCACTCCAACTACGACTCGTTCATGTTCGACCGAAACCTTAACGGGCCCGATGGCCGTTTCGGTGTTACCGGCAGCTCGCAAACCGGCCATGAAAATCCCGCTGACGCGAACAGCAAGGCGGTGGAATCGGTCTTCGAGGATCTCACCGCCTACAAGAACCGGAATGGCGCCATCTGGGGCCGCGGTGAGATGCACGTATTCAGGAACGTGAAGCTGGCCGACAACGCTATCGGCTTTACGCACGCGTCCGGCGAATTCGGCCGTTACGCCTTTACGTCAAAAGTCGTCGACTCGTTGTTCGTGGGCGAAACCGAGAATGTCGGCAACCCCAGGACTGACGCGGAAAAAGCTTACGGCCGCAGCTTCCCGAAGGTCGATATGCCGGATTACCCGATCCACGGCTACGAGTACTACGATTACCGTCATGACGTGGAGAATACGACCTTCCGGAATTTCGAGGACAACGCCACTCGCAAGTCGGGAGCGATGACTTACCTGCTGTATACCAGCTTCGGCGTCAGCTCCAACAACTCCGTTGAGCACGTGAAATTCGTCAACGCCAAGCCGGTGTATTTCCCGCCGATGGAGCGTAAGTGG
>CAZWGA010000062.1:0-37131 GCA_964633285.1 uncultured Solibacteraceae bacterium | reverse complement strand
AACTCGGCCCATTGTCGCGTCCAATAAGCGCGGATCTCTTCCTTTCCGACAACTTTGCCGCCCTCCGAGGCCTTGGGCCAGTTCACGTCTTCCGTCATCAGTGCTAATGCACCGTCGATGTCCCGCTTGTTGAATGCGGAATACGCTTCCTCGATAAGGGTCTTAATATCTGCCATACAGCCTCCACAATGCGTGTTCTATGCTCGGTTGCGTTATTCGATTCTGCATCATCTCTAACGAGCTTGCACAGCGGCGCGGTAGAGCGATTATGCACCTTAAGAATTATGTCCGCTTTCCCGGTTCTCAAACGTCCAGTCAACAGAAGCAGGACGAGGCCTAGTGGAGGGTTCTGCGTTTCAGCTTATTTCCACAAAGAACAAGAAGGAGAGAGAAATGACTGGACAAGACTATTCTGTATCCATCACCGCGAGTATCACGGCAGAGGAGGCGACCGAACGCATCAACCGAGTGGCGGACTGGTGGACCAAAAGCTTCACCGGCGCCTCAGGGAAGGTGGGCGACGCGTTCGCGGTTCGTTTTGGCGAGACGTTTGTGAACTTTGCTGTGGCTGAACTTGTCCCCGGAAGAAAAATTGTCTGGCGCGTGACCGATTGCAATCTGGATTTTATCGAGGACAAGAAGGAGTGGAAGGATACCCTCATCGTTTTTGACATCTCGGCGGATGGTCCCCCGACGACAGTGACCATGACCCATACTGGACTGGTGCCCGGCGTCGAATGCTACGAGGCCTGCAGAAAGGGTTGGAATTTTTATGTCACGGAAAGCCTGCAGAAACTGCTCAGGGAGAACCAAGGCATGCCAGATGGCGGAGGAAGACGCGATAGCTCCAACAAGGCGAAAGTAACTTTTGGAAGCCACTCATCGGTCATCGTGCCTCGACAAGATCGAGACAGAATTCGCAGGTTTTACTGCGAGGTCCTCGGTGGCGTAATCACGAAAGAGGAGAACGAAAGAGATTTTTTGCGTCTCGGAGAGAACTTCTACCTGGTGTTTCTCTATGCGGACGTCCCTGATGAGAGCGAGTTCTTACGAACTGCAAGATCGATCTGGCTTGAAATCAAGTCCGACAACGTAGAAGAACTGAGGCAAAAAGTCCTCGATTCCGGTCTCATCAGGAAGCTCGATATACCGGACTCTCACCTTTATTTTCAAGCCCCCGGTGGGCAGTGCTGGCGGGTGGTCGGAATAAACGAGGACCTCTCATTCTATGAGGGAACTGGAGAAGGCCCGAACATTGAAAAGATCAAAGACGCACTCAAAGAGGAGGGAATGAAAAAATGAGCAACGAACGCGGCAGGGCGCGAAGGGCGCGCCAGTGGTCGCGTCAATGTGACTGTCATGTACATTTCGGCCGGTCGCCGTCCTGTCGGGCGAGCACCGACGTGGTTCAAGCCGTGAATTTAGCGGGACGAATTGAGGCGCCGTTCGAAAAATTGCCGTTCCATGGGATTGCGACTCAACTTCAGCGCGATTGAGAAATGTTCGCGCGCACTCTTGTCGCGATCGCTTCGTAGCTCAAATTCTCCGAAAGCGGCGTGATAAAAAGGATAGTTTGCAAGACGCTCTGAGTCCTCAATCGTCCGCAGTTCCGCTAGCCCTCGCTGCGGGCCATCGCGTTGACCGGCCGCAATCGCGCGATTTAATGCAACGATGGGAGAGGGACGAATCTTCATCAGCGCATCATACAAGGACACGATTTTGTCCCAGTTGATCTCTTGAATACTTTGAGCGGTTGCGTGAACAGCGGCAATGGCCGCCTCAATGTGGTACTCGGTCAGATCCGAACCTTTTGCCGAACGTTCTAGGAACTGCAGTCCTTCGCCTACAAGGCTCTGGTCCCACACCGATCGATCCTGATCAAAAAGGGAGTTCAGTTGTCCTTGCGCATCCAGGCGTGCAGACAGGCGGGCCTTGTGAAGGCACATCAGCGCCGAAAGCGCGAAGGAAGCAGGTGTAGCGCCAAGGGGATGCTCCAATAGAACAGCCGCTAGCCGCATTGCCTCGTGGCAAAGTTCGATGCGGACTGCGGTTTGCGCGGACGCTCCGTGGTAGCCCTCATTGAATAATAAGTAGAGAGCGCGCTGAACTGCCGGTAGCCGAGCCGAAAACGCGGCAGAACTTTCTGTGTCGAATAGCCTCTTTGATCCTGCAAGTACCTTTTTCGCCCTGGGAATACGCTTTTCGACCGCTGTATAGGACGTTACGAATGCGCTTGCCACCTCATGAACACCGAATCCACACAAGACGTGAAGTATCAGCATCACCTGTGCCTCCTCCGGCAAGCGAGGATGACAACAGGAAAACATCATGCGCAGTTGCTCGTCATCAATAGCCTTACCGGTAAACATCTCTTTCACGACCGGGGTCAGCGTCCATTCACTTTGAAGCAACTGGCTTAGCTCCGGTTCGTGAGTGCGCGCCGTCCGCTCGCGGCGTAGTACATCGATCGCGCGATTTTTCGCGGTGGTCATCAGCCATGCGGACGGATTCTCAGGCACACCCCGATATGCCCACACTTCGGTGGCACAGCAAAAAGCGTCTTGAACAACGTCTTCGACGAGTGCCAGATTGTGGACGCCAAAGATCCGCGCTAGCACGGCGACCATGCGTCCCGACTCTCGTCGAAAGAGATGTTCGGTCAGTTCCATTTACATTTTCTGGTTTGGCCGCACTTCCACCGAGCCACCGACTTCGAGAATCGGGCAACCCTTCGAGAGTTCTGCCGCGTGCGCGAGATCGTTCGCCTCGACAATGATGTAGCCGCCGACTACGTCCTTGGCCTCCGCGAACGGACCGTCGTTAACAACTTTCCGCTTTCCGTTGACGACTTTGCCGGTAGCCTCCAGTGGATGTCCGGGGTCCTTCATGTGACCCTTTGCGTTGAGGTCCTTAAACCATTCAACCCATTTTTCAAAATGTTGCTGCATTTCTTCCGGCGAACCGGATGTTTTTCGGCCACGAAAAATATATGTGAATTCGCTCATTGCGCGTTGGTTTCCTTTCATATTGAAGACGTTCGATGCGACACGTACCGGACAGGTTTTTATATTGCCAGCAGAGAACTCCGATTAATCAAGAGCCGCTCCTGCTGTCGCGTTCACCACAGTTCCCGTCATCATGCGGGCGCGATCGGAGGCGATCAATACCGCGGCATTTGCCGTGTCCTGGACCGTTGCCGGAACTTTTAGAAAGTTCAACTGGGCGATTTGGGCCATCGCCTGGTTTTTTGTGATGCTCAGTTGGGTCGCCACGATCTCCATAGTGTCCTGAATGGATCTGCTGTCAATGTTGGCCGTTGTGCGAAGGCAAATGACCCTCACTCCGAGTGGACCGATCTCGAAAGCCAAGTTCGCGGCGAGATTTTCCATCGCGGCAAATGCGGCGCCGATGGCAGTCGCTCCCGGAACGTGCGGCCGCGCTGGGCTGCCGCTGACCATAATGACCACTCCCGAGTGGGTCTTGGTCATATGGCGCGCAACGGCGCGGGCGGTGATAAAACGCGATCTCACCATGGTTGTCAAAGGAATCATGAATTCCTCAATCGGGAGATCCACGGCCATTTTGCCGTTACCATACTCTTTGGCGAGAGGACCGGTGACATCGATGGCGATATCGATCTTGCCCGCCTCCTTCACAACATTGTCGATGAATTGGTTGACGGCGGCGTCATCGGTGCTGTCGATTGCAACGGCATGCGCCCGGCCCCCCGTAGAGACGATTTCCTTCGCCACTGCTTCAACGGTTTTCCTGGTCCGGCCTGCCAAAAAAACTTTGGCACCTTCTGCCGCAAACTCTCTGGCAACGGCGACGCCAATTGAACCGGCAGCGCCGAATACAACCGCATTCTTTCCCGTGAGAATTGAATTCATAGCATCCTCCTTCGTTTTTGAGTCGACTCAATTTCTTCTTTCAATCTAAAAACGTTTGAAGAGCGGAGGGCCGGACAATTTCGTTAAGAAGCGTTTTTGAAAGTAGCGGGTTCCTCCCAAAGAACTCTCATCCTTCGTGATGATCAACGCGTTCGCTGGATTCAGACCGGCGATGATTTGTTGGAGGTGCAACTGCAAGTCTCCGATACCTCTATTTCAAATTCATGGATCGCCCCTTCGTCCGGCAAGCATGTGTCGCGGAATTGTGTGATAGGCTCCGACCCCACGATCGGAGAGGGATTTTTCGTGAACTACTGTGGCGAGTTTGCGAATCAAAGCGGCCAAAGTCGTCGTTTTGAGCCAATTTTGCAAATTGTGCAAATCAGAAAATCAATAAGTTGCGGAGAATCAACACCCAGAGGCCGAACGAATCCCTCTTCCTCCGTCATCGACTGTAAAAATTTGAGTCCAAGAGCAGATATTTTGTAGCTCGCAATGGTATTGAAGTTCCCTTGCCTTTGTTTTTAATCACCCGATTAGGATTTGCGCGAAACTACTCACGGCAAACTCACGATTACGTGGTTACGAGCGTGAGCGAGTCGGATGTTTTATCGGACGTTTGCGTGCCGCAGCATTGCCGGATATGGGATAAGGCTTGAGTCCCAGCCACTTTCGGTAAGCAGCCACGTATCGACCGGCAGTGGAATCCCGCGGAAATGTGATATCCGCGGCGGCAGCGAGATGCTTCGATCCATCGGCACGGCGGCAGGTTGCGGTCAATCCACCGCGAGCATTTCCGTCATAGTCGATTTTGGTGACCCTTACCGGTTCATCGATGATCAACCCATCGGCGGGAAGTTTGACTTCGTCTTCGATCACCTGCCGGAAAGCCCAAAGTTGCTCGTCATCACCGTACGCGTCGACAGTAATTTCCTCGATCAACTCATCCAAGTCTCTGTCTGTATCGCTTCCTCTTTTCCTGGACATCGCGGCATCAAGCAAAATTGATATTGTTTCGAAGTCCGGCTTCGCCTGCGTTTTCCAGGAGCCGAAATAGGGCGGCGCGTTCAGCCGTTCGGGTTCGGCGGCGTATCACGATGATGATACCGAGGTGGGCTTTACGTTTGGCGAGTTCAAGGGAGTCCTCCCGGTTGCACGTGAGAAGCAAACAATCATTGTCGTGTGCAAACTGGGAGAACAGATTCGTCCGCGGCATCTTCCGGCAATACTTTGCGCAGGAGAATCACCTCGTGCGCAAGTTCCTGGAGCAAATAACTCATGCGTTGGCGAATTTAGTCGTGGATGCGGCGGAATGATGCAATGTCTGTGGGATCATCAAAGCCCCAGTGAATCGGTGTAGTCCCAGGAAATATCGGACACTCTTGTTTGGCGCGATCGCAAACGGTAATGACATAGTCGAATTTCTGGCCCGCATAAATATCGACATCCCTGGAGCAGTGATCCGAGATGTCGATTCCTTTATTTCCGCCATTGCCTCCACGCTAAGTGGATTTAATCCCTTCGGGTGCGTACCCGCACTGAAGACCTCGAACTTCTCTGAGGCAAGGTGCCGGAGAATGCCTTCGGCCATCTGGCTCCCGGCAGAATTTCCTGTGCACAGGAATAGCACACGCTTTCTATCTGTCACGAGAACCTCCTTCGTGCGACATCACGGCATCGGTCGCCGTTTTGTGCAGCGCTGGGCAAAGCCACGACCAAAGCAGCGTTGCCGTCAATGCGCCCAGTAGTTGGGCCGCAATGAAACCCGGCGCGTCAATCGGCCGAATGCCCGAAAACGTATTTGTGAGTGATCGCGCCAATGTAACCGCTGGGTTAGCGAAGGATGTCGACGCGGTGAACCAGTAGGCCCCGGTGATATATGCGCCGACTGCAAAGGGAACGGTCTCCGAACGAGTTCGACTGCATCCCCAAATCACGGATATCAGACCAAAAGTCGCGACAAACTCACTGAAGATCTGTGCTCCGCCCGCGCGGACCTGTTGGGACGCTGAGAACAGGGGTTGCCCGAACATCAGGTGTGCTGTCGCGACGCCCGTCAGCGCTCCGATCAGTTGCGCTGCGACATAGCCAGGAACTTCACGCCACGAAAGGCCCCGTGCCATCGCAACGGAAAGCGTTACGCCCGGATTAAAATGCGCGCCGGAGATTCCCCCGAACGTGAGAATAAGTGCGATCAGGGTTGCGCCGGTCGCGACGGTATTCGCAAGTAAGGCAATCGCAACGTTTCCGCCGCTCAGGCGGTCGCCCATAATGCCGGAGCCGACAACTGCCGCAAGCAGCAGCAGAGTTCCGACGGCCTCTACGATTAGCTTGCGAAACATCACGAACAACAGGTAGGTCCGCAACAGGCCTTCGGCTTCGCGGCGCGGACAAAAGCGCTCATGAATTTTTCATCAACTTGAGCGGCAATCGCGTCGACATCGATACCTTGCCCACTCAGGAAACTGCGAGCATCTTCGATTCGATAAACACGCGTCGGTTCGATTGTGACATTCTCGAAACCCGCAGCGGCCAACTTCGCCCGATAATCGCTTTCATCGAGAGCGCCGGCAATACAGCCGACCCAAAGAAGAATGTGCTGACGGATTTCCTCCGGAATTGCACCGCGGGCGACAACATCGGACACAGCGAATCGTCCACCTGGTTTCAGGACTCGAAAGGCTTCGCGGAGAACCCGATCCTTGTCAGCCGAGAGATTGATGACGCAATTTGAAATAATCACGTCAACGGAGTTCTCGGGCAGAGGAATGTTTTCAATCTCGCCTTTGATGAATTCAACATTCTCAATCCCGGATTTCTTCTGATTCTCCCCAGCGAGCGCCAACATCTCATGTGTCATGTCGAGCCCATATGCCTTACCGTTTGGTCCCACGCGCCGTGCCGACAAAAGGACATCGATGCCTCCACCGGAACCGAGATCCAGGACAACTTCACCTGGATTTAAGGCCGCGAGTGCTGTGGGGTTGCCACAGCCTAAGGAAGCCTTCACAGCATCTTCAGGAAGTCCTGCAACCTGCGCATCGCCGTACAATTGCGATGTGATGGGATCGGCATCGCCGCCACAGCAGGTCGTTGTCTCACCGCACGAGGCAGACTCGGCTGCGTTGGTCACACGCAGTGCAGCCTGACCGTACTTTTCTTTGACGGCATTTTGAATATCGTTTTCCATGATCGCCTCCTATTTGCAGCAGGTGATCTTGCTCGCCGGGACGGCCTTGTTGCGCGTGCAGCATTCGGCGAACAGGAACCCGAGAAGTTCCTGAAGCGCGTCACAGTTGGCCGAATACCAAAGAAATGTACCTTCGCGCCTTACGTTAACGAGACCTTCGTTCTTCAACTTGTCGAGATGATGTGACAGTGTGGAATTCGGGATTTCGAGTTCACTGCCTACGTCTCCGACCACCAACCCTTCCGGATGAGCCTGCAACAACAGTTGCATGATCCGTAAGCGCGGTTCCGTTCCCATAGCGGAGAGCATGTCCGCAAAACGAGCGATCTGTTCGGTGTCCTGGTTCTGTTTTCGCATTACCTGCCTCCACTATATTTCTACAATAATGGAAATATAGAAATAGTCAACTGGACTACGAGGGGACCATGTGCCGCTTTGTTGTTGACAGTCGACACCAATGTGATTACGCTTGATGTCGTATGTCGACATCAAGCACCTCTGATGAATCCCGGCTCGATCTTCTGCAAGGCACTTTGGATCTTCTGATCCTTCGCGCGCTCCGTACCGGTGATATGCATGGATGGGCGATTTCCGATCGCATTCAACAGATCTCTCAGGACGTTCTGCAGGTGAATCAGGGTTCTCTCTATCCGGCGCTTCACCGGCTTGAACATCGCAAGTGGATCAAGGCCGAATGGGGCGTCTCGGAACTGGGCCGCCGCGCCCGGTTTTATTCGTTAACGGCCTCCGGACGAAAACATCTGGAGATCGAAACCGAAAACTGGGGCAAGTTGAGTGAAGCTATCGGCCGCGTGTTGAGGATGGCCTGATATGTGGAACGATCTCCTGCCGCGATTGCGCTCATTGTTCTTTCGCCGGCGAATGGATGAAGAACTGCAGGAGGAACTCGATTTTCATATCGCCATGCAGACGCGGAAGAATCGTCAACGCGACCTGGATCCCTTGGAAGCCGAGCGTCAGGCCCGTGTGCAGTTCGGCAGCGTCGTCAACGCCACGGAAGAATGCCGGGAGCAGCGCGGAGTATCCCGGATCGAAATCCTTACGAAAGACATCCGTTTCTCGCTTCGCTTGTTACGCAAGTCTCCCGGCTTCACGGCGGTTGCAGTCATCACGCTTGCTCTGAGTATCGGCGCGAATGCTGTGGTGTTTGGCGTCCTGAACGCCCTGGTCCTGCGTCCGCTGAACGTGCCTCATGCCGAGAGTCTTTACGGAATCGACCGCAATGGCTGGGGATTCCAGTCTTATCCAAACTATGCCGACGAGCGTGATCACAACCGAAGCTTCGAGGATCTTGCAGCTTTCGCTCCCGCTCTGGCTGCTGTAGGCGCCGGTGGTAGCCCAACGCCGACCTGGGGCTACACGGTCAGCGGTAATTATTTCGACGTGTTGGGTATTCAGCCCTATCTCGGACGGCTCCTTCACCCCTCAGACGAACAGGGTCGCAACAGCGCCCCATACATTGTCCTGACGTACGCGTACTGGCAGAGTCATTTTCAGGGCGATCGCGGTGCAGTGGGCCGTGTTGTTCAACTGAACAAGCATCCCTACACGGTTGTCGGTGTTACTCCGCCGGAGTTTCGCGGGACCTTACTGTTCCTTTTACCGTCTTACTTTGTGCCAATCGTGAACACTGATGAGTTGGCAGGGCAAAACCTGCTTCAAGACAGGAAGAACTACTGGGGAACTTCGCAGACGATCGGACATCTCAAGGCTGGAGTCCGTCCGGAACAAGCAGCGGCCGACCTGAACTCGATCGGCTCGTGGCTAGCTGCGACCTATCCGAAAGATAACAGTTCCGCGCTCTTTACGCTGACTCGTCCGGCCCTGCTCAGCTTTCGCGGCGAAATCAGCGCATTCGTTGCAGGACTGATGCTGTTGGCGACGCTGATTCTTCTGGCCGCATGCGCCAACCTCGGCAGCCTGTTCGCGGCGCGCGCCGCCGATCGGGCGCGCGAAGTGGCGCTCCGGCTGGCGCTGGGATCGAGCCGCAGTCGAGTGTTGCAGCAATTTCTTAGCGAGGCCGTGCTGATTTCAATCATGGGCGGCATGATCGGTATATTCGGCAGTATCTCGCTGCTGCGCGCGCTTAGTTCGTGGCAGCCGTTTCCACGATTTCCCATCGGTGTACCGTTGAATCCCGATGCGAATGTCTATGGGGTTGCCCTGCTGCTGGCGGTTGTGAGCGGGTTTCTATTCGGTATCGTGCCGTTAAGGCAGATCCTTCAGACGGATCCGTACCAGATCGTCAAGTCCGGTTCTCTTGCGCGGGTTGGGCGACGAATGACTCTCCGCGATGTCCTGCTTGTGGCGCAAGTGGCGATTTGCGCGGTGCTGGTGACATCGTCGCTCGTGGCTGTACGCGGTCTGATTCGATCGGCGCATGCGAATTTAGGCTTTGAACCGCAGAACGCCATGATGATCGATGCGGACTTGAGCCTTGCTGGTTTTCATGGGGATCAGGTTCCTGAAATGCAAAAGCGCATCGTCGATGAAATACAGTCCATACCCGGCGTGACAGCCGTAGGATTGGTCGACGATCCGCCGATGGCTCTGGCTCCAAACATGGCGCCGGTCTTTACCATTGAACAAACGGATCTGAAAGCGGCGAATGCCGCAGGTAGCACCTTTGTATTTCAGGTATCTCCGGACTACTTCCGCGCTGCGGGCACTCCGCTGCTTGCGGGCAGGCCGTTCACCGCGCATGACGATAAGAACGCCCCTCGAGTCGCAGTGATCAACCGCGAGTTTGCGCGCACCATATTTGGTGCACGCGACCCGGCAACAGATGCGTTTGGAAAACACTTCAAACTGCTGGATGGATCGCAGGTCGAGGTGGCGGGCATCGTCGAAGACGGCAAGTACTTCAACGTTGCCGAAGAGCCGCGCGGTGCGATGTTCCTGCCTATCCTGCAATCGCCATCGGCGGGAACCTGGCTTATCGTTCGCTCCGGCAGAGATGCTCAGCAGTTGACAGCGGATCTTGAGAGAGCCCGGAAGAACGTGGATGAAGCGCTTCCCTTCCGTATTCAGACCTGGACGAAAGAACTTGAACCGAACACGTTTCCTGCACAGGTGGCGGCTGCGGCCCTGGGTGTTCTCGGCGTGATGGCCGCGATGCTGTCCGTCACGGGCATTTTTGGATTGGCCGCTTACTCGGTCAGCAGGCGCATGAAGGAACTCGGAATCCGCATTGCGCTGGGAGCTAAACGAAAAGAAGTTCTGGAAGCCGCACTGGGCCGCGCCGTGAGATTGCTCGCGGCAGGCTCGGCTGCGGGATTGGTTCTCGGAATTCTCGCAAGCCGGGTGTTGGCTGTGATCGTATATCAGGCCACTTCGCGCGATCCTCTCGTATTGGCCGGCGCTGTGCTCGCGATGTTCCTGCTGGGCTTGCTGGCGACGTGGATTCCCGCGCGCCGCGCGCTTAAGATCGATCCTCTGGTCCTGCTTCGCGAGGACTAATTGGCCGGTGCGATGGCGCTCTCCCTGGCATTACGCATCGATCCCGCTTCCGCCCTTCGATGGGAATAAAGATCCAACTGCCCGCAATATCCGTACCCCTTCATTCGTCTATTAAGGCAGGCGAGGGACGCAGCCTGCGACAGATGACACTCGAACAGGATCAACGCATCGCCGAAGTGATCAAGCGCGAGCAACTTCGGCTGCGCCATTTCATTCGAAGGCGGGTGGCCGATCCGCGTGATGTTGAGGACATTCTGCAGGACGTCTTCTACAAGCTCGTTGAAGCAAACCGCCTGTTGATGCCGATCGACCACATCACCGGCTGGCTGTTTCGCGTGGCACGTAATCGCATCATCGACTTCTTTCGGAAATCGAAGCCGGAAAGCTTCGCCGACTTGATCGATGACGAAAACCAGGAATTGCATTTCGAGGATCTGTTGCCGTCGCCCGATGCCGGTCCTGACGCAGAGTACGCGCGAAAAGTGCTGCTCGATGAACTCGAACTGGCCATCGGCGAGCTGCCGAAAGAACAGCGTGATGTTTTTGTATTACACGAACTGGAAGGCCGCAGTTTCGAGACGATCGCCGGCGAAACCGGTGTCGGCGTCAACACGCTGCTCTCACGGAAGCGGTACGCCGTCCTGCGTCTGCGGCGGCGATTGCAGAGCATCTATGACGAGTTGACGAAAACGTGAGGACTTGAACATGAAAAAATACATGCCTTTCGTAATTCCCGTGGCATTTGCAGGTATCGCGGTATGCGTTTTCATCGGCGGCGAAGTCGTGAAGGAACTCTGGAACTGGCTGGTGCCGCCTCTTTTCGGCTTGCCCCTGCTCAGTTTCTGGCAGGCACTTGCGCTGCTGACACTTTGCCGGATTCTCTTTGGAGGATTCGGAATGCGCGGCTACCACCGATCCAGTTACCGAGGCTCGATGGCAGAACGGCTGGCGGATCGTTTTGCTGAACGCTGGCAGAATATGACTCCCGAGGAACGCGAGCGTTTCCGTCAGCGAGTGCGCGAACGCTGTGGCTTCGATCCGGCAGCGGGTGAGACCAAATTCCAATGAAAGCGATTCAATACACGGCATACGGACCGCCGGATGTTCTCCAGCTCCGTGAGATCGAAAAACCTTCTCCGAAGGAGAATGAAGTCCTCGTCAAAGTTCATGCATCGTCCGTCAATGCAATCGAGTGGCGGCGCTTCATGATGCCCTGGCCTGTCGTTTGCATCATGGGCAGCGGACTCCGTGTTCCGAAAGACATGTCCATCGGCGGTGATCTCGCGGGCAGTGTTGAAGCCGTTGGCGCAAACGTAAAGCAGTTTCGGCCGGGCGATGATGTCTTCGGGCTCCGTCGAGGCGCATATGCGGAATATGTGTGCGCTGCTGAAGACAAGCTGGTGTTGAAACCGGCCAATGTATCGTTTGAAGCAGCGGCGGCCGTACCCATTGCCGCGCTGACGGCTCTTCAAGGTGTTCGAGATCAGGGAAAAATCCAGGCAGGGCACAACGTCCTCATCTATGGCGCGGGCGGCGGTGTCGGTACGTTTGCGGTTCAGATTGCCAAATCGTTCGGAGCTGAAGTGAGTGCGGTATGCGGCCCGCAAAACCTGGAAGTAGTGCGTTCGATCGGCGCAGACCACGTCATGGATTACACGCAGGAAGACTTCGCCAAACGTGGAGCGCGGTACGACGTGATCGTCGGGGTTAATGGATATCAGTCGATTTTCAAATACCGGCGCGCATTAAAACCAAACGGAGTTTATGTGTTTGTCGGCGGTTTTGTAGGGCAGATCCTGCAGACGATGCTTCTTGGATCCGTACTCTCCTGGTTCGGAAAGAAGAAAATACGGGGCGTGTTTACCAAGGTGAATCAAAAGGATCTGCTTTTCCTGAAAGAGCTGATGGAAGCCGGCAAAGTTGTCCCTGTCATCGACAGGAGTTATCCATTGAGTGAAACCGCAGAAGCGATGAAGTACCTCATGGAAGGACACCCTCGCGGAAAAGTCGTCATCACGATCCGTTAATTTCCCACCCGGTTTTTCGTTGAACAATTGTGAGGCTCCCAACGTAAGAAGATTCAAGCGGGAGGGTGAAGGTTGGAACCATTGGCAGTCAAAGGTCACGATGGCCTGAGGTGGCTTGAGGACGGTGCGTATCCGTTGGATTGGAACGGCCCGTCTACCCGGGTTTTCAGGGAATTCCGGTCCGACGGCCTGGCACTGCCGATCCTCGTTCACCTGGAGCGGTTGGTGGGTTTGTATCCGAACCGGATTGCGGTCACGGATTCAGAAACATCTGTAACTTATGCGGAGTTGTGGGACCGGCTTTCGGGACTGGCGGCAGGCATATCCTCCGAAACGAAACCCGGCGACCTGATCGCCATCCTGTTGCCGACATGTTCTGCCTTTCCAGTTGCGATGCTGGCGTGCCTTGCGGCGGGACGTACCTTTGTTGCCCTCGATCCTCAATGTCCGGAGAGCTGGTTGAATCAGGTCATTGAAGATGCGCGGCCGGCGTTAATCATCAAAGAAACCCGTTTGCATCAATCGGCGCCGCAAGGCTGGCGGCCTGCGGATTTCGGAGTGGATGAACCCGCGTGCGTGGTGTTTACATCGGGGAGCACCGGGCGTCCCAAGGGTATCGTCAACAGTCAGCGAAATCTTTTACAACGAGTGGCGCAATCGATAAACGCGGCGCACATCAACCCGGATGACCGGTTTCTCACACTGGCTTCGATTTGCACGATTGTCGGTCTGCGCGACACATTAACAGCGCTGCTCGCGGGCGCGAGCATTCATCTTCTGGATCCACAACGACTGGGCGCGCGGGAAATTCTGACTGTAGTCCGCGAAGAAGCCATCACTATTCTTTTCGCGTTTCCTGCTCTTTTGAGGTCGGTGATTGCATACGCAGGCGAGCGCGCGGACGCCACACTTCGATTGGTTCGCGTGGGCGGCGACACCACTCTGTGGAGCGATATCGATCTGCTGCGCGGTTGGCTGGTGCCGGGTTCCGCAATCCAATCGATCTATGCCGCAACAGAAGCGCCGATGATGCAGTGGTTCATCGATAGTTCATGCCGCGCTGACGATCCGCGCATCCCCATCGGTTACCCCCTTCCGGGCAATCGCCTGGCTTTGATGGACGAACATGGACACACCGCCCAGCCGGGTGAGGCCGGCGAGTTGATTGTCGAAAGCCCGTACGTGGCGCTTGGCCATTGGGTCGACGGACATTGCGTGAACGGCAGCATGGATACCAACGGGGCTTGCCGATTATTCCGGACGGGTGATCTTGTTCGTCAGAGGCCCGACGGGCTCCTGGAGCGAATGGGCCGCAAGGACAGACAGATCAAAATTCGCGGAGCCCGTGTCGATCTCGATGGTGTGGAAGCCGTCCTTCGTCAGAATCCGTTTGTGCGAGATGTCGCCGTCCTGGCCAGAACCACCGGATCTGAGGGACAAGTGACTCTCGTGGCTTATGTGAGCGCTCGCGATGGAGCGCCGGCGACGTTGAATGATGAACTGAAGGTCCTGATGCGTTCGTCGCCTTCATCCATGCGTCCGTCCCGCTTCTACATGTGCGACGCGATCCCTCGGCTACCCAGTTCCAAGCTGGATCTACGCGCTCTCACTGCGATGGATGAAGTCACGGTCCGGAACGAATACCCGATCGCCGTCGCTGCAGGCGAAATCGATTCCCTGCATAGCGATTACATTGCGCGGACCGTTGAGCAGGTGTGGCGAAACCTTTTGCACACGCCTGTCCAAAGCATCGACGACGACTTCTTTGAAGCCGGCGGCGATTCGCTGAAAGCGATCACATTCATGATGGAGCTCGAACGAGCCCTGGGCATCGAGCTTTCGTTGACGCTGATCAATGAGGCGCCGAATTTCGGCAGACTGTGTCAGGCGCTGAGAGAACATCACACTGCAGGCTACATGCCTCTGGTTCCCCTGAAGACAGGGGCTGGCCTGCCTCCGGTCTTTTTCATTCATGGCGTGGGCGGAAGTGTCGCAGGCCTGTTTCCGACGGCGCGCCGGATGACCTATCCCGGCGAGGTGATCGGTATTCAGGCGCGTGGTCTCGCCGGAGAGGAGCCGCCTCATGCAAGCGTTGAAGCAATGGCTGCGGAATATCTGAAAGAAATAAAACTGCATCAACCGTACGGTCCCTACTACTTATGCGGATATTCCTTCGGAGGACTTGTCGCCTTCGAAATGGCCCGGCGGCTTTCGGAATCGGGAGACGAAGTCGCCATGGTCGGTCTTTTCGATACGCTCATGAGTCCGCTGCGATGGCCGCTGCACGCATGGTTTTCGATAGTCCGCCGGCGAATTCGGGTGTTCGTCCGCGATGTGGGGAGGGTTCCCATTTACGTTTGGCCGTCATCGCTTTGGAAAATGGCGACTCGTGCATACGGAAAACTTCGCGATTATGCCGCACCGTCGCAGCCGGATGGCCAGACGATTCCTGATTTTCTAAAGTCCGCGCCCGCGAGTGTTCTTAAGGTCGCAGCCAGCGCGCTCACGGCGTCCGCACGCTACCGGCCCGGATTTTATCCGGGGAAGCTGACGTTCTTCACTCCGGCAGCTCGGGAGCCCGGTCTTCCGTCCATTCAAACAATCTGGAGTAAACACGCTCGAGATCTGTCTATTGTCGAAGTTGCCGGCACTCACTCGACAATGCTGTCGCCGCCCCATGCCGATTCCGCCGCTGCATCGTTGACAAGTTGTCTTCCCGTGTTTTGAATTTTCAGTGAAAAAGCCAGTTGTATAGTGCGTCCTCCGTTGCAATGAGGCAAAATCGATTTCTGATGGGACTTCATAAGCCTGCCTCTGAACTCGCCCCGGCCGGCACACTCCGCGTCGGCATTAACTTTGGGAATACGGTACTGGCGCGCAAAGACGCCCACGGTGCTCCGCGCGGAATTGCCGTGGACTTGTCGAAGGAGCTCGCGCAACGTCTGGGTCTGTCCCTAGAATTCGTCACGTACGATGCGGCAGGCCGAATGGCTGAAGGAGCCAGTCAGGGTGCATGGGATGTCGCATTTCTGGCCGTCGATCCTGATCGCGCGGGGGAGATTAGTTTTACTGCTCCCTACCTCATGATTGATACGACGTATCTCGTTCCGGCGGACTCTCCATTGAAGAGTGTGATGGACGTCGACCGGCCCGGCATTCGCGTCGCGCTCTCAGACAAGAGCGCTTACGATTTGTTTTTATCACGAACTGCGAAACATGCTCAGCTCGTGCGGGCGCCAGGGCCCGCCGCGTCTGTTGATCTTTTTTTCAATGAGAAGCTGGAGGCGCTGGCGGGAATCCGGCCGATGCTGGTCGAGATTGCGGAGAGCCATCCCGGCACACGCGTTTTGAGCGATGGATTCACGTCAGTTCAGCAGGCGATCGGCACTCCCCGCGGACGCGATGCGGCTGCGATATATCTCGATGAATTTGTCGAAGACATCAAGGCATCGGGTTTCCTGTCGAAAGCAATACAACGGAATGACCTTCTCGGCGTATCGGTGGCCCCGCCCGCTTGACCCGGCCGCGTGGGTATGGTGAACTCCGGAGAATCGATGAAAGACCGGCTTTTCATTTTTCTGTTTTGGCTGACGCTTTGTGTACCATTGGCCGCACAGGACAAGCTGTACCCTGTACGCGACCGGAGTGACTCGACTGCCCTGGTCACGACCGATCGCGCCTCGTTCAGCGCCGAAAGATCGTTTCAACATCGGCTCATCATCGGATTTCCTGAAGACGACAGGCTGGAACTCCTTCCAGACACCAAAGCTTCAATCCTTGTGTTCTGGTTGCGCGTTCAAAACATCGCCCAGCGCCCGATGGAGTTCGACATCTTGAAGTTTTCCAGCACCGACGATCACGGCCAGATCTACTCCGTAGTCAAACCGGAAGACGCCGCCAATCGAATGTTTGCGGAACCTTCAAACGGTTCGATCGGGACAAGAACGCTTCGTGGAATTTCCCTCGGGCGGGTTGCGAACAAACGCACGGAAACTCAGATTCGAGAAGATCTCCAGCGATACAGTCTGAAGACAGGACAAATTCCGGCAGGCGGCATCCGCGAAGGTTTCATTTATTTTGAGGCGCCGCAGCGAAAGAAATATACGTTAAACGTTATTCTTGGGGACCTTCGATCAAAGCCGCTCGTTTTTTCCACTGAAAAGCAGAAGTAGGGATTTTGCGCCACTCCGTTATTTTCGAGGGCTCTTTGCTGCCTTCTTCGACTCCACGTGATCGTCGATCCAGCCAATGATCAGGTCCGCGAGCTGCAGATTATTCTTGTCCTGCATCAGCATGTGACTGTTGCCATGGATTCCGAGTTTCGGAAGGTGCATCATTTCGGCGTTGCCTCCGGCATCCTTCAATTGCTGGACGAACTTTTGACAGCCTTCGAAAGAAGCCATCCAATTGGCAGGTCCGCCGCCCTGAACATCTCCGAGATGATCGCCGAACATGATTAAGGCAGGGATCTTTGCGAGTGTTGAAATCTGAGCCGGAGTCAACGTCGTCACGCACGGCATCTCGATCGAAATGATTCCCTTCACACCGGATGGATCGATAAGCGCCGCCTGTTCCGGAAAGAATCCCGATTCCGAGTGACCCACGAGAATCGCTCCGCGCAATTTGACGGCGAGGTCCGCCATGTTTTTCCAGGTTGGATTCGGATTAGGAAGCAGGGAATTGAGATCGGGAATCATCTGTTTGTAGAGTTCATCGACGGCTTCGATCGGAAACTGGCCGTCGGGAAAAGCAGTCCCGAAAGTGGGACCGAAGCGGAAGACCGACCATGCGATTTGATGCGTTGCCATGAGGACATTAGGAAGCTGTGACGGCGGAACCGTTCCGGCCCTTACGGCATTAATCGTGGAACCATCGAAACCCGATCGCGCGCGAGAAACCTGATCCGCGAGATACACGGATCGATTCCGGCGCACGAAATACTCATCCCAGCCCATGCGTCCATCCGGCGTGGTTTCCCACGTCTTGCTGCTGAGACAACATCCGTGAACCATCACCACCGGTACGTGCTGGTCCGCGTTCACCGGGGACTGGTATTGCACGTACATTTGATTCACGGTGAGATCGCCGTTTCCGGCCTTCTTCGATTCACCACCGACAAAAAAACTTCCCTGACTCGACAGCACCAACGGTTTCTTCAAGTCGTCCCGGCGTTTATCCTGCGCGAGACCAAACGTGATTGTGGTGAATAGAATCCCGATCCAAACAAAAGTGCGTCCAGTCGCTGTCATCACGCCCTCCACTCCTCGATCTCAATGAGGGACAGTGTATACTGCCGCGCACCTAAAGTTGCAGTTATACGGAGGTTTCACGTGGCACGCAGATCCGTGTTCTGGATTCTTATTTCGGCGAGCGCCTTGTTTGCCGCTGACCGATCGTTCGATACGTGGACTCAGTATCTGGGAGGAGCCGATTCGTCCCAGTATTCTTCGTTGAAGCAGATTAACAAGACCAATGTGAAGCAGCTTCAGGTGGCGTGGACCTATCAAACCGGTGGGAATTCATTGTTCTTCGATCCGGTAGTTGTGGATGGAACGGTGTACGCCGTTAAGGCTGGAGCCGCGCAGGGAACCAGCATGATTGTTGCGCTGGAAGGCGCAACGGGAAAGGAACTCTGGAATCACGTCAATCAGGGCGGCGTCGCCAACCGCGGAATGAACTATTGGGAAAGCCGGGACCGGCGGGATCGGCGGCTTGTGTATCTGAATGGCGGATTCCTTACCGAGATCAGCACGCTTACAGGAGAAACGATTCAATCCTTCGGCGACAACGGCCGAGTCGATCCCAGAGTCGGCGATCGCAATGTGACGCGGCCCGCAAACAATCCCGGACGCATCTATGAGGACACCATCATTGTTTCAATGCCGGCGGGCGGAGCCAGCTACGACTCAACGCCCGGCGATGTTCATGCTTACGATGTTCGTACCGGAATGTTGAAGTGGGTCTTCCACAGTGTTCCTCTCGACGGAGAGTTCGGCAGCGACACGTGGCCGAAAGAAGCACTCGCCAATGCGGGCGGTGTTCACAACTGGAACGAAATGACCGTGGACACGCAGCGAGGCATCGTTTTTATTCCGTTCGGAACGGCTCGATACGATTTCTACGGCGGAAATCGCAAGGGCAATAATCTTTTCGCAAACAGCCTCGTCGCGTTGGATGCGAAAACCGGGAAGCGCATCTGGCATTATCAACTCGTTCATCACGATCTTTGGGATTACGACATTCCCACGGCTCCGAAGCTTCTTACCGTGCGTCACAACGGAAGGAACGTCGACGTCGTTGCTCAACCAACGAAGCACGGATTCCTGTTCGTTTTTAATCGCCAGACCGGCGAGCCGCTGTGGCCGATTGAAGAAAGGCCCGTGCCTCAATCGGACGCGCCCGGGGAATTCTCATCGCCTACCCAGCCTTTTCCAACTTTGCCTCCGCCTTTTGCGCGACAGTCGTTCACTGAGAAAGATATCAATCCGTTCATAGGCGCCGAGCAGCAGGAAACCGTTCGGCAGATGTTGCGCTCGTCTCGCAATGAAGGACTGTTTACACCGCCGAGCTTGCAGGGAACGATTGAATTGCCGGGACATAACGGTGGCGCCAATTGGGGTAGCTCGGCCGTCGATCCGGCTCGAGGAATGATGTTCATTTCATCGAAGGAACTGCCCACGTATTTGAAACTGAATCTTCCGGGTGCTCGTGGCGCCGGTGGCCGCGGAGGCGCTGGAGCAGGTGGCGGAGGTGCTGGTGGAGCAGGAGGCGGTGGAGGCGGCCGGGGAGGACGGGGCGCAGCGCCGGGAGCCGCGCCGGCTGCGGCTGCGCCGGCAACGGGCCGTGGTGGTCCACCTCCGGCTCCGGCATATCGGCCACCGGATTTCGTTGCGTACGACGCCCCCTACAATTTCATGACGAACGGGAATGCCTCAAATGGCGCGAGCGGTTTTTCAATCATGGGACCGCCATGGTCGCAACTGACGGCTTATGATCTCAACACGGGCAAGATCATGTGGCAGGTTCCCAATGGCGGAGTGACCGCGCTCGGCGATGCAGGAAAAGGAATCGGAAGTATTGCGCCCAGAGGCGGAGTGATCGTCACGGCCGGTGGCCTGGTATTTGCGGGCACGACATCGGATCGAAAATTTCGAGCCTACGATCAGGACACGGGCAAAGTTCTATGGGAAGCCGATATGCCGGCGCCTCCCGAGGGTGTACCCGCTGTGTATCAGGTTGCCGGCCGCGAATACATTGCGGTTCCAACGGGCGGAGCCGGGGTTTTTCAACCCCGTGCTCCAGCGTCCAACCCGATACCGCCGGCTGCCTCGCCGGGATACGTGGTATTCGCGCTTCCAAAGAAATGAAAGCAGTGTTTCTCTTATCTACCTTCCCAACGACTTCAGGATTTCGGCGCGAGATGTAAGCCGATTCGTTGCCGGATCGATCGTGTGCACCGACATGATCTTCTGAGCGTCGAGATTCAGGCGTTCCATGTTTGCCACAAAAACCTGAGTGCCGACTACGGGTGGATTCGGAACAGGCTGGTCGGCGGCCGGCAGATTAAACATGTCGGCATAAGCGAGAATCTTTTCCTTCGGCAACCAGGCAATCAATAAACCATCGGCATGCGGCAGTCCCTTGATCAGATGGATTTCCACGGTGCGGGTGGCGTCCTGAAATACGCGCTTGTCGCCGTCGATCGTTTCGATCTTCAGTTTCTTGCCGGATTTCGACAGTGAGTCGGGTGCGAGAGTACGGGGCGCATTCATCGCGCTTTCGATGTATGCCCGGTTTACATCCTTGGTCACGATCGTGATGCCCTCCGCCACTGCGGCGGCCAGGCCGCTGGTGTGGTCGAGATGATGATGCGAGATGACTCCATACCGGATCGGTTTGTTCGGAATCACACGCTTCGTTTCCGCAATGATGGCCAGCGCCCGGGCCTCGCTCTGCGGACCCGGTTCGAAGAGCAGAATGTGATCCGCGAATTCCACTGCCATCGCGTTGTAAGCGCCGGTCGCGGGATTCTGGCCGATTTGGTACACGCCATCCGCAAGCTTTGTTGAGGCCGCAACCGGCGCCGGAGGCGCACCGCCACGGCCGCCGCCTGCAGGCGCTCCTCCCGGAGGTGCTGCGCCTCGTTGAGGAGCGGGCGGGGTGAGCAGTTGCTGAATGTTTGAAGGATTGGCGTGAGCCCCGAGAATGTACGCTTCGAACACCGGCCAGCCGGCGCGTTTTTGTACCATCGTCGCGGGAAACTTCAGGCCGTTGTTGTCGCGGTAATTCGTGTATTCGGATTCGACCAGCATGTCGCCGAAAAATGGATTATCGAGCCACGTGTCCACGCGCTCGACAAGATTCTGTGCGTTGAGATAGCCAACCACTTTGTAAGGAAGGCCGCCGGGTGATTTCATCGGTGAGTTAAACGTGACGACTTGCCATTTTTTTCCGCCCACCGTCTGCGTCTTCGCTGTTGCGTTGTTTGCGGCCGCACCCTTCAGAAATCCCCAGGGTGTGGTCCAGATTTCCAACTGCTGAGCCCATGCCATGTTTTGCGGCGTAATGTTCTGCTGGCCGTTTCCCATTGTGGCGGCGCCACCGGTGACGGGCACTGCATACGTCACCCACGTTGCGCGTGACGCCGGCTGGTTGAAATCGATGGCGCGAACGTAATCGTTCATATTCGCCATCGGCCAGGGCTGGTTTGAATTGTTGTTCTGGCCGAGATTTCCGTTTTGAGCGACGCCGTAAAAATGAATCGAGTTCATGCCTTCGATGCCCATCGCCTTCGAAGCGTTGGCTATTACAGTCTTTGCGTCCTGAGCCGCGGCCATCGTTGTTAGCAGCGCTACAAGCGCCATAGGCGCGATTAATCGGATCGCCACTCTCATTCTCATCATGTTTTCCTCCTGTGTTAAGGTTTGAGATTCTACGGCAGGGAACCAAATCTCCCAAATCAGGAATTAAATCCCCGATTTAGGTGATTTGGTTCCCTGCCGCAGAATTCGGGGAGGAGCCGATATGATTTCGCTTAACGTAAACGGCAAGTCGTATGACGTGGATGTGAGTCCGGACACACCGCTGCTTTGGGTGATTCGCGACGCGATTCGATTGACCGGGACAAAATTTGGCTGCGGGTTGCAGCAATGCGGCGCCTGCACGGTCCACATTGATGGTGTTGCCGTCCGTTCGTGCGGTACCGCGGTCTCAACCGCCGGCAATAAGAAAATCACTACGATCGAGGGCCTCTCCCCGGCGTCGAATCATGCGCTACAGACAGCGTGGATCGCTGAACAAGTTCCTCAATGCGGCTATTGCCAGTCGGGTCAATTGATGTCGGCTGCGGCGCTGCTGGCGAAGAAGCCGAAACCCACGGACGCCGATATCGACTCTGCCATGTCGGGCAACATCTGCCGATGCGGTACCTATCAACGCATTCGCCGCGCTATTCATCGCGCGGCCGGGGCTTAAGGAGGCGGCATATGAAAATTCTCAATCGACGCAGCTTCCTGAAAGTCGGCGCAGCGGGCGGCGCGCTTCTCGTCGGCGGATATGTGCCGGGCGCGCGCAATGAAAGCGTTGCCGAAGCCGCAGGTCTGTTTCAGCCGAATGTGTGGGTGAAGATCGGTTCCGATGATGGCGTTACGATCATGCTGTCTCAACTCGAGATGGGGCAGGGTGTCATGACATCCATGCCGATGCTCGTTGCCGAAGAACTTGATGTCGATTTCAATAAGATCAAAACCGAATGGGTTCCTGCCGATCCCAAATACGGCAATCCGAACTTCGGGGGCGCGCAACTGACGGCGGGAAGCAACAGCGTTCGCGGCATGTGGAAGATTCTTCGCGAATCCGGCGCCACGGCGCGCGTGATGCTCGTCAGCGCCGCCGCGCAGACCTGGAGTGTAGCCGCGGATACGTGCATGACGGAAAAAGGTGAAGTCGTGCACAAAGCGAGCGGCCGCCGCATGAAATATGGATCGCTTGCGGAAAAAGCTTCCGCGCTTCCGGTTCCCAAAACCGTTGCGTTGAAAAGTCCGAAGGATTTTCGTCTGCTCGGCCAATCCACGCCGCGGCTCGACATACCGGAGAAAGTCAACGGCAAAGCTGTTTTCGGCATGGACGTGCAACGGCCCGGCATGCTGATCGCGCGTGTCGTGAAGTGTCCTGTGTTTGGCGGAAAAGTGGAAACCTTCAATGCCGATAAAGCGAAGGCTGTGCGCGGAGTGCGAAACGTCGTGAAGATTTCCAGCGGTATTGCCGTCGTTGCGGACAACTACTGGGCGGCGTCGAAAGGGGCGCAGGCGCTGGAAGTCAAATGGAACGAAGGTCCGCACGCCGGTTTAAGCAGCGCGGACATCATGAAGAAATATGCGCAACTCGCCGAACAGCCCGGCAAAGTCGCGCGCAACGATGGCGACGCGCCGGCCGCTGTGAAGAACAACACACGCGCATTCGAACGCGTGTTCGAAGTGCCGTTTCTCGCGCATGCCTGCATGGAGCCCATGAATTGCACTGCGGATGTGCGCCCGGATCGCTGCGATGTATGGGTTCCGACGCAAGGCCAGACGTCGGCGCACGAGGCCGCGGTTTCCGCGTCGGGTCTTCCCGGAAAAGCCGTGAACATTTACACGACGTATCTCGGAGGAGGCTTCGGCAGGCGCGGTGAAGCCGACTTCGTTACCGATGCGGTCGAAACATCCAAGGCCGCCGGGAAGCCGGTGAAGGTGATCTGGACACGCGAAGACGATATGCAACACGACTTCTATCGTCCGATCACTTACGTTCGAATGTGGGGAGCTGTCGATGCATCGGGCAAGCCCGTTGCGTTTATGCAACGCATGGTGCAGCAATCTCTGATGAAGCGGCTCGGTTCACTGCCGGCCAATGGCGTGGATTTTATCTCCGTCGATGGATCTGCCACATTGCCCTACGAGATCCCGAATATTCGCGTGGAGTATACGGAGACGGATCCCGGTATTCCTTACGGCTTCTGGCGCTCCGTCGGCGCGTCCGTTCAGGGTTACGTTGTGGAAGCGTTCATCGACGAACTCGCGACTGCGGCCGGCAAAGATTCGTATACGTTCCGCCGCGATCTGCTGGGCAAAGCACCGCGGCATCGCGCCGTGCTCGACATGGTTGCCGAGAAATCCGGCTGGGGCAAACCGCTCCCTCAGGGACATGCTCGCGGAATTGCCGTGATGGAAGCTTTCGGAAGCGTTGTGGGTCAGGTTGCCGAAGTTTCAGTGACGAACGGCGCCGTCAGGATTCACAAGATTTGGTGCGCCGTGGATACCGGCTGGGTCATCAATCCCGATACGATCAAGGCACAAATGGAAGGCGGAACGATTTACGGATTGACCGCTGCGCTGAAGGGCGAAATCACTATCCAGAATGGCCGCGTGGCGCAGCATCATTTCAATGACTACCCGATGATCCGCCACAACGAAGCGCCCGAAGTCGAAGTTCACATCGTTCCGAGCACGGAGACTCCGGGCGGAATCGGCGAACCCAGCACAGCCGTTGCGGCCGGCGCTCTGGTGAATGCCATTTCCGCCGCAACCGGCAAACGCATTTACAAATTGCCGATTCGGCTGACGTGAATCCGGGGAACGGGCTTTGCCCAACGGGACCGTTCTGAACTACGATTCCCGATTTTTGCCCAACGAGTGTCATTCGGCTCTCACCCGGCTTTGCCTTAAAAGTTCGTTGCATACGTCCGGCGGCTACCTCGAGAGTCATTGATTCTTCCCCTTCGGGAAGATCACTACTCGGACATCTGGCGGTATCTCTGGGGAGATTTGCGGTGCCGGTCCGGGAATACTTGGTGCGGCGGCGATTCGTTCGCCAACGAGATTATGTTCAGTGAACGTGTCCGCCAGAAGTTTTGCCAGAGATGGAGTTGAAGAAATCATCACGATCCTGTCGAGTGTTGGATTGTCGAACCAGTCCGTGCCCCTGATGTCTAATGTCTTCCACGGGGAAGCATCATTGATTTGGTCTTCGAATACTCCCTTTATCGCTTTTGCCAATGGCACATCGTCAGTGCTCATGAATTGAACTGCAACTCTAAGATTGCGCGGCTCTATTTTGAAACCACACCATTGAATTCGGGCGTAACCGAATTCCAGTTGGAATTTGATCTTCGCTTCTAGTTCGCCGGTCCACATTTCCTTATAGTGATCGACATCTTTTTCCAACCGGAGTTTTAGGTCGGCTACTTCCTTCGTTAAACCGCCAATGAGTCCTTCGTGATCCTTTCGTCCACTAATAGTAATGTCGAGTTGCGACTGTTCTGGAATGCAGCGATTTTTCAGGTCGGTATATTCTTGCTTAACACGATTGCTTTCATCTTGTAGTTCCTTTAATCGTAGCTTGCCTTGGTATTCATTGTATTCAGACGTACTAGCCTTTTTCGTCAACGCCTCAATTTGAGCATTGGCTTCAACCAGATCTGTTGTGAATTCACGGTCGGGATAAAACTGTTCACCGGCATCTTTGGCCCGCGGCTTTTCGCTGTCTTCCCATGTCTTTTCGTACCATTTCTTCAAAAGCAAAAAATGATTTTCATCGTCCTCCCGCTTTATTCGAATGTGAGGCCGATTCTCGGCATCAGACCACGGATAATAAATCTCAGTCTGAGCCCATCCTTTGGAGGATTCCGGATTTCCGAGAATCAGGGCATTTATAGGCCCGCGAAACCACCGCACCTCCACACCTGATGCCATGGCGATCTTCGTAGTGTTCTCAATCTCCTTCATCAAGTCGTCGGCGGTCTTGTTTAGGTCCACTGGAAGTATCTTGGCAAGTCGCCGTATTTCTGGTCCAAAGGGATGAAGCAAAATCAATCTCCGTATTTTGCCCATGCTGAGAAGGTTCCCGACATTCAAACCGCCGCCTTGATGAGTAATAATCCATAGAGTCTTATTCGCTGAATCTTCAGCAATCTCAGCTAGCCTTGATTCCGAGCGGTTAGACCAAAAGCTAACCGCTTTGCCATGATCCAATTCGGTTTTCGCCAACGGTCGGTTGAAAGAATTGCCATTGGCAGCATGATCGCTCTCACCTGCCCAGCGGCGAATTATTTCGATTAGGAGCATGCAAGCACCGAAAACTGTGAAGACGACGCCCAAGATTGCGAGCCAATACATCGGACCAGACAGACTCTTGATCGGCTGCAAATTAGACGCCGATAAAATCCCTGTCAGCACGGTAATTCCGAAAGAAAGAACGGGGTCTGCCAAATGAATGTCACGAAATAGTCTCCGCATGCGGCGATTGTACGGACTTTTAAGTTCTTAAAGGAACAGATAAGGCGAGGGTTTACTTCAGATGTGTCCACGGAATAACGGCGAGTGTGATCTCGCAAACAACCGAATTTATCCCGTTATTTATCCCGTTGAGCTTTGGGCGACTGCGCAGCGGAATCGTTTTGTTGGGCAAAGCCGGGCGGCGTTCATCGCCGCGCGATATCTACTTTCAGTCCCGGCGCCCAACTCTTGTATTCATCAGTGTAGTAAAGATAGGCACGGCTGGCGGGGCCGGTGTACGAACCGGGGACTGCGGCGACCAGGCTCAGTGGAATATCGAATTTGTCTTTTCCTTTGATGAAACGCCAGTAGAGGACGACTTCACGTCCAATGACTTCGTAAGCATCGATCTTGCCCGATTTAACGAGTTCCTTGAGCTGATCGTGCCGGACTTCCAGGCCGCCAGGGATTCCCACGATGGCAACGGGAGTCGGAATCGCCTGATCGCTCTTGTTGAGAATCGAAACCGTAGCTTCCGTGATGTTCCCTTCCCTGATCTGCGAATCCTTCAATACGACTTGTATGCTGACTTTCGGGTCGTCCGCGCTCTCAGGAACAAGACTGTGATACTTCACGTTCATCGAGAAAGGCATGCTGGATCCGTTTTCCATTTTCAAAACGACCGTGTGTTTGCCGGGACCCAGTTCACTTGTGAATTCCGGCAGGAGGAGAGCACCCTGAGAGTTCGGTGTGAAAGGAAGAGGATTGCCGATCGTTTTTCCATCGACCGCGAGAACAAGACGGCCCGGAGCTTTCGGCCTTGCGTGAGCGGCGTCGTAGGCAACAATGGAACGCAAGGCGAGAATTGTGGATTGCGTTGAGCCGAAGCGTCCGCTTTTGTTGGATTCGACGATCCATCGCAGGCCCTTCTCGACGCTCGCTGCATAAGACGGTTCTCGGATCCACGCCAATACGGAAAGAGCCGTTGTTTCGATGTCGAGAGCGTTGCCGCCGGAGCGCGTAATGCTCGTTACAGCGCCCTTCACATTCCCGGCGTTCTCCTGATTCCGGACGAGCTTGTTCATCAACTGGCGAGCACCGGCGTGGTCTCCGGTGGAGTGAAGGATATTGGCGGCGAGAGCCACGATATAGCTGTCTTGAGTGGAACCAGCGGAAGCCTTGACGGCCGCGATTTCCTTGTCCAGGTTTTTCTCTCCGGACTCCGTCAATGCCCAAACAATGTAAGCGTTCGTCGTGTCTGGCGGAGCGCCGCCGAAGGAATCGAGTGCGCGCGCATTCCGGCTGAAGCCACCCTTGCCATCGCGCCGCGAAAGAAGCCAGGCCTTCGTGCGAGCGACCATGTCTTTGTCGATGTTGCGAACCTGAGCCATGTCCGTGAACTGCATCAGGCCGTACGCTGTCAGCGCTTCATGACCTGGATCCGCGCCGAACCATTCATAACCTTTTGCCGGCGATTCAAAGCCGGTGAGTTTCTTATAAGAGACGTCGAGAAGGTTACGGGCCTTCTCGACAAGGGCCGGATCGATGCCGGTGTGCGTCAGGAAGTATTGCTGCGCCATGACCATCGGATAACTTGTGGAACTCGTCTGTTCGAAACAACCGTTGGGTTCATGCAGCAGAGACTGAAGCGCATCGGTCAGACTGGCAAGAGGTGTGGGATATACCGCAACCTTTGAAGAAGCGCTGCCGCGGACCATATCGGCCGGAATCGTGAACTCGAAAGACTTCGAGCCATTGCTCTCGAGCACACCACCGGCGGAATTCTCGTGGGGAAACCCGGCCGGCTGCACATCGAGGGTACGAGTGATCCTGTCATGGTATGGGCCGGCCTTCGCGTCGAACGTCAGATCGGCGATGCCCGCAGCTTCACGACCGATGTCCAACTGGAAAAATCGGCGTGAGCGTTCTTTGGAATGGAGGAATTCTGGATTCTCTCCGAGCATCGTGAACTTAATGCCCGCGCTTCCTCTCACATTGAGTTCCGTCCCGCGAAGTTCACGGCTCACGCCGTTGATAACGCCGACGGGAAGTTGAATCACATCGCCACTCGTGACCTGAAGCGGAAATTTCGGTTCGATGGCGAACGGCTTTACCGATTCGATTTCGCTCGTACCCGATCCAAGTGTGCCATCCTCCGCGAATGCGTCTGCCAGTACGCGGAATGCAGTTACAGAGTCACTCAGGTTGAATGAAACGGTTGCAGTGCCCGTAAAAGCATTGGTCCGGATACCGGCGTTCCAATACACCGTTTCGGCAAAGTCGGACCGGGATCCTTCCGTGTAGTTCGGACGAAGAGTATGGGCGTATTCACGCACGGTGAGAATGTTTGCCGCGTTTACCCGGCGCATGACGTCCAGACGTTGGTCCAGCCCCATGACTTTTCCGCGTTCCGCCCGATCCTGGAGCTTGATGTCATCAGAAAATCCGTCTCTCACATCGCGCTCGTCTTTAGCCTCGAATACGCCGCCAGCCGCGACAATTCCAGGAAGCGCCATAGGCGCCGGAGGAGCGGCGAACATGCGTTTGTCCACAGCAGCCACTGCCATCACCATCTCCGCCATGGCTGCGACTTCGAGTCGAAAGTCCCGCCGGACGGAACTGCCATGCGTCACCAACAGTCCCGGCACAGTTCTTGTCTGAAAGCCTGGAACCGATGTGCTGACGCGGTACGTTCCGGCTTTCAGAACAGGAAAGGCATACTCGCCCTTTTCATTCGTGACCGTTTTGACAATTGCGCCGGTCATTGGATTCGTTGCACTAACCGGGGCTCCCGGGATTGCCGTATTCGTGCGATCCGTGACTGTACCGTTCAGGGAACCCGCTCCGGCGAAGGCAAACCGCCGCCAGCCCTGCGTTCCCAGCAAAAGATCCGTAGCGAGAGGAGCCTTGGGATTGCTCGCGTCGAGATAGATATGAGCGTCCGATAAATCTTTAACTTCACTTTCAAGCAGGACCATCACCGGCAGCCTTGGGGCCTGTTCGCGCTTATCAATCATTTCCAGAATGCTCGAGTCGGTGACGGTGATGCCGACAACCGCGCTTACGGGCTTGCCTGTGTCGTCTGTCGTGGTGACTTTAAGGTTCACTTTGTCGCCCGGCACATAGTCCGCTCGATCCGCGGAGATTTGAACCTTGACGTTGTTTTCCGGCTGACGGAAGAGGAGGCGTTCGGCTATCGGGTTCTTGCGATCGTCATAGACCGTGGCGACAATCACACCGTCGAGAGACCTGGGAACAGTAAAAGCAACGTCGGCAGATTTGTTGGCCTGAAGCGTGATGGGTTTGAACGAGAATTCTCTGCCTTGCCGGCCGAGAGCAATGCCATAGGCGCCGGACGCGGTAGCGGCAACACGAACGATCACGTCCTTTTGTCTGGGAATGACATCAGAAGTTGAAGTAATGACGGCGCCGGATTCCCTGACCGGCGGAAGCGGAAAGAGGGTTTTGATTCCCGCCGGTTCGACAACGCGGAGTGAATACGCCGAACCTTTCTGCGGAATGAACGAGAATCGTCCGCGGCCTTCGTGTTCCGTATGGAACGTGGCGACTTCTTTGCCCGAGTTGTTGACGACCACGCCCGACATGTCGGCCGGCTTGTGGGCCGGCGTCCGGCCTTCGATGTAAACGCGGTTCGGCAGGCCCGCGATGAGATCGCCGCCTTCCGGATAAATAGCAACATCGATGGTCTGCAACAGAATCGGGATGGTTTTCGTAGCGGTTTCCACGATGCCGCCGTCTTCGATAATCATCGCGATGACGCCTTCGCCCCGCGCAATCGATGCAGGCAGCTTGAAGCTGGTGCGAGCATTTCCGAAACCATCGACAGTTGTTGTGCCTTTCCATACTTCTTCACCATCGACACGCGCAGTAACTGAAACTTTAGCGCCGGCAGGAATGCCGCCTTCCGCGCGTTCGACATGAAGGTTCGCGCCGACCGTGTCGCTGGGGCCGTAACCGTCGCGCACAAAAACAATTTGATTCTTCAGGCGCGGAGCGCGATACGCGCGGATGTCAAACTTGCGTTCTGCCGGCACCGTACTTGAAGGGAGAGAAATGCGAACGGTGTATTCGCCTCCGGCCTGATTTGACGGGATGTCCCACGCAAACCCAACAACACTGTCGACAATCGAAGCCAACCCCGAGAAAACGGTGTCGCCCTTGGGGCCTTTGATTTCCATTGAGGCGGGACCGATCGGACTCTGTTGTGCGTGCATTGGTGTGTGGCCATCGGCGCGCAGCATGACTCCTTGGACATAGACCTTTTCCCCTGTACGGTAGATCGGCTTGTCCGTAGCGATGTGCGCCAGGTAGAACTCGATTCCATTGGACTCGACAGCCGGAGCAAGTGCCTGGCCGCCAAGCAGGATGCCGGCAGCGATGAACAGCCCGCCAAATGCCGCAAATAGAAATGTGTTGTACGACCGGGAGACGATGGATTTCATAAACTGGCCCTCCGTCATTGTGGATAACTTTCCGGCACGGCCAATTCTTAGGCTGTTCAGTGTGAATTTACGGTTTGCAGGTCGAATCCAGCATCTGGATTGAACTTAGCGCGATCCGTTCGGCGTTGGGCTGACGGACCAGGTAACCTTTGGCTTGCATCTTGTGTCCCTGGTGCTCCTCGGGAGAGAAGTCGGGAACAGCATCAATGTCGGCAAGACGGAACGTCAGCTTACCCAAACTCTTCTGTGTGGAAGTTTTCAGTTCTGCCGCAGTGGAAGTGATTTCGCTTCGAGTTCGAACGGGATCGCTTGCCGCAGCCAGAATCCACGCGCCGTCGGGAGTTTGGGACAAACAGCCGACAGCCACAACCAGCGCGCCGTCCGGTACGGGACGTGGCCCGTCCTTGCCTACCAGCACGACGTCCGGGAGTGAATCGGTGGTGAGATCCGTGGGGCCGCTGCGATAGCCGTTCACTTTCAGAATGTACGTGAGTATGTCGAGGTAGTCGCGGTCCGGTATTCGCGGCGCGTTTGGCGAGCGTCCCAGCGGCATTCTTTGCCGGATGAAGTTGAAGACACTTTCGAGAGGGCCTTCCCGCCATTTTTCGATGAAGCGGCTATCCGCCAGCGCCGGCGCCGACACACCCTGCAACGCGCTTCCATGACACGAGCCGCAGAGACCGGCGTACAAACTTTCACCGCGCGTTCCTTGTGCTTCGGTAAACACGCCGTCGAGGACGGTTTTGGCAGGTGACTGAGCCTCGGCAGAAACCGAGATGAGGCAAGCAGAGATCAGAGTGAGGATCGCGAGCGGAATAACCTCATCACCTCAACGCTTGACGTTTTGAAATATCGGTGGCGTTGCACCGTAGTTTTCCAGGGCGACGGTCTTCGCTTCTCTATCGAGAATGACCTTGCTCGTGAGGGACGCTTTTCCTTCTCCTAATCCCTTAGCATCCAGCCGGATTTCGATAAGCGTGAATGTATAGTTTGTCGGTGTTCCGGACACTGTCGGTTTCCAACCCGCCGATCCCGCGCCGAGCTGTCGATTCGTCGCGAGGATGATACGTTCGCCGCCTTGCGGTAATGGTGCGCGGTACGCGTATTTGATCGAATACCCGACGGTTTCGTTTGTCCAGAGATATCCAACCGTGGGCGCTTTCTCGATTGCCGCCGCCAGGATCGAAATAGGATCCACTTGAGGCGCTGCTGCATCGCCACCCCGTCCGCCTCGGCCACCGCCGCGTCCTCCCCGTCCGCCACCACCACCGCCACGCGCGGGTGTGGCATCAAGATCCGCATTGGCCGGATCGTTGGGATCGAGGCCTCCCCGGTTAGCACGGCCACCGCGTCCGCCGCGGGCAGCAGCGGCCTGTGCCGCAGCCTGAGCTTCGGGATCCAAAGCGAGGACAACCGGTTTACCGTCTTCATCCGTCGACCAGCGAAAAATACTGATCTTTACCGGTGTACCCACTTCGGTAACATTCGCTGACTTTGCTGTGAAGTTGATTGTACTTGTCTCGGTCGTCTGGCTCTGAGCAGCAACCGCGGCCGACGCCAGAAACCACGCAAAGCCTATTGCCAGCCTTCGTGTCATGGGTAGCGCCAATCTCCTACTTTTTGTTTTTTTCCTGGGTTTTGTTCGAATCTTTTTCTTCAACAGAAAGGCCGCCGGTAATACCGGTGAGTTGATTTCCTGTTGCCAGACGGCGAATCTTCGCGATCTCCGCGGGAGTAGCAGTCTTGGGATCCACGTTGGCGATGGAACAAGTAAATCCTCTCAGCGTGCATTCCGATGTCGTGTGCTTGATTCCTTTTTCTTTCATCAACCGAAGCATCAGCTCCGCGGTTTCTGCGTGGTTCTCCACCGAATTGTTCGGCAGGAAGGTTCCGACGCCTATCGCGTAATCGACCGGCATCAGCGGTTCCACGCTCGCCATGAATGCGCCATCGAGACGCTTGCCGAGATCATAGGCTCCCAGATCGGCGCCTTTGTCCACGAGGTATTGGACCAGCGGCGTGTCTCCCAGGTTTGCGGCGACCATGAGCGGCGTGATCCCGTAGGCATCCGCCCAGTTCACGTCTTCTCCGAGTTCGACAAGCAGCTTGCACAGCTCAACTCGTTCGGCATTCGGATGGCTGACCTGATAGCCGGGAATCAGGGCAAGGCCCGCCGCTGCTTCCAGCATGGACTCGCGATCGCTCGATACGGCATGAGGATTCGCCCCATACGACAGCAAGAGCTTCGATAATTCGAGATCTCCTGCAAACGCCGCGCGGTGCAGCGAGCTTGCGAAGACAATGCGGGGTGATGCATTTCGATTGCGGCCCCTCGGCGTATTGTTCACCACAGCGTTCGGATCCGCTCCGGCATCCAGAAGTTTTTTGACGAGTGGAAGCGGATCTGTAGTCACCGTCCATGGAAAACCGTTCGTGCCGAGTTCCATGTTGCGCCTGTCCACCGCCCAGAACAGAGGTGTGAATCGCTGGGCATCGGCATGATTTACATTCACGTGCTTGTCGATCAGGTAAGAGGCCAATTCATACTGGCCATTGAATATGGCCATGCCTAAAGCGTCTTTTCCGTCTCCAGAGATAGCGTTCGCGTCTGCGCCGGCGTCAACCAGTGTGCGTGCGATCTCAAGATCGCCTTCACGTGCCGCAAACATCAGCGGCGTTATCCATCCACCCGCCAATTCCTCGACGGCCTGATTGGCTTTCGGAGGTTCCGGCGTCGCGCCTTCAAACCCGCGGCCATGTGCCGACGGGACAAAGTATGAACGCATATTGGGGGAAGCATGATTTGCAATCAGCAGCTTCACCATATCCAGATGACGCTCCGAGACCGCCCACATCAGAGCGGTCGTCCCACCCCATGTCTCGATCGCATCGACTGCGGCGCCATTTTCCAAAAGCACTTTCGCAGGCTCAACGTTGCCGGTCCGCGCCGTCAGCATTAAGGCGGTATCGCCAAACTTCGATAACGGCGCATTCGGATTTACCCCCGCTTTCAGAAGTCTCGCAATCATGCGCGCGCTTCCGTTGGTAGCCGCCAGTTGCATCGGCGTGACACCTTCACGGTTCGCCGCTGTCACGTTAGCGCCTGCGCGAATGAGAAGGTCGGTTGTTTCAAGATCATCGGCGCGTACGGTCCAATGCAGTGCCGTGGTGCCGTCGACTTGAGGCGCATTCACGTCAACTTTCTTCAGCAACAGGGAACGCACTGCGTCCCGGTTCCGGTTCATGGCGGCATCCGCCAGATCGCTGCCGGCCATCGCGAAACTCTGGAAGGTCAACAACAGCCCCACTACAAGACAGCCACCAATCGCGCGCGGTATGGACATTCTCGTCTCCTCAATTGCTCTGGTCGTTCTACTACATGAATGTAGAAGATGACAACTCAAAACTCCTCGAATCATCATGCAAAAGATTATCGGAAGATCTTATCAAAATTGGTTGCCGGAATTTCCACCCTACGATAAAGTCGCTGGGAAAATCGAATGAAGAAAACGTCGTTAACCGCATTTGTAATTCTCGCCTTGGCTGCGCTGATTTCTGCCCAGACAAAATCACAGGCTCCGGTTCCTGCCGCAAGTTCGGCTTCGGCGTCAACGCAGCGCGCTCTGGTCGATCAGTACTGCGTCACTTGTCACAGCGACAAGTTGAAGAGAGCCAATCTTTCGCTCGAAAAGCTGGACATGTCGACTGCCGGTGATAACCCGGAATTGTGGGAGAAAGTGATCCGCAAACTTCGCGCCGGCGTCATGCCTCCGCCGGGAATGCGGCGGCCGGCGTTGCCTGAATATGAAGGTCTGCGCGATTGGCTGGAAAACGAAATAGACCGGAAAGCCGCGGCTCGCGGATTAAATCCGGGTTCGGTCGTATTGCATCGTCTCAATCGGACGGAATACGCCAACGTCATCCATGACCTGCTGGATATCGAGATCGATCCCGCCAAGTTCCTTCCTCCCGACGATTCGGCGAGAGGTTTTGACAACGTTGCGGGGTCGTTGACGATTTCTCCGACTTTGCTTGAAGCCTACACAACAGCGGCAGCAAGGATCGCCCGAATGGCTGTCGGCTATTGGAAGGCGCCGACGGAAGCCAGCTATATCGCGCCGGGTGACGTTGGACAGACTCACCATATTGAAGGTCTGCCTCTCGGCACGCGCGGTGGAATGCTGGTGCATCACAATTTTCCGTCGGATGGCGAGTACAAATTCTCTGTGCAGAATTTTGGTGTCGGCACGTACGTACCGGGCGAGCAAATTGAGTTTCTGATCGATGGCGAGCGCGTGAAGCTCGTGGATTATGTCGGCGTCGGATTAAGTCAGGGAATGTCGGGAGAGAACGATGGATCGATCGATGTGACGGTTCCAGTCCGGGCGGGATCGCACACGGTCGGCGTGACCTTCCTCGAGACCAACTTCAGGCCCAGCTTGAACGTCGTCAAGGAATACGAGCGAAAATCGCTCGACAATAACATCATCGCGCAGCTCCAGTATTATCCGGTGATCGGCTTCTTTCGAATTACCGGGCCGTTCACTCCTCAGCGGCCGGACAATTCTCCCAGCATGCGCAAAGTATTAACCTGCCATCCGGCAACGGCAGCTCAGGAGGAACCCTGCGCGAAACAGATTCTTGCGACGCTGACCAGGAAGGCCTATCGGCGTCCCGTCAGTCCCGAGGATCTGGAATCGCTGATGAGTTTTTACGAAGAAGGACGCAAACTGGGAAGATTTGAAGACGGCATCGAACTCGCGCTGCGTCGGCTTCTGGCGAGTCCTCAGTTTCTGGTGCGCGCCGAAAAAGAGCCCGCGAATCTTGCATCGGGGAAAACTTATCACATCACCGATCTTGAGTTAGCTTCGCGGTTATCGTTCTTTCTGTGGAGCAGTATTCCCGACGATCAATTGATCAATCTTGCGTCGCAAAACAGGCTCAGCAATCCGGTTGTGCTCGAGCAGCAGGTGAGGCGCATGCTCGCGGACTCACGCTCCAAAGCGCTGGTCGAAAACTTTGCAGATCAGTTGCTGTACCTGCGGAATCTGCCGGTGACATCGCCGGACGGCAAATTTTATCCGAACTGGGATGATGAACTTCGCAAGGATTTCCGGACTGAAACGGAAATGCTGTTTGAGAGCATCATGCGCGAAGATCGCAGCATTGTTGATTTGCTGACGGCGGACTACACGTTTCTGAATCAGCGGCTCGCACAACATTACGGTATCCCCGGCGTTTACGGATCGCAATTCCGCCGCGTGGCGCTTGGACCCGAGCTCGATTACCGGAGAGGGCTGCTCGGACAGGGAAGCTTTTTATCGATTACGTGGGTTCAGAATTTCAGGACGTCTCCCGTGAAACGTGGCGTTTGGGTCCTGGAAAACATCCTCGGCACCGCGGCGCCGTCACCGCCGCCCAACGTTCCGCCGCTGGAGGATTCCACGGCGGGTTCCGCAAAAGTTCTCACGTTGCGCGAACAAATGACATTGCACCGTAAGAACGAACCATGCGCGACGTGCCATAAGCTGATGGACAACATTGGTTTTCCGCTGGAGAATTTCGATGCGGACGCAACGTGGCGAACCAGGCAGGGTGGCGACGGCGGAGTTCTTATCGACACCGCCGCCGAACTCTGGGACGGCACGAAGGTCAAGGGGCCGGTCGAGTTGAGAAAAGCGCTGTTGCGTTATTCACCCGCGTTTGTTCGAAGCATGACTGAGAAGATGATGACGTACGCGCTCGGACGCGGAGTCGAGTATTTCGACATGCCGGTTGTGCGCTCGATTGTCCGCAATGCGGACAGGAATCAGTACAAGTTTTCATCGATCGTGCTGGGCATCGTGAAGAGTCCGCCTTTCCAGATGAGAACGAAAATGGAAGAGAATGCGAATTAACAGGGATACCCGGTCGATGAGGAGGCCAGACAAATGTTCATAACGAAGAAACATATCTCTCGCCGTACGTTGCTGCGCGGCGCCGGTGCTGCCGTGGCGTTGCCGATCCTCGAAGCAATGTTGCCGGCGCAGACGCCATTACGCCAGACCGCGGCGAATCCGGACAGTATCCGCCGCTTTGTGGGGATCTGGCATCCGCATGGCGCCGCTCCGGGATACTGGAGTCCTCTGCAGGAAGGCAAAGATTTCGAATTCTCCTTCATTACGAAACCCCTCGAGCCGTTCCGGGACCGTGTGGTTCTGATTACCGGCCTCGATGCAACGTCGGCGGCTCCAACTCTCGATGAACCTGCGGGCGATCATGCGCGTGGCGCTTGTGTCTTTTCGGGAGCTCGCGCACGCCGGGACGCGGTGAGTCCGTATCTCGGTGTGACGGTCGATCAGTTGATTGCACAGAAATGGGGCAAGGACACCATACTGTCTTCACTCCAGCTCGGCGTGGAAGACACCGGTAACTTCGGGAGCTGCAATTTCGGTTATAGCTGCGCCTACTCGAACTGCGTTTCATGGCCCACGCCCACTCAGCCGCTTCCTACAGAAGTCAATCCGCGCGTTGCCTTCGAGCGGCTCTTCGGCGACGGCACGAGTACAGAGGAACGAACAGCCGGCAGGAAACAGAACGCCAGTATTCTGGATTCCGTGACTCATGATCTCGCTGCGTTGAAGAAAGGTCTGGGCGCGGGTGATCGAGCGCGACTCGACACCTACACCGATAACGTCCGTGAAATCGAGCGTCGCATCAAGATTGCGATGAACAATTCCGTGAAAGAGCCGGCCTCGGAAGTTCCTTTCGGTTTGCCCGAGAGCAAGCATGTTCACTACGGCCTGATGTACGACCTGATGGCGCTGGCTTTCGAGGGAGACATCACAC
>CAZWGA010000061.1:0-37982 GCA_964633285.1 uncultured Solibacteraceae bacterium | reverse complement strand
TCCAACAATTCCGGGTGTGTCGGCGGATCGCCCATCTTGCCGAAATTGTCCAGTGTCGGCACGATGCCGCGTCCGAAATGATGGTGCCAGATTCGATTGACGATCACGCGCGGTGTCAGCGGGTTTTCTCGCGACGCGAGCCACTCGGCCAGTGCTCGCCTCCGTCCCGATGTATGTCCGTCCACCGGAGGAATCTCGGTCGGTGGATTGCCATGCGTCGCCACGGTCAGGAATCCGGGCTTCATCAACGATCCCCGGCTATTCGGATCGCCGCGGACCAGGAAATACGATGGCGGCACTTCGTATTTTCCCGCGCCGCTATGCAGAAAAGTCCCTTCGCCTTCCTGGATTCTGCATTTCGCGCAGCCGATGACTTCATCGCCGTCTCCGAGTGGCGTGAACCGGTAATCGCCGTCGGTGACGATATCGGCCACGGGTATCGGCGCCGGTTTCTGTTTTTCGAGCGCGGCGATTTGATCCGTCAACGACTTTCGTTGCGCGGCATGATCGGGAGTCAGCGCATTCGTCAGCGCGCGGGCGTTGACACTGAGTCCACCTTCGAGGATCTGCGTGGCCAGCAACACTTCTCCGGGCGTCCGTTCATTCTCGGGTTTCAAAACAGCGCGCTGAACGTTTTCAGGATATTTCTTGAGCGCTTCGCCTTTCAGCTTTTCACGGTACGGCGCCTCGATCTTCGCAATCTGCTCTCGAAGTGTTTTCACGCGCGCATCGATTTCAGAAACCTTTTTTGTATATGCGTCGGCTTCCGGTTTCGGCACGAGCGGGTAGGTTGTTTCGACGTATCCAAAGATCGCGGCCTGCAGCGCGTAATAATCCTTCTGGGGAATTGGATCGAATTTGTGATTGTGGCAGCGCGCGCACTGAATCGTGAGTCCGAGCATGCCGCGTCCGATCGTGGCCAGTACATCATCGAGATAATCGAAACGGCGTTCGGGCGTGTCCTTCTCCCTGAAGTGGACGCGAGGGCCGGCGCGCAGGAAACCCGTGGCAATCATGGTGTCCACGGTGTTCGTTTCCAGTTCGTCACCGGCGATCTGCTCCTTGATAAAAACGTTGTAAGGTTTGTCTTCATTGAAGGAGCGGACAACGTAGTCGCGATACATCCAGGCGTTGGGCCGGTCGTAATCGTGTTCGAAGCCATCCGAGTCCGCGTAACGCGCAACGTCCAGCCAGTGCCGTCCCCAGCGTTCGCCGTAGTGCGGCGATGCGAGCAGTTTATCGATCAGCCGATCCCAGGCACCCGGCGCATTGTCGGCGAGAAACTCCGCGGTTTCGGAAGGACTCGGAGGCAGTCCGATCAAATCAAGATAAGCCCGCCGCAGCAGCGTCAGCCGATCCGCGCGCGGCGCGGCTTTGAGGCCTTTCTCCTGGCGAGTTTTTTCGAGAAAGCGATCGATGGGATTGTTCAGATTTGCCGCGATGTTCGGTACGGGCGCCTGAATCGGCGGCTGGAATGCCCAATAGTTCCGCGCCTCGGGAGAGATCACCATCGTTTCGAGCGCCGCCAACGCCGCTCGATCGACCGGTTGAGCATTCGCGGCCGCGGCATCCCAATGCGCGCCTTGATCGATCCACGATTTGATCGCGGTGATTTCGCCGGCCGTCAGCTTGCCGTCCATCGGCATCGCGGGCTTTTCAAGACCCGTAACCCGGCGGTACATCCGGCTCTCCTCGGCATTCCCCGGAACGATCGCAGCGCCTTTGACGCCGCCCTTCAACGCCGCATCGAGCGTGCGCAGGTCGAGCTTCGAAAGCTGCATCGCTTCGCCATGGCATTTGAGACAGCTATTTTGAAAGATCGGCTGAATATCTTTCGCGAACGAAACCGTTTCCTGAGCGGCCGACAAGCTTCGGGACGAAGGAACGGTGCCGGCCGTGACTGCCAATCCGCAAACGATCGAGGCGACAACTGTTCGCTTGTTCAAGGTATCTCCTTCTCGTTGCATAACAGTGGAGCGGCGCTTTTTCGACGAATGATACTAGGGTTTGGCTCATTGACAAAGCTGAAGGGTGGCGGCATCCGCGAGTCGTCAGTAATTCAAGGTTTGGGTTTCATCCATCGGATTCGCTCTGCGAAGATGTTGGCTGCCGTTTGAGGTTGCAAATGATCGCCGTGAATTTCTACAATCCGACTACCATGCGAAACGTTGGAACAGGGGCACGGCGCCGGCAGGTGTTCTGCGCATCTGTGATTCTCGTATGCTTCGCGCTGCTCGCCTTTGGCACCTCGGCAAAGGTCATCCAAAACTGGCCCCACGTCAATGCCAAGCTGCAGATTTCCAATTCCTGCAAAATAGAAAAGCAGCACGACTGTGCGAGTTGTGATCAACCCCAACTCGGACAGGCGTTGATTGCGCTCATCGCAGTCGATGACATACGGTTCTGCCCCACTTCCGAAGACAAAGTCTACGGATTGAGCGCTCCATTCATACGCTTTATCTCATTCCGTCCGCCGCCGTCCCAAGCCTAACGTTCACGCCTCAACGTCGTTCCCCGAGCGTTTGTTTGGAAGGAGCCTAAATGCGCACTCCGTTGATCGTCGTGCTTGTTTCTTTTCTGATTTGCACTGCAGCATGTACAAAGACCGTTGAAAGCCAGAACAACACTTCAGCTGAACAGATTGTCACTGTCGCCGTTGCCACAGTCAGCCGTGGGGACGTCTCGCGTAATTTGGAATTGGCGGCAGAATTCAGGCCTTACCAGGATATCAATGTTCATGCGAAGGTTGCGGGTTACGTCAAAGAGATCAATGTCGATGTCGGTGACCGTGTCCAACAGGGCCAACTGATTGCCACATTGGAGATCCCGGAACTCGACGAGGATTTGGCATCGGCGTTGGCAACGCTGAAACGGAACGAAACCGAAGTGGAACACTCTCGTAGCGAGGTGCAACGGGCAGAATCGGCACACGACGCCGCGCATCTTTCTTATACCCGTCTCGCTTCCGTCACTCAGAAGCGTCCGAATCTCGTAGCACAACAAGAAAGTGACGACACCCTGGCAAAAGACCGAATCGCCGAGGCACAGGTCTCAAGTGCAAAAGCCACGCTCGCGGCTGCCAAGGAACAAATCGAGATCGCAAAAACAAATGAAAGCAAGATTCGTACGATGCTTGCTTATTCGAGGATCTGGGCTCCTTTCTCTGGCGTCATTACAAAACGATTCGCCGATCACGGAGCGATGATCCAGGCTGGAACAGCATCACAGACGCAAGCGATGCCCCTTGTGGAACTGTCGCAAGTAGACCGATTGCGGTTAGTGCTTGCCGCGCCCGAGTCCATTGTCCCTACGATCCGAGTCGGCGCGACCATCGATGTCCGCGTGCCTACCTTGAACAAAACGTTTAAAGGCGTGGTCGCGCGCACCGCCGGCAAGATCGATCCCGGAACTCGAACGATGGAGACGGAAGTCGATGTGGCGAACGCACAATTCGAACTCGTGCCGGGCATGTACGCGTATGTGAGTCTTGCAGTCGAACGACATCCTGCTGTTTTGCTTGTTCCAACGCAGGCGATCTCCAGCCAGTCGACGAATTCCACAGTGATGGTCGTCGGTGAAGGGAGCGCACTCAAGGAACAAAAGGTTCAGATCGGTCTGGAGTCGCCTACTCAAATCGAAGTCACTTCCGGTCTGAATGAAGGCCAGATGGTCGTCGTGGGAAACCGAAATCAGTTGAAAGCCGGCCAAAAGGTTCAACCCAGAGTGATGGACGCACCGGCAGGAGGTCAACACTGATGTCGGGTTTTGCAATACGGAATCCGTACTTCATCATCGTCCTCTGCCTCATTATCGGCGTCGTTGGAGTCACCGCTCTTCTTCAAATGCCGGTCGATATGTTTCCCAGTATCAACATCCCAGTTGTTGTCGTGGCGACTTTTTATTCAGGCATGCCGCCGGAGCAAATCGAAGTCGATATTACAGGGAGGTTCGAAAGGTTTTTTACTTTAGGCAGTGGGATCGAACACATCGAGTCACGCTCTCTCCCGGGCGTTAGTTTGATCAAGATCTATTTTCAGCCTGGAACAAACGCCGATTCGGCAGTGACCATGATCTCCAATCTTGCCATGGCGAACCTTCGCCGTCTGCCGCCCGGTACCTTGCCGCCGGTCGTTTTGAAGTTCGATGCCTCCAGCTTGCCCGTTTGTCTTATCAGTTTGAAGGGTGAAGGACTCACGGAAACCGTTCTTCGAGATGCCGCGCAATACGCTGTGAGAAACCAGGTAGCGAATGTTCCCGGCGCGTCGGTTCCGCAACCGTTTGGTGGCCGGTACCGCCAAATCATGATCTACCTGGATCCTCTTAAACTGGATGCGCACCGTTTGAGCCCAATGGACGTGGTACGCGCCGTCAACGATTCAAACCTGATTCTTCCGGCCGGTGATGTTCCAATCGGCAATATCGACTACAACATCTACACAAATAGCCAACTCCGGAATATCGCCGAAATCAATGACCTTCCCCTTAAGAGCCTGGGGCCAGCAGCCGTTCGTGTGGCAGACGTCGGCACGGCAAAGGACGCCGAGCAGATTCAATACAACGTGGTTCGGGTCGATGGGCAACCTTCAGTTTATTTACCGGTGTTGAAGCAAGGCGGAGATACCAACACGATAGCTGTGGTCGATGGCATCAAGTCCGCAGTGACACATCTTGTTGATGTGCCTAAAGAGTTGGTTACGCGCGTAGTGTTTGATCAATCACTCTTCGTAAAGAGAGCGATCCAAACATTACTGACGGATGGTGCGCTCGGCCTGTTCCTGACGTCTTTGCTCATTCTGATGTTTCTCGGCAATGTGCGCGCGACGATCGCCGTCTTGCTATCCGTGCCGTTGGCGGCATTGGCCACAATGATCGCACTGTGGATGGGCAACAGCTCGGTCAACACAATGATTCTGGGCGGCCTCGCGCTCGCGTTTACCCGTTTGATCTACAACTCCATAGTCGTCCTGGAAAACATCTTCCGCCACGTCGAAAAGGGTATCTCGCCGCTTGAAGCCGCGGAGCGTGGCGGTCGGGAAATGGGATTACCTGTATTTGCTTCGACGTTGACCACAGTGGTGGTGTTCTTTCCGGTGACATTTCTTTATGGCGTCAGCCGGTTTCTCTTCTCAGCGCTGGCGCTTGCTGTAGTGCTCTCGTTGTTTGCCTCGTATGGAATCGCGATGACTGGAATCCCACTATTCTGTTCGCGAATGCTACATGGACTTCAAACAGTAGACGTCCGAAAAAACGGCCGCTTCCTGCGTGCGTTCGCTCAAACATTCGATCGGCTCCTCGTTGGCTACGAGCGCCTTTTGCGCCAATCCTTGCGGCGTCCCATCACGATCATTGCCGCAATGCTGCTGGTCTTCGCGGCCAGTTTGTTCATTTATCCACGGCTTGGCGTCTCATTCTTTCCGCGAACGGATTCGGGCCAGTTCGTTATTAACGTCAAGGCTTCTTCCGGAACACGTCTTGAAACAACGGAACAAGAAATAAAGCGCGTGGAGGACATTGTCCGTGAGGTAGTCGACCCGAAAGACCTCGGAATTGTCGTCTCCAACGTCGGCGTCACGCCTGACTTTTCCGCGATCTATACGAGCAATTCAGCGCAACACACCGGTTTTATCCAGGTGGGTTTGAACGAAGGCCATAAGGTCTCGAGTTTCGACTATATGAACCGCGTCAGGCGTCGCGTGGAAAGTGATTTACCGAATCTCAGTACGTATTTTCAGCCGGGAGGGTTAGTCGATTCGGTTCTCAATATGGGACTACCGGCGCCGATCGATATTCAAGTCAGTGGATCGAACCTTGAGGGCGACTATGACGTCGCGCGAGAACTTGCTGAGAAGATTCGTCAACTGCGTGGCGTCAGTGATGTCTTTACTCCTCAAGATCTCGACTATCCTGCGCTGCAACTCGACATCAATCGAATGCATGCCGGACAGCTCGGGCTCAATCAACGAGAAGTCGTCCAAAATGTCATCACCGCGCTGACTTCAAATCAGATGATCGCGCCCAGCTATTGGGTCGATCCGTCAACCGGCAACGATTATCTTCTGACTGCACAATACCCGGAAGGCCGTGTTCGCACGCTGGACGATCTGAAGAGCATTCCATTGCGTTCATCGGGAAAGACGTTGCCGACGACGTTGGATTCTGTGAGCTCAATCCGGCGTATACAGTCTCCCACCGAAGTGGATCACTACCAACTTCGTAAACTGATCGATCTCTATGTGGCGCCTGCGGGTGAGGACCTCGGCCGCGTTGCAAAGGCAGTAGATGAGATCATTGCAGGCACGCACATTCCTCAGAGTGTGCGTGTCGATTTGCGCGGGATGGTTCAGGGAATGCGCGCGTCATTCCAAAGTTTTGCGCTCGGTTTGGCGCTGGCAGTTGTGCTGTTGTATCTAATCCTTGTCGCACCGTTCCGCTCGATGCGAGATCCGTTGCTGATCCTCCTGTCCGTGCCCCCAGGTCTCGCCGGTGTGTTGATCACCCTATATCTGAGCGGCACGACGATGAATGTCCAATCATTGATGGGCGTCGTCATGATGGTCGGCATCGTCGTCTCGAACGGAATCCTGATAGTTGAATTCGCCAATCGACTTCGACACGACGGCCGACCGGCTCAAGAAGCAATCATCGAAGCGTCGCGTGTTCGCATGCGCCCGATGCTGATGAGTTCCCTGGCAACGGTCGTTGGATTGTTTCCAATGGCCTTAAGCCTCGGCACGGGCAGCGAGGCATACGCGCCGCTGGCGCGAGCGATTATCGGCGGGCTCATCGTTTCGCTTGTATTCACGATTTTCGTAGTACCTGCGGCATATCTACTCTGCTATCGCAGCGGGAAGTCTCTGGCGGCGGGGGCATGACGAATGTCTAGATTCGCCATTCGCAATCCTCACCTCATTGTTGTTGTGTGCTTGGTTATCGCAATCGTCGGTATTGTGACGTTGTTTCGAATGCCCGTCGATCTGTTTCCGCCCATTCGCATACCAGTAGTTGTCGTCGCAACGTTCTTTTCAGGAATGCCTCCCGAACAGATCGAAGTGGACATCACGGGACGCTTCGAGAGGTTTTTTACGCTGGCAGCGAATATCGAGCACATCGAATCTCGGTCCTTACCGGGAGTGAGCCTGATCAAGATTTACTTTCAACCGGGCACCGACCCGGATTCCGCTGTCACGATGATTTCTAATCTCGCGATGGCGAATCTACGCCGGCTGCCTCCGGGAACTCTTCCACCCGTCGTTTTGAAATTCGATGCATCGAGCCTTCCGGTCTGCTTGATAACACTCAAAGGCGAGGGGCTGACAGAGACCACGTTGCGAGATACAGCGCAGTATGCCGTCAGAAATCAGGTCGCCAACGTTCCGGGGGCATCCGTCCCGCAGCCTTTTGGCGGAAAGTATCGCCAAATCATGGTGTACGTAGATCCGTTGAGACTCGAGGCGCATCAAATGACGCCGATGGACGTTGTTCGAGCCGTCAACGACTCAAACCTGATCTTGCCGGCTGGTGACGTAAAACTTGGGCAAGTGGATTTCAACATCTACACGAACAGCCAGCTTCGAAACATCCAGGAGATCGAGCGGCTGCCGCTCAAGACTCGCGAGACGGTAGCCGTGGAAGTGGGGGATGTCGGCGCAGCAAAGGATGCCGAGCAGATTCAATACAACATCGTACGTATCGATGGTCAACGGTCCGTGTATCAGCCCGTTCTCAAACAGGGCGGTGACACGAACACGATCGCCGTCGTCGATGGAGTGAAGGACGCGCTGTCTCGGCTCACGGATGTCCCAAAACAGCTCATGGCACAAGTCGCATTCGATCAATCGATCTTCGTCAAGAACGCAATTGAGACGTTACTGCACGAGGGCGCGTTGGGACTCTTTCTGACCTCGCTTATGATTCTCATCTTTCTGGGCAATCTCAGGGCAACCGTAGCGGTTTTTCTATCGATTCCACTTTCAGCGCTGGCGACGTTCATTGCCCTTTCCATCGGCGGCGGCGCGGTCAACACGATGATACTTGGCGGTCTGGCTCTCGCATTTTCCCGGTTGATTGACAACTCGGTGGTCGTCCTCGAAAACATCTTTCGACATATCGAGATGAAAGAGCCGGTAGTCAAGGCCTCGGAAATTGGTGGTACCGAAGTCGCGCTGCCGGTTTTGGCTTCGACGCTGACCACGGTTGTCGTGTTCTTTCCAGTCCTCTTCCTTTACGGTGTAAGCCGGTTCCTGTTTTCTTCCCTGGCGCTGGCAGTGGTCTTGTCACTCTTTGCTTCTTACGCAGTGGCTCTGACGATCGTGCCCTTGTTTTGCTCACGGCTGATCAAGATTCACCACGATGCGGGTCGCTTCAATACCTGGTTCAATCGGCAATTCAACCGGATGTTGGATACTTACGAACGAACGATCGATTTCGCTCTCCGCCGGCCATCGCTCGTCATAGTTCTTTTGCTCGGCACATTCGTGGCCAGCCTGGGCGTGTACCCAATGCTTGGTGTCGCTTTCTTCCCAAGAACCGATGCCGCGCAGTTTGTCATTAATGTGAAAGCTCCATCGGGAACGCGGCTGACCGTCACCGAAGCTGAAGTCCAAAAAGTGGAGAAAATCATCCGTGAGACGGTCTCCCCTGAAGATCTTGGCCTGATCGTATCCAATATCGGCGTCACACCGGGCTTCTCCTCGATCTACACGAGCAACTCGGCTCAGCACACGGCTTTTGTCCAAGCCAGCTTGAAAGAAGAACACAAAATCGGCAGTTACCAATACATGCGTCGTGTGCGCGAACGGATCGAAAAAGAACTACCTGAGCTAAATGCCTATTTTCAGTCAGGCGGACTCGTCGATGCCGTGCTGAACATGGGATTGCCCGCACCAATCGACATTCAGGTGAGCGGTTCCAGCCTCTCCACCGATTACAAAATTGCCGCGGAGCTGGCTGGCAAGATTCGCACAATCCACGGAGTCAGCGATGTCTTGATTCCGCAGGATCTGGATTACCCGGCTCTACAAATCGACGTAGACCGTAAGCGTGCCAGTCAACTGGGATTGACTCAACGCGAGGTGGTTCAAAACCTCATCACAGCCTTTACTTCGAATCAGATGATTGCGCCAAGCTATTGGGTCGATCCCAAGACCGGAAATGATTACATGCTGACTGTCCAATATCCGGAAGGCAGAGTTCGCAACTTCGATGACCTGCAACAGATTCCACTGCGTTCTCCCGGTCAGTTGGTCCCAACCGAGCTTAGCACAGTCAGCACAGTGCGCAGAATTCAAGCGCCGACCGAGGTAGATCATTATCAGTTGCGAAAACTCATCGATATCTACGTCGGATTGAGCGGTGAGGACCTCGGTCGCGTTGCAACGGCAGTCGACGGCATTATCAAAGACATTGCGCTGCCGGAAGGAGTGCGCATCGATGTAAGGGGAATGGTACAGGGAATGCGCGCCTCATTCCGCAGTTTTGGCGTTGGCCTGTGCTTGGCTGTCGTGCTTTTATACTTCATCCTCGTTGCGCAATTCGAGTCCTTCTTGGATCCCGTATTGATCCTGCTGGCGGTGCCACCAGGTCTCACCGGTGTACTTCTCACGTTGTGGCTAACCGGCACGACGCTCAATGTGCAATCCCTGATGGGCGTAGTCATGATGGTGGGCATCGTGGTGTCCAACAGCATTCTCATTGTTGAATTCGCCCATCGATTGCGGCGGTCTGGGCTTCCGGTGCGCAAAGCCATCATCACATCATGTCGAGTGAGACTACGCCCCGTGCTGATGACTTCTCTCGCGACGGTAATTGGCCTGATACCTATGGGCCTGCAACTCGGCACAGGCAGTGAGGCATACGCGCCGTTGGCGCGCGCCATCATTGGGGGGCTGACGCTTTCGGTCGTGCTCACCGTTTATCTTGTACCTGCCGCTTATTTGCGAATGTACGAAAGCAGAATGTTTCAGGAGGTCGAATGATCTGCATTCCACGAATGTACCGCGTCACTGCCGGCACAATTCTCTTGATCCTCACCCACGCGGTCTTCGGGGCGGGGCAACAGCCACTTACACTAAAGCAGGCTGACGACGCCGCCGCACAAAATCACACGCGATTGAACGTCGCTCGTTTAACGGCGGATCCCGCAGATCAAGTGTCCACTGAAATACATTCTGCAATCATGCCCAATTTGATCACGAACTTTACTGGCGCCTCGGCTTTGGATAACAGCCGCATTGCGGCTGGCGGGTTGAACAATCCTGTCATCTACGATCGCGTTGCCACCGGCATGGCCGTGAGCCAATTGATTACAGACTTTGGAAGGACATCGAAACTGGTCAAGAGCTCTGAGTTTCATGCGGCTGCCCAGAAGCAAGTGACGGATGCCACACGGGCGCAGGTATTGCTGGACGTTGATCGAGCCTATTTCGGCGTCTTGCGAGCACAGGCAATTTTGCGGGTGGCCGTACAGACTGTGAAGGCTCGTCAGGCCGTCCTCGATCAAGTGACGGAGCTGACCAACAACAAGCTGAAGTCGGAACTGGACCTCTCTTTTGCAAAGGTTAATTTGGCCGACGCCGAATTGTTGCGTTTGAACGCAGAGAACGAGGTACGGGCAGGTTTCGCAGAATTGGCACAGGCTATGGGCAACCGCTCCGCACAAGCGTACCAACTGGCTGAAGAACCGCTACCTGGCCCGCTTCCGCCGCGGCCGGAAGATCTAGTTGCTCCTGCATTGCGCGATCGGCGGGATGTGGCCGCCCTCAGACTGGAACAGGATTCAGCCATACAATTCAGCAAAGCTGAGCGTGCTTTATTGTTCCCGTCTATCAGTGCCGTGACAAACCTCGGCGTCATTCCCGGCCATGCCGATGCCTTGTCGAATCGATACGGTGCGTTTGGATTCAACCTATCTGTTCCGATCTTCAATGGAAAACTATATACCGCGCGGCGCAGGGAGGCGGAACTGAAGGCGGCCGCATCGACCGAGCGCGTTGAAGACATATCCAACCTCATAGCCCGAGATGTTACTGCGGCCTGGCTCAGAGCAAACATTGCATTCCAGCGCATCGCCTTGACTGCTCAAATGCTGGATCAAGCCCAACTAGCTCTGGATCTGACTCAAACTCGGTACGACCTCGGGCTAAACTCTATTGTCGAACTTAGCCAGGCACAGCTCAACGAAACAACTGCGGAAATCGCGAACGCAAGCGCTAAGTATGACTACCAATTGCAACGTTCGATTTTGGCCTATCATCTAGGTCAACTGTACTAGGGTTGGTTCATTGACAAAGCTGAAGGGTGGCGGCATCCGCGAGTCCGCGGTAATTCAAGGTTTGGGTTTTCAGTTGAAGATGAGCGTGATGGGCCAGGCCGTGCCTTCGTCCGCGCCAAGATTCATCAGACAGGGCATGGGAGTTGGCGCGAAGCAGCCGTCAGTGGCCATGCTCAATGGCGAGTAACCGAATTAGCCTCGGATTCACCGACTGGGCCGGTACGAATGCCAGGTTCTGCCATTACGTCGCCTCTTTCGCATGAAATGAGGTCTTCGCGAAATCTATTTCTTTGCGTTCTCAACGATGAGGACTGTGGTGACCGTGGCATCGCGCGCCAGCTTGCGAATGCGCGGACGGCCGTCCATTGGGCGCTCGGCCAAAGTGTTGTCGTACTCCATGACATAGAGGTCGCCGTTTGAGACCGCCACAGCAGACGGTGACCAAGGATTTTCCGCACGTAACACGGGCATGATGCGTCCCGTTGCTGTGATTCGCACCACGGCGCGACAGCCGATGGCGGCTGCATAGACGTCGCCTGTTGGGTCGATTGCCAAACTTCTTATATGAGGCTTTGGCAACTCGCCCGGCAAATCCTGCGCGCAATTGGGGACGGCAATGTTCTCCGCCACTGGCGAGATTGCTCCGCGCGAATCGATCTTCCAAATTGAAGCTCCGTCGGAAACATAAACGAAACCATTCGACCCCGATGCGATCGCTAACACCCCGCCTTCGTGCCGTCCAGCTTTGCGCGCCAGACGCGGATCGATAGCTTCATCGACAAACACACTCTTGCTTCCATCGGGCTTAGTCCGCTCCACACGGATTCTTCCGGGAGAGTAAGTCGCTATGTAAAGGTTGCCGTCGATGTGAAACGTCGATGGATACTCCGGAAAGGAAAAGATCGTCGGCGTAAATCCATCGGGCGTAATCCTCACCGTGTCCGGTAATCGCGTACGTGCGAAGCCGCCGGTCTTGTCGATCGCAAGGAAGTGAAAGTCGCTCGAGTGAAAGTGCTCGGAGTGTCCTTTTGAATCGATCCTCCAGGTTCCTCCCCAGTAGGCAAAGTAGATGTTGTTCATGTTGTCGATAACCAATGCCGTGCCCGGGTGTGCGGCCAACGATACGGAACAAAGAACCAACAAGAGAAGGGATAGCGTCGTTTTCATCATGGGTGTTAGACGCCGGAGTCTGCCGGTTCTTCCATTTTTTTGCGCCGCGACTTGGATCGCCGCTATAAGCTACGCGCACACGAACGCAAATATTCTCGGCGCTAGTTTAGCTGTTCTGGTACATCTGCCGCGCAAATGACGTAATCCTCCAGCGAATTGCTAATCGTTGGAGGTCATTGAGATGCGCAGAGTGATCCCGGTCCTCGTACTCCTTGCTTTCCTTTCATGGACTCTTTCCGCCCAATCGACGAATGCTTCGATTACCGGATATATCACCGATACCAGCCGGGCTGTAGTCGGCGGTGTGCGTGTCATTGTTATTAACACCGATACGAATATTCGATCCGAAGCGAACACAAACGAGATCGGCAGTTACACGATTTCAAATCTGCCTCCCGGCAATTATCGGATCGAAGTCGAAAAGAGCGGCTTCAAGACCGTCGTGAAGTCGGACATTGTTCTTCACGTGCAAGACAGTCTCGCCATCAACTTTGAGATTCAAGTCGGTTCGCTCTCGGAAGTGGTGACAGTTGAAGGCGGCGCCCCGCTGATCAACACGCAGAACGCCGCTGTAAGCACGGTCATCGATCGTAAGTTTGTTGAGAACTTGCCTCTCAACGGACGAGGTTTCAACGCGCTGCTGGAACTGTCGCCGGGAACCGTACTCACTCGGACCAATAACAACAGTCAGGGCCAGTTCAGCGTCAACGGCCAACGCGCCAGCAGCAACTACTTTTCAGTAGACGGCGTCAGTGCAAATTCTGGAATCACGACCACGTTCGGTTTCAATCAGAGCGGCGCAGGTACGCTTCCATCGACGAGTGTGCTGGGAGGAATGAATGCGCTGGTCTCTGCGGAAGCTCTTCAGGAGTTTCGCGTTCTTACTTCAACTTTTGCGCCTGAATATGGACGCACTCCAGGAGCGCAGATCTCGATTGCGACGCGTTCAGGGACGAATGTATTTCACGGGAGCCTGTTCGAGTATTTTCGTAACGACAAGCTTGACGCTAACGACTGGTTCTCGAATCAAACCGGCTTAGCGCGAGCGGCGTTGCGTCACAACGATTTCGGTGGCGTGTTCGGCGGGCCCATCGTACGGGATCGCACGTTTTTCTTTTTTTCGTATGAAGGTCTCCGCTTGTTACAGCCGCAAACCGCAGTCAATCGGAGCGTTCCATCTCTTGCAGCGCGTCAGGCTGCTCCTGCATCCCTCAAGCCGTACATGAATGCCTTCCCGCTCCCAACCGGCCCGGTCCTGCCCAACGGATTCGCCAGGCTGGATACTTCGTTCTCAACGCCCTCCAAACTTGACGCAACCAGTATTCGAGGAGATCACCAACTCGGCGGCACAGCAATGTTCGTCCGCTTTGCAGAGTCACCTTCTTCCACTGCAGCCCGTGGGGGCATTTATACTTTCAACACTCTGAATTCCTCCGCGCTTCGCACGCGCTCGTTTACTGCAGCAGCAACATCCGCCTTCTCGCCTCGCATCACGAACGATGCTCGTTTTAACTGGACCGGCACAACGGGAAGCGTGGTCCTGACCCTCGACGATTTTGGTGGAGCTCAAGTGCCCTCGCCGGACTTTCTGTTCCCCGCGTATACGTCGGCTTCCGAGAGTTACGCGAGTATCAACCTGCAGGGGCCGAGCACGATCCTTTCGATTGGAAAGTTTTCGATCAATCGGCAGCGGCAATGGAACATCGTGGATACATTGTCGGCAAGATTGAGCCGCCACGATGTCCGGGCCGGCGTGGACGCGCGGGTCATGCTGCCTGTTTCTGATCCCGGCCGCTACGGGATCAACGCGAATTTTACCGGCGTTGGTGATCCCGCAGCCGCAAGTATCCCCGCCGGAACTTTTCTCTCGGGAGTCGTTTCGTCAGGAAGTGCGGCGATCTACACGTCGGATTTCCGGATGCGCTATCTCAACTGGTCGACGTTCATACAAGACACTTGGAGACTGTCCTCCCGGATCACCACTACTTACGGTCTGCGCTGGGATATCGTTCCGCCACCCCAAGGGCTTAACGGCCTGACGTTGTTCGCGGCGAGCGGCGTAGAACCTTCTACGATCACGTTTGCGCCGAAGGGAACATCGATATGGCCCACGCGCTTTGGAAACATTGCTCCCAGAGTCGGTACGGCCATCACACTGCGTCAGGCGCCAAACTCCGCTCTCGTACTGAGGTTTGGCGCAGGCACGTTCTTCGATATTTCCTCGGGAGGTTTTCTGGCGAATCAGGCGGTCACACCTCCACACGCGAATGTGCAATCGTTTGTGGCAGCTTCCTTTCCCTATAATCAACAGACCATCACTGCTCCCGTTCTTCCGCCCGCGCCGCCTTATAACTCCGCTTTTCTCGCCGACCCGAATCTGGAGACACCGCGCACTTATCAATGGAATGTGAGCCTGGAGCAAACACTGGGGCGAGCCCGGTCGATTACAGCGACTTACCTGGGCGCTGTCGGGAGTTCTTTGGCACGCACCGCATCCTTGATAAATCCGAATGCGCAGTTCCGTGCTCTTTCTCTTACTCGCAGCGACGCTTCCTCCAATTATCAAGCGCTTCAACTCCAGTTTCGCGGACAAATCGGCAATGGCTTGTCCGCTCTGGCCTCCTATTCCTGGGCTCATTCCATCGACAACATTTCCGGTGAAACGGTCCTCGGAACACCCGACATTAGCTTGAACCGCGGAGCATCCGATTTCGACGTGCGGCATGCTTTGAGCGGGGGGTTCTCTTTCAGTCCGGCATTTCGCAAAGGAACCTGGTGGGCTCCGATCGTCAGCGGTTGGGGTTTCGATGGAATGATTCGGGCGCGCACGTCGCTTCCCATCGATATGTTTGTGCGCCGCGACCTCGGATTCGGAACGTATTCATTTCGCCCTGACTTGGTGCCTGGAGTTCCGATTTACATCGACAATCCAAACGCCGGTGGCGGAAGACAAATCAATGACGCGCGTCCACCCGGGGCGCCAAACCAGCGAGGGCCCTTTTTTGTCTCTCCCGAGCTTCGTCAAGGAAACCTGGCGAGAAACGTGGTCCGGGGATTTGGCATGTATCAGGCGGATCTGGCGGTTCGCCGTGAGTTTAAACTCGCGGAGCGTTCCCGGCTTCAGGCCAGGATCGAGTTGTTTAACGCGACCAATCATCCCAACTTCGGCGATCCGTCTGGTTTTGTCGGAACCTTAAGCCCCACGGGAGTATTCACACTGAACACGAGCAACTATGGGCTTTCGACTTTGATGCTCGGCCGATTTATGGGCGTTGGCGGAGGTGGATACTCTCCTCTTTACCAAGTGGGAGGTCCACGCTCGATCCAACTGTCGTTGAAGCTGATCTTTTGAGGAGAAGCAAGTGAGAGTTGTCTTATACAACAAATACGCGCGCTCAATCATTCTGATCATCCTCGTCGTGAGTTGCGGCTTCATCGCCAATGCTGCGTTGGCCCCTCTTTCACTGGAAGACCTTGTCAGCCGCGTCCACATTCCCCTGTATAGCCTCTCGCCGGATGGGAAAAGAGTGGCTTACCTGACGTTGAAGCCGCTTCCCCGCGAGAATCTGCATGAAGTCGTGTTGAATCTGATTCCCACATCAGGTTCGGGGGCAGCAGTGGTCCTCGCTCGCTATCGCCTGACCACGAGCGAGGCAATGCATCCCAACAGCGGCGGCGTGAATCCTTCCACAGGCCAGTTTGCCTGGTCTCCGGATTCAACCGAATTGATCTATACGATGCACGTGGGTTCGTTCATGGAAATGCGGAAACGCGTCATCAGAACGGAAGCTGAGCAAAAGGTTTTGTCCGGAATGCGTCGAATCGAGCTCGGGAAATCGGCGGCAAAAACCATGGAGTTCACGACATGGGTTGGCGAGACGGAGAGGAACACCACCTCCCCTCCCGACGATGCTCTTTTGATCAAGGATTCATACAGTTTTTTTGGACCGTTCGGTAATCCAAAAGCGAACGGCAAGTTCGTAGCCGGCCATTGGTCTTATTCATGGGGGGCATCGAAGGCCGAACAGCGCTCTCAGGATCCGCCCGACTACCTGGGAATGCCCGTCGAGCGGCCCTCCGCGTCGCCGGTTACACCGGGCGCAGAAGACACTTTCACTAACCGTGGCGCGGAAGTCGCCTCGCCGGATGGAACCGCCGCGGTGATGGTCGAACGAGGTCAGGAGATTGTTCCCAAGGCCGGACCGCGCCCTACGCTTCAGATCCTTCTTCGATCGACTGGCGCGGCCGGCAACACGGTTCAAACACTCGTGCCGCGAGATGTGCAGCCGTGGGCCATGAACCACACGATCCTGAGTTGGAGCCTGGACAGTAAATTGGTTTATTACCTGAGCCTGGGTTCCCAAGCCTCTTACTTGAACGTGGTGGATAGGGAAGGGCGAATCCGCAATGTGCTTACAGACAACGCGGGGCTGAGTGCACTCTCTGGTACTCGCGCCGTCAACCTTCAGGTCACGACCGGAGTCTTCGTCCGCAGCACCAACGTGATGCCGGACGAACTCGTGGCCGTGGATTTGAAGTCCGGCAAGATGACCACTCTGGCTCGTCCCAACGCCGGTTTTGAAACCAAGGAAGCTCCGATAGTTCGTTTCATATCGCTCGATGAACAATATGAGCACTCTTACGGGCGGCTGTACCTACCCGACAAACATCAACCGGGTCAAAAATATCCTCTGGTAATTACGAACTACGATTCTTATCCCGGATTTCAGACCTCGGTAGGTGAAGAAGTGCCGGTCCATTTGCTGGTTGCAAACGGGATCGCGGTCCTGGCGATGTATTCGAGAGAGTTCAACGCAATATCGACTAACGGTAATTCTCAGATAATGGTACAGCGGTTGGCCAGGCCCCTCACCGTCATGGAATCCGCGATTAAAAAGCTGTCAGACGAAGGCATCATTGATCGCGATCGTGTCGGCTTGACTGGCCTAAGCTATGGCGCAGAAATCGCCATGTGGGCATATTGGAAGTCGCACGCTTTTCGCGCCTTCAGTGTGGCCGGCCCCGGATTCGACACAATGAGCCATCTCACCGCGGGTGTGGTTTATTCGAACTACCTCGAGCGTTACGCAGGCGTTCCCGTTCCGGGTGATCCTGCCTGGAAAGAACTCTCATTGGGGCTCAACGCGCGCCCAGACTTGCCGCCCCTGTTGATGCAATCAGCCGAACGAGAGGCTTTCTATAACGTGGAAGACTGGTCTCGGCTCCGAAAAGCCGAGGTATCCGTGGAGTGGTTTACCTATCCGGACGAGGGGCATGTCAAGACTGGTCCCGCACACAAATGGTGGGTGTATCAACGCAATCTCGATTGGTTCAGATTCTGGCTCAAAGACGAAGAGGATCCGGATCGCTCTAAAGCCGAGCAATACGTGCGCTGGCGCGCAATGCGCGACAAGCTGGCATGGCAAAAAACGAAAACTCGTTGAACTTTGAACTTTTCCGGAAGGTTACGTCGCCGGGCTCGGCTTTGTACCACTTCCTGCTTTCAATATTTCTGATTTAATTTTCCGGCTCACCTTGGCTGTGCGGGCTTCACACGTGTATACATAAGTTGCTCCCAGCGAGCACTCGATGGACAACTCGCGATTTGAAAGGGCAATACCATTTCCCGCACTCTCGAGCCAGGTTTCGGCTGTCGAAGAGGCGCGTCACAGCGATGAACACCTCATCGAACGCATCGCAAAGAAAGACACTGCGGCGCTGCGAGTGCTGTTGTCTCGCTACTCTCGTCTCGTGATGCGAATCGCGTTACGCATTCTTCACGACGACGGCGAAGCCGAGGAAGTGGTGCAGGACGTTTTCTTTTATCTCTATCAGAGGGCGTCTTCATTTGATGTTTCCAAAGGCGCCGCGCGCGGCTGGATCGTTCAGCTTGCGTATCATCGGGCCTTCGATCGCCGCAATTATCTTGATCGGAGAAAGTTCCGTGTTGGTACAGACGTCGCGTGCGTGGCCGATACTCTGGCAGGAGACACAGATCTGGACCGGGAGATTGCCTCAAAGCTCAGCCGGACGCAGTTGGAAAAGGCCTTCCAGGAATTGCCTGAACGACAGCGCCGGACTCTCGAGTTGTTCTATTTCGAAGGACTGGACTTGCGGGAAATCGCCGAGCAACTGGGCGAGCCGTTGGGCAACGTTCGTCATCATTACTATAGGGGCCTGAAGAAGCTGCAAAAGAGCGCGGTAGTACAAAAGTTACGGGACTGGGAGAAGTGAGCATGTCCGAAACAGGCATGAATCCAGAAGTCAATCACGAACGATATAGCGAACTCTGTGCCCTCGCGATGTCCGGCACGCTAAGCGAAAACGAAACGGCCGACCTTTCGCAGCATTTGCAAACTTGTGGCGAATGTCGCGACGACTACGAGCGTTATCTATTGCTGACACAGCAAGGCATGCCGCTTCTGGCCCGTCTTTACGCCCAACAGAAACACATGCATGAACCGGAGCAACCGATCAGCGATGCAAAAACCGAACAAGCGTTTTTCGCTCGCATCGCGAAATCGGAGATGGTCGAACCTCAGGCCCGAGCTTTCGGCGCACGACGGATAGCGACCGGCATCGTTGCAGCGTCCGTTTTGCTGCTGACGAGTCTTGGTGTTTATCGCCTCATCCCCCCTGAAGCCAAAACAGAATCTTCCGTTGCGAAGAATGTTGCCGGCCCTCGATTGGAAACTCTGAAAAACGAAAAGAACAGCTTCGATGCTGAGAGGAACAAACTGATCGAGCGTTTGCAGGCGCAATCACAGGGCCTTGCCAGCCTGGAAAAGCAAAGCGATAAGAAGCGCCAAGAGATCGAGGACCTCCGGGCCGATTTAAGCGCAGCGAATCAGCGTGCGCTTGAACTTGCATCAAACGCCGCATCAACCCGAGCGGTTCTTGATGAAAAAGATCAAAAACTGCGAACTGCATCCGAACAACACGATGCGCTCATGGCGCGATTGGAGGAATCGGAGGAGGCGTATCAGAGCGCACAGAAAGAACTGCTCAACATGCGTGCCGAACGGGATCGAATGAAACTCCGGCTGGTATCGCTGGAGAACGACAATTCATTGCTGAGTGCGGCGAACCGCGATCAGGATCGACGCTTGGGCGATCAAGAGCGCCGCCTGCGCACTCAGGAACAATATTTGGATGCCGATCGCGATATTCGAGAACTGATGGGTGCTCGGCAACTTTATGTGGCCGATGTCTTCGACGTGACCAGCGAAAGCCGGACGCGGAAGCCTTACGGCCGCGTCTTTTACACTCAACGCCAGTCGCTCATCTTTTATGCTTTCGATTTGGACCAGCAACCCGGAATTAAGAATGCTTCCTTCCAGGCATGGGGCCGCAGCGAATCGTCGCAGCGCGTGCCCGTCAACCTAGGAATTCTATATCTGGACAACACACAGAACCGCCGCTGGGTCCTGCGTTTCGATGATCCGCGCCAATTGGCGGAGATCGACGCGGTCTTCGTCACGGTAGAACCGAACGGCGGCAGCGCGAAGCCGTCAGGCAAGCCTTTTCTTTACGCCTCGCTGCGGCGCGAGCCGAACCACCCTTAACAAGGCAGGGGCCGTACCCTTGATATGCTACCAACGCTGAAGATCCGGCACCGACTATCGTCCGGTTGTATGCGCAGGATCTTTGTCCTTGGTTTCTTAATCTCAGTGGCCGGGGGTATGCACGCCCAGCAGCCAACCGCCCAACAAAGTATTTCCAATGAAGAACGGGTGGAGCACTGGCGGGAAGACCTCCACTTCGTCGCTGCGACACTGCGGGGCGTCCCAATACCGGGTCAGAACACACTGCCGGGTCAGAAGGATTTTGCCAAGGTGTATCCCCACTTCGATGCCGACCTGGCCGTTTTGGAGGTCGAGCTTCCCAACCTCCAGAATGGAGCCATTGCCTGGCGTCTTGCGAAGATTCTCGCCAGCGCCCATATCGGTCACAACTCGATTTTCCCAGACGACCCACAGACACTCCCGCTGGCCTTCGAGTGGCTAGAGGAAGGACCCGTGGTGACTGCCGCAAGCGCGGAGTTCAAGTCCGCGATCGGCTTCCGGTTGCTGAAAGTGGGCGACCTGAGCCCTGCGGCGCTTCTCGACGCAGCCTCTCCGTATCTCGCGTCTGAGACGGATGGTTGGCGCCGCCTGATTGCGGGTGTGGCGGTCCGGCGCCGGGCTTTGCTCGAGCTGCTGAATCTGGTCCGGGATGACAGCGTGCGTCTGACGCTTGAAGGATCGAACGGCCCGATAGCTCTCGATGTCCCTTTCACTCCGGCGCAAACTCCGCTGATTCCTCTGCAGCAAGCCCTCGGTCTGCCAGTCATCCTGGCCCGAAGCCGCCCGATGGAACGCTACTACTGGCGCCGGTTCCTGCCCGATTCACAAACGTTCTATGTGCAGTACAACGTGTGCGCGGACGACCCCAAACTCAAATTTGCAGACTTCACCGCACTTACCTTGGCGGAGATCGACCAAAGCAAACCACGCCGAGTTATCGTCGACGTGCGCTTCAATCAGGGCGGGAGCGAAGCCGTGCTCAGACCGTTGACCGCGGGCCTCGCATCCCGTATCAAGAGCCTGGAGGCTCTCTACGTGTTGATCGGTCCACAAACGTTCTCGTCGGGCGTCAGAGCCGCGGAAGCATTGCGCCAGAAGGCAAAGGCTCGCCTGGTGGGAACCACAACGGGCGGTCTCCTCGGCGGCTATGGTGAGTCGCGCTCCCGCAGACTTCCCCATTCTCAACTGGGTATGCAGTGGACCATCAAGTTTTATTCTTCGCCGGAAGCAGTGCGCCCCGACATCACCGTCAGGACTACCGCATCGGACTTGCGCGCGGGCCGTGACCCGGTTCTTGACGCCGCGATCAGGTTACATTGAACTCCTGCTCGAGAGAGCCGTGCTGCAATAGATCATTGCCGGTGGGCTGTCTCCGTTGAGTCCGGAGAGCGCCGCAATCGCCGCCGGACTCTTTCTAAAAGACTCGATCGCACCACATCCCCTGAAAAGAAACGATCCTTCGAATCCGTCAACCGTTACTTGAGCAACCGGATGACGCTCAGCCGAGTATCATCGGAAGAGTCTAGCCTATCGGGACACCCGATATATCCTTTCGCTATGGCTGCTTCGAGGCTCATAACCCATGTCGCGAAAACGACAGTCTCGATTGTCTTCTAGAGTGTGAAGACAAAATCAGAGACCGCTCTGCGGCTGGAGGGCGCTCTTCCGGGATTCATAAGAGAGGCGATGACTCTGGAGCAGGACCTCATCCGGTTATTCAAACAGTGGCGCACGCCGATTTATGAGTACCTCGTAATCGTATTTGGAAATCCGGCCGAAGCCGAGGAAGTCGTCCAGGAAGCCTTCCTCCAACTTTATGCCGCGCTGCGCCGCGGCCAGACGATTCATCACGCCAAGGGATGGCTGTTTCGCGTGGCGCACAATCTCGCCGTCAATCGTCTCAAACACGACAAGTTTTTCGATCCGCTCGATGCCGCGACGTTCGAGGAATTATGCGGTCTCTTACCCGATCGCGGCGCCAGCCCCGAACAATTGCTTCTGGAGCGGGAAAAGTTCGGGCGCTTGTATGCGGCGATGAAGCGGTTGTCATTGCAGGAAAAGCAGTGCCTGCATTTGCGGGCGGAAGGTTTTCGTTACCGCGAGATTGCCGGAATTCTCGGCATCAGCTCAGGCGCCGTCAACGAATACTTGCGCCGCGCGATGCGGAAATTGAAGGAACCACCGAATGAGTGAATACACGAACCCCGATTGGTCCAAAGAAGGAGCTCATCCGCCTGAAGACGACTTACGCGTTTATGCGGACGGCGAGCTCGAACGCGAGATCAGCGGCTTGTTGAAAGCGCACCTCGATGCCTGCTGGTCGTGTCGAGTGAAGCTGGATGAGGTTCAGTCCACCATCGCGGATTTCATCGGCTATCGCAATCAAGTGCTGCGCACCTTGGTCCCTCCTCCACCCAAGAACTGGCGCGGATTCGACACCCGGCTTGATCAGTCTGCGGCAGCGGTTGGAAGCAGGCGGCGGCCGCCGCTTGTCTCGCCCCTCACACTCCGTTTTGCCGCTGCGTTGCTGATCGTGCTCGCCGCCATAGTTTCGTGGGTCGTGTTTAATCGCGAGCCCATGATCGCTGCTACAGAGTTGCTTGATCGCGCCGTACAAGCGCAAACGCAGCAGGTTGTTTCTACGGCGCAGCCGGTTGTTCATCAGCAGATTCAAGTTCGCCGGAAACGCAGCTCGGCGCCGCAGCCGGAGACCGTGCGTGTGGACACTTGGAACGACTTGAACAACGCACGCTTCAAGCAATCCAGCTTTGGAGAGACCAAGCCGCAAGAGCTGCTCGTAACGCTCGAGCGCGTCTTTGAAGCAAATTCTCTGGACTGGCGGCGGCCGCTTTCAGCCGCCTCGTTCGCCGGCTGGCGTAACTCGCTCGGCACAAAAACCGATAAAGTTCGCCGCACAAGCGCTGCCGGCGAAGGCGAGATGCTAAGCCTGACCACCACTTCAACCGGCACGCCGCAAGCCGGCGCAGTTGTTGAAGCCACGCTGGCAGTTCGGGCAACCGATTGGCATACCTTCAAGGAAGAATTGCGAGTTCAAGAGGAATCCGGAGAAGCGGAGTATGAATTGACCGAGACGGCGTTCGAGATCGTAAGCCTCGCAACGGTCGATTCCAAAGTCTTCGTCGAAGGTGCGGACACTCCTTCAACCACGACAACTCCATTGATTGCGGCTCGCTCAATAGCGCCGGACGTTTCTCGGCCCGTCTCGGCGAGCCTTGCTTTAGAGATCGAAACACTTGCGTTGCTCGCTCAGGCGGGAGCCGATCTTGGCGAGCAAATCAGCGTCACACGCGAACCGGACGGCGCGCTAAAGGTCGAAGGTATTGTCGAGACCGCCCGGCGCAAAGAAGAAATCTTGCGCGCCCTCGGTGCGGTGATGCATGAACCGGCAGTTCGTCTCGACATCAACACTGTGGAAGAAGCTCTGCGGCAAAGGCCGCCGCAGGCGCAGACAGGGGCGTCCGTGACGGTTGCCGAAGCTGCAAGCAACTCGATTCCGGCTGATGCGGAACTGCGCCGCTATTTGGCCGTAGGCGGCACGGCGGCCGGTCAAATGGATGAAGAAGTGCGAAGGTTCGCTAACGCTGTAGTGAATCGATCCCGCCAAGCGATGTTTCACGCTGCCGCCATGAAACGTCTCGCCGATCGCTTCACGCTCGAACAAGTCCGCGCCTTCGACGAGGAATCACGCGCCAAATGGCTCGCACTGATTCGGCAACACGCGCTGACGTTTCGCCGTGAGAGCGCTGCGCTGCGCGAAGAGCTCTCGCCGCTCTTTGCCAACGCACCCACGCCGGCGGCGAGCCAGGTCATCGGCGACGGCGGCGCAGACGCGTTGATCCGCGCCGTCTCGCAATTGTTTGAGCGGAGTACGGCGAATTATGAAGCGATCCAATCGGCGTTCACGATCTCAACCATCGCGCCAGCAGTTTTGACCGTGAGATCGCCGCAGTTCTGGCAGTCGCTACAAGAGACCGAAAGCCTGGCCCAAGGAATCGTTGAAGGGGGGAGATAGAGACTCATGATGTGTTCCATGCTGTTGACCGTTTCTTTGCTTTTCGCGCAATCCGCCACCGCCACGCTGAGCGGCACGGTTGTCGATCAAACGGGCGCGGTTGTTCCCAGTGTGGAAATCACCTTGGAGAACATCGCGACAGCGTTGAAGCGCCAGGCAATGACAAACGAGCAAGGCTATTTCACAATTCCGCTGCTTCCGCCCGGCACATATACGCTGACGGCACAGCTTGCAGGCTTCGCCCCGCTTCGCATTCCCGACATCATCCTGAATGTCGGCGATCAAAAAGCGCTGCGGCTCCAGTTGAAGCCGGGCAATGTGAACCAGTCGGTCGATGTCACGGCTGAGGCGCCGCTGATTAATAACTCACCAGAGGTAGGCACGGTCATTGACCGGAAGTTTGTCGAGAACTTGCCGCTCAATGGGCGCGGATTCAACGCGCTTCTTGAACTGACTCCGGGGGTAACGCTCGCACGGGCAAATGCAAGCAACCAGGGCCAGTTCAACGTCAATGGCCAGCGCTCCAGCAGCAACTACTTCATGGTCGATGGCGTAAGCGCCAACGCGGGCATGAATGGAGGGGGGATAGGACAAAATGCCGCCGGGACGCAGCCCGCCACCAGCATTCAGGGAGGCTTGAACTCACTGGTCTCGGCCGATGCGCTTCAGGAATTCCGCGTGCAGACGTCAAGTTTTGCGCCCGAATTTGGGCGCACACCGGGTGGTCAGGTTTCTATCGTCACGCGATCAGGCACTAATCAATTCCACGGATCCCTGTTCGAGTACTTGCGCAATGAAAAGTTGGACGCGAATAACTGGTTTGCAAATTTCACCAGACAACCCAAAGCGCCTTTACGTCAAAACGACTTTGGAGGCGTTTTGGGAGGGCCCATTCTGCGCAGCCGCACGTTCTTCTTCTTTTCTTACGAGGGAGCTCGGCTAGTTCAACCGCAGACGGTGACCAACATCAGCGTGCCATCTGTGGCGGCGCGCAACGCCGCTCCCGCAGCAATTAAGCCCTACTTGAACGCATACCCGTTGCCGAACGGTGCGCAGCTAACGAATGGGGCGGCCATTCTAAATGCGTCCTATTCCAATCCTTCCGAGTTGGATGCCGGGAGTCTGCGCCTGGATCATTCTTTCAAACATACCGTCTTCTTTGGGCGCTATGCGGATTCGCGTTCACCCGGTGTCCTACGTGGAGGTAGTTTCGGCCTGAGCCAAATCACCGAAAGCCTTATTACCACGCGGTCTTTTACAGCCGGAGCGACGTCCAGCATCGGAACCTCCAAGTCCAACGACTTTCGAACCAATTGGACTGCGACCAGGGCGAACGCCACTTTTCGGCTCGACGACTTTGGTGGAGCGATAGTCCCGGGTGACTCGCTGTTATTCCCAGCCGGTGGAGCCATTGACAATGCGATCTTCTCGATCGCAATCGGAAACGCTGGAGTTCTTAGTCACGGAAAAAACACAACAAATAAGCAGAGACAGGTAAACATGCTCGATACCTTCACTTGGTCGCGGGGCGGGCATTTGTTCAAATTCGGCGGCGACGTGCGCATACTGCAGCCGGCAAACGATTCTCGCGCTACCGACGTAACGGTAAGCTTCTCAACGGTCGGAGATCCTGCAGTTACGACGCAGCCTTCCGGAACGGCGCTGTCGCAACGCGTTTTATCCGGCACAGTGAGCACTCGCGCCCCGAACTTCGAGATGCGCTATCTGAACCTCTCTTTCTTTCTCCAGGATGCATGGCGGGCTAGTTCTCGAATCACTCTTACCTACGGCGCACGATGGGATACTGCCCCGCCGCCTGTGGGATTGAACGGATACACGTTGTTCGCTGCATCCGGCGCTGGATCGCCCGATACTTTGGGGCTTGCCCCGGAGGGGACGCCTCTTTGGAAGACATCTTACGGAAACGTTGCTCCCCGTGCGGGGCTCGCTTATGTCTTGCGAAACAGTTCTCACACCGGCTTGGTGCTGAGACTGGGAGCGGGCACTTTTTATGATTTAGTCGGTGGATACGTCGCCACTCAGACTTCGGGTGCGCCCTATGTCAATACTCGACTTGTGACGGCCGGCACGGAGTTCCCTTATAGCCCCGGCATCCTTGTGAAACCGGCCATACCGGCGACTCCACCGTACGCGGGAATCTTCCTCACCGATCCCCTGCTAAAGACACCACGGGCGTATCAATGGAACTTCGCCTTCGAGCAGAGCCTTGGATCCGGTCGCGCCGTTTCAGCAACATACGTTGGAGCTCGTGGACACAACCTCCTGAGGAGTACGACATATCTGGGTCCGAATCCAACGTTCCAAGCAGGCGCTACCGTCGAATTGACGCGGAGCGACTCAGCTTCGTCTTACAACGCTCTTCAGCTTCAGTTTCGTGGGCGCTTCTCCGAGAGCATGTCGGTGCTCGGTTCATATACTTTGTCGCGCTCGATCGACAATGCTTCGTATGACACTTTCTTCGGCACGCCGGATATCAGGAGCAATCGTGGATACTCCGATTTTGATGCTCGCCACGTTTTCAGTACGGCGATGAGCTATTCTCCCGCCGCACCGAAGGCTCGATGGTTAGCGCCGTTGTTGGAAGGATGGGGCTTCGACACGATCTTCCAAGCACGCTCCGGATTTCCTGTAAACGTGACCGTAACTCGCAACCTCGGCTTTGGCAATTATGCGTTTCGCCCCGATTTAGTGCCGGGGATTCCTATCTGGGTGGACGATCCCAACGTGCCCGGCGGAAGACGCATCAACAACGCGCGTCCGTCATTGACTGTGAATCAAGTGGGACCATTTCTGGTTCCTTCCGAACTCCGGCAAGGCAATCTCGAACGAAACGCGCTCCGCGGCTTTGGAATGTATCAATTCGACTTGGGTCTCAGACGCGAATTCCGGATTTACGAGTCCCTGAAGCTGCAATTCAAAGCTGAGTCTTTCAACTTTACCAACCACCCCAGTTTTGCCGATCCCAGTGCCGGCCTGGGTACGCTCAGCGCAACGGGAACACTTCCCGCAGTTTCGAGCACCTTCGGAACTTCCAACACTTCGCTGAACCGGAGTCTTGGCGCTGGAGGAACATCAGGCGGCCTGAATCCACTGTTCCAGGTTGGCGGACCGCGATCGATCCAGCTTTCGCTGCGGTTGATGTTCTGAACAGAAATCGAAAGGACGCAAACGACATGAAAAAAGCTTGGCACCGGGTGGCGTTGGCCTTCTTGCTCCTGATCTGGGCAAGTGGAGGTCTGGCCAGTCAGGACCGCACCGCTATCTCGATTGATGACCTGACGAGCAGAGTGCAGATTCCGCGTTTTTCCATCTCACCGGCTGGTACGCACGCTGCCTACCTCACCTTGCAGGCACTCACTCACGAGAATCGCTACGCGGTAGTCTTGAATCTGATTCCGATTACAGGTGGCGCGCCACTGGTGTTGGCCCGCTACAAGCTGACAACCCCGGAAACAGTCGACTCGAATACCGATAGTGTGCTTGCGTCGGTGGGGCAATTCGGTTGGTCACCCGACGGGAAAGAACTTGTCTACACGGTTCACGAAGGGTCACGGATGGAGTTGCGCAGCCATTTCGTGGCGGCTGGGACGGAGCGCACACTTGTCACGGGGGCGCAGCGGATTGAGATCGGAAACGCAGGCAGTACGCTGACCTTTACGGTCTCGAATGCCGACACTACGAAAGATACGCGGCACCCGGTTGACGACATTCTCCAGATCAAGGACGGTTACGCCTTGCTCGGAATTTCCTCGAGCGATCCGAAGGCCGAGGGGAAGTTCGTGGTGCAGCACTGGTCATATCGATGGGGCGCTCCGCCGGCGGCGATGGTCAGGCAGGATGCTCCAGCCTATTTACATCTGCCGGTTGAGTTCTCGGGGTTGCCTTGGCCTTTCAATGAAGAAGACACTCTGCACTCCAATGGTCCTGAGTTCGTTTCTCCCGATGAGACGGTTGCAGCATTCTTGGAAACGGGTCAGGAAGCAGGTCCGGGAGACTTCCGCATACGTACCCTCCGGATTCTGCTGAAATCAAAGTCGCCGAAAGACGCACCCCCACGAATCCTTGTTGACGCCGAGCGGCCCCGCGTCCTTGGGCAGCGAATTCTCGGATGGAGTCCGGACAGCCGTGTGCTCTATTACCTCACGCTCACGCCACGTGTCTCGATGGTAAATGCAGTAGACCGTGACGGGAAGATCACTAATATTTTCACAGAGGAATGTGCACTGAGCAGCCCGCAAGGGGGCACGATCGTCGGCAAGGACATGAAAACTGTTGTCCAAGTCCGAAGCAAAAACCTGATACCGGATGAACTGGTCGCGATTGACCTGAAGTCGGGTGCTCTCTCCGTGCTCGCTCATCCGAACACTCTGTTCGATGGCAAATCGAAACCGTCCATTCGTTTCCTGGAAGATACCAGCGATCCCGCCGCTGACGCCTTCGCCCGGCTCTATCTTCCGGCAGGCAGCGCTACCGGACGCGGATATCCTCTCGTGATCACGCAATACTATTCGTGGCCTGGCTTCGAGTTAACTTCTTCTGAGGACGCTCCGGTGCCCACGCTCGTAGCGCACGGAATTGCGGTGCTTCACGTACATCTTTCGGGCTTCAATGTGAGTTCGACGGGCGGCCATTTCGAGAGGGCGGTAGCGCGAAAGGCCAGGCCAGTCGTGGCTCTCGAGACTTGGATCGCTAAACTCGCAAAAGAAGGTGTGATCGATCCTACACGAGTGGGATTGGTCGGGCTGAGTTACGGATCGGATGTCGCCATGTACGCCTATTGGAAATCCCAGAGCTTTCGAGCAATCAGTTCGTCGACAAGCGGCGCGGAAGCTACAGGTATGTTCTTGGCTGGTGTGCGCCAGGCCAAAGTGCTGCGAGACCTAATCGGCCAACTCGGACCGGATGACTCTCGTTGGACCCAAGTATCGCCGGGCCGCAATGCTCGTGCTGACCTCCCGCCCCTGCTCTGGCAAACCGGAGATGCTGAAGCGATGTCAAACGTCGAAACATGGACTCGCCTTCGCGAAGCCGGCGCTCAGGTCGAATGGTTGCATTACCCAAATGAAGGACACGTCCGGACGCAGCCCGCGCATATTTGGTGGGTCTTCGAGCACAACGTGGACTGGTTCCGCTTCTGGCTCAAAGACGAAGAGGATCCCGATCCTTATAAAGCCGATCAATACGCTCGCTGGCGCGAGATGCGTGACAAACTTGCAACGCCGAAAACCGCGCAGCCGAAACGATGAAACCGAAACGAGTCCAGGACTTTGCCTTCCCAAGATCTGTCACCAATGGAATTCTCGCTCCTCTGATGATAAACAGAGGAGGGAACGGCTGAGTGTCTGGTCCCGGACGTTCGGAACAGTCTAACCGGCGTTTAAGTTAGAACTGCGCAGGGCGATGTTGGCTAAATACACGGACGCCGGCGTCCGGTAGTCCAGGCTTTCATGCAAGCGTTCCAGGTTATAAAAGCTCCTGTACGCCGCGACGCACTCGACCAATTCCTGCCGATTTTTCGGCAAGTATCGATAGAGCCATTCCAGTTTCAATGATCCGTGAAATCGTTCTTCTCGACCAATCGTCTGCGGATGATATTTCTGTCCGCGAACGTGGATGGAGTATTTCCGTCTTCTTGATGAAGTTGCGATAACGCCGCGACTTCATCGCTGGCCCGTTATCGGTGACCATCACGATTCGCTTCGGCAGGGTCGCAGTCCCTTTCTCGTTCACATTCGCCGTTACTCTGAACACACCTCCGGCGACTGGTCAAGAACGCGTGGGGTTTGAAAGATTCTGCTTACGTATCAAATTCGCGAGAGTCTTGGAAAGATAATTTGAAAGGACGGCTCTCTATCCTGCGCGTCAGAAGCTGTTGCCCGCCTTAAATCTCATCTTGTATTCGTTTTTGTTATGTGTATTATTGAACTAATACACATGGACGGTAAGTTTCAATTTCACGTTTTTCCTTCGGCGGGCACTCCGATCTATCAGCAGCTCATGCAGCAGGTGAAGTTTCAGATTGCCTCAGGGCGGCTGGCGCCTGGCGATTTCCTGCCATCGGTGCGGGACACTGCGATCGAACTGGAAATCAACCCGATGACCGTATCGAAGGCTTATTCTCTGCTCGAACGCGAAGGCGTGCTCGTGCGGGACAGGGGCCAGGGGATGCGCGTCGCCAATACGAGTATCCGCGGAGCCGTGAAGGAACGCCGGGAGGAATTGAAGGCCCTGTTAAAGGAAGTCGTGGTCAAAGCCCACCAGCTTGGGTTCAATGCGGAGGAAGTCATGGATCTGTTGAAGCCGTTGCTGGCGTCACTGGACGAGAAAAAGAACCTGCAGAGGAGATAGCGCTATGGAGCCGATTGTGGATCTCAAAGGGGTATCGAAGGCGTTTCGGGAAGCTCGAGTCCTTCGCGGAGTCGACCTTTCGATCCCGCGGGGCCGGGTCGTGGGCCTGCTGGGCAAGAACGGCGCCGGCAAAACGACACTGCTCAAATGCCTGTTGGGTTTGCTCAAAACGGATGCCGGCGGCATCACTTTGTTCGGCGAGGATGTCCGAAAATTGAGCGGACGCACGAAAGCTCGTATCGGCTATGTCCCGCAAAAGACGGAGTTCTATCCCTGGATGAGAGTACGGCACATGATTTCGTACATCGCCGCTTTCTATCCGACCTGGAACGAACCCTTGTCCGCCTCACTTCTCAAAAAATGGGAACTCAATCCGGAAGCCCGTGTCGGCAAGTTGTCACAAGGCCAGGCGCAAAAACTGGCTTTGCTCGTGGCCACGGCCCATGAACCGGAACTCCTTATTCTCGACGAACCCGCCGCCAGTCTGGACCCGGAAGCCCGAAGAGCGTTTCTGGCCGCGGTAGTCGAGGTTGCAAGCCACGAGGATCGGACGGTTCTGCTCTCAACTCATCTAACCTCGGATCTCGAACGCGTGGCCAGCGACGTCGTTCTCCTGAAGGCGGGAGTCATCGATTATTACGGCCCGATGGATGAACTGCTGGATTCGGTCAAGTCGTTACGGCTGACAACCGAAAGGCTGCTTCCCAGCAAACTGGAACTGCCGGGTCTGTTGAGTTGTGAATCGAGCCAGAAACAGGCCGTGCTGACGGTTCGTGGAGTTACGCCGGATCTGATCCACACGCTGGAGACGGACTTCGACGCTACCGTCGAAGTCCGCGACCTCAACCTGGAAGATATCTTCGTGGAGGTTCATCGTGCCTAAACACATTCGCGCCGCTCTTCTGACATACCGCGACCGGCAGTGGTTTTGGTGGTTCGCAGTGCTCCTCGTGGCTGTGCAGACGTGGGTGATTGTGAGTAAGCAGGCGGCCGCACCTCGAGGCTCCACGTCTCTCTTTCTTCTTGAACTGCAAGGGGCCACGTTTGCGCTGTTTTGCGCATTGCTCGGCGATCAGGTTAAAACTCAATTTCTGTCCCATCGATCGAACGTGATTCCCGGATATCGCACCGCACATCTCAATACCGCGCTGCTGTTGGGCGTGATCGTCGGCATTGTGGTGATGGCACCCACAGAATTGCGGCCTGGAATGAACTTCCAGCAGTTTGCGGAAGCAGCCGTCTTCCTGTGGTTTGTGGGGTTGGCGGCGTTCGGCATTGCATACTTTCTGCACCTTCTTTTCATATTCATCATTCTCCAAGTTGCCTTCATGAGCAAAACGATGAGCGGATTCCTGGCTCTGTTGACGGCAGGCGACCGCGGGCTGTTGGCGAACGTCATCCTTATTAATGTACTTGGCAGCGCTGCCTTGCTCTGGCGGATGTGGCACGTAGACGAAGAAATGTTCGAGTTCCGTTGGGTCGGTTTTGGTCAGTCGTGGCCGCAGGCGAATAAGCGGGAAGTGGAAACGCCGGGCAGTTTTTTCGAACGGTTGTACAAGCCCGATGAGACGCGATACGAGCGCATCGAACGCCCGCTCGGCAGCAGTTTGTCGGCACAGTTGAACCATTTTCAACTGGGGATGGCGGGAGTTCAGTCCACCGCGATGACGACCGTCACCTGGATCGCGACGCTCTGGATCATCGGCTATTTCATTCCTGCTCCGCCGCCAAACTTGGTCGGCATCATCGTCATCATGCCGGTTATAACTCTATTGTCCGGCTTCGGCGGCTTCCAGCGTGACCCGTTGCCGAAGCTGGAATGGATCATGATGCTGCCGTTTGCACGCAAGGATCTGGTGGCAAGAATTGGTGGCGCCATGGCCGTACTGATTCTGAAGTTATGGTGTTGCTACGCGATTGCCTCCTATTTCGTCGCATGGATGCCGCAGCCCGGCATTATCGCAGCACCTCCACCGCTATTGCCTTTCGCCACGTCGCTCGCAGATCAGTTCCTGATATTTGGAATTATCAGTCTTCCGATCCTTTGGCGCCGGTTAGCCGTCCGCTGGTTGGGTTTCCCTCTTGCAGTCGGCGCGGCTGTAGTCGCCATCGATCTCCCCCGAACTGCGGTAACGATCGCCGCTATGGTGTTGGCTGGAACGATCCTGAGTTGGATCTCTTACCGCCAGTGGTGCCGCGTGGATATCGCTTAAATACAATCTGGAACTCCTGTGCCTACTTTGCTGACTGAATCGAAGCTCATCTGTTCAATACCTTCGCGTTCTGACAAAAATGCGAGCCGAACACCTGGATGAAGACCGGCGATTACGTTTCCCGTTTTGGCTGGTTTTTTGCCCATTTTCGGGCCTCCTTGCCCACCGAGTGCCCATCAGCGTTGCACACCAATTTGACCCGAATCGTTTGGTTTTTTCCCGTGTATGATCGGCTCTGGAGACTCCGTGGTTTACTTGACACTACTCGTTCTGGCTCTGCAAGGGCCTTTGTCGTCATGGGTACTGAATGCTGACGACGGTGCCCGCGTCGTCGTCGATACCAACGTGAAGTGCGAGTTTCCGGTCACCCCGCCGATCCCATATACCGTTCTATTAGGAATGCCAATCCGAGTCACTCAAGAAATCAAAGAAGGAGGCAACACATGGTTTGTGGGCTATCCAGCGATGGCACCCAATTCGGCTTGTAAGATAACGGCGGCCAGCACAGCCGTGTTCCATAAGGCGGAGCCTGATGCCTTGCTACTCACGATCTTGGATCACGTCCTCGCCCGTGGAGATGTGACCTTCGATGAGTTTGTTGCTGTTGAGAATTATTTACTTGATAGCGATTCCAGGTGGAAATCTGATGCAGGCCGAAGTCGGGTCTCGGGCCTACTGCAGTTTCGCTGGCTCCAGCTTCTCACCGGTGCTCTCAAAACGGAGGGATTCAATGCCGAAACGCCCGGCGGATTCAGTCCAGCGCTGGTCGAATCGTGGAGATTAAATCACGGTGACCTCTTCGAGTACTTTGGCCCGTCTGGAGAGTGGTACGTTCCGACGACTCATTTCTGGAAGATTTTTGAATCGAATAAAAGCGCACCATGGGCAGAGGAACTGGTCTGGTATATCGCCAAGCTTCCCGTGCAACATGATGAGTGCGAAGACGTGTGCGTACTTGCTGGTTACGTTGAACAACGAGTTCTGCAGTACTGGATGCATTTTCCTACAGGACCCCATATCGCCGACGCTCTTGCCGAGGCGAGTCAGCAAACCCAGGGTGTGGCTTCCGGGGATTGTGAAAGCAAGGATGACGAGATCAAGCTTGTGGCAGAAATCCGTGACAGTCTTTCCAAAGTGACGAATCCTACGAAGCAGGCGATCCTTAAGTCCCTTGCAGAGATCGAACAGAAGTGCGTGAAATGAGCCAACTGTTTCGATTGCCGGTGGTCGCGCCATATTTGCCTCTGGTCGCCATCATAATGACCTGGCATCGTGAGTATCTACTAAATACAGACCCGATCAGCGACTTCTTCGGAAGAGAACCGTGACAACCAGAACAAGAGTCAGACTGGAAACCAGGAAACCGAGTCGAATGCTAAGAGGCGAGAATGTCAGATGAACGGAATGATCTCCGGCCGGAACCCGTATGCCGGATAAAGCGTAATCGGCCTCGAACAGAGCCGTTTCCCGTCCGTCGAGAGACGCCTTCCAACCAGGATAGTAAATCTGACTGATCACGAGGACGCTGTCTTGGTTGGCACGAAGCTGAATTTGAACGTTGTTGATTCCCGTCGTTACTCGCTCGACGGTTCCCGCTGACGCGACAGGCACGTGCGGCGGCATCCGGGGAGCGGCCGGACGCGTCGACAGAATGACGGACTGCCGCGGATCAAACGCCGGATCTCTTAAGCGCGCCAATTCTTCTCTTTCATCTGAAATGAATTCCGACCCGCTGCTGGGCACAAGGAAAGCCGGCGGCAGTACTTTGCGGTTTTCGAAGATATCCGTGTGGCCAGTAGAGAAGACAAAGCGAAACCGGTCCGGATCATTTCGAAATTCCAAGTGACGGGTGTCGTAGTCCGAGACGGCATAGTATTTCGCATTCAGAAGATCAACACGCCGGTCCCGATTATCAAGAATTCCTGACGAAGTGAACATCACCATCGGATCGTCATCTGTCGTCAGACCGGCAACAAACCTTTTGATCCTCTCCAGACAGATCTCATAGCCGGTAACCGCAGGCAGGCCGTACATCAGTTCAAAATTCGCCCCATAAGCGTGACCTATTTGCGCAATACGAAATGGCTGCTCATCCTGCCGCAATTTCTCGAACAGTTCGATTTTCGGAAAGACGTGCCGGGGTTCGGTGAAAGGAATAACGTTGTACGCAAATGTGCAAACATCCACGCCGGCCGCTGCCAGGACCAGGATCGGAAATGCTTTTGTTCCGATGCGGCCGAACAACCGCAAGACAACCGGTATCGCTCCCATGCACAGCAACGCGAGAGCTATCCGAGGCTGTCGAAGAAACTCGACGAGCTTCTCCGTCCTCACGTGGGTCCCATAAATCATGATGAAGCAGATGAGAAAGCCGGATGCCGCGAGCGCCGGCGCAAGCACCCGCCGGCGAGGCGGCGAGTGCGCATCGAGTGTCTGCAACACGGAGATTCCCAGGCCGGCAAGGACAGCCAGGCCAAATGACGACAGAAAGACGAGTCTTTCATTCTTTATGAACCGCAATACCGGAAGATGTTGCGTCACCCAAAAGACCGGTCCGATGCCATATGCCACTGACATTGCGGCCACGCTTGCCGCAGCGAAAAACATTACAGATTTTCTCGACGAATGCAGGAACGCCAAAGGAACCGTGACGAAGACGAGCATTCCCAAATACGCCGATTGTTCTGGAAGAGACAACCCAATCGAATTTGTTCCGCTTGTGACGTCGCGTGACACCATGGCAAGAATCGCCCATGGTGGAAATGGCGGCCATGAGTCGACGAAGGATCGATGGATATAGTTCAGCCATTCCAGCGTGGGAATGAGTTGGATTGCCGAGATACCGATGGCGAGCAGCCCACAGGCAGCGAAGCGCGTTAGAAAGCGAATGGCGCGCCGCTCTTTTCTCAGGAAGGCAACGGTTGCGAGAAATACTGCAAATGCCGAGCCGGTCAACGCCACATGAAGCGCTGTTTCCGGATGTCCGGCAAGGACCGGCATCGCAAACGCCATCGCTGCCAGGATTACAGACTTCATAGAAGGCAGCGCGTGCAAATGGACGACGCAGTAGCAGACGAAGGGAAGCCAGATGACTGCATCGCTCATGGCTGATCCTTGCCAGCCGATTAGAAATCCGGAGAACGCAAACAAAATCGCTGAGACCATGGCCCCCGTTTTCGAGGCTCCGATGCGGCGGCTAAACAAGGCGGTGAACAATCCGGCCAGCAGCGGTCTCAATAGAAAGCCGATCGTCCACGCCACAGGCAGCGGTAAGACGTAATAGAGAGAATTCAATGGATAGAACAGCGCGGATTGAGAATTTGCCGCAAAGGGCGTGCCTGCGAGCATGTACGGATTCCATAACGGAAATATGCCTTCGCGAACCGCCCGGGCGGCCAGCGCCCGAAAGGGATAGAAAGAGTGCGCCAGGTCGTGAATATTCGAATGTGGCGTTGCAATGCCCTGTGGCGCAACATCCGCGAAGGGCGGAAACTCAAAGACGATTGACGCGGGAAACGGAATTCTCCCGCTGAAAGCCGGCGCATAGATGATTGCTGCGGCAGCAGCCAGGACAAAAAACGCGGCAAAATGAAATGGAAGAGCCCACAAACCCGCTGGGTTCTTTTTGATTTTCTGAAAGCTTCCGGCATCGGGAACAGCCACGAGTTCTGGAGTCCATTCTTGACGAACCGCCGGCTGGCCTGTCTGTCGATCCAGATGTTCCGCAATGACGGCGTCAACGCTCACGGCCTGATGTTCGATGGGCTTCAACTGGTAGGTCATATCAGTGGCGGCATCGGGCGCAACGCCTGGAAGGATTGCGGCAAGAGCTCGTTCATCTTCGAATCGTTTCGATTTTCCAGGTGAGTGCGTCAGAACGAATCGAAGATGAGCATCCAAACTGGCGGCCAGGCGAGCAGCATGAGCCATTTCTTCATCAGAATCATTCCATTCGAAAAGGATGTATTTCCATTCGACCTGCAGATTGCTTTGCAGCCGCACTCGTTCGTCACGGACCTTCGCCAGGAAAGCAAGTACAGTCGAGAGATCGCCGCCCACTCTGTACTTTGCGTAGTTGTGCGGAAAAGCGCCGTCGATAGAAACGCGAAGCAGGTTTAATCCACTCTCGACGACCCATGGCTTGTATGAATAGCTTCCGTGCGTTGTTGCCATTGTGAATGCGTTGGGATATGCCGCCTTCGTGACCGCGAGCAACTCACTCATGTGAGGATTCATCAAGGGATCGCCCCGTCCTTCAAAATGCACGACCTTGATAATCTCGATCCCTTCTCCGCGCAGCTCGTCCAGGAGCCCCTTCAACATCGCGACCGGCATGTGATAGGGCGGATTCTTCAGAGAGTGCCGCGCGGTGGCCGGCAGGCATTGCGGGCAGGACAGACCGCAAAGGTAGGACGATTCGAGGTGCAGCACATGTATGACTGCGGGACGAATACTATCGTGTCCGCCACCGAATCCTCGAACCGCACAACTCGAGCAGATGGGATGCGGATTGTTCCCTTGCATGAAGGAGCGGCGGATTTGTTCGAGTTGAGGAGAGTGAAAGATCGGACTACCGAGCTGATGTAACCCGTTCTGGCCGAGACTACCGAGAATGATGTCCTCCCCGGCATCGTCCCAGCAAGGCAGTTCCCCGTTCGCCTTCACGTAAAGGCTGTTGCACATGACACAGGTGTTCATGACTTCAGACCGTCTACAAGACTTTGCCGATGAGCCGATTCTTTAGAACACGAGTCTGAAGCCCAGCGATCATCATCAGAAAGAGAATGCAAAGAAGACCAGGTTTCGATGGCATTGCGCATCCCTTGCAAAATCGAGTATGTGCCCGCTTACGGTTGTCTGGCAAGAACGAGACATGGATCCACAGGACGGATGTCGTCGGCCCCTGCAGCCATCATCCTGCTGCAGAACTTGGAATCCCCCTTTGAAGTAACCAACTCTGAAGATCTGGTAGAATGCCCGCCGCATGATCGGAAGAAACCTGGCGCACTATTCCGTGACGGCGCATCTGGGTTCGGGAGGAATGGGTGAAGTCTACGAGGCCACCGACTCGAAGCTGGGACGTCGCGTTGCCATCAAGCTTCTTCCCGAAAGTTTTGCCCGCGATACCGAACGTGTAGCGCGTTTCGATCGCGAAGCTCGCGTGCTGGCTTCGCTGAATCATCCCAACATTGCCGCAATCCATGGACTGGAAGAGGCGGAGCAGCGGAAATTCCTCGTCATGGAACTCGTCGACGGAGAAACGTTGGCGCAGCGAATCGATCGCGGGCCGATGCCACTCGATGAAGCTCTGCCCATCGCGAAACAGATTGCGGAAGCTCTCGAAGCCGCGCACGAGAAGGGCA
>CAZWGA010000060.1:0-38219 GCA_964633285.1 uncultured Solibacteraceae bacterium | reverse complement strand
TTTGATCCAGATCCGGCCGCTCTTCGCGATCGACTTTGATGTTCACGAAGTTGTCGTTCATGACCTTTGCGATGCCGGGATTCTCAAACGATTCGTGCTCCATCACATGGCACCAGTGACAGGCTGAGTAACCGATGCTCAGGAGGATCAATCTGTCTTCTTTTGCGGCGCGTTCAAGGGCCTCCGGTCCCCAGGCATACCATTCCACGGGATTGTGCGCGTGCTGCAGCAGGTACGGGCTAGTTTCGTTGATGAGGCGATTGGGCATATGACGCGAGAGCCTGGCCGAGGGAATCAGCCGTGATCGACCAATGCGAAGCGTTCCAAACCGGGCGTCCATCTTTGACCAGGAGAGCCTGAGGTGATTCGTGCCGGACACCTAGCCGGCCGGCAATCTCGTTGGAGAGGTTCCGATTTTCAATAACGAGAACCACGCCGCAATCGGCGTCCGGTGCGGTTTCCGTGAAGTGTTTGAACTCGCCGTAGACGTCGCTGCTGATCGAGCACTGCGTGCTATGCTTGAAAATGACAACGGGATGGGTTTTCGAGCGCTCCAGAAGTTGTTCGAGATCGTCATCCGTCTGTAATTCCACAACCATGACTTCAGGGTAGCAGATTCCATATCACCCGCGGAGAAGCGAATTGCCGAGCAAGGAAATCACAGACGATCTTGAGTTGCTCCTGCGAGTCATGCCGCCTTACATTCGCGACGCGCTGCATCGCCAGGCCGATCTGAAAAACCTGATTGAGGTTGTCATGGATCTGGGCAGGCAGCCGGAAGGACGCTTTCCCAGCCGCGCCATCCATTTGAGCGATTCAAGCATCACTCGCGAGGATCTGGATTACGTCGTGCATCGCGTGGGCGCGTTTACTCAGGACAATCGAGCCGGAATCGAGCGCACACTGCATCGCATATCGGCGATCCGCAACCGCCGCGAGGGGGTTGTCGGATTGACGTGCCGGGTCGGCCGCGCCGTTTTTGGAACGGTCGATATTCTTCGCGATGTCATCGAGTCCGGAAAGAGTCTCCTGCTCCTCGGCAAGCCGGGTGTTGGAAAAACAACTCTTCTGCGGGAAAGCGCTCGTGTCCTTTCAACGGAGTTGGGCAAGAGAGTGATCATTGTCGATACGTCCAACGAGATCGGGGGAGATGGCGATATTGCTCATCCCGGAATCGGAGCAAGCCGCAGAATGCAGGTGCCGAGACCGGACCTTCAGCATGCGGTCATGATCGAAGCTGTTGAGAATCACATGCCGGAAGTTATCGTCATCGATGAAATCGGTACGGAAGCTGAAGCTCTTGCGGCCAGAACGATCGCGGAACGCGGCGTTCAGTTGATTGCGACCGCACACGGCAAAACGCTCGATAATCTTCTGATGAATCCCACGCTCGCCGATCTGCTGGGCGGAATTCACGCCGTAACGCTCAGCGATGAAGAAGCGCGCCGGCGCGGTACTCAGAAGACAGTGCTCGAGCGAAAGGCTCCGCCGACGTTTGATACGCTTGTCGAAATTCGAAATCGCGATGAATTGTCGGTCTATCACGACACCGCTTCGGTCGTTGATGCGTTCCTTCGAGGACGATCCATTCGTCCTGAAGTGCGCCTCCGCAAAGATGAAGGCTACGAAGTCGTCGAAGAAGCAACGTCGGCCGCGGCTGTTCCTGAGGCCCGTCCACGCCGCGGCCGTGAACGGGAGCCGGCATCAGAGACCACAGGCCGCAAGACCGTTCGAATCTATCCCTACGGTGTGAGCAAAGACCGATTGATGCGGGCGATCGGCGATCTGCAGGTCTCTGCCACCATTGCAAAAACGCCGAAGGATGCCGATCTCGTGTTGACTCTGAAGGCGCACGAAAAACGGCAACCGCGCACTGTGAAAGATCTGGAGGACCACGGGCTGGAAGTTGCCATCATCCGCAGCAACACCGTGAGCCAGATGAAATCATTTCTGATGCAAACGTTTGGTCTGCAGGATCAAAAAGCCGAGGAAGAACGGGCGCTGAGCGAAGTCAACGAAGCCGTCGATCGTGTCATGTCGTTCGGCAAGCCGGTTGAACTGGCGCCGCAATCCGCGCACATCCGCCGCCTTCAACATCAATTCGTCGAAGAACGCGGTCTCGGCTCCGAAAGCCGCGGCGAAGTCCCCTGGCGCCGTGTCATCGTCCTCCCCACCCGGGGATAATTCGGTGTCAGAGGCCTAAATCACCCAAATTACAATGAGATCGTTTCCCGAATTTGGGTGATTTAGGCCTCTGACACCGAATTATCTTGCGCAGGTGTCGGCGCGGCCGCCGTCGATGGAGTAAGTGACACCGGTAATCCAGCCGGCTTTTGAAGAAGCCAGGAATACGATCAGATCGGCGATCTCTTCGGGTTGGCCCACGCGTCCGAGGGGATGAGTCGTTTTGCTGCGTTCAACGAAGGCAGCGTAAGATTCTTCGTTCATTCCGGAGTTCTTGTGAAGATTCGTGCGAACCACGCCCGGATTAACGGCATTGATACGGACTCCTTTGGGCGCAAGCTCGAGGGCAGCGCAACGGGTCAACTGGTCCACGGCCGCTTTGCTGACGCAATAAGCAAGAACGCCGGGAAATGCGCGCAATCCCGTGACGCTCGATACATTCACGATATTGCCTTTTCGTTCGATGATCGACGGTAACGCGAGCTGCGTGAGTTGAAACATCGATCGGACGTTGATGTTCATCATCAGGTCGTAGTCGGCGAGAGTTGTATTCTCGATGGTTCCGGACGCGATGATTCCAGCAGCATTGATCAGGATGTCGATTCCACCCAGGTCCGTCCGGACATTCTGTACGAACGATTCCGTCTGGCTTTCGTTCGATAGATCGACGGCATAGGTTCTGATGCTCGAGCCCCCGATCTTTGTGAGCACATCTTTCTTTCTTCCGGCCGCCGCGACTTGCGCGCCCTGCTCGGCAAAACGGCGCGCTGCGGCCATGCCTATGCCACTGGTGGCTCCGGTAACGATCACCACTTTTCCATCGAACTCCATTTCAATTCTCCTTGTATGTCAGGTCTACTGCCCACAAGCTTGTTTCGTGAATATCAATCGGCGCAATAACGAGTCGCCCATCCTTCAGAACGTCGAAAGCGGGCCATATCAAATGGCCCGCGATTCCCAATAGTTTCTCACTCGGCGATTGAACTTCGCCGTTCAAAACAACCGCGGGCCCCTTAGGGGTCCATAAGCCGATTCGAGGTTCCGGCAAGTTTCGCATAATCTCCCGGGCATTGCTTCCATCCGCCTGCGATACCCACAAAGCCTGGCGATTCCAGAAAAGAATGGATTTCGAATCGGATGAATACCGCGGGCCGTACCCGCCATCGTTGATCCGCAATCGTTTTCCTCCCGATACCGGAATCGTCCAGATCGAAATGGCGCCGCCCCGGGCGGATGAAAACGCAATCGAGCGTCCGTCGGCGGACCAGTCGGCGGCGGTATCGATTTCATCGGCGTCGGTGACCCGTTCGACGCTGCCGTTCCGGATGTCCATTTTCCAAATGTCGGCATTTCCGACAAGGTCCGCATGCGTGTAAACGATCTGATATCCGTTTGCAGAGAATCGCGGCTGATGTCCCACTGCGCGAAAAAGGGGTTTCTCGCCGTGAAGTCCGGCAGTCCATATCTCCATCTTGTTTTCTGCAGCCACGGTGTACGCGATGAGGCTTCCATCCGGCGAAGCAGCCGGTTCCATTTCAATCTTGTCCGACGATGCCACGGCCGAGCCGTCGGACAGCGTGATGTTGGAATCCACAAAATGTCTCGGCACAACGAGACGATCTTTAAAGACCGCCATCCCGATGCGTTCGAGCGGAACAATATTCAGCGGCTGCGTCAGAGGATTGATTGTGGATCGGACGAAATCGACGTACCACACCGAATACGATCCGGCACGGTCAGTAAGAAACGCCAATTCGAGGCCATCGTTGATCCAGGCCACATCCATCGGGTTTTCCGCCAGCCGGTCCGAAACAAGAGGCCGCGACATGCCGCCGGCAACGTCGACGACCCAGACTTCGCCTCGCAGGTTCAATTGAGTTTTGATGTAGGCGATCTGAAGGGAGTCGGGCGAGAAACGAGCGTTCCGGATGGTGACGTCAGGAATCGAATCGGCTTCCACCAGCTTTTTTTCACCCAGCCCGCCGGCATTTGTGATCCACAGCGCCCGATCGCGCACAAAGATGCTTCGGTTCGTGGATGACCATGACATCGAAGTGGCATTCGGCTGCAACGTGCGTTCGCTGTTCGTTACCGGATCGATTCCAAAAGTGTCCGATCCGCGCGTGAACGAGATGGTCTTTCCATCCGGAGTCCAGGCTGGGAACGATTCGCGTTCCGAGGTCCGGGTCATCTGGTGCCGCTCACGCGTGGAGGTATTAAGGATCCAGAGATGCCCCCCGGAGATGATGGCATACCGATTCCCATCCGGCGCGATGGCGACTTCCGTCTCGCTTCCTTCGATATCCGCCAGACGCGACAGCCGCGGTGCATCCGGAGTTTTTCGATCGGAGTGACTCGCGTTAAATAAGTACCAAACGCCCGTAAGAAGTGTCGCTGCAATGAGAAAGGGGATAATCGGTAACCGCATGAAGTGTCGAGCATACCTTTGATTTTGCAGTTTTTGAATTTTTCCTGGCAGTGAGTTTGAAGGATTCGGCTATAATGCCCGACGGGTCTCTTCTAGAAATCTCAGACAGGCGAACCGAGACTGACTCCTTTTTTTTATCTCACCGTCTGTAGAGCTGCGACTGCGCAATTCCTAAGTAAAAAGCAGTCATAAGTTAATAGTTTTAAAAGGCGAGCGCCGAAGTCTGAGATATTGATTGAGCCTCTTAACCGAACAGAGGAGGTTGAAAATGGCAGTCATGACTAAGCCCGCGAAGGGTGAACGCGTTTACAGTCATCCGACCATGTGTTTGCATTGTCACCTCATTGTGGAGATGTTCCACGAGCGCGGTGCAGATCCGGTGAAGGGTTCGTGGGAATGCCCACGATGCGGACATAAGTACTTGTTTTCGCATTGGAAGATCAAGAAGCAAGTCCGCGGAAAGACTGAAGCGGCGTAAAGAAAAGAAATTCCTTTAGCTGGGAATTCAATGGGCCGGAACAATCGAAGATAATTCAGAACGGCGCCGAAATTCAAAAACGGATTTTGGTGTCTTTCCCCGATTTGTTCCGGCCCATTTTCATTTTTCGGATCGTTCATGCCTCAGAAACTTCCCCGGTCCTTCTATTCCCGGTCCACACTCGATGTTGCTTCCGACTTATTAGGTAAAGTGCTTGTGCGACGTCTCGGCCGCAGGATTCTGGCTGGCAGGATTGTCGAGACCGAAGCCTATGTAGGTCCACACGATCTTGCGTGTCATGCATCCAAAGGCTACACCCCGCGCACGTCCGTCATGTTTGGGCCGCCCGGACATGCCTACGTCTACATGATCTATGGTTTCTATTTCTGTCTGAATGTTGTGACGGAGCCTGAAGAATATCCCGCAGCGGTTCTGATTCGCGCAGTGGAACCTCTTGAAAATGTGGATTTGATGCGGCGGCTTCGCAATAATCCTTTACGTGAGACGAACATTGCCAGCGGACCGGGTAAGTTGTGCATGGCAATGGCGATCGACAAGAAACTAAACCGGGAAGATTTGCTTGGATCCACAATCTGGATCGAAGATCGACGCTTCGATTCAGGATCGATCTGCACCAGCCCTCGTGTTGGTGTGGATTATGCCGGGGAGTACAAAAACAAACCCTGGCGCTTCTATATTGAAAACAACCCGCACGTTTCCCGCGTGCGGTTCAAATGACGATTGATTTCCTGGTGCTGGATGTGGAGGTTTGCCATGACTCGTTGGTACAGATTTTTGCCGTCCTGGATGATCGTTTTTCTTTGCAGCGCTCCGGCCTTTGCCATGCCGCAGTTTCTTCAGATGTATCGCATGGATCCGTTTCGTAACCCGTCCATCGATGGATGCAATACCTGTCACATGAGTCCGCAGGGCGGTGACGCGCGTAATCCGTTTGGACAGGCCTTCGAGCAGGGGGGCGAGGTGATCACGCCGATGTTGCGGGCGCAGTTTCCGGATCGTTTCATTTATCCGGTTTCGAAAGTCAGTAACACTTTGACGGTCCATTTTTCGGATCCCGGAAACAAACAAGTCGTCATCGAAACGGGTGGGATGAAGAATCTTGTCGACGTCGAGAAAAGAATGGTCGATGGGAAAGCGGCATCCACGCCCGGCACGCCGGCCCCCGTCTCAACTGAAGTCACAAGCCCGCCAGGGCGTTCTTCAGAAGTGCGCGTGGATGAGTACGCGCGTGAAGGCGCGTATTTCGGATCGACCATCGTGAATCTGCCTGACGGCAAGCCGCAAAAGGCGGGCGGCGTGGATTTCTTCATCGGGCATCGATTCGTGCAGGACATCAAGAACGCCGGCGCCGGCGGTCTGTTTGGTTTCGACAGTTCCGCCGACATCGCTTACGGTGTGCGGGCGGGAATCACGGACCGGTTGAGTGTCGGCGTGATGCGCACGAACGCTTTCAAGGTGATCTCGCTCAACTCTTCATTCCAGATTTCCAGACAAAGCTCCACGATGCCGGTCACGCTTCAGGTTCGCGGCGGAGTCGACGGCAAACGCAACTTCGGGTGGTATGACAAAGCGACCACTCCGCTTCCACGCCAGTACTCACCGTTTATCCAGGTGATAGCGACTCGAACTTTCAAAGACCGTGTTTCTTTCAGCGCTATTCCCATCTTTGCGTTCAACACCAGAGATGAAACCAGAGCCTTCCGGCCGCGTGTCTTCGGCGCCGATCATAACAACACCGTTTCGATGGGAATCGGGACAGGCATTCGGCTGCTGCCGTCGGTTTCCCTTGTGGGTGAATATATCCCGAGATTGTGGGGATATCGCGGCGAGGACGAGGATTATCCCGGCGTTTCTTTTGGATTGCAGAAATCCACGTTCCGTCACACGTTCGAACTTGTGGTTTCCAGACAGCAATTATTGATGCCGGTTCAAACGGCGTATCAGGGCTGGGATAAGTTCGGGATCGGTTTCAATATTTACCGCAAGATTCGATAGCCGCAAGCAGATCGGCAACCTGCGGCCGTTCGTGCTGGTTGGGACTGACGGCGATCCAGCAGATTCGTCCATCCCGGTTCACCATAAACGTGGAAGGCCTTGCAATGTTGTAAGCATCCAGCGCAAGAGCGTGATAGACGCCGTACGCGTGCGTCACGCTCCGGTCTTCGTCGAACAGAATCGGAAAAGGATATGCATGCTGTTCGACGTGTTCTTTTCCCTTAAACATGCCGTGGATCTTCTGCGCGGCGATGATGGCGATGCCGGCTCCTCGATCTTTGAATTGTGCGTAAGCCGACTCCAACTGAGCCAGTTGATTTCTACAGTTGGGTCACCACGTGCCGCGAATGAAGACAACAGCCAGAAGCCTGCCTTGATAATCCGATAGCCCGACTTTTTTGCCGTCTGCTGTGGAAAGTGAGAAGTCCGGCGCCGCGTCGCCGGACTTGAGGGTTTGTGAAGAATTCGAGAGCATGAAATTGCTCTGAGTTTCTAGCCGCCGCCGGGCGGATTCAGCGGAGTGCTCGAACTGACCGACGTCGACTGGGACTTCTGAGCTGCGACAGGAGCAATTGCAGCCGCCGTAGCTCCGATACCGCCGACCGCGGCTCCAGCCACTGTGGCCACCGTGGATACTGTGGATGCCGTGGCAGTGCTTGCAGCACTGACTGCGCCACCCGCAGCGCCTCCCGCAGCACCGCCTCCCGCGCCACCTGCAGCACCGCCTCCGGCGCCGCCGGCACCTCCGCCCGCGCCACCACCAGCCGCACCACCGCCTGCTCCTCCGCCCGCGCCGCCTCCCGCGCCTCCACCTGCTCCACCACCGCCGCCCACGATGGGTTGCGTGATCGCAGCGAGGAGTGCGACAACCGGAGTGAAGCCAACACCGCGGATGGCTGTTACGCGTTGTCCGGTTCGAAGTGTGACGGATTGTTGCGTGACATTTTCCGTAATTTGTTCGAGGCCTTCATTCAACGCGAAGGTAGCCTGATTCTGTATCGACGCGTCGATGGTTCCTTCCGTACCGCGGATGGCGGCGACCGCCGTCGGCGTTTCAAGCGTGGTTTGCGTTCCCGTGATTCGCTGAATACTGAACCAGAGGTTTCCGGCCGCCTGATAAATTCTTCGCGAGATCGTGCCGGCTTGGGCGCGCTGCTGAATCTGGATCGTTGTACCTTGCGTCAGCGTAAGCTGGCTTTGATCGGTGAATCGTACGTTGGCCTGACCATTCAAAGTCCGGACGAAGTCGCCATTCGCTAATTGCGTGCCCACGCCGACGCGCGCAAAGGCCGCAGGCGTCGCGGCGCGCGCAGCGCGGACGTCGCCGTTCGCTGCTTCGATGTTGGCCACTGCGGGTCCGCCCAGGGGTCCCTGTGGCGGAGGAATGGGTTCGGCCAGGGCCGCAGAGACAGCCATCGGTGTCAGCAACGCCGCAACCAGGATCTGTCCCGGCATGATGTGATTGGTCGCGCCGTTTTCCTGCCGCTCCAGAATGGTGAACTTACCGCTACGGCTTTGGATGCGGTCCTCGACCGTGGGTGAGACCAGTACGATTCCCGATAGATTTTCCGCGCCCGCATCCGGATGAGCTTCCAGTTGCGGCGTCACGATTTCTATCGGTGAATCCTTCGGAAAATTGAATGCGATGCTGCCGCTCTTCACGAGTATCTTAAGCGGATTGCCCTGGACAAATACCACTTCCGACGATTCATTGATCTCAATGCGCCCGCGTCCCACACGAACGACTCCACCGCTCGTGGATTGAGTGCGCAGCGTGTCGCCTTCGAAGATGACGGAGTCGTTCAAAAGCTTCTGTCCAGACCGTTCCACGGAGCCCAGCAGAATGATGTCGCCGATGGGTGTCGATTTCGCCTGCGCCCATTGCGAAGCGCACATGAGAAGAACAAAAGTGAGTATGAGCGTTTTAGTGAAATTATTTTTCATCGAACTTGTACACCGGATCAAAATGAGACTCCGCACCCGCGTACTCGGTGCGGTATTTTGCAATTCGACTCTTCATCAGCCGCGACGGTCCATCACTCGGGCTTAATGAAAGGACGTGATTGAAAGCCATCTCTGCGCCGTCGAAATCGCCTTTGCGATAGAGCGCCAGCGCATGTTCGTACATTGTTGCAATTTCTTCCTGCAACGGTTTGACAATCAGCCGTTCCGATCCGATTCGGCGTTCTTCGACGCGCCGCTCTCCGTACCGGATCATGACAAACGCCTTCTTGAACTGCTTTGCGGGAGTCATGGGGCCCCGCCGATCGGTCAACCGGCGTTCGAATTCCACAGGCCGCATTCCCATGGGTTCGTAGATCGTTACTGCCTGTGATTTGCCTTTGACCTGGATCGTATCGAGCTGGCGGCAGAAAATGAATTCCTTGACCGCTTCGAACGTTGTATCGGAAATCAGAATTTTGGTGCCGTAATATTTGTTCAGCGACTCCAGCCGCGAACCGAGGTTCACGTTGTCTCCCATGATCGTGTACGCAAACCGGTTCTGCGATCCCATGTTGCCCACGACCATATCGCCCGTATTCAAGCCGACTCCGATTTCAAACTTCGCGCCGCCCGGCAGCACAAGGATGCTGCGAAGGTCTTCCACCGCTTGAATCATTTCAAGCGCGGTGGTTACGCCGCGCAGCGGATGATCCTTCATCGGCAGCGGAGCGCCCCAGAAACACATAACGGCGTCGCCGATCAGCTTGTCGAGCGTTCCTTTGTTATGGAAGATGATGCCCTGCATTTTCTCGAAGTATTGATTCAGGAAGTGCACCACTTCCGCCGGCGCCATCTTTTCGGAAAAGCTCGTGAATCCGCGAATGTCGGAGAACAACACCGTCAGTTCGCGCTTTTCACCGCCCAAACGCAACATCTGCTGGTTGTTCAAAACCTGTTCGATCACGTGCTGGTCCAGATACAGTTGGAACGTGTTCTTCGTCTTGTTTCTCTCACGTTCTTCCGTGAAGTACTTGTAGCCGATCAGAACTGCCGCCGTTGTGATCATCGAAGAACCCGGATACACCAGGCTCAAAAACCACTGAAGCTGCACGAACGCCCAAAGGTTGAACGCAACGAAGGCGGCCAAAATGAGCGCGGTGTAAATCAGGCTGCGCACGGCGTTGAGTTTGGGCAGGAAGTACCCCAACACAATCCCGAACACAATAATCAGGGCAATATCGACGGCCTTCGCGCGCCCGTCGCGGAGCAGGAAACGGCTGTGCAGAACGTTGTCGAGGAAGTTCGCGTGAAGTTCAATACCAGGCAGCACGGGGTCGAACGGGGATGCGACCACGTCGTTCAGTCCTACGGTGGGCGCGCCGATCAGCACAATCTTGTCTTTGAAGACTTCAGGAGAAACACTTCCTTCCATGACGTCGATCATCGGCACCGTCTGATAGGTTCCACGCGGACCGTTGTAGTTCATCAGGACGCGGCCGGATGTGTCCGTGGGGATCCTCAGAGTTCCAACGTCAACGCTTTCAATGTTCCCGTTCACGTTGTAATTCACCTTCGCCGACGTCGGTTCGTTCAAGTACTTTCTGAGGAGTTGAATGTCCAGTGACGGGTACCAGCGTCCACCAAAGTCGATCACCTGTGGTTGGTATCGCAGTCTTCCATCCGCGTCCGAGTGAAAGTTCACGAAGCCAAAAGCCAGGGCCGCTTTCGTGAGCTCCGGCAGATTCTTGCTGATGTCTTTGCCGCGAAACGCGTTCAAATCCGGCCTGCCGCCCGGTGGATGGTAGTCGACGGCGAAAATTTGCTTCTCGGTGACGAGTTTTTCCATTTCGGCATCGAGCGCTTCTTCCCGCCGCCTGGGCCCCTGCCGTGGTTCCAGGTTGATCTGCAGTCCCAGAACGACGTTGTTCGCCGCCTGCATTGCGTCCGCGAATTTCCTGTCGTTGGCCGGATCGGTGAGATCGGGATCCTGAAACGTGATATCAAATCCGATTGCGGAAGGGCCGGTTGCGGCGAGTTTCGCGATCAAGTCCGCCCAGTTGTTCCGCTGGAACACACGCATCGAGCCCAGTTTGGCGAGAGTTTTGTCTTCCACTCCAACGATGACAACCTCATTGCCCCCCTGCCGCACGCCGCGAAAACGGAAACGGGAATCCAGCAAAGTCTTCTCGAGGCTGGTTAATGTGCTGGAGTCCGCCAGATCCGAATTGACAAAAAACAGGGCCACAAACCCGGCGGTAATGACAAGCGCCAGGATTGTTGGTAGCCACTTCTTCAAGGATGGGGACAAGGTGCTATTCGCCATTTAAATCTATTGAAAGGCGGCAGGTTACGTTAAAGCCACGCTCCGGTCAAGGAGGTTATAATTCCACGGGTCCAAGTCTATGAATCCCACGGCCGAAGCCAAACTCAAGCAAATCCCTCCGGGGCCGGGGGTGTACCTATATAAGGACATTTCCGGGCAGACGATTTACGTGGGAAAGGCCAAGTCGCTGCGGAACCGGGTGCGGACCTACTTTCAACAGTCTCGTGACCTTGATGAGCGCAAGGATCAGATGATGGACGCCATCGAAGATGTCGAGTTCATCATGACCGATACTGAAGGGGAAGCGCTCGCCCTCGAAAACAATCTGATCAAACAGTACAAGCCGAAATACAACATCCTCCTAAGGGATGATAAAACCTATCCCTTCATCAAACTCACGGCCAATGAGCCTTTCCCGCGAGCCATCATCACGCGCAGGGTTCGCAAGGACGGGGCGCTCTACTTTGGTCCTTTTTTTCCTGCGGGACTTGCTCGAAAAAGCCTGAAACTGATTGAACGGTACTTCCTCATCCGCAACTGCAACATTCAGATTGACGGCAAGCGGCCGCGGCCCTGCCTGCAGTACTACATTCATCGATGCTTGGGTCCGTGCGTCGATGGACTGACGACCTTCGACACCTATCAGGAAGCCGTGAAGGATGTGAAGCTGTTCCTCGAAGGACGGAACAAAGACCTCATCAAACGTCTTGTCGCGAAAATGGAAGAAGCCTCGGCAAACGAACAATACGAAATTGCCGCGCACTATCGGGATGCCGTCGACACCATGGAAACCCTGGCGGACCGCCAGAAAATGGCCGTCATGGGCTACGACGACATCGACATCTTCGGGTATCACCACGAAGACAACCTGGTGGCCGTCTCCGCCTTCCACATGCGCGGCGGCCGCGTTGTCGATAAGAGGGAATTGTTCTGGGAGGATCAGGACAACTTTGAGCCCGGCGAGTTCTTCGGGTCGGTGTTGAAGCAGTATTACGTTGATGCGTTATTCGTTCCTGTCGAAGTTCATGTGCCCGCGGATTTCGAGGATCGTGCCCTCCTCGAAGAATGGTTATCGGAGCGGCGCGGAAAAAAAGTCGAAATTCATACGCCTCAGCGTGGCGCCAAGAAAGAATTGATGGATCTCGTTCATCGCAACGCGCGCCTTTCATTCATGCAGCGATTCCGCGCCGCGATGCCTTCCGCTGCCGCGATCTCAAAGGAAATCGAAGAAGTCCTCGATCTCGAAAAACCGCCGCGCCGTATCGAATGCTTCGATATTTCGAATCTGCAGGGAAGCGATGTGGTTGCATCCATGGTTGTATGGGAAGACGGACGGATGAAGAAGTCGGATTACCGGCGGTTCATCATTCGATCGCTTTCAGGATTGCCCGACGACTTTCAAAGCATGCGTGAAGTCGTCTCGCGGCGGTACAAGCGCGTTCAGGAAGAAGGAGCATCGATGCCCGATCTGATTCTGATCGACGGAGGCATCGGCCAATTGCACGCAGCGCAATCGGCTCTGGATCAGATGAACATCGTCGATCAGGCGCTCGCCAGCATTGCCAAGAAAGAAGAGATCATCTACATCGCCGGCCGCGAAGATGAACCCGTTATCCTCGAACGCCGCGCCCCTGTCCTGCGGTTGATTCAGCAGATTCGTGACGAAAGCCACCGTTTTGCGATTACCTTCCATCGAGAGCGCCGCGGGCGCCGGACGCTGACTTCCGAGCTATCCGCGATCGAAGGTATCGGGTTGAAAACCACTCAAAAACTGCTGACGCACTTTGGTTCGCTCGCGAAGATTCGCGAAGCGAGTCTCGAAGACCTGCATGTCGTCGTTACTCGAACGCAGGCGGAGGCCGTTTGGAAGTATTTCCATTAAATACGGGGACATGAAGATACAAAGGCGCCTTTGTGCTTCACTTGTCTTCCTGCTACTATGTGCCTCGTGACATCGAGGAGACAAAACACATGAGTGAAAACAGCGGCAGCAGCGACAAATTCCTATTTTTTCTGGCTGGAGCCGGCATCGGAGCGGTGCTTGCGCTTTTGTTTGCGCCGAAGTCCGGCAGGGAGACCCGCGAGTTGATCGCAAGGACCGCAAACGACAGCCGGGATTTCATCACCAACAAAGTTTCTGAAGGACGGCAGATGGTCGAAGAAAAAGGACGCAAAATCGGCGATGACTTCACAAGCTTCCTCGACAAAAGCAAAGAAGCCGTTCAACGTCAAAAAGAACAGTTGACCGCGGCCTTCGAAGCCGGCAAAGCGGCTTACCGCGAAGAGAAAGGATTTCCCAGCGAGTAGAGCGCCCCGCGACGCAGGGGATGGAGGACAGCTTTGGAAGGATTGCTCACTCTTTTTGTAGGACTCACCGCACTCGCGATCGTGACGCAGGCCGGTGTTCTCATCGGAATCTATTTCAAGTTCAACCGCCTTTCGGAACAGATCGACAAGTTCATGAAAGAAACGCGCGAGATGATGGTGCCCGTGCGCTCAATCGCCGAGAACCTGCGCGCGGCATCGGCCAATCTCGTCGAGATCGGTCTGTCGGCGCGCGACCAGTTCCGGCGCGTCGAAGCCATGGTTACCGATACCGGCGAAGCATTGCATGTTCAACTCGAGCGTTTCGACCGCGTCAGTCAGAACGTAATGGATCGAATCAATGAAACCGCCGAGATCGTGCAGGATTCGGTCATCAAACCGGTGCGTGAAGTGGCTGCCGTGGCGAAAGGCTTAAGCCGCGGTTTCGGAACGTTTCTGTTCCGGAAGAACCGCAGCACCGTCGATCAGGCGCGTCAGGACGAAGAATTGTTCATCTAAAATCCGGGCGAAATGGAGATTCCTCTTTTCCCCCTGCCCAATCTTGTCCTGTTTCCCAACCTCGTTGTCCCTTTGCATATCTTCGAGGATCGATATCAATTAATGATCAATGGCTGCATTGACCGGAGTGAAGCCTTCGGCCTTGTGCTCCTGCGCGCCGGAGCCGCCGAAGAAAGCGAAGAGACGATTCATACGACGGGCGTGTCCGTAAGGATTGTGGAAGTCGAACGCCTCGACGGCGGCCGGATGAATATTCTGTGCGAAGGGGAATCACGGTTTCGCATTCATCAATTTACTCAACGCACGCCCTTCTGGAAGGCAAACGTCACCCATTTCGATGAAGAAACGCTTCACGCCGCGCAATCCCTTTATCAGCAGGCCGCGGATATGTATCGCAAACTTTCCGAGCTCGGCGCCAGGCTCAGCGGATCCCCGCAAACCGAACTCCTTCTTCCCGAGTCTCCAACCGAGCTTTCATACACGATCGCTTATGTGCTCGATATCGATTCGGAAGACAAACAATCCTTGCTGGAAATGACTTCGACATCCGAAAGGCTGCGCGCATTGATCACCCATCTCTCCAGTTCCATCAAAAAAATCGAGCAACAGATCGGCTACAAAGACATCGTGAAGAAAGTTCGCGGGAACGGCGATCTCGGTACTCCTTCAAAACCGAAGGAGGGATAAATTCGTGGAGGAATAATTCGGTGTCAGAGGCCTAAATCACCCAAATTCGCTAAACGCTATCATTTGAATTTGGGTGATTTAGGCCTCTGACACCGAATTACCCCGCACTTATTTTTTCAGAATACGGACCCTGGCGACGAAGTGGCGGCTTGATGAATCCGAATAACTCAGGAAGCCGGACGAATTTGTGTTTTGGTCCACAAACCGCGGATTGAAATGATTGAACAGGTTCGTCACGCCGATTCGAAAGGCCATGTGTTTTCCGTTGACGAAGGGGATCGGGATTTCTTTTTCGATGCTCGCATTGGTGACGAAGAACACGGGCATCCGGTGATTGTTGTATGCACCCACGACACGGTTCAACTCATCAAATGCGGTAAATGGAAATCCTGAACGCGCTTCGACGGAAAACGCCGCATTAAAGGATTTCGGAAGTGGAAAATAGCCCCACGATACCAATCGATGCGCGGCATTCCACTCGACCGGCGCCATGCCCAGCGATTCCACGGCCGGGTCGGGAAAATCCAGCGACACGGATGGGCGGGCGCTTGCCACGGAATAAGTGTACGAGCCGAGGATTCGGAGGTTCGTGCGGATCGGCCGGTCGATGGTGAATTCAAGAGCCCGATACCTCGACTTTCCCGAATTGTTGAAGAGAAGATTGAATCCTTCCGGCGTGGGTGATGCGGCCAATCTCGACTGATCGTGGCCGTTCTTTTGAATGTACTCGATACGCGTGACCCAGCGCGGCGCCCACTCGTTTTCCCAGGCTGCGTTCCAGTGTGTTCCCGAAGGATTGCGGAGATTGGGTTCCACGCGAACATCGGTGGCTGTCGCGGCGGCGACAGGCAGGCCGTTGCTGTAGTTGGTTGTGTAGCGCCGCTGCATACGGGGCAATTGCAGATTCAGCAGCGCAATGTTGTCGTAGAACAATCCAACGCCGCCGCTGATCTTCGACCGGTTCGTTCCGAACGGCAAAAACGAAACCGCGACCCGGGGGCTCCAGTTGTTGCGGCCCGTGACACGTTCGCGATCGTAGCGAATGCCGAGTTCGACCAGCACTTTTGACGTGAACGCCATCCGGTCCTGGAGAAACGATCCATATTCTTCGTTGCGAATCTCGGCAAAGTTCGGACCGGCGAAAGTGATGCTCGATTGAAGAGTGCCCATCGCATTGAAAAGCTGAAACGGCCTCCGGTCCAGTTGCAGCCGCGAGTTGACGTGATCGAATTCGGCGCCGGCCTTGAAATGATGCGTCATCCGGCCCGTTTCGCGCTGCCACGCGACGGTTTGCACCACGTGAAATCGCTGGGCGCGCCCACGCTGATCCGCAAAGAAGTTTCCCGTCCACCGATCGGGCCGGGCTTCCAGCAGCGCGGTTCCTTTCGCAAGATCCGTATTCCGCCGGTGCGTGAACTGAACGGTCGTTTCGAACAGTTTACTTCCGCGGATTTGCCGGTCTGTAATGCCGATCGTCGTTCCGCGTTGAAGGAAATTCGTTGTCGCTTCCCGAGGGCGCACGATGCTCAATCCCTCATTGCTGTTGAAATCCGCGTTGTGCAGGAGGTCCAAACTAAGGAAGTGCGTCTGCTTCAGATTCCACTGCAGTTTTAAAAGCTGATCCGAAGTGGTCTGCGTCTGTTCGTTTCCGGGGCCCGGCAGTTCTTCGAGAAACCGATGGATGTATCGAAGACTTCCCGAATACATGAACCAGAGCTTTTTTTGAACGAGCGGCCCGGAGAACAACACTCTGGGCGAGAATTCCGCGATGGATCGTTCGCGAAAATCGATGCCGGGAATGAAGTCGGTGACGTTGAATTTGTACTTGTCGCCGATGAATTGACTGTGCACCCGGACAACGCCCCCCGATGCTTTTCCAAACTCCGCGGAATATCCGGCAAGATCCATATCCACACTTTCGATGGAATCGATGGGGATGTTTCCGCTAAGTCCGCCTGAAGTGGCATTGCTCAGATTCATGCCGTCGAGTTCGTAGCGGATCTGGTCCGGCCGCGACCCGTGAATATGAATCTGATTGGAATTGTCGCGAAGCACTCCCGGCATGAACGAAATCGCATTCAGGAAATCCTGGCGGCCCGTGAACGGGATGTTCTGGATGACTTCGTTGGGGATGGTGGCCTGTGGAGATACGGCATCGGCGTTGATGGCTTCGGGTCGCGCGATGACGTCGATTTCCTGTTTCAGCTTTTCCGCTTCAGCCAGCGTGAATTCAACGGTCTTGTTCGATTCCAGGCGGACTTCCGTGGAGACTTCGAAATAACCTTCCTTCTGTATCGTGACGCGATATGTCCCAAGAGCCAGGTTCTCGAAGCGAAATGTGCCGTTGTCGCGTGTTGTTGCTTCAAATGTTTTCCGCTCGGTGGGTTTATCCACGCGAACCCGCGCGCCGGCGATCGTTTTCGCGTTTGTATCGAAGACGACACCGCCAAGGGTAAGGTCGTCTGTGGGAAAGAGAAGGGCCGATATCAAAACTGCAGCGTATAAAAACATAAACGCTTCATTACCGGCTCAAGGCTGTATGAATTCGCCGTGCGGGAGAATGCCCTGGCGGCGTGCAATCGGAAAGCGGCTGAACGCCTGAGCCTTCCAGTTTTCGAAAACAAGCGGAATTCCATCGGCTTGAGCTGCGTCGGGATTGTTCATGACTTGAAAGTGAAGATGAGGCTCCGGGGAATCGCCAGAATTGCCGACCTCGCCCAGAATGTCTCCCGCGCGCACTTTGGCGCCGGTTTTGACGGCAACCGTAAACGGTTTCAAGTGGGCATAGTAACCGAACTGGTTATTTCCATGATCGACGATCACGACGTTTCCGCTGGGAGTTGTCAAATTCGTTCCCTCTCCGGGAACGTTTTCGGCGACATCACTGCGGACAAGCACTACCGTTCCATCCTTTGCCGCCAGAACTTTCTTGCCGTATGCGTAGTAATCGGCATTGCTTTTTCCGTCGCGCTGGTAGCTTTTTCCGTTCGGACCGATCTGAAGAAAATCATAAGCGAAGGCTTCCGCAAGAAACCGCTTGTGCGCGTCGAGAAAGCCGTGTTCGGCTGCGACGTACCAGGTGCCGTCAAACGGCAGCCTTCCGAGAAAACCCGCCGTCCGCTGGATCTGGATCGAAGCTTTCTTGAATGTCTCTTTGCCGCCCGTTTTGTAATCCACTTCGACCAGAAGGTTCTCTCCGATGAAACCCTTCGGCACATCCAGAAAAACATCCGAGATGGCTTTGCGCTGACCGGCCGGGAGGTTCAGCGTTTGCTTCGGAGTCGGTTCGATGCGTTTTCGATCGATCGCGCTGTCGAAAAGATCCATCAGGGCCGCGCCGGAATACTGGCCCGAAAAAAGAATTCCTCTCGAGTTGACAAGATCGAATCGGACCCAATCGATTTCGACCGGAGCCTTGGACTGGTTATCGATAATGACGTGAAAAAAAATACGCTCCATCGGCACGATGTTTCCTTCCGCATTCTCGAGATAGACGGCGTCCGGCCGTACCGAGACGTCAACGTCCTGCGCCTGTGCAGCAAAGGCAAACAGCAAAATCAAGAGCAGCGCGTGCATTGCGCTTGAAGGCTAAGGCAAAGAAGTGTAAAAAAGCAACCGGGAGCGAGAATGGAAACTATCGGACTTGTGTTCAAAATGTTCTGGGCGCCGGGAGAAGCGTCGGTGCAGATGTCGAAAAAACCTCGAGTGCTTGCGACGCTCATCCTTTTAGGTGTCACGGCACTCGGTACGGGACTTGTCAGTCTCGCGAAGATTGATTTCGGAGCGGCCGTCATTCAGCAGATCGAAAAGAATCCCCGCGCGAACCTGAGCGAAGACCAAAAACAGAATTTCGCAAAGCTTTACCGCACTTTTGCGCCGGTATTGGTAGGCCTCGGCGCCGTGTTTCCGGCGATCATTGTCGCGATCGCGACGGTGATTTACTTCGGTATTTTTACAATGATCGGGCGCGAGGGAGACTTCAAGACCTTCTTTGCCGCCACGGCTCTCGCGTATGCCCCTCTGATGGTGAGGCAGATTATTGCGTGCATCCAGATTTTCGCGATTCCACAGGAACAGCTTGATCTCAACGCGCTCGGGAGTCTCAGCCTGCAGCTTGTTCTCGATCCGCTTTCGAGTTCAAAGGTGCTGTATGCGCTTGCCGGGATCGTCGACATCACTTCAATCTGGATCGCCGTCCTTCTCTGCATTTCGTACAAGAGCGTCACTAAAAAGAGCGTGGGCTCCGGCCTCAGAGCCACGGCAGTGATTATTCCTTACCTGCTTGTCTCACTGGTCTTCGCAGGTTTGAGAATGCTGCAGAGTTAGGGTCTGCGGCTAATATGAAATGTTGGGATGTCCCATATTGGGATGTCCAATGCAGATGTGAAAGTACCAGACGACTCATTTCACCCACTGAGAATTTGGAAACTGGCATTGAGTCAATCGGTGTTTTGACATCTGCATTGGACATCCCAATATGGGACATCCCAACATTTCATATTTGTGAAGGGGGGCCAGCCACAGAAGGCTCACCGCTTCGCCTTAAGATTCCTGAATACCGTAGTCGACGAGTTTTTTGTACAGGCTCTTACGTGAAATTCCCAGCATCTGTGCGGCAAGGCTCTTGTTGCCTTTGCTTTTCGCCAGAGCGTTGACGATCAGTTTTTTCTCCGCTTCCTTCAATGTATAAACTTCGCTTCCAATGACGTTGGGTTCCTTCCGCACAGGCGCATTCTGACTGAACCTTTCACCCAGATCCACGCGGCGGATAATCGATGACTTTCCGTAAGCGAGAAGCATCTCGATCAGGTTTTCGAGCTCTCGAACGTTTCCGGGCCAGGGATACTTCATCAAGGCGTCCATTGCTTCCGGTTCGACTTCCGTGACGACGTGTTTGTAGTGATCCCGGTGTTTCTTCAGGAAATGTTCGACCAGCAGCGGAATGTCGTCAGCGCGCTCGCGCAATGGAGGCAGGTGAATCGTGATGACGCTGACGCGATAGTAAAGGTCTTTTCGGAGCGCGCCCGATTCCATGGCTTCATCCACGGGCCTGTTCGTCGCGGCGATGATTCGGACGTCGATCGGATCTTCGCGTGTTTCTCCGAGATGGCGGATCCGCCTCTCCTGAAGCACGCGCATCAGCTTCACTTGAAGCTCCGGGGACATTTCGATGATTTCATCGAGAAATATGGTTCCGCCGTCCGCCGCGCGAAACAATCCTTCCGAATCGGCGACGGCGCCCGTAAAGGCTCCTCTCCTGTACCCGAACAATTCGCTCTCGATGAGATCCTTCGGGAGCGCTCCGCAATTGACGGCAACGAACGGCGCATCGTGCGTGAAGGTGTTGTAATGAATTCCGCGAGCGACGAGTTCCTTGCCCGTTCCGCTTTCACCCGTAATCAGAACGGTCGCCCGATTCTCACAGGCCGCCGCCATCCTTTCGTGAACCTTCTGCATGATCGCGCTTTTGCCCGCGACATTCTCGAAGCTGTATTTGCCCTGCAGTTCGGCCCTCAGGCGTTCGACTTTGGCTTCGAGTTTTTTCTTTTCGATCGCACGCTGGATCAGAAGATCCAGTTCCTCATGATCGAGAGGTTTTTGAATATAGTGAGAAGCTCCAAGCTGCATGGCCTCCACGGCGGTTTTCACGGTGCCGTAGCCCGTCATCATGATGAATTCGATATGCGGGTATTTGTTTTTGACCGCGCTCAAAAGCTGAATGCCGTCCATTTCCGGCATCTGCAGGTCGGCAAGAACGAGATCGATTTTGCCGCTTTGGGCCAGTGTGAACAGAGCATCCCGGCCTGATGTCAGCGCGCGCGCTTTGTAACCTTTGCGCTCGAGCATGCGCGCACACATGGCACCGTGATTGGGATCGTCTTCGACAATCAGGATGCTCGCGGAATCAGCCAACGTGAACCTCGGTCCCGGCCGGCAGGTGTACGCGGAACGTCGTTCCCTTTCCGGTAACGCTGTCGAATTCAATCCTGCCCAGATGGTTCTCGACGATCTTGTAGCAAATCGAAAGGCCGAGGCCGGTGCCCTTTCCCACTTCCTTGGTGGTGAAAAAGGGTTCGAACACACGATTGCGGTCGGATTCCTTGATTCCGTACCCCGTGTCGCGAACTTCCAGCCGGATCTGGTCCAGGGCTTCATCGAATACCGTCGAAACGAAAAGATCGCCGCCGTTGGGCATGCTGTCGGCCGCATTGTTGGCCAGATTAAGAACGACCTGAGCAATCTCGTTTTCATTTGCCCGGATTCTGGGAATCCTGCTCGCGAGATTCAAATGGAGGCGGACACCCTTCAATTCGAAATCATGCTGCACGAGCGAGAGAAGTTTTCGGATGACATCGTTAATGCCGGTGTTCACTTTTCCATCGCCGCCGGCCTCCGATCGCCGCGAAAAATTCAGCAGGTTTTTGACCAGGTCGCGGCAGCGTCCCGCCTGCCCGATGATCTCTTCGACATCCGCCAGGCTGGATGCCGTTCCTTCCTGCGCGCTGAGGTCCTCGCGCAGCATCTGCGCATAGCCGATGATCGTGCCGAGCGGCGTGTTCATCTCGTGCGCGATGCCTGCCGCGAGCTGTCCCACTCCGACCATCTTTTCCTGCTGCACCATCGCTTCCTGCGATGCTTTCAATTCGCGCGTGCGTTCCTCAACCTTTCGCTCGAGCGTTTGATGAGACTCCTCGAGTTTCGATGCCATCGAGTTGAATTGATTGCTCACAAGTTCGATTTCGTCGCCGGATTCAATCCGCAGCCTGTATCCGAGCTGGCCCTGCTCGATGACCTCCGCGCCTTTGCGGAGTTGATCGATGCGCGCCGTAACCCGGCGCGAAAAGAACCAGCCGATGGCTATCGCAAGCAGCATTGAAATGATCGCGGACAAGACAATGTAGAGGTTCGTGCGGCGTCCGGCCGTGGTTTCGATTGCCGATTGCGCTTTATCGATCGAATCGATGAATGAAAGCGGGCGGCCGATCCAGATCGCGCCAATCACCTGGTTCTCATAGTTCCGAAGCGGCTCGTACAAACCCATCTGGCTGTCATTCCGGAAATGAAACAGCTCGCCTCTGCTCAGTACGCGGTCGCGTTCGGGATCGAGAAGAGTGCCCGTTGCGTTCTGGCCTCTGTTATCGCCGCGATTAATCGTGGCGGTTGTCGCGATGCGGACATCACCGAGGAATATCGATGCGGAATCCTGCAGGAGTTTTTGAATGTCGTTGACGATCGAAAGATCCTTGTTGAGCAGACGGCCGGCCAGTACCGCTCCCGCTGTTTTCCCCGACGACGTCCGCAGCGGCATGGCGACGGTCATCACGAGGCCGCGTTCTTCAAACGCATTGCCGGGAACAGCCTGCTGCCAAGCCTTCAATTGAATCTTTGCGCGGTCCTGCAGATTCTCCCGCGAGAGGATTTCCGGCGCGAACACTTCGAAAGACTGAATGGTCTGGCCGGCAAGGGCATTGAGGATCAGCCGCCGAACGGACGATACGGGTTTCGGCAAATCTTCGTAATCGCGCATCAAAATGTCATCGCCAAACGCTTCGGGATTGGCGGCGCGAACGATGACGCGGCCTTCCAGGTCCACCAGGGTGAGGATCGAAAGCCTGGATTCGCGCGCCACTCGCTGCAGCATCAGCGCCGACTGCTTCCGGTCGGCGTCCGTCCGCGGCAGATGATCGCCCAGAATGCCGGATTGCGCGAGGGCTCCGGTTGTTGTCGTGATGTCCGAGAAAATTTTCTGAAACGAGTCCTTGAAGATAGCGACATTCGTCCGGACTTCGCGCTGCCCCTGTTCTGAAACAAACTGCAGCCGAACTTCGGCCAGCCTCCGGAAATAATCGTTCATGATTCCTTTGATGACGAGGCTGAACAGAAGGACCGTCAGAAGCGAACCGCCAAGGAAGGTATAGATCAGCTTGTTTCGAAGCGACAACCGGAACGTCATAAAAACAATGCGGCGCATTGTATCAAACTCATTCGAACAGCCGGACTCTCCTCAACAGCACATCCGCGATATACAGGATCAGCGCGAACGCGGCCAGGTACGGCCAGAGTGGCGTCGGCAGCAGCGCGGTTTCGCCGCCGGCGTCAAAGATGTCTTCGGTGTGGGGTTGGAATCGGCCTTTCGTTTCGTTGCTGATCGAGCGAAGGAGCTCGGTGTTGGGCGGATAGAAGTGATACTCATCCGGATACGAATAAGCGACTACGCGTGAAGCCCCGCCGCTTTCCGCTCCAACGGCGCGGAACAGATAAGATCCTTTTTTCGAAAGCGGAAACTTCGCCTGGTATTCGCCCGGGCCCGTCTGATGAACGGACACATCGGATACTGCCTGATCGGGTCCGATGACGCGCACCTGAGTCTCGAGTTTGTTCTTGAACTGGCCGTCCTTGCGGATCGCGTTGATCGATATCCGGGCTTCGTCGCCGTCTTTGGTCACACGGAAATCGAACTCGTTGTCCTCGTGACGTCTCATGGTTTCGCGCACAAGCTGCGACCAGAACTTGGGATATCCGTTCCATCGCAGCCAATCCACGGCCCATCGATCTTTCAAATCGGAAAGAAATGCGGCGGTCTTGCCCAGGCCATATTGCCATCGCGCAAGGATGGGATCCTTTCTGCGGGATTCGAGCAGCACTTCGGACGTGTCCTTCGATTTCGTTGCGACATAACCCAGCAGCGGCGGCGCGGCATTGAAATCGATTCCCTTGAACGCTTCGACAACCTTTTTCACCACCGGCTTGAAGGATTCCTCGCGGAGCGTTTTTCCGGTTGCGAGCTCTGTTTCCTCGGTGAAGATCTGCGGGACCGCGGAAGGATCTTCGAGGTAATACGTGCGTCCGTGTCCCCAATTGGCGATGCTCGTTAGCAACTCGCGATCGGCGCCGTTGCCTACGGCGACCGTTGAAACAGTGATCTTCGCATCGGCCATCTTTTTGGTAAGGCCTTCGAAGTCATCCGGCAGCGACCGTCCGTCAGACAGGAGAATGACGTGTTTCACCTGCGTGGTGGCTCCGGCAAGCTGAATGTATGCCTCGCGCAGCGCCGGATAAATATTGGTCTCGCCGCCGGCGATGATCGTGCTGATCGCCTGAGTGATGGTGGCGCGATTCGACACGGATTGAAATTTGACCGGCCAGTAGAAGTTGTAATCGAAGGCGACGACACCGAAGCTGTCCGTGTCTTTCAACAGCGCGAGCGGCGCTTTTGCCGCTTCCTTGGTCATTTCGATTTTCTGGCCGCCCATGCTTCCCGATTTATCGAGCACCATGATCATCGCGACCGAGTCCGGTTTTTCTTTCTTCGCTTCGAAGGTCACCGGAAGAACTTCTTCGATGACGGTCTTGGAATATCCGCCGTCGCCGTAATTGTTTTCGCCGCCCGCCAGGATAAAGCCGCCACCCAGATCGCGAACATAGGTCGCGACGCTTTTCATCTGTGTGTCGCTGAGGCTGTTTCGGGCAACATCGCTGAGAACGATCGCATCGTAGCCATCCAGTTCTTCGATGTTCTGTGGAACTTCCGTTGGCGCGACGGTATTCACGGCCAGGCCTTCCGCCGTGAGCGCCGTTTGAAGGTAACGCGCGCTTTGCGGATGGCCCTCGATGTAAAGAATCTTCGGCCGGCCTTGAACCACGATGGACGAACGAAACTTGTTGTTCTCCGGAAACGGATCGTTCGCCACCTTCGCTTCCGCTTCAAGCATCACCGGCCCCGTATCATCTTTAATGCTCGTTTCAAATGCGATGCGATTGAGGCCCCGGATGAGCTCCACGTTTTTCGTTCCGAGCGTCTTGTCTCCATGCCGGATGGCTACTTCGGCGTGAGTGTCGGTCTGGCTGTAGACGTGCGCCTCGAGAGGGAAGAGTTCTTCCGCAGTCACATCGGCGGGCGCCATGATGTTTTCCACCCAGACATCGCGATTCGTCCGGGCCTGCGAAGGCTCCGAGTACACGTGAATGTTCTCCGACTTCAGCCGCGACAGCATGTTCATCATGTGGCCGGAGTTTTCGTTGCCGTCGCTGACCAGAACCAGCCGCTTCAAATGATGCGGCGCGAAACTGCGAATCGCCGTTTCAATCGCTCCTTCGATGTCCGTTCCACTCTGATCAATGACCCTCTCCTTCTGGGATACGGCAGCCGCCGCGGGCGCACGGGTGAGAGCCACATTCACGCTTTTAAGTTGATCGAGCGAATCAAAAACACCCGAATTTCCACCGAAGGCGATGTACTTCGCATGATCCGGTTTTCCCGCCTCATTTGTTTTCTGAATCCAGTCGATGCCCGCCTGAATTGCGGACGGTGAGACGCTTTGAGAAACATCGAGGAGATACACCACCGACAGCCAGCCGCCCGACCGATAGAGCACCGGCTGCATCAACGCCAGCGTAATGAGGGCCACAATCGCCGATCGCACGGCGCCCGAAAGTTGAAGGTGCTTCGGACTGAGATCCGTGAGCGTCTTTTTCTGAATCCACCACAGGCCCGGAATCAGCAGAACCACGAACAGCGGCCAGTACGTGTCGAAACTCAGCCTCACAGCGTGATCCTCCGATGGTAGGTGAACCACTCCGCTGCGATCAGCACTGCCGCTGCCAGCAACATGTAGAACCAGAGTTCGCGCCGCAGCCAGTAGTGCTGAGACGCCGCCGCGCGATCTGTTTTAAAGACGGACCGATTGATATCCGAGAACGAAGGATTCGCAAGATTCACCGCAACGTGAGTCCTGTCGTCGCCGTGTGTGGCGGCATAAAGTCCCGGTTCATTCGCTGTGAATACGGTTTTGTTGAGCTGCTGTTCCGACGCGATTGTCTTCCCGTCGATCGTGCGAATTTCAGCGTTCGCGAGCGGAACGTCCACGAGGCCGGGAGACCGCTTCAGCGCCAGTTGTTCGCGGCTGAACCAGGCCAGCACGTTTTCGATGAAGACCGGGAAGCCGACATGGAAAGCGAAATCCGAGGAATCCAGATCGAAGGTGAGCATCACCCACTTCGGCTTGTCGGAAGCGACAATGAGAGGCGTTTGCTTCGAAGCCGCAATGACCGTCAGATTGCCGGGATCGATCCGCGATGCGTGTTCGATGGCCACATCGTGAACCGACACGAACTGCATCACCGGATGAGTTTCCGACCAGGTTGTGATCTCGGGCTTCGGCACGTCGCCTTGCGCCACCTTTAACCATGAGGCGGCCGGAACTCCGATAATCAGCGCCGGACGCGCAGGCGCGGTGGCCGGCGCGAAACGGTCGAAAATATAGGCATCGATATTCGGGGATTCGCGGAAATTTGCGGGATCGGTAATGGAAAAATCGACATACGTGTCGAGCTTCAGCAGCGTTTCGAGAAAGTGATTGCCTTTGGTGACCAGAAGCGTCCGTGTCTTGCGCTTGATGGGAAGATACGCAAATGCGACATCGTCGAGCGGAAGGGCATCGTCCTTCGCTTGAACTGTCGCGCGAATGCCGCCGCCGGCAAACTGAGAAAGATCGAACACGTCTTTGTAGATTTCTTCGGTTCCGAGCCGGACAGTTTTGTTGATGCGCTGGCCGCCGATGCCGGTCAGCGCGATCCCGGCTTCCGTGGGTGGTCCGAAGTTCTGAATCTCGAGATACGCTTCATAGCCAAGCGGTGTTGAAGGGATCGAACGAATCTCGAATGCGGTGATTCCCACATTATTGGCCGCTTCGAAAACCGAAATGCGACGGACAAAGGCAGGCGTACTGTGAAGCGCGACACCGTCGGAAACGAAGTAAACCTGCGAGTCGGTTCCGTCAACCTTGGGAAAATGCGGATCCGCGCTCTTCGGCGACATCTGGTCGATCAATTTCCGGGCTTCGTTTCGGTCCGTTGTAAAAGCCGACGCCGTCACTCCGGCGGTATCGAGGACGCGAAACTCGGTCGTCGGGCCGCCGCTGTCCAAAAGGGACTTCGCCCGCTCCACCGCATGCTGCCAGCGCGTCCGGCCATCGCCCGTCTCGGCGTTCATTGTCGGGGAAGTGTCGAGGACAATGACAATCCGTTCATTCCTTCCCGTCAGTGATTCGATTTCCGGCCGCGCGAGCGACAGAGCGATCAGCAGCGCAATGACAACCGCCACGAGCATCGAAATGTATTTGCGCAGCTTTTCCCAGAGAGAATGAGACTGCCGCTCGTCAAGCACCTTTCGCCACAGAATGGACGAGGAAATCAAAACGCGCCGATGGCGCAGCTTCAGAAAGTAAAGCGCGATCACAGTGCCGGCCGTGAGCACGGCCAGCAGCGCGGTTTGCAGCGGTGTGAGCGCCAGAAAAGTCATTTCAGGAACCTGCCCTGGCGGAAAACTTTGAGCACGAGTTCCTCGAAAGGAAAGTCCGTTGTGGTTCGAACGTATCCGAGTTGATATTTCCCGCAGTAGCTTTCGATGGCTTCCGAGTATTTCGAGAACTCGGTCCGGTATGCGGCCAGCAATGACGGCGTAATCGTGATTTCGCGGCTGGTGTTGTTCTCGGAATCGACAAGCAGGAGTTCGCCACGCAGTGCGGGATCGATTTCCTCGTGGCTCGCAATGTGAAGCACGAAAATATCGTGACGGAAATGCCGCAGGATATCGAGGGCGCCTTCGAATCCGTTCCCGTCAAAGAAATCCGAGATCACCACGGCGAGTCCGCGTCTTCGCGTTTCAGTGCAATACGTCTTGAAGGATTCGCGCGCGTTGGTTTCGCCTCCGGCGCTGATCTCCGTCAGGAATCGAAAAATTTTGAAGATCCGGCCTTTGCCGCGCTGCGGCGGCAATTCCGCTTTGACGCCACCGGCAAATGAAACAACGTTGACGCGGTCAAGGTTCGCAAGACCGATGTAGCAAAGCGCGGCAGCGACGCGGCGCGCGTAATCCAGTTTCGTGGGATTGCCGTAGTTCATGGACTGGCTGCTGTCGACGAAGAAGTAAATCGGCAGATCCTCTTCTTCTTCGAATAGTTTCAGAATGAGCCGGTTCAGCCGGAGGTAAGCCTTCCAGTCGAGATGGCGGAAATCGTCGCCCGCCACGTATGCGCGGTAATCGGCAAACTCCAGGCCCGTCCCGCGTTTTCGCGTGCGGCGATCGGCGCGAAGCTGTCCCGCAAAGAGCCGCTTTGAGATGATGTTGAGATATTCGAGCTTCTTCAGGAACTCATCGTCGAAGAGTGTGACATTAGCGGTGGACATAAAAAATCATGCCGGTTCCGGAGTTCCCTCGAGGATTGCCTTGATCACAGTGTCGGTATCGATGCGTTCCGCTTCACCTTCGAAGTTCAGGAGGGCGCGATGGCGCAGTGCGCCGTAAGCGACCGCGCGGATATCGGCGGCGGAAACATGCAGACGATTGTTCAACAATGCGTGGATCTTTCCGCCGATGACCAGCGCCTGCGCGCCACGGGGACTTGAACCATACCTTATATATTTCATTGTGAGCGGATTCGCATATGGAGGAGCGGGATGCGTCGCCATGGTAATCCGGATCGCGTAATCCTGGACCGGCCGCGCGATGGGAACTGCGCGCACCGTCTTCCGCATTTCGAGGACTTCACCTTGTCCCAGCACACGTTCCACCTGGGGTTCCTGAACTTTCGTAGTGCGATTCATGATCGTGTGCAGGCTCTCGACCGTGGGGTAACCCACTTTCAGTTTCATGAAAAACCGGTCGAGTTGCGCTTCCGGCAGCGGATACGTCCCTTCCATTTCGAGCGGATTCTGCGTGGCGAGAACAAAAAACGGAGCTTCGAGTTTGTGTGTGACCTTGCCGACGGTCACGCTGCCTTCTTCCATCGCTTCCAGCAGGGCGGACTGCGTCTTGGGCGTCGCGCGATTCACTTCGTCCGCCAGAAGGATGTTGGAAAAAATCGGTCCCGGCTGAAAGTCGAGAAACTTTTCGCCCATGGCATCCTCGTGAACCATGTTGGTTCCGGTGATGTCGGCCGGCATGAGGTCGGGTGTGAATTGAATGCGCGAAAACTTCAGGCGCATGACGTCGGAAAGTGTCGACACGAGCTTCGTTTTCCCAAGCCCCGGCACTCCTTCAAGAAGGACGTGGCCGCTGGCGAGCAAACTCATGATGACGCCGTCGATGATTTCGCCGTAACCGACGATCACCTTCGAGACTTCGTCTTTGACTTTCCTGAATTGTTCCTGAAACGTAACGACCTGCTGATCGATGGCGCTGCTCATTGTAAGTGTGTGACTCCGGTTATTTCTTTCCTGTGGGGCGGATTGCCTGGAAATAGTTCTTAATGAGCGGGCGATATTCCCATGGCACGCGATCCTGATTCAACAGATCCTTTTGTGCCGGACTCAGGTCGGATTTGACGTTGCGGTAGTCGAGTCTCGAACGTTCCTGCTTGCTGACTTCTTCGATGTTTTCTTCCTTCGTTCCATCGTCCTGCATGCCGGTTACTTTTTCCTGCTGCAGCTTCACATCGAGTTTCGTTGCGGCTCCTTCACGCGGCGCATCGCCGCCGCCTTTACCCGACGGCATCAGGCCTGAACCTTCGCTGCTTCCGGGCATGGGCGCGCCGGGCTGACCCTGTTGGCCTCCGGCCTGATCGGACGGCTCGCCATCCGTGCCGCCTTGTTGTCCATCACTCTGTTCACCCTGCGGCTGGCCGCGTTCTCCTTTTTGATTTTGCGCCTGCTGGCCCTTTCCCTGATTTTGGCCGCCACGCTGTCCCGGCTGCTGTCCGGCCTGCTGCTGGCGTTGACGAAGCGATTGCTGAAGATTCTGGAGTTGCTGGCTTGCGAGGTTTTTCAGATCCTGGCTGTCGATTTTCGCCTGAAGATTGTCGAGTTCCGCAGCCGCGCTGTCGAGCGACTGTTGCGCGCCCTGTTGATCCTGGTTCTTCATGTTTTCCGCGGCCTGCTTCAACATCTTCGCGAGTTCTTCAAGTCCGAGCCGCGGATTTTCCCCGGCCTCCTGCAGACTCTTCTGCATTTCCTTGTTGGCCTCGGGACTGTTCATGCCGAGTTTTTCGGCGAGCTTTCTCAATTCGTCGGCCGCTTCGTTCAGTTGCCTGTTTTTCATGGCTTCGGCTGCGCCCTGAAGCTTGTCGGCCTGAGCCAGGTCCTTCGCCATTTCTTCCAGACCTTCGCGCAGGCTTGCTGTATCGAGATTTCCTTCGTCAAGCTGGCTTTGAATGTTATCCAGCATCTGCGCGGCCTGTGCCGCGTCGATCTTGCCTTCCTGAAGCTGCTGCACGATGTCTTCAAGCTTTTCCGCGAGGTCCGACTTCTTCAGCTTTTCCGCCTTGCGCAGCAACGCTTCGGTCTGCTTGAGCAGAGACGATTCTTCAGGAGTCAGGTTGAAAGCCGGCGCTGCCTGAAGCGCGAGCCAGTTGTGATTCCAGGGGAGGGGAACGAAGTTCAAAACAACGAATGTCAGAATCATCGCCGCGGCGATGTAGGACAATTTCGGAATATTGCGCGGATAAAGTTGATCGAGATTCGCGCTCTGAGCGCTTCTCGCAGCGCGGCGGATCTGCGCATCGACCCAATCCGACGGCCTTGGATTCCGGATAAACCAGAATGCCGTCTTTATTTCGTCATTCAGATCCGCAGTCTTGTCGACTGACGCCGCGGCCTGCAGCAAAGTGCCCTTCTGGATGGTCCTCCAGATCCCATAGGTCACAAAAAGGAGTAGCCAGATACCGCCAATGACCGTGATCGTAATCCCGCGAAGCGGGAAAATAAGGTCCCAGATTTTAAGTGCGACGGGAATCGCCAGAAACAGAACTGCGCCCACCGTAAGCTGATGGATGAGCCGGTTGGCCCGAATGCGCCGCTCAATCTTTTCAAGCGACTTGATGATGATTTCCGTATCCGACATGAACGCCTACCATACCTTAGGAAGATGCAGTAAGAAAAGGCGGAATTCGCTTGCGCCGCGCCGGAGAAAGAAAGTGGGCGCCGAAGGCAGGCCGGCGCCCAAAACGGAGAATCTACAAGGAGAATCAATGTTGATATAACGAGTGCAATCTTTGTGCCGTTGTGCTTACTCTCCTCCTCAGTTGAGGAGGGCAGCCTGCCCCTCCCTTCGACTTTTTGTACAAAGCCTTCAGAAGGGAAGTTCGCGCCGCAAACATCCTTTTATTGTGCAAAGGCCGCTGCCATACTCTCTGCCGCCATGTTTATTCATTTAGCGGTTTTCTTAATCACGCTGTCCGGATTGATCTTCGAAATCGGATTGACGCGCATTTATTCCGCGACCATCTGGTATCACTTTGCGTTCGTTGCCGTCTCGGTTGCCCTTCTCGGCTGGGGGCTCGGCGGATTGCTTTTGCACCTGCTTCGCCGGCAATTTGCTCCGTCGCTGGACAGGGCGGCGGTACTTGCGCTCCTTTACGCGGTGACTATCGTCATTTGCCTTGGCCTGATCGTTGAGTTTCCGTTTCGGCTCGAACGCTTGATCCTGTATTTTCTTGCGCCGCTGATCCCGTTCGCCCTTGCTGGAATGGCGCTCTCCATGATCTTCCACCTTCGGCAGGACACGGCATCGACGCTCTATTTTGCGGACCTGATCGGGGCTTCGCTGGGCGCGCTTCTCGTCACTTTCTTCCTTGAAGCCTTCGGGAGCGAGACCACATTGCTTCTTGCGGCTGCCGCGCCGCTTGCCGCATCCGCGCTCTTGTCGAAACGGGTTCGGATCGTTGCTTCCGCCGGCGTTGTGGCGGCGCTCGTTCTTGCGTTCGTCAATGCGCGGCTGGATCTGCTGCGTGTGACACCCGGAACGCTCAAGGCGATGCATCGTCACATGGAAGAGATACCCGGGACGCATGTGACGCAAACCGGCTGGAACTCCTATTCGCGTATCGATGCGGTCGAAGGTTTTCCACCGCCGAATCTTGCCCGCCTCTACATTGATTCCGACGCATGGACCAATGCCGGAGAGTGGGACGGCCGGATCGAGAGCGTGCAATCGGTGCGCGATTGGTATCGCGCTTTGCCCTTCCGCTTTGTATCGAATCCGGAAACGCTGGTGATCGGGCCCGGCGGAGGCGCGGATGTCGTCATTGCGCTCGGTTCCGGCAGCCGGAAAGTGACCGCAGTCGAACTCAATCCCCTCATGCTTCAATTTGTCCGTCACTACGGCGCGCGAGCGGGAAATCTCTACGACAGGCCCGACGTTGAAGTGATCCAGAGCGAAGGCCGTAATTTCATCAGCCGCACGGATCGCAAGTTCGATGTGATCTTTCTCGGTTTTGTGGATACGTGGGCATCGGTGGCATCGGGCGGCCTTTCGCTATCGGAGAATTACCTCTACACGACGCAGGCATTTCAGGCCTACTACGACCATCTGTCCGACAACGGAATTCTCACCATCCTCCGATGGAAGACCGACATTCCAAGGCTTATTACCAACTCCGTTGCCCTGCTTGGCGCGCAGGAAGCGTCGAAGCGGGCCGTGGCGATCCTGGAAAAACGCGAAAGCGCTGAGGATCCCGCCCAGATGATATTCATGCTGCGAAAGCGGCCGTTCACCAATGACGAAACCGCTCAATTGATGTCGTGGGAACAGGGCCGGCCCGTCGTCGTGCCGGGACGTTACGCGGAAGCGCCGTACGACGACCTTTTCTCCGGAAAGAAAAGCCTGCAGCAGGTGATTGCTGAAGCGCCGCAGCGTGTGGATCCCGTTTTTGACGACAGTCCTTTTTACTTTGCGACCGAAAAGCCGTGGGGAATGCCGTCGCGCATGCAGGAAACATTTCGATGGATGCTCGGTCCGGTGATCGCGCTCTTTGCCGTTTTCGTTTTCATGGGCAAGCCGAAAGGAAAGCCCGTGCGGCCCTACGCCGCGTCCATCGTGTACTTCGCGTGTCTCGGCGCGGGCTTTATTGCGGTGGAATTGACGCTGCTGCAGAATCTCACGCTGCTTCTCGGACATCCCATTTTTACGCTGTCGATTCTCTTGTTCACGATTCTCGCCGCGGGCGGCGTCGGAAGCGCATTGAGCGGACGCGTTCCGATGGGCCTGGCGTGCGTGATTGCGGCGGCTCTGGGCTTTGTCGCCGCGTTTGTCCTGCCCCGGCTGGTTCCCGCGCTTCTCCCTCTGGAATTGGGCGGACGCGTCGCCGTTGCGATTGCTCTGATCGTTCCTTTCGGCCTCGTGATGGGAATGCCGTTCCCTCAGGGTCTCCGGCGTACGGGCGCCGGTTCGTTGCCCGCGCCGCCGTTCTACTGGGGTCTCAACGGCATCATGTCGGTGATCGGATCTGTCAGTACGGTTGTGGTTGCTCTCGTGTTCGGCTTCCAGGCCGCGATGCTTGCCGGCAGCGCGTGCTACCTGCTGGCAGCGGTGTCGTCGCGCGGTATGATCTCTTCACAAATGTGAAATGTTGGGATGTCCCAATATGGGACATCCCAACATTTCATATTTTTAAGGCGAAGCGGTGACCCCTTCAGACGAATACAGGCAGCGGTTGGCGGCCCGGCGGGAACTGGTCGAACGCATCCGGAAACTCGACCGGCTTGTTGCCCATCTGCGCCTCGTGGCCGGTTTGAGTTTTGTGATTCTTCTGTGGCTGGCCGCCGGCCGTCATGTTTTATCAGGATGGTGGGCGGGTCTTGCATTCGCCGCATTCCTCGGCCTCATGGCCTATCACGAAAAAGTTCTCGCGCGCGGCCGTCGCGCAGTGCGGTCGGTGGCGTTCTATGAAGCCGGAGTGGCGCGCATCGAAGACCGATGGATCGGCTCCGGCGATTCGCGCAGTTGGCTCGCTCCTGAAAATCATTTGTATGCCGCGGACCTCGACATCTTCGGCAAAGGTTCGCTGTTCGAGTTGCTGAATACGGCGAGAACCCGCTCCGGCGCGGAAACACTGGCATCGTGGCTTTGCGCGCCGGCGGAGCGGGAGGAGATTCTGCGGCGGCAGGAAGCCGTCGATGAGCTTCGCAACAATATCGACCTTCGTGAAGACCTTGCGATTCTGGGAGCCGATGCGGCCGCGGCCGTTCATCCGGAGATCATCAAAAACTGGGCCGCGCTTCCGGTGATCCTCGAATCGGCGGCAGCGCGCATGATCGCGCCGGTGCTGTCGCTGATCACGATTGTGGCGTGTGTGGATTATGAACTTTCCAGCCACAGCGGCTGGATCGCTCTCGCAGCAATCGCAGTGCAGTCCGCATTCGGCCTTTATTATCAAAATCGAGTGAGAGCCGTGATTGCGGGAGTCGAACAGCCGGGAAAAGATCTCGAGATTCTGTCGCTGGTCCTCGCGCGCCTCGAGCAGGAGCAATTCACGTCGGCCAGACTTCGCGCGATCCGCGAGTCGCTCGAGACCGGAGGTGCTCCAGCTTCAAGTGAGATCGCCCACGTCGAGTTGCTCATCGAATTGCTGAACTATCGGCTGAATGCGGTGTTTGCGCTGGCTTCCTCACCATTCTTCTTTGCGACCCAGCTTTGCTTCGCGATTGAAAGCTGGCGGCATCGAAATGCGCCGGCCATCGGCGGCTGGCTGAATGCGGTCGGCGAGATGGAAGCGTTGTGCGCGCTGGCCGGATACGCGTACGAACATCCGGACGATCCGTTTCCCGAAATCGCGGAAACCGGCCCCCGCTTTGAAGCGGAAGCCATGCGCCATCCGCTGTTGCCGGCGTCACGATGCGTACCGAATTCCGTTCGTCTGGATTCAGGCCTTCGCATGGTCGTCGTCAGCGGCTCGAATATGTCGGGGAAGAGTACGCTGCTGCGGACGGCAGGCGTGAACGTCCTCCTGGCTCTAGCGGGTGCTCCCGTCCGGGCGCAGCGCATTCGATTATCGCCGCTTCAAATCGGAGCCACGATCCGGGTCATGGATTCGCTGCAGGCGGGAACGTCGCGCTTCTACGCCGAGATCCAGCGTATGCACGACATCATGGAATCGACAAAAGGGCCGCTGCCGGTTCTGTTTCTTCTGGATGAAATCCTTCACGGAACCAATTCGCACGATCGCGCTATCGGCGCCGAAGCGGTCCTGCGCGGATTGATCGATCGCGGCGCCGTCGGACTCGTGACCACTCACGATCTCGCTCTGGCAAAAGTTGCCGATGCTCTGGCTCCACAGGCCGCGAATGCGCATTTTGAGGATCATCTCGAAAACGGAAAAATGGTCTTCGATTATCAACTCCGCCCCGGTGTCGTTCAAAAAAGCAATGCGCTGGAACTCATGCGGGCCGTGGGTTTGGATGTGTGAAAAACGGGAACTTGTGTGATGATCTCCCGCATCAGTTCGATTAATTGCTTCTTTGCCAAAGGAGGAGCCATGGACCACGTTGCATCCAAAGCGATCGGGGGAAGGAACGTCGTCATTCTCCTGGGAGGTCCAGGAGCGGGAAAAGGGACTCAGGCAGAAGCGATTATGGACTGGCATAAGATCCCGCACATTTCTACCGGTCAACTTTTGCGCGCGGAACTGGCGGCTCAGAGCCCGCTGGGCTTGCGAGCGAGAGCAGCGTTGGAAGCCGGAGGGTTGGCCGGCGATGAGATTGTGGATGAATTAGTCCAGCAACGAATCGCCAGAGAAGACTGCACGAACGGCTTCATTCTGGACGGCTATCCACGCAACATCGGTCAGGCGTTCACGCTGGAATGCGCCTTAACTGCCGGCGACCGGCAAATTGCCATCGATATTGCCGTGGACCTCGAGAAAATGATCCCCAGACTGAGCGGACGCCGGACCTGCAAGACCTGCGGCGCCATCTATCACCTGGTCACATCACCACCGCAACGTGACGGATTTTGCAACTGCGGAGACCTGTTGATCCAGCGATCGGATGATCACGAGCAGGTCATACGCGAACGTTTCAAGGCTTACCAGACCGCGACCGCGCCTCTGACCTGTTTCTTTGACAACCTGGGCATCTACCACCGTGTCGATGGAATGCGTCCGGCTGCCGGTATCGCCCAGGATATCCGGCAGTTGGTTGAGCAGAAGTGCATGAGTGTCCTTCCGTTCACAAAATGCACCGCTCCATGATGGGAGATTCAAGCAATGTTTGAATCGGCGGAACTGGGCCACAAGATCGACAAAAAGACCTACGACACGCAGGCGCCGAAGCTAAGGGAAGCGTTATTGGATGCGCAGTTCGACCTTGCCCAGAGCAAAGCCTTCCAGGTCGTCATCCTTATCGGCGGCGTTGATGGCGCGGGGAAGGGCGAGACCGTCAATACGCTGAATGCATGGATGGATCCGCGGCACATTCGCACGAACGCAATGGGCGAGCCGTCCGACGAAGAACGGGAGCGCCCGCCGATGTGGCGCTTCTGGCGTGCCCTCCCGCCAAAAGGCACGATCGGCATCTTTTTCGGATCCTGGTACACGCGGCCGGTCGTCGATCGCGTTCACGGCCGCACAAAGAAAGCCGAACTGGAAAGAAGCGTTGAAGAGATCAAGCGGTTCGAGAAGATGCTCGCGGATGAGGGCGCGCTGATTCTCAAATTCTGGTTCCACCTTTCCAGGAAACAACAAAAAATGCGGCTCAAGTTTCTGGAAAGAGATCCGAGAACACGCTGGCGTGTCACCAAAACGGATTGGCAACACTTCAAGGTTTACGACAAGTTTCGCGACGTATCCGAACGGACGCTCCATCACACCAGCACGGAATATGCGCCCTGGTATGTTGTCGAGGGAAGCGATGAACGGTATCGCACGCTAACGGTAGCCCGGACCATTCTCGATGCCGTTCGAAAACGGCTCGTTCCCAACAAAACCAGATTGGAGATCATCGAACCTGCGCCGCTGCCGGTTACCGACAATCTCGATCTGCTTAAGGCGCTCGACCTGAATTTGAAACTGGGGAAGAACGAATACAAACGCCAGCTCGAAAAATACTCCGGCCGCTTGAACCTTCTCACGCGCGATCCCAGATTCAGGAACAAGTCTGCTGTTATCGTGTTTGAGGGAAACGATGCGGCCGGAAAAGGCGGCGCGATCCGGCGCGTCACGGGCTCCCTGGATGCGCGGATCTATCGCATTGTGCCGATTGCCGCTCCGACTGACGAGGAACGCGCGCAACCCTATCTGTGGCGATTTTGGCGTCAGTTGCCGAGGCTTGGACAGATCGCTATTTTCGATCGTTCCTGGTACGGGAGAGTTCTGGTGGAACGTGTTCAGGGCTTCTGCACCCCAAGCGACTGGCTGCGCGCCTACGGCGAGATCTGCGATTTCGAAGAAGAGCTGGCGCGCCACAACATCCTGCTGGCCAAGTTCTGGCTCGCAATCAGTCCACAAGAGCAGTTGAGACGCTTCAATGAACGGAAGGCCACGGGCTTCAAGCGCTTCAAGTTGACGAAGGAAGACTGGCGTAATCGGCAGAAGTGGGCCGACTATACGAGAGCCGCGTGCGATATGGTGGATCGGACAAGCACGGAAGTCGCGCCCTGGACGCTCGTCGAAGCCAATGACAAGTATTACGCGCGGATCAAGGTCATGCGGACCATCTGCGAAGGTATCGAGGCCGGGCTCTAACCTTGATGAGATCTGCAATCGCCAGGCGCTGACGAGACGCAGGCGTCCTCACGGCTGCTTTAAGGATTTCTGTCATTTTGGCATTCTCTGCGCACGATGGGTTTTGTAACTTCCTCTCAAAACAAGATTTTGCCCTGGCATACCGATTGCTTGGCCGTGGAACGGGGGAATACTTATGGTCAGGAAATTGATGTTTAGCGTTTTTGCCGGGAGCTCAATGTTTCTCTTCGCTGCGATTATCGCCGATGCATGGGACCGGCGTGATGAGATCGGCGGCATCGATCGAATCCGCTACGACGTGGTTGCCGAACAAGTCTACGAAGGTACTGTAGCGAGTAGGGGACACGTGATCGACGGTTTGATGTACTTCGCCCTCAGGATGTCCGATGGCACTGTGGAAGTACAAATCGGGCCCGAGGAGTTCGTCGAACGCAGCGGGTTCAAGTTGAAAATTGGAGAAGTGGTTACCACGGTAGGAATGCCGGTGGTTTGGAACGGCCGGCATATCATACTCGCACGCGAGGTCAGCAATATGACTTCGGTTCTGACGGTCCGGGATCGCGACGGTTATCCAATGTGGGACATGAATAGACCGATTGAGATGGATCCCGAACGCTCGGCGTTCCGATTGTGCGAAATGATGAAGCCATAGTCTCCGTCGCAGCGGTTTGCCCAACGGGGGAAAAAGGCGCGCCGGCCCAGGTAACTCCCCCGGTGGGTTTTGGCCCCGTTGCGCTGGCGACGCGGTGCCTGAAACGGACCCATCGCTCATTTTTCACACCGATGCGTCCGTTTTCACGCCGACGGGATCGTTGTCGCGCCCGCTCTGGACGTTGACGCACCATCTGAGTGCCGGAAATCCCAATTTTGGAAGTTTCACGC
>CAZWGA010000059.1:0-38268 GCA_964633285.1 uncultured Solibacteraceae bacterium | reverse complement strand
TTGCCGTCTTGTCACGGTTTTTCGCCCGGGTTTCTTAGGAAAAAACCCGAAAAACAGAATCCAGGATTTGGCCGGCCGCGGCGTTGCCGGGCGAGAGTACTGGACGCTGGCTACGCAAATAGGGAATATGAAGCTATGAGCGAGACGACAACTGAGATCCCATCCGATTGGCTCGCGGAGTTCGAAGCCAACACGAAGCGGCCCCTGGAGATCCGAATGCGGTATGCGTTCATTCATACCTATAAGCCGGTAATGGACGACGCCGGCTATCGGTCGTTCGAAACGATGGCAGACTACCGCCGCTGGTGTGAAGAGAATCTGCCCATGTGGCTGGGATATGGCCGTATTTGACTATCGTCAGGCCGGGGAAGTCCGCGACGCGTTTCGCCTTCACGGCGTCCGCTATCTCTTCATCGGACGTCGAATCCCGGCCCTATAAGCACCCTGGTTAACCACGAGACCGTAAAGCCTCATCGAGTTTTCTTCGGAAAAAAGCCGAAGGGATTTCCTGGGGCTTCCGGGTATCATGCCGTCCGAATTCGATGACGACGAAGAAACAATCGAGGGCAGCGTGGTGCAAGACTCTTCTCAAGGTTTTTGCTCTCACTTTGCTGTTGGTTCCTCCACTCTCGGCTCAAACCACGCCTTCCATCACTTCTCTTTCCGTGAATGCGGCGTCGTGGTACGGATCGCAGTTCACTTTAACGGTCACAGGCCAGAGTTTTATTAACGGCGCGCAGGTGCAGTTTGGATCTACATTGCTGGCGGCGAATTTCGTCAGTTCGACGGAAATCAGCGCGACTGTTCCCTCTACGGCATTGAATGGCATCGGTTCGACGGTGGTCCGGGTCGTGAATCCATCGGGCGAGTTATCCAGCCCGGTGTCTTTTTTTGTCCTCGAGCGCGGCGACATCAATCACAACCGTTCGGTAAGTATCGGCGACGCTTTGGTAACGGCACTTACCGTCGGTGGGGCGCGCCAGACAGACGGTACGCCATACCCTCAGTTGTTGCCGCAGGTCGGCGACATCAACTTGAACGGCGCCGTGAGTATTGGAGACGCGCTGGTGCTGGCCCGTTACACCGGCGGGCTGGATGCTAATTTCCCAATTCCCACGATCACGTCGGCCTCTTCGAACCCGGCGAGCGCAGGGGCGGTCATCACCCTGACGGGTTCGGGTTTTTCAGCGACGCCCGAACTGAATCAAGTTGTGTTTACAACCGCCGGTGACGGCATCACCCGAGCAGTTCCAAGCGCGGCAACGCCTACAAGCCTGACCCTGACGGTTCCTGCTTCTGCCGCCTCCGGCCCCATCCAGGTGGTCCGGCTGGACTCGCCGATGGGCGGTCTTGAATTCCCGCTTTTGATTACGAACTCGACGACGCCGCTCGCGCTGACATCCATTAGTCCGTTTTTCCAGCAGCCCGTGGGAGCGAGCCTCACATTCTCGGGTACGGGTTTTGATGGAAATCCCTCGAACGACATCGTCACATTCAAAACAGCGTCGGGGACAACAGGCGCCACAGTCACTGCCGCTACGGCGACGAGCCTGACGGTTACCGTTCCAACCGGCGCCGTATGCGGACCGGTCACGGTTCGTGTCGGCACTCAGATCAGCAATCCGCGAATCGTCGCGGTGTCCGGAACAACATGCGGCCTGCAATTGATCGACATTTGGGGCGGCGGCGGACCCGGCGACGTTATCGTTCTTGAAGGAACCGGTTTTGATTACGTGAATCCGGGAAATAACATTGTCAGTTTTTCTTCCGCAGCGGGAACGGTGAATGCTGCGGTTATCCGCACAGGCAGGACCCAGCTTCACGTTCAAATCCCATCGACGGCCGCCGATGGACCGGTAACCGTCACCGTCAATTCCGCCACGCCACAAACGACCACAGCGCTGTTCTTCCACCCGAATGCCGGGCCGACCACGCCGGTTCCTGCGTTGATATCCGCCGATCGCTCCGCCGTCATTGGTGCGACCACTGCGGTGACGCTGACGGGATCCAACTTTGTTCCCGGCGCCACCAAAGTTTCCATCAGCGGAACCGGAATCGGAATCGTTTCGAAAGTGGTGACGAGTACAACTTCTTTGATCGTGAACCTGGCAGTCGATGCGAACGCCACGCCGGAAACCCGGAGCGTCACGGTTTCCACGCTGGTTGGAACCAGTGGCGCAATCTCGCTTCCGATTGTTTATCCGGCGCCTTCGATCGTTTCGATCAGTCCGAATCCGATTGGAAAAGGGACCACCGTCGTCACGATTTCAGGTTCGGGTTTTACCGCGGCGTCCATAGTGATGCTTGGTAACGCCGTTATTCAAACAACGCCTCTAACCTCGAATAGTGTTCTCGCAACGATTTCAGCGCAGATCGGCAGTTACAATCTAACGGTAACGAACCCTTCGCCCGGAGGAGGAATCAGCAACTCCTTCCCGGTCACCGTTGCCGACAGAACGGCTGCAAGCCAGGTCCGCGTCCTGGATCCGACCGCCGATGTCGTCATCAGCGAACTGACGGTTACCGCCGGAAATGTTTTGCAGCCGCGCGTGCAGGTCATCGACAGTACGGGTATCTTGCGAACGGATATCAAGCCGGCCTTCAGCAGCGGCTCTCCCGAGTTCGCTTCGGTGGATTCAACGACCGGACTGATCCGAGGTTTGAGCGCCGGCGCTTCAACGCTGACGGTCACCGCGGAGAATTCCGTCGTGAATGTGACCATCAGTGTCGTCGAAGTGAACAATGGCAACGGCTCCTTTAATTCGTCAACCAGAGATTCGTCCGGGCGTTTGTACCTCGCTGCAACGCAGGATCACGTCATTCTCACCGCACAGAATCTGAAACAACCGTACGACCTTTACGCCGGCATTCTGGCGACCGGCGATTATGCGGATGGCGATCGCACCATCGCGAAGTTCAAAGGTCCAACTTATCTGGCCAGCGACAATACCGATCGCGCGATTCTGTATATCAGCGACACGGGGAATCACGTCATCCGGCGCATTCGCCTTGGACTCGGCACTGTGGAAACCGTCGCGGGACGCCCCGGTATTGCAGGACACGATGATGGGCCGCTCGCATCGGCGACATTCAATCAACCGAAGGGCATTGGAGTCGATCGGCTTGGTAACATCTGGGTCGCGGATACAGGGAACAACACGATCCGAAGAATCAACATCGCTGCCGGGACTGTGGAGACCATCGCGGGGAGCGCTACGTCGGTGGCGGGAAACGCGGACGGAACGCGGGATCAGGCGCGATTCAATGGTCCGGTTGGTTTGGCCATTGAGCCGAACCGGTCATGTCAGGATGGTTCATGCTTCCGAAACGGACCAGTGCAGGTTCGAGTCTTCGTCACCGATACGGGAAATCGCGTGGTTCGCCGTGTGACCGACTCTGGTAATGTCACAACCATTCGGCCAATCAATGGGAATTCGAATCAGGCGCAGACTTCCATTGCGCAGATTGCGGCCGATGTGTCTGCGGATACCGCCGATAATTTTGTGACTCCCACCGGCATTGTCGTTGATCCCATCGGCAATATTTATGTGACGGATCGCGACACCACGAAGGTGAGCATCATCCTCGCGAACAGCAACCAACTGGTCGATGCAGTACAACCCAATACCTTCAAACGGCCGGTTGATGTTTCGATCACCGAGATGGGGAAGGTGGTTGTTGCAGACACGGCAGGGAGTGGCGGGGAAATTCGATTTGGGTCACCGTCGATCTCCAGCATTGATCCGCAGCGTACGGGCATCCGGGGCGGCGCGAGAATCACGATCCAGGGACAAAACTTCACGCCCGATACCATCGTCATTATCGGGAGCGTTCTGATTTCTTCGAGAACAGTCGTGAACACGCGGACGATTACTTTTACCGCGCCTGCGCTTCCGAGCGGGCTGACGACGGTGACTGTGCAGAATCGCGGGGGACTGGCACAAAAATCATTCCTCGTCGATGCCATTCCTTTGCGCGAGCTTGCCGCGGGCCAGATAACCACGATCGCTGGAGGCAGCACCTTCAGCGGCGATGGAACGGCCGCGATCGACGCCACGCTCCGGTCGCCGAATGCGGTGGCGACCGATGCTTCCGGGAATCGGTACATCGCGGATACCGGAAATCACCGGGTGCGCCGCATTGATGCGCTGTCCGGAATCATCACCACCATTACAGGTAACGGCCGCGCCGGTTTCTCCGGTGACAATGGACCAGCTGTTGCCGCATCGCTTTCGTCGCCCCGCGGCGTTGCTATCGATTCCGCCGGCAACATCTACATTGCCGACACGGACAACAACCGGATCCGCAAAGTGGATCTGACGACAGGTGTCATTACAACGATTGCCGGAGGAGGAACCAATAGCCCCGGCGACAATGCGCCGGCAACGTCGGCAATGCTGGATCATCCATGGGGAATCGCGATTCATGAAACCGGCACGATCTGGTTTGCGGAATCGGGATTGGATACAGGCCAGGGCCGTGTCCGCCGCATTCTGTCGGGCACCATCACAACCATTCCCGGATCTTTCAGCGCTCCGTCGGCTGTGGCTGTGGACCGGACGGGCAACGTGTACGTGGCCGAGACCGGAAACCATCGTATTCAGAAAATCGCTGCGGGTAGCGGAGCGCTTTCCGTTCTTGCCGGCAACGGCACAGCCGGATATTCCGGTGACAACAGTTCCGCAACCGCGGCCATGTTGAATTTCCCTTCCGGTGTCGCGGTCGATGCCGGCGGTAATGCCGTTTATATTGCAGATACTCAGAACAATCGCATCCGCAAAGTGAGCGCGGGAACGATCACGTCCATTGTTGCGCCGGATGCGGGTCTCAAAGCGCCGGGCGGCATCGCTACCGATGGTGGAAAGAATCTTTATATTGCGGACACCGGCAATCATCTTGTTCGAAGGGTTTCTTCATCGAACGTTATCGCCACGATTGCGGGAGCCGATGTCGCGCGGACACTTGGTGATTCGGGTCCCGCCGCAGCAGCAAGATTGAATTCTCCGTCGGGAATTGCGGTGGATTCTTCCGGCAACCTTGCGATTGCAGACAGCAACAACAGCCGGTTGCGCTATGTCGACGCCGCGACACGCACGATTCTCACGCGCGCCGGAACGGGCGATGCAGGGTACTCGGGAGACAACGGCCCTGCCGGAGGCGCGATGATTTCAGCCGCATTCGGTGCGGCTTTTGACGTTGGCGGCGGCATCTTTATTGCAGACACGAACAACAATCTGATTCGTCGAATTGCGGCCGATTCGACTCACGTTATTACAACAGTCGCAGGAAACCGGCAGTCTGGTTTTTCCGGCGATGATTCTGCGGCGACGCTTGCGACCCTGCGATTGCCTTATGGCGTCGCTGTCGATACCGCCGGCAACGTGTATATTGCCGACACTCTGAACAACCGCGTCCGAAAAGTATCGGCTGCAACCGGAAACATCATGACCATTGCAGGCACCGGCCTGCTCGAAACCGTACCAGGCGAAATCGGCGACAACGGTCCGGCAAGATTGGCGGTGGTGTCATCACCTCTGGGTGTTGCGGTGGATTCCGCCGGCAATGTATTCATTGCGGACACCGGCCACAACCGGATCCGAAAGATTTCGACCGATCGAATCATCACCACGGTCGCCGGCACCGGCGGACAAGGCTTTGCCGGCGACAATGGACCCGCAGTCGCAGCAGCACTCAGCCAGCCATCCGGAGTTGCGGTGGACACGGCTGGGAATATTTATATTGCCGACACGCTCAACAACCGGATTCGTAAAGTCAGTGGCCAGACCGGAACGATTTCCACGATTGCCGGCAACGATGTTTCCGGATATTCCGGTGACGGCGATCCTCTTCCAGCGACATCCGCGACTCTCGCTTATCCAACCGGCGTTGGTGTCGACAGCGAAGGCAATGTGTTCTTCACGGACCGCATCAACGATCGGGTTCGCGCCATTCGCGGCACAGCCCCCCAGTCGCCCGCTTCAGCCTGCCCGTCGATCGGTTTTGGGCAGACCAGCGGAAGTCTCGCTTCGACCGACGGTCAGTCCGGCAACAGGCCCGGCAGCTACTCCGACTGTTACAGCTTCACCGGCCATGCCGGCGATCGGATTTCCGTCGCGTTCACGTCGAGTGCTTTCGATACATATCTTTATTTGTTGGATTCGGAGCGGCAGATTATCGCGTTCAACGATGACATTGGAAACGGCAACAAGAATTCCCGGATTCCGCAATCGGGCGTTTACACGATTCCATCAACGGGCACGTATTTCATCGATGCCACATCATTCGCGCCGGGTGTTACAGGAAACTACACACTGGCATTCACGCTCGACACGCCTCAGGCTCCTGTCTGCGGTTCGATTGCATACGGGCAGGCGGTCACGGGCGGGTTAACAACCAACGATGGCCAATCGCGAAACAGGCCCGGTTCATTCGCGGATTGTTACAGTTTCCAGGGCAACGCCGGCGATCGTGTCTCATTCACAGCGGCCTCGACGGATTTTGACACTTACGTCTTCGTCTCCGACGCGAGCCAGACTGTTCTTCTTTCCAACGATGATTCGAGCGGCAGCAAAAACGCCGCGGGATCACTGGTGCTGCCTTCGACCGGTACTTTTAATATCGAAGTAACGTCCTTCGATGCCGGTGCGACAGGAAGCTATACGCTGGCGCTGAGGCTCGATTCCACGATCACGCTCCCGGCATGCGCACCGATAGACGTCAACACAACGGTCAGTGCCGCACTGACAGCGAATGACGGACAATCGCGCAGCCGTTCCGGGTCTTACGCGGATTGTTACACGTTCACCGGCAACGCCGGAGAGCGCTTCACGATCGCGATGATGTCAACATTCGATACCTATCTGAGCCTGACGAAAGACGGCTTGCTGGTCGCTTCCGATGATGACGGAGGCGGCGGGTCGAATTCTCAAATACCGGCAGTCGGATCGTTGATTCTACCCAGCAGCGGGACGTATACCATCGAAGCGACGTCTTTTGTGCCCGGAGCTTTAGGCAATTACACGCTGTCGTTGTCGCGCGCTGACGCATCCGGCATAAACTGCGGCACTCTTGTATACAACCAGGCGCTCACCGGGGCACTCGACGTGACCGATACTCAATCCCGAAACAGAACGGCACGCTATGCGGATTGCTATACGTTTAACGCGACCGCCGGCGATCGCATTGCGATCACACTGACTTCGACCGCCTTCGACACCTACCTTTATTTAATGAACGCGGCCGGTCAGGTCGTGTATTTCGACGATGATGGCGGAGGCGGTTCGAATTCCCGCATACCGGCATTGCTCGGCACTCTGCAAATACCAGCGACGGGAACGTACTTGATCGAAGTTACCTCTCTTATCATCAATCGCACGGGTGGATACTCGCTGAGTCTGACGGGCTTTACTCACGATCTCCCGCAATGCAGTCCGATTACGTACACCACGGGTACGTTCAATGCCAGTCTTGCATTGACCGATGGCGCATCGGTCAACCGGCCGCAGTCGGGCCAGGTGGCCGATTGTTATTCCTTCAGTGGTCATGCGGGAGATCAGGTTTCGATCGGAATGAATTCGGCGGCGTTCGATACGTATCTCTATTTGATGGATTCGACAGGCAAGGTGATTTTTGAGAATGATGACGGTTCCAACAGCACCAACTCGCGAATCCCGGCCACCGGTTCGTTTACGCTTCCGGGCACGGGCACATACAGGATCGAGGCGACATCATACGCGCCCACAACCGGGAACTACACACTGACGCTTTCCCTTGATCAAGCCTATGTCGCGCCCGTCTGCACTTCGATTTCGATAGGACAGACCCTGAGCGGCACTCTTGCCGTCACGGATCCTCAATCGGGAAGACGGCCGGGACGCTATGCCGATTGCTATTCGTTCACTGCGAGCAGCGGGAGCCGCGTCGTCCTTTCGATGAATTCGGCGGCAGTGGATTCCTTCCTTTATCTGACGAATGCCAACGGCGATGAACTGGCCAATGACGACGATAGCGGCGGTGAAAACAACGCGAGAATCCCGGGTGCTCTGGGATCGTTCGTCATTCCCGCCGATGGGACCTATTACATCGAGACAACGAGCTCAACGCCCGGCCAGACTGGAGACTACTCGATCACGCTTTCGCGAACGCGGCCTGTTGTGCCGGGTTGCACGACCATCGACTACAACACCACGCTTTCAGGCTCGCTGGGTCCCGGCGACCCGGATTCGCGATTCAATCTGTCACCGTCCTATGCGGATTGTTACGTGTTTGCCGGAAACGCCGACGACCAGATCACCATTTCGATGAGCTCAACCGGCTTTGATGGTTTTCTGCGTCTCCTGCAGTCGCAGACCGCGGGGAATTTCCTGGCTGTCAGTGATCCAATGGCAGCCGACAAACGGGTAACCTATACGCTTCCGTCGTCTGCGACTTTCTTCATCGAAGTGACGACGGACGCGTTTGAAGTCTCTCACGCTACAGGCACGTATTCCGTCACCCTGACTCGAACAGGTCCATGAAGCAAACGCTGCGGTTCGGCCTTTATATCGGAGTCGTTGCGGTTGCGTTCGCGGTTGCTGCTCTCGTGCAGAATTCGGCCGCCGGCAAATTCATTGAACTGCGCGCCTACGATCTGCGCTTTTTTCTGCAAGGGTCCGTTCCCCGCGAGCGACCCGCTCCGATCACGATTCTCGGGATCGATGAAGAAGCTCTGCGTGAGATTCCGGTTCCCTTCATTGCATGGAACGGCCTTATTGCCAAAGTGATCGAAGGCCTGGTTGACAGTGGCGCCAAAACCGTCGGAGTCGATATTCTTTTTTCGGATACGTCGGGCTTCAACCCGGAAGGTCAGCGAGCTCTTGCCGCAGCACTGATTGGCGCCGGCGGTAAGGGCATGCCCGTTGTTCTCGCTTACCAGGTTCGGAGCACGGGGGCGGAAGATCTTCCCCTGCAAATTCATGCCGCGGCTTCGTCGTTTGGAAATCAGGAAGGTTTTGTGAATCTGACCAGCGATTCAGACGACTTCATCCGCCGGCAGAGCCTCAGAGACGAAAAACTCGCAGACCCCTCATTCGCGCTTGCGATCGCGCAGGCATTCACCGAGAAACAGGGCATCGAACTGAACAAGGCGCAGGAGGAGGTCTTCATTGATTACCGGGACCGCGAGACGCTGCCTGTTGTTTCTTTCGCGAAAGCGCTTGAAGCCGTGGAAAAACACAACGCGGAATTCATGCGCAGGCAATTCGCGGATCGCATCGTCCTCATTGCCCGCTACGGCCTTGCTGCCGATGAAGATCTTCACGCCACGCCCTTCTATTATTGGAGCGGGAATCCAACCGGCACCGGCCGGAGAACTCCGGGGATCGTGATTCATGCCAATACGATCGGGACGCTCATCAATGGAAAGTTCATTGCGCCTCTTCGCCCGCTCCAGCAATATCTGCTGGCGCTGGCGATGGCGGTAATCGTCACGCTGGCGTGCGCATTTTTTCCGCCCGCATTGGCGTTTGCCGCAAGCGGCCTTCTCGTGAGCGGTTTTCTTTACTATGCGCTTGTTGTTTCCTTCCAGCATCGAATATGGATGTGGATTATGGGTCCTGTCGCAGCCTGTCTTTGTTCCGTTGCGTTGGCGCAGACTGCAAACTATGTCGTCGAAGGCCGTGATAAAAAACGGATCCGGAGCTTGTTCAAAGGCTGCATGCACGAGGACGTTATTGAAGAACTCCTCAGAAAGCCGGCTGAGCTCATTCTCTCGGGTGAGCGCCGGAAAATTGCTGTGATGTTTGCAGACGTCAAAAGTTTCACGACACGTTCCGAGTTTGCCGATCCGGCTCAGATTGTCGTTATGCAGAATGTGTATTTCAAAGAAATCGTCGAAGCGATAAAGAGCAACCGCGGTTATGTGAACTCTCTCATGGGCGATGGCCTGATGGCGATTTTCGGAGCGCCCCGGCGGGATGAGGATGCGGCGTTGCATGCGGTTCATGCCGCCTTCGCCATGCTGGAGGCTTTGAAACGAGTGAACGAGACGCTGGTTCAAAAGGGTCTCGATCCCATCGACATCGGGATCGGCATCAATTACGGCGAAGCCATCGTGGGCACCATGGGATCTCCGGACAAATACGACTACACCGCGAACGGCGACACGGTGAATACCGCCGCTCGAATCGAAGGACTCACGCGCCGGGCCGATGTCGGCTCATCGATTGTGATTACCGAAGCCGCTCAGCAACAACTCAATGGCCGCATTCCCACCGAATACGTCGATGAATTCGAGCTTAAGGGTAAAAAGACAAAAGTGCGGATTCATCGAGTCATGAAATAATGCGTTAATCAATGGCAGAGAAAGGTTACCGAATCCTTACAGCGATTGGTCCCGACCAGGTGGGTCTGGTCGAAAAGATCTCTCAGTTCGTTTCCCGCCGCGGATGCAACATCGAAGACAGCAAGATGGCGGTATTCGGCGGCGAGTTCGCAATCATCCTCCTGATCGGCGGTGATCCCGAGAACTTTGTCCACGTCGGCCGGGATTATCGCGAACTTGAAACGGAAACCGGTCTTTCGATCGCGATGAAAGTTCCATCTGCGAGAAAAGGCGCGGAAGCATTTCGCCCTTACCGCTTGACGGCTTCCTGCATGGATCATCCCGGCATTGTTTATCAAATCAGCGGTGTGCTCAGCAGTCTGGGCGTCAATATCGAATCGATGGAAACCAAAACGTATTTTGCTCCTGTGAGCGGAACTCCACTGTTTCAGCTCGAAGCGTATCTTGCGGTGCCTGCCCGAACGAATATCAACGAACTGCGGGAACGATTCGCGGAAATTCAGGATACTGAAAATATCGACATCGAGCTCACCGCTGCGGTGAGTTGAGGTGAATATGATGAACGGCAAACGTTGTGCTTTTGTGTTCCCGGTACTTTTTCTGTTCCTTGTGTGCTGGTGTTTCATGACGCCTTCGCTCAGCGCGCATCATTCGTTCGCTGCGGAGTTTGACGGCACGAAGGCCATCCGGCTTTCCGGCAGTCTCAGCAAGATTGAATGGACCAATCCGCATTCCTATTTCTACATCGATGTTAAAGAGGAGAACGGCTCGGTCGTTCGATGGGGTTGTGAAGCCGGGTCTCCGGGCCAGTTGTCGAGACGCGGATTCAAGCGCGGCGATATCAAGCTGGGCGACACCATCATTGTCGACGGTTATCGCGCCAAAGATGGTTCGCGCCTGATGGACGCCCGGCGCGTCACTCTTCCCGACGGGCGCATTGTGTCCGGAGCTTCAGCGGGCGATGGCGGCCCCGGCAATCAATAGGAGATCCGCACCATGAGAAACTATTTGTTCATCGCTTTGCTGCTGGCGGCTGTGCCTGCATACGGACAGGGTTTGACTGCCGCCGATGTAAAATCCACCAAACCCACGCCCCGCATGGCCGACGGACATCCCGACTTAAGCGGCTACTGGAAAGGAACAAGCAACACGAAGCCCACAGGAAACATCGGGAAAGATCTTCCGGGATTCAAGCTGCCGCTGACTCCCGCCGGAGAAGCTGCGCTGCAACACAACTTGACAGCGACGATCGATCCGGAAAGCTTGTGCATTATCGGCGGCATACCGCGGCACAATGCCAGCGGCCTTCCGTTCGAAGTTTTGCAGGGCGCGAAGAAAGTCGCGTTTCTTTATTGGTACAGCTACTACCGCCTGATACCGATCGATGCCAAACGCAAACACTCCGATGATCCCGATCCGTCGTTTTTTGGAGAAGAGCTTGGACATTGGGAAGGCGACACGCTGGTTATCGACTCGATCGGCTTCAAGGACGACAAGGTCTGGATCGATGAAAACGCCAATCCGCACAGTGATGCGCTCCACGTTGTGGAGCGCTGGACGCGGCCCGATGGCGATCACATTCACGTCGATACGCTGATCGAAGATCCGAAGTTTTATACGAAGCCGATCCGGTATGCGAGGACCTGGGTTCTGGGTAAGCCCGACGAAGAAATTCAGGAATACTCCTGCAGCGAGAACAATGTCGATCACGATCACCTTGGATTCGGTCCCGGCCCCATTCGTCCCGACGGCACCCGCGGTTACATCGATCCCGCGCCGCTGCCTCCGCCGGTGGGGAAGAAGTAGCGAAGCATTTGCGAATGCCGGCCCGTTACCACAGGTTGTAATAACCATCGCGTTCGGACAACTCGACCGGGCAGCCGAACAACGCCGACAAGCTCGACTCCACCAGCACATCGCGCTTGGTTCCATCCGCCTGGATCGAGCCACGACTCATCAGAACGACTCTTTGCATTTCCGGAATGAGATCTGAAAGATGGTGCGTTACCATCACGATTCCAATGCCGGAAGCCGCGAGCTTTCGAAGGATCAATCGGAATTCGTGCTGCGCATGAAGGTCCAATGCCACCGACGGCTCGTCCAGAATCAGCGCCAGAGGATCGTGAACCAGCGCGCGCGCCAGGAGCATGCGTCGCGCTTCGCCCGACGACATTTCATCCGTGCAGCGTTCCGCGAGATGCAGAACTTCCATCGTTGCCATTGCGCGTTCGGCTCTCTCCTGCATGTCTGAAGTGACTTCCTGATGAGGCCAGATGCCGATGCTTGAGAAGAATCCGGAGAGCACGATATCGCGCCCCGAAACCGATCGCGTGCACGTCGCCATCAAATCGCTCGACACGATGCCGAGGAGCGTCCTTAGTTCAAAAATATTCCATCGCTCTTCTCCAAGAATCCGAACCGATGAGTCTTCGCGGAGCAGTGGATAACATTCGCGCGTGATGGTTTTGATCAATGTGGATTTGCCGCAGCCGTTCGGTCCCAGGATGGCGATGTGTTCACCCACATCGATCTTCAGCGACACGTCGTTCAATGCAACGGTATGGCCGCGCATTACCGAAACATGCTGGAATTCAATCAGTGCCCGGGATTTCATTCAATATCCGGCCTCAAGATCGACAGTGTTCAGGAGCGGTTCGCCAAGTTGGAATCGACGCAGGTTTTCGCTGAATAGATCGATGACTTTTTCCCAGTGATCCGGGCGCACTCCCGAGCAATGCGGCGAGATGAGCACATTGGGAAGCGACCATAGCGCGCTCGACGGGTCGAGCGGTTCGCGATCAAAGACATCGAGCACCGCGCCGCCAAGGCGTCCGGTTTGAAGGGCTGAAATGAGAGCCGCTTCCTCGACGATCCTGCCTCGAGCGACATTGACGAGAATGGCGCCCGGGCGAAGCAACGCGATTTGTCCGGCGCGGATCAACTGATCGGTTGACGCCAGGAACGGCGCTGTAATGACAAGCACGTCGCAGCCGCGCAGCATCTCGTCCAATTGGTCCGGGCCGGCAACGCGATCCAGGAATGACGGCTTGGGCTGATCCGTCCGCCTGCGGATTCCGGTCACGCGCATGCCGAACACGTGCGCCCGGCGCGCGATTTCGAGTCCGGTTGTTCCAAGGCCGACGATCGTCATCGATTTGCCGTGCAGGCTCCAGGGCCATGCGTCTTTAGTGAGATCGTTCTGAATCCATCGCCGCTCGCGCTGTGCCGCCAGCATGACATCGAACTTTCGCGCAAGGACCAGCAGGCCGCCCAACACATGCTCGGCCATGGGAACGGCCTGAATCCCGCGGGAATTCGTAACGGCAATGTTTCGTAGGGCAAGCTCCTTCAATGGAAGAATGATGCCGACCGCGGCCGCCGTCGAATGTACCCATCGCAGTTGCGGCGCCTGCTCGACCATCGCCGGCGACAATCGCGATGCGAGCGCCACCTGCGCTGTCTCCAGCGCAGCGGACGCTTCCGCATCGTTCGATACATGGGCGAACCGGATCTCCCGAAAAGTTTGTCGCAGCCGCTCGACCTGTTGGTTCGGAACCTGCCAAAACGCAACGGGCCATGCGGTAAAGATCATGACGTTCATGGCGTATGAGTAAAATAATAGAAATGGCCGGGACTTCGCTAGACACGGATATCGATCAACGCACAAAAGATGAGTTGAGCAGGCTGTATCACGTCATCATTCTCAATGACGACGAGCACACTTTTGATTACGTCATCGAGATGTTGCAGGCCGTTTTCAAGTTTCCTCATGCAACGGCGCTCGCGCACACCATGGAGGCGGATTCGACGGGAAGCAGCATCGTCCTGACAACGCATCTGGAAGAAGCCGAGCAGAAGCGGGATCAGGTTCACGCATTTGGCCCGGATTGGCGAATGCCGAACAGCCGCGGATCCGTTGCAGCTCTGGTGGAGCCGGCTCTGCGATAAACCCGATCTTTCAGGTGTCTTCAACTTACGGCTTGACGACAATATCGGATTGTCATTTCCGTTTCCTTTTGGAATTGTGATTGGTATTTGTCAGTTGTTGGAGCGCCTTGACCAGTACAGGCCCCGCAACGCGAAGCTCTTCCAAACGTTCCTCAACCGCCTCTGTCAAGATCCGTTGGCCCTGCCGTGTCAATCGCACCAGAACGTGCGTGCCAACGCGCGAGCGCTTTACAAGACCATTGGCTTCGGCACGATTTATGAGTTCGACGGTACTGTGATGATGCCTTCGAAGCTGCTGCGCCAGCGCGCCAACTGTCGGTTCGACGGTCTTAGGAAGGCCCCGTATGGCCAGAAGCAGTTGATATTGTCTCGGCTCAATGCCGGACGCTCTGGCTGCTTCGTCGCTGAAATCCAGGTAACGGCCGATGTGATATCGAAATTCCACCAATGCACGGTAGTCGGATTCTTTGGCGACCCTTTTGGTGTGGTCTGGTCTGGTTGCCATAGTTGATACGATATCGTAATACGATATTATACGAATAGCAAATGATTGCCGGAATGAAAAATGCATGTGTCATACTGGATATCGTGACACGATGTGTAAGGATGTGAGTGCGTAGAACGGAGGTGCAGCCTGGAACCGGTACGTTGTCCCCAGTGCGGCAGAATATTGACAAACGAGCACTGTGATCGATGTACGAACCGGGTGGTATTTCGAATCGTTCAGAAGGAATTGGGCCTGTTGATCTTGCTTTCCGCGATCACCATCTCTTTATTTGTGTTCACGCGTTCCATGGCCGCCCGCAACCGAACAAAAAATATCGAGATTGGAAACATATGGTACCAGGACGGCCTGCAGCAGCTGAAGGCGGGTAATACGCAGCAGGCGATTGATTCATTCCGAAACGCGACGGCGAACGATCATGACAATTCGAACTATACCCTCGCTTTGTCTATAGCTCTGGCCGCCGAGGATCATGTTGAGGAAGCGCGTCAGGCGCTGCTTCGCCTTCGAGCATCCGCACCCGAAAGCGGCGAAATTAATCTGAGTCTGGCCCGATTGGAAGCAAAGGAAGACAAAATGTCTGAAGCAGTCCGCTACTATCACAACGCTCTCTTTGGCATTTGGCGGCCCGATCAGATGCCCGGCCAACGTTCGAAAGTGCGGACGGAGTTGGTCCGCTTTCTCCTCGCCGCGGGCGACAAGAGTCAGGCACTCTCGGAGGTGCTGATCCTGAGTTCCGATACACCCGATACCGGTGCTGCCCATGACAATGTAGGTCAGCTGTTTCTCGAAGCGGGTGATTCACGGGAAGCTTTGGACCAATTCACCCGAGCTTTGCGTTTCAATGAGAGAGACACCGCCGCGTTGAGTGGCGCAGGTCGCGCCAGCTTTGATCTGGGAGATTACAGCAGTGCACGCCGCTACCTTGAGGCCGCCATCGCTAATGGCTCCAAATCTTCTGACGATCCAAGCCTCTTGGACACCACAAATTTTGTTTTGTCGCGGGACCCACTGGATCCAAGGCTTGGTACCGAAGAGCGCATTCGCCGCCTGACTGAGGACCTGCAATTCGCATTAGGCGAGCTGCAATCCTGCACGATCAATAAACAGGGGGATGAAACTTCGCTGACCGTTTTGCGACCGCTTTTGATCGAAGTGGTCGATGGTCTGACCACCCAGTTCGAGGCGAAAGCCTTGAGAAGCGATGCTGAAGGATTCCGCACTGGTTTGAATCTGATCCAACGAGCCGAGACCGCAACAGGCCAAATCTGCGCTGAATCGTCACCTTTGCACAACGCGATGCTGCTCATTGGGAAAAAACGCGGAGTCACCGAGCAATGAACGACGACAGCGTTGTACAGCGGCTGTGGATCCGAGAAGAGCAGATTTTTTTGGCGCTAACGATAATCATCGCGATCATTGCAGGGCTTTCTGCCGTTCTCTTTACATTGGCCATACAAGGTGTCAAGGTCCTTCTTTTTGGAATATCCCCCTCGGCAGCGCGGCTGATCCTTGCTCCGACGTTGGTGAGCCTCGTCACCGGATTCTTGTTAGCAAAGTTCTTTCCCGAAGCCCGCGGCAGTGGTGTCCCCCAAACGGAGGCAGCATTTCACCTCAATCAGGGCGAGATCCGTCCGGTTGTTCCATTCGGGAAATTCCTGACGGGAGTTCTCTGCGTCGGCTCCGGCCATTCGATGGGACGGGAGGGTCCTTCGGTTCAGATCGGTGCTGGTTTGGCGTCAGCTATCGGGCAGTGGTTTGGACTCTCACCTTCTCGCGTGCAAAGCCTGGTTCCAGTTGGAGCCGCTGCGGCCTTAGCGGCGGCATTTAACACTCCGGTCGCTGCTGTGTTGTTCGCTCTTGAGGAAATCATTGGCGATATGAATGCCGGTCTGATTGGTTCGACAGTCGTTGCATCTGTGACATCGGTTATCGTTGAGCGATCCATCCTTGGCGATGAGGTGCTCTTCCGCGTCCCGGCGTATCAATTGGTCCATCCCGCCGAGTTGCTGGCTTACGCTGTTCTTGGTGTGGTTGGAGGATGGGTGTCTCTTCTGTTCTGTAAGGGCCTGTTGCAGCTTCGCGCATTGTTTCTCCGCCTACCGTCGTCAACTGCAATATTTCAGCCAGCCATAGGCGGCTTAGTTATTGGAACCGTTCTGCTATTTGTCCCTCAGGTGATGGGCGTTGGCTATGAGTACGTAGATCAGGCGCTGAACGGCGGAATGTTGCTTCGCACAATGCTGCTGTTATGCGTTGTCAAGCTTGCGGCGACCATCATTTCTTATGCATCGGGCAACGCGGGCGGGATCTTCGCCCCAAGCCTTTATCTGGGCGCAATGGCCGGCGGCGTTGTGGGCATGCTCGTCCACCAATTCGCGCCGTTTCCGACGGCTGCACCTGGTGCGTATGCCCTGGTCGGGATGGGTACGTTGTTCGCCGGCATTATCCGCGCGCCCATGACGTCCGTTTTCATGATCTTCGAACTCACGCAAGACTACCAAATTCTGGTTCCCCTGATGATAGCGAACATGTTGAGTTTTGCCATTTCAAAGAGATTTCAGCCGAAGCCTGTATATCACGCGCTTCTCGAACAGAATCACATCTACCTTCCTGGAACAGAAAGCCGCGCGCTAGCAGGCGCATGGCGTGCCAGGGATATCATGAGCCCTCAAGTCGAATTTATTCCTGTCCATATTTCGGTTCACGATGCCTGGAAGATGGTTGGCGAAGGCAAGGTCAATACCTTCCTGGTTGGTGGCTCGGAGCATCTGGCAGGCACTGTTACGAGAAAGGCGCTTGAAAAGGCGATCCACGAAGGACGCGGCGCCGACTTAATTGATTCGCTTGCAGCCAAACAGTTTGAATACCTTCACGCGGATCAACCTCTTGAAGTCGCTCTTGAGCGCTTTGGCAACGATTCTGATGTATTGCCCGTTGTTAGCCGACGAGGCCGGAAAGTAGAGGGGATTATTACGCTCGACACCATCATGCAATTCTTCCAAAAAAAATCGGCAATAGGTGGTGTCATTCAGGACGGTATCGGCAACAGAACTGCCGGTTAGCAAGCATGCCAGGGGCGGATCGCGTCGCCCGATCTTGTTCCCGTTTGCTTGGCTGAGATTGTCGATCGTGCAGTTCGTCCGGTCCAATTGAGATTGAGGCTCGCCAGGTAGAGAACGAAGTTTGGCTTATCGTTTCGGATTCAGGTCCTGGCGTTCCTCCGGATGCTCTCGAAAAAATCTTCGAGCCCTTTTTCAGGATTGAGAACTCCCGCGATCGCAAAACAGGCGGCAGCGGTCTTGGACTCGCGATCGTGAGAAGTTGCATTGAGGCGTGCCATGGTTCCGTCGAATGCCGCAACCGTCAGCCCAATGGACTCACCGTGATTGTGAAGCTTGGGGCGGCGACCCCTCCGAAGTGAGCCGCCTGTCGCGATTCTTTACACTTCCTGCAATCAAACACAATTGCAGCGCAAATCCATGAGTCTTCGAGGATCGGTTGAGTTGGAGATCACATTTCATGGGAAAGGTGTCGGAATTCTTACGAATTCTCCATGGTCGCAAATGCGCACGGCAGTCCTTAAGTGATCTCGGGTTTCTTTGGAATCAGAGAAGTTACCCCAGAGTTTTCGCTGGACTTTTATTTGGCACGGTGCTTGCACCGTCTGCCTGAATTTTCAGCGAGGTAACTTTATGAAGGTCGATCGTCTGTCCCGCCGTCTTTCGATGCTTACGGCTGTGCTTTTGCTCTGCGCCGCGCCTGCCTGGGCGGATTTGCTCAACAATCCCACGTTTGATGCGAACAAGCCGTTTCCGGTTAATCCCCGGGATTTGTCCTGCTGGATCGCTTCAGCGGCCAACATGCTGGCCGCTGATCATTGGGATAACGGCGACGTGAACGATATTTTCACAACGCTTAAAGCCTACGCACCCTTTCAACAGCCTGGCGGCTGGCGTGGTGGATTTCAACACGAGGCACTGAATTATGCTCTGAGCAACGCCCTCAACTTCATGCCGGGATGGGACCCGCAGGAACGGGTGGATGTTTGGGATTCCTGGCGACGCGCATGGCCGGTGAACGTCGATGCGCCCCGATTGCTCATCAACAGGCTCCTGACCGATGAGACCATCGAGCCGAATGGCATTGACGACAATCGAGCCGACGATCCTGTCGGCATCGCGTTCCATGGAGCCGGAGTTGCCCATGCGGTTACGGCGTGGGGTAACCGCGACGTGGGACGAACACAGCAGCTCGCCATCACGGATTCCGATGATGGCGTCACTCAGGTTCAATATTTCACCTGGCTTGATGACTACACGTTGAGTTACTACGGCAGAGCCGTTACGGTGGACTACATTGCGGCCTTGAGAGATAGCGACGAGCCCGACGTGTTCATGAACGGCGACGATGGCAATGGCGCGCCAGACTTACCCACGCCGGAACCGGCCACGCTGGCCTTGCTGGCTCTCAGCCTCCCTGCGCTGGTGGCTGGGTTAAGAAAGAAGAACTAACCACTTGTTTCCGAGAAGCGGCGGTCCCTGGGACCGCCGCCAATCCTGGCTTTTGAAATCGGGTGGTCATCGACAGCCATCGTAGTCATAGGCCGCTCCCTGCAGGCCACTTCCCCAACCTGATATCCTTAATGCCTCGCACATGAACAAACCACACACAGGACGGCCTCGTTCATCGCGACAGCGGTATGCCGTGTTCGTCCAGGATTACAAAAATCGCCGGCTCGATGAATCGACGGAAGGCGGCCGCGAGGCATCCGGCAGCGCGGGCGCGCGGCGTGGGAAGCGCCGTCAATATCTTCGCGAGTACGTGCGATGGCTCTGGCCGCACAGGTCAGGGGTTCTCGCGTTTGCGGGTCTCGCGCTGCTTGTGGCCGGATTGCAGATGGTGGATCCGCTGTTCATGCGATACATCATCGATCGTGTTCTGCTGAACACGGGGCTGGATCAGGCATCGCGATTGAGCCGGCTGAGCTGGGCCGGCGGTTTGTTTCTGCTGCTCGTTATTCTTTCGAATCTGTCCAATGCATTCAAAGACTATCGCCAGCGCCTTTTGAACACTCAGGTGATGCTCGCATTGCGCCGGACGATGTTCGAACGATTGCTGCATTTGCCATTGCCGAAATTGTGGGACATGAAAACCGGGGGCATTCTCTCGCGCCTTTCCGGCGATGTGGACACAACAACGGGACTCCTGCAGATGGCGATTGTTTCGCCGTCGATATCCGTTATCCGCCTGCTGATTGCCGTTGGAGTTCTGATGTTCCTCAACTGGCGATTGGCTCTGACGGCGCTCGCCATCATTCCCGGAGTGATGATCATCAGTTTTATTTCCGCCAGGCGCATCCGGCCGATCTACCGTTCGGTTCGCAAGGATGCGGAAGAGATCGATGGCCGTGTCGGAGAAACATTTTCGGGCATTCGCGTTGTCCGGGCCTTCAGGCGCGAAGTGCGCGAGGTTCTGGATTTCATGCGCGGGCGTCATACCGTACTTCGCAAGGAATTGTTTGCGCAGCGGCGGGAAATGGTGATCTGGACATCATGGAATCTGCTGCTGGGCGCAGTGAATGTCGTCATCGTCTGGTATGGCGGATATCTCAATCTGGGCGGCAGAGCGTCGATCGGCGACATCATGGCGTTTCAGTGGTACACGTTTCTGCTGTTGAATCCGGTGTGGAATATCGTGAATTCGTTTTCGGAACTTCAACGGTCGCTTGCGGCTATGGAGCGCGTCTTTGAAATTCTTGGAATGGAAGACGACAAGCCGGATAAACCCGATGCGGTTAACGCCCCGCGAATCGTTGATGAAATCGAGTTTGAGAATGTGGAGTTTGAATATCGCGAGGGGCGTCCGGTCGTTCGCGAGTTCAACGTTGTTGTGCCGGGTGGATCGGTTGTGGCCCTGGTCGGCAGAAGCGGCGCCGGAAAAACAACGGTAACGGATCTGGTTGCGCGTTTCCACGATCCGACTCGAGGACGGATTCTGGTGAATGGCACGGATATCCGCGACTTCCGTTTGCGTTCTTATCGCAGCCTTCTGGCGGTTGTGCAGCAGGATGTTTTTCTTTTCGATGGATCGGTCCGCGACAATATCGCGTACGGCCGGCACGACGCCACTGATGACGAAGTCGAAGACGCCGCGCGCCGCGCCAATGCGCATGAATTCATTGCAAGGCTTCCTGAAGGCTACGAGACGTTCGTCGGCGAGAGGGGCGTTAAGCTGTCCGGCGGACAACAGCAGCGCCTCGCAATTGCCCGGGCGATCCTCGCGTCTCCTCAGATTCTCATGCTGGATGAAGCGACGAGCAACCTCGATACGGAAAGCGAGCAGCTCATTCAGGCATCCATGTCCACATTGCTTGCCGGCCGAACCACATTTGTGATCGCGCACCGGCTTTCGACGGTTCGGCGCGCCGATCTGATCCTGCTGATGGAAGATGGACGCATCATCGAGCGCGGCGATCACGAAGAACTCATGCAGGCCCAGGGCGCATACTACGGCATGGTGCGCCGGCAGATGCAATCTGCTCAGGAGAGCGACGAGAAAGTGCTTCGCTGATCGGTCCCTTGCATTACATTTCAGGAGACTCTTGACGAATGCCCTGAATTGATTTCTAATTCGGCGCTGGTACGAAAAGGTACTTGGACGAGGGCGTCCGGGAGCATCACGGCTCCGGGACGCTTTTCTTTTTTATGCTATTTGATGGATACGAGACCGGCGGGTTTCACGACGAAATGTTCAATGAGGACGGAAGTCCGCGTCCATGGGCGCAGCTTCTGCTCGAACGATTCAAGTCTGCAGGCGACGAAGAAATCCGCCGATACCAGCAGGCTGCAGAACAGGCGCTGTTCCGCATGGGCATTACGTTCAACGTTTATGGCGATGAAGCCGGCACCGAGAAGATCTTTCCCTTCGACATTATTCCTCGCATTGTGCCTGCCGATGAGTGGATCCAGATCGATCGAGGACTCCGGCAGCGTGTTCACGCATTGAATCTTTTCATCAACGACATTTACCACGATCAGAAAATTCTCCATGACGGCGTGGTTCCGTCCGATCTGATACTTTCGGCGAAGTCCTTCCGGAAGTCCTGCGTCGGATTGAATCCGCCTCGAGGCACGTGGTGTCACATCACAGGAACGGATCTGGTTCGGGACGGGGACGGCCATTTCTATGTCCTCGAGGACAATCTGCGGTGTCCCTCGGGCGTTTCTTATGTGCTTCAAAACCGGGAGATCATGAAGCGCACGTTCCCCCAGATCTTCGACAGCAGCAATGTGCGTCCCGTAGGCGATTATCCGAGCCACCTGTTTCAAACACTGCAGGACATTGCGCCTCCGGGACTGGATTCTCCAACCATCGCGCTGCTGACTCCGGGAATCTACAACTCGGCGTATTTCGAGCATGCGTTCCTGGCAAAGTTCATGGGCGTGGAACTCGTTGAAGGCCGCGATCTCGTGGTCATGAACGGCAACGTGATGATGCGCACCACCAAGGGATTTGAGCGCGTCGACGTCATCTACCGGAGAATCGACGACGACTTCATCGATCCGCTCACGTTCCGTCCGGATTCCATGCTCGGCGTTCCCGGTCTCATGGATGCCTATCGATCCGGCCGCGTGGCTCTTGCAAATGCGCCCGGAACCGGAATTGCAGACGATAAGGTGATCTACGCGTACGTTCCCAAAATCATCAAGTACTACCTTGATGAGGACGCGATCCTTCCAAACGTTCCCACCTACGTCTGCCGCGACGACAAGGATCGCAAACACGTGCTGGAGAATCTCGATAAGTTCGTCGTCAAAGCAGCGAATGAATCGGGAGGATACGGGATGCTCGTCGGTCCGCATTCCACGGCCGAGCAACGCGAGAAATTCAAAGCGGCCATCAATGCCGATCCACGCAATTACATTGCGCAGCCGACGTTGGCTTTATCTCGGGTGCCGGTGATTGTGGAGGATCATTTTGAAGGGCGTCACGTGGATTTGCGCCCCTACGTTTTGTACGGAAAGGAAATATTTGTTTTGCCGGGCGGCCTCACCCGAGTGGCTCTCAAGAAGGGATCTCTTGTGGTGAATTCATCGCAGGGAGGCGGCAGCAAGGATACCTGGGTGCTGTCATGCTGAGCCGTCTGGCGGATTCGCTGTATTGGATGAGCCGTTATGTCGAACGCGCGGAGAACGTCGCCCGGTTTATCGATGTGAATACGTGGCTCAGTCTGGATCTCCCCGCAGGATATCAGGAACAATGGAGTCCGCTCGTCCACACAACAGGGGACGACGCGCTCTTCGCGAAGCTCTACAATCAGGCGTCCAAACAGAACGTCATCCATTTCCTCACGTTCGACACGCGGAATCCCAATTCAATTTTTTCCGCTATCACTGCAGCTCGCGAAAATGCGCGGTTGGCGAGACAGTACATCACGCTCGAGATGTGGGAACAGATCAACCGCTTTTATCTCACCGTTCAGACCGGCGCGCGCTCGGCCGCGCGAGGCTTTTCCCCGCGGCCCGATTTCTTTTCTGAAGTGACCACGGCGAGCCATCTGTTCCTGGGAACGCTGTACGCGACCATGTCTCACAACGAAGGCTGGCACTTTTGCCGGCTCGGCAGGTTGATCGAACGCGCAGACAAAACATCAAGAATTCTCGATACGAAGTATTACCTGTTGTTGCCTTCTGTAGCCGCAGTCGGCACGCCGTATGACGACATCATGTGGGGAGCCGTTCTCCGTTCTACAAGCGCTTTCGAGATGTATCGCAAGCGATTCCAGCAGATTTCTCCGGACCGGATCGTCGAGTTTCTCGTCCTCGACCGCGAGTTTCCACGGGCCATTCACTATTGCGTGGGTTCGGCGGAAACATCGCTGCACCTGATTTCGGGGACGCCGATGGGAACCTTCTCGAACGAAGCAGAGATGCATCTCGGGCGTGTATGCGCCGATCTCAATTACGTCAAGGTACGCGAGATCATCAAGCGGGGATTGCACGAGTTTCTCGATGACGTTCAAGTGCGCCTGAATCTCGTAGGCGATGCCGTCGAAAATTCATTTTTTGCATTGCAGCCCGTGCCCGTTGTGCCACAGTATCCGTCGGGGAGAGATGCATGACCTTTTGCCTCGGAATGACGGTGGACGAAGGCATCGTTGGAATCGCGGACACGCGGCTGACGTCCGGTAACGAAATCATCAGCGCAAAGAAAGTAAGTATTTATTCGCAGGGCGGACGGTCGCTGTTCATCATGACGTCGGGTTTGCGGTCCGTGCGGGACAAGACGCTGACTTACTTCGAAGAGACCATGAGCGTTCAGCCCGAACCGTTCGACAGATTGTTCAAGGCTGTGAACGCTTTTTCCGATCACATGCGGCAGGTCGCCCGCGAAGACAAACAGGCGCTCGTCGAAAGCGGTTTCAAGTTCGATTTTTATGCTCTTGTCGGCGGTCAGTTGAAAAATGACCGTGAGCATCTCCTTTATCTTGTCTATCCGGAAGGCAACTGGGTCGAAGTCGGAAAAGGAACGCCGTATCAGATCATCGGCTCACCGGCATATGGGAAACCGGTGCTCGATCGAACGTTGAAATTCAGCGATAGTCTTCGATTTGCGTTGAAAGTCGGATGTCTTGCGTTCGATTCCACGCGGATCAGCGCCGCGGACGTGGATTACCCGGTCGATGTTGTGATCTATGAAAAGACGTCCCATCGAATGACCGAACATCGCTATACCCAGCAGGATCTCGCTCCGATCTCCAATTGGTGGCAGGACCGCCTGCGTAATTCGGTTCGTGAGCTTCCCTCGGAGTGGATCGACCGGCTGTTTATGAACGCGCTGCCGGCGGTTAACATTTCAGATTGACAGCCGGATAACCCTGTTCTACAAAGGCTCCTGGTACAAAGCCGTACCATTCACCCAGACGCTGCCGTCGTGAGGAACCCCGCCGTTCCGAAGTTTTCTTTTTTCACAAAACGAAGGAGGCTTATGTCCCGATTGTTCCTCACGAACATTCAGATTCTGGATGGACAGCATCTGAACGGCAGGAAAGTTCAGGTCAGAGAGGATTGGAGATATGAGCGCCACCGCCGACGGCCGTGATGCCGATCATGTTTTGACCCTGGAAGAAATCGGTGATCTTGCCCGCGAAGCCGGCAAGCCTGCCGAGACGTTAACGAATGTTGTGGCATTGATTGCGAGCCGCTTTCACACCGATGTGTGTTCCGCGTATTTGCTCGAGCCCGATCGATCCACTCTGGTTCTCGCGGCCACGCTTGGCCTGCGGCCTCAGTGTATCGGAACGCTGCGAATGGCTCTTCATGAGGGCCTGGCCGGGCTTGTCGCGGAGGAAGTGCGTCCGGTTGCCGTCGAGCAGGTTCGGAAGCATCCGCGATTCAAGTATTTTCGCGAGGCGGGCGAGGACGACTATCAGTCTTTTCTGGGTGTACCGCTCATCGATCGAGGTGTGCTGCAGGGTGTTCTGGTCGTTCAGACAATTGATGAACGCGTATTTCGCGATGACGAAATCCGGATGCTGATGCAGGCGGCGGCTCAGGTGAGTCCCGTTGTCAGCGAGGCGCGCACGCTCGATCGATTCATCGCGCCGGCTCTTGAGCGATTGTGGGCGCTCGCGAGAAACCTATGGTGGTCGTGGGATCACGATTCCACGAGTGTATTTCGCGATCTCGATCCCGTGCGTTTCGCGCAGCTTCATCACAATCCGGTCTCCATGCTCGGCGAGATTCCGCTCGAAGGTCTCGAACGGCGAGCGCAACAGCTCGTTTTGCACAGCCGTATCAACTACGCATACCGGCGGCAACGCGAATACCTCGAAGCGGATCGAACGTGGGGCGCCAAGCATGCCGGAATTTTGCGGCCGCGGCCGGTTGCTTACTTTTCGGCCGAGTTCGGCCTGCACGAATCCCTGCCGATTTACTCCGGAGGCTTGGGTGTCCTGGCTGGAGATCACATCAAAAGCGCATCGGACCTGGGCGTTCCTCTGATCGGCATCGGTCTTTTTTACGGCCAGGGCTATTTCCGCCAGAGACTGGATCGCAACGGATGGCAACACGAGGAATATCTGGAGACGGACGTCAATGAATTGCCGATGGAGTTCGCCATTGGAGTGAACGGCGAACCCATAACTGTCCAGATTGAAACTCGGGGTGGTCCGATTCGGGCGCGCGTCTGGCGTGTGAAAGTGGGACGCTGTGATTTGCTCCTTCTCGATTCGAATGTCGCAGGCAATGCGCCCGAGGATCGCGACCTTACATCCCGCCTCTATGGTGGGGACGGCCGCGTGCGAATTCGCCAGGAATTGCTTCTGGGTGTCGGCGGCTTTCGCGCTCTCCGCGCCATGGGGATTACGCCCGGAGTTCTTCATCTGAACGAAGGACACAGCGCGTTTGCAGTTCTCGAAGCCATCCGCAGCCGCATGCAGGAAGAAGGCGTCGGTTTTGATGAAGCTGCCCGCAGAGTCTCCCGGGAAGTTGTGTTTACGACACACACACCGGTTCCGGCGGGACACGATCGATTTCATCCCGACCTGATCGAAGAACATCTGGGTCCTCTTGGCGAAGCGCTTCGAATTTCACCCAGCCGTCTAATGGAATTCGGCCGCGAGAATCCAGCCAATTCCGATGAAGAGTTCTGCATGACGATACTCGGCTTGAAACTGTCGCGCCGGGCCAACGCCGTTTCCGCTCTGCACGGTGAAGTTTCACGCGCAATGTGGACGGGTTTGTATCCGGACAAGCCGGAAGACGCGGTACCCATCGGCCACATCACGAATGGCGTGCATGTTCCGACATGGCTTGCGCCCCAGATGTTCCGGCTTTACGACCGCCACTTCGGACCCGGCTGGCACGAACACAGCAGCGATGCTCGAATCTGGGAAGGAATTGAAAAAGTCAATGACGGTGAATTGTGGGAAACCCATCTCAGCCTGAAATCACAGTTGCTTGAATTTGCGCGCGCCCGGGCGATGGAGCAGGGAAAACGAAGAGGCGAATCCGCGGAAGGTGTGAGACGCATCCTGAGTCCGGACGCATTGACAATCGGGTTTGCGCGGCGATTTGCGACTTACAAGCGCGCGAATTTGATTCTGAGCGATATTGAAAAACTGGCATCGATGGCAAACGATCCGAAGCGCCCCGTTCAATTCATCTTTGCCGGCAAGGCTCATCCCCGGGACGAACCCGGAAAACGCGTGCTGCAGCAGATTGCCGAACTCATGCGTCATCGCCGGTTCGCCGACAAGTTCGTCTTCATTGAAGACTACGACATCAACGTCGGGCGCCATCTGGTGCAGGGTGTGGACGTCTGGTTGAATAATCCCCGGCGGCCTCTGGAAGCATCGGGCACGAGCGGCCAGAAAGTGGTTCTGAACGGCGGCCTGAACCTTTCCGTCCTTGATGGATGGTGGGCTGAGGCGTATGACGGCTTGAACGGTTTCGCGATCGGAAACGGCCGCGCCCACTCGCGATGGGATCTTCATGATGCGCGCGACGGCGACGATTTATATCGCGTTCTTCGCGAAGAGGTGATTCCGCTGTATTACGAACGCGACCACGATGGACTTTCCAAAGGCTGGATCAAGCGCATGAAACGTACGATTCGCACGCTGGGCTGGAGATTCAATGCGGACCGCATGGTGATGGATTACGTCCTGCATTGTTACGTCCGCGCGGCGGGCGGCATTTCGTGTTCAATGTAGCTGCTGTAGCGGTGCTATTGTCCGGTCTCGATCGGAAAACCCAATTGTGTCCAGCCCAGGGTGATCACGCGGCCCATCGGGTCTCGCGCGCCGCCGAAACCGCCCTGCATGTTGGAAACGTCCCGAAAGCCTTCCTTGTCCAGCAGGTCCGCAGCAAACTGTGACCGGCCCCCGGCCTGACAACCGACGATGATTTTCTTCGACTTGTCGAATTTGGCGGAGACGGTCTTCACGAAATCGGGATTCGGTTTCATTTGGCGAGTAGCAGGATCGGGCCACACCACGGGAATATTGACGGAGTTCGGAACGTGACCATTCACAAACTCCCCTTCGGTGCGTACATCGATGTATATCGCGCTGCTGTCGCTGTCGAGGATGGCTTTGGTCTGTTCGGGGTCGATGTTTTTCGTGCTCATGAGGAAATTATTTTAACCGATCAGTGATTCGATCCATCGCACATCTTCGGCGGACAGCGGGAGCTCACGGCTCGCCAGATCCTGTTTCATGTGCGTGACGCTTGAAGTCCCTGTCAAAGGCAGCATTCCTACAGCTCGAGCAAATCGGAAGACAACCTGCGACGCTGTTGCCTGCAACCGGTTGGCAAGGTTCGTGACGCGCGGATGGCCGAGGACTTCCGGATTCGCAGTGAGCAATGAAAAACCCTGGTATGCGATTTTCTTTTCGGCGCAGAGCAGGCGCACGTTGCGATCCCATCCGAATCGCGCGAAGCACCGATTCTGAACGAATGCCGGAATGTCCGGATGAGCCGCGAGCATCTGCTGTAAATGCCTCAACGAGACATTGCTCACACCAAGCAGCCGCGTGCGGCCCGCATCACGTTCCTTGACCATCGCATTCCAGACTTCAGCGTCCCCATCGGTCCACCCGTAGCCTGAGGAGGGGCCGTGCAATACAAAGCTGTCGACATAGTCCGTTCCGAGATGTTCGAGCGAACTGGCCAGGGATTGAGCGACCTGTGTCGCGAGCGCCGCTTCAGGATCGTATGGCAATCGATGATCCTGGCCTGCCTGATGAGTGAACTTCGTCTGCAGGAAAAGATCGCTTCTTTTGACGATGCCCGCCGAGTACGCGGCTGCCAATCCCGCGCCGACTCCTTCTTCGAAGTAATGGCGCCGCTGATTCGCCGTATCGATTCCGCGGAAACCCATGCGAAGCGCAAGTTCCGTCAACGCGGGAGTCCGGTCTTCCTTCCATGCCGTGCCGTATAGAAAATCAGGAGTATTCATAGAGTAAACGTCCCTAACTTTGCCGCTCGCCCAGGCAGTAGCAGAGTCCGTCGGGCGCTACAACGAAGAACACACGCCAGAATGTGGCTCCATGTTTGTCAACGCGGAAGCCAGGTTCTTGCTTATTCAAACCCCGGGACTGAAATTCGTCGAAGGCCTCTTGCACATTGTCCACTTCGAAGAAGCAGCCTTCCTGACTTGGATCTCCGCCATTTTCGGCAAGAGCGATTTGGATTTGATCCCGGGCGAGTACCGCTCGCTTGACGTTTTCTTCGGTGCGGGAAACCAGATGGAATCCCAGCACCGTTTCGTAAAACGGAATCGCATCCGCGAGACTTTTCACGGGCAGATTCATTGCATCATCTTTGTAAGGCCACGCGTTCTTGAACACAGCCGCCATCGAACTCTCCTCTTTTTTGTAATAATGCCATTAAACAGGAGGCAAGGCTTCATGCATTACCTGCTCTTTTACGACGTCGTTCCGGATTATCTTCAACGCCGGGGCCAGTTCCGTAATGAACATTTGAAGCTGGCGCGCGCTGCCGTTGCGCGAGGCGAACTCGTTCTTGGAGGCGCCTTCGCAGAACCCGCCGACGGCGCCGTATTACTTTTCAAGGGAGACTCGCCTGAAGCCGCGGAACGATTCGTCGCGGACGATCCTTATGTCCGGAATGGCCTCGTCACGCAATGGCGCATTCGGAAATGGATGACGGTTGTTGGGAACGATGCCGGCAATCCGCTCTGATCCACAATGCACCGTTGGAATCAGCGTTACAGGGAAGGCTGCCACGGGAGTGAAGATCCCGATCCGCTGGTGGTGAAGTTTGCTTCCACTCTGGAGCCTGGCCGCGCGTTGGATGTCGCGTGCGGCCTGGGGCGCCATGCAATTTGGCTTGCGGAACATGGCTGGCAGGTCACGGCCGTAGATTACTCGGACGTGGCGATCGAAACGCTGAGAAAGCGCAGCGCCGAACGCGGCGTTCCGATGGACGCAAGGCTGGCCGACCTCGAGCGTCATGACTTCGTTATCGAACCGCAATCGTTCGATTTGATTGTTGTCTGCAATTATCTTCAGCGCGATCTTTTTCCGGCGATCAAAGCAGGTCTTCGTGCCGATGGTTTAATCGTGGCGGCGATTTCGATGCTGGACGATGCTCCCGGTCTGAAACCGATGAATCCCGCATATCTCTTAAGTTCCGGTGAACTGCGATCGGAGTTCAAGACATGGGAAATCGCATGGGATTTTGAAGGTAATCCGGTCGAGACACGCCGAAAGAGAGCCGAGATTGTTGCAAGGCGCCCTGTCTGAGTGTCGCTCGTTGTTTACTTGCGGCTGGTCCGGCCAAGTCTCTTGCTTTGCGCAAACAGGCCCAGTTCAAGCCGATTCGATACGCCGAGTTTCTCGAAGATGTTTGTCAGGTGATTCTTCACGGTTTGTTCGGTGATCGAAAGTTTTGATGCAATCTCTTTGTTGGTCGCTCCGTCGAGGATGGCTCCGACAATCTGAGATTCCCTCGCCGTGAGACCGTAGCCCACCGCGAATTGATCCTGCTTGATCGAAACGCCGGCGCCGGCAAGCGCCTGATCGAGGTCTTTCGCTGCATTCTCGGCAACCCAGTATCCGCCGCCAATAACACAACGAATGCTGTCGAACAAAACGCGAGTTGCGGATTCCTTTAACACAATACCTTTGGCGCCGAGCTGCAGCGCGCGAAGGATTTGAGGAGGATCAGTGGCAGCCGTGAGGACGATCGTTACCGGACGTTCGGGCTGCGTTGAAAAACGCGTCAGAACTTCGAGACCCGGCAATTGAGGCATTGCGAGATCGAGCAGCAGGAGATCCGGCCGCAGCCGCTCGACAAGACTGAGGGTTTCAAAACCATTCGATGCTTCCCCGCAGATTTCGAGGCCGGGTTCGCTTTCGAGCAGCCGGCGCAGGCCATCCCGGAAGATGACATGATCGTCTGCAATCAGAATTCGTATGGAACCAGATTGATTATTCATGCATTGTTTTGGGAATCGTGATTTCCAGCCGTGCGCCGTGGCCTGGAGCCGATTCGATATCGAGTTTGCCGCCGACTCTGCTGACGCGTTCTCGAATGACGAAAGGAGCCTGCCATTGTTTTTCAAGATCTGCCGCAGAGAGCCGGCCGGAAAATCCAAATCCCTGTCCATCATCGTGAATAATGAGTTTCCAGGTTCCGTTGTCCGACCCGAATCGCACCAGGACATTCTTCGCTCTGGCATGGCGCCGGACATTAACAAGCGCTTCCTGCGTGATCTGCGCCAATTCACGCGCGACCATTGCCTGCAGAGGTGGATCCTGTTCGTCGCACATCAGGCGCGTGCTGATTCCTGTTTCAGTCCGGAACCTTTCCACCAGTTCCGATAGAAAACTGACTAATTCGCGGGGAGAGATCTCTGCGGGCCGAAGCTGATGCATGAGTCCGCGCAGACGTCCGACCTGTTCCCGGACGATTTCCTGAATTCGAGAAAGATCGTCGCTGCGTACCTGGTCCGTGCGCGATTGCCGCCGAATAACTTCAAGCTCGATTTCGGCGGCAATCAACGATTGAATCACGGTGTCGTGCAATTCGCGCGCAAGCCGGGCCCGCTCGAGAACACCGATGCGCGATCGAAGCCGCCGGAACAGGTATACGTTGTAAATCGCGGGCGCCGTCTGTTTGAGGCTTTGGGAGAGGAATTCCAGCGTGTCGCGATCAAAATCATCGAAAGGCGCGTCGAAAAGAAAAAGCCATCCGTTCCAGACACCCTGAAACGAGATAGGAACAGCGGCTATCGACTGAAATTCGTATCGTTGAAGGAAGGCCGGGGATGCGGCCTGAACGGCGGCGGTTTTCCGATCCTTGAACTCTTCTCTCAGGGCAAACCATGGTTCCGAAGTTTTGCTGAAAAAGTAGTTGGCCTTGTCTTGCCTGTCGAGTTCGTAACAATCGACGCTTGCGGGATTCGGGGGCTTCCGCCACAGATATGCCGTGCCTTCGGCCGACTCTTCAATCGCGAGAAGCGCTTCTTTTGCAGAAAATGTTCGCAACAATTCCGTGAGCACCGCGTTGATTGTCGCCTTCAGAGTCCTTTCACTTTGCGCTTTCTGAAGGAGTGAAGCTGTCACCAGAACTCGCGCGCGAAGTCTCTTTTCACGCTCGGATAAGTAACCGGTAAGAATGCCGACGATGGAAAGATAGGCGAAGCGGATAATGAAGCGATTGATTTCGAAATCGCTGTTGGATTGAAGGCTTGAAATGGTGATGGTAAGGACGGCTTCCACCAGGTGCACGCCGACCACAAATCCCGTAGTGATCAGAGTTCCTCGAAGTCCCCAACGGTAGGCAGCCGCCAGTAGAACAAAAACGAAGAACGCAAAAAATGGACTGCTGGGTCCCGCCGAAATCACGGTAACGGCAAATGTCCATGTCAGGTCGATGCTGTGTGTGATGACTTGCATCCTGGGCGAAGGTTCCAGCTTCTGCCACTGCAGCAGGATCAGGATGACCAGGCCGTACAGCATGTAAACGACGAAGAGTTCTGTGGCCCATCGGGAATAGCGTTCGGGATCGGTCGGGTCCAGGTAAACGGCCAGCAGAGAAAACACCAGCAGGAAGGTCCGTGCGCGGGCCAAAACAAGTTCAATGCTTTGCGCTTCAGTTCGCCGAATGTCGGGCGGAAGAAGCGGAAATCTGGGCGTCAAATCTACCTTCCTCAATCTCGTTTCGCGACTGGATCCACTGGGTAGGAGCGCTAGCGGCGGAATTGTACATCGTCCCAGGAATACACAGGTAGGGGACATTCGTCCCGCTTGACATGGGTCCTGAAAACCAAGACTTTAGTAGTGATATGAATCATATCGAGATCACCCCGTCGCTGGGCACGAATTCAAAATGGTCGGACTTCGCAGGCAAATTGAACACGGCGATGTTGGAATATCCGCTCGATGGTGTGACGGTGCTTCTCAGGGAAATGACCTCCGCCGAAATGGCCAGCGATCCGGATGGAGAGTTGCTCACTTTTGATCAGGAGATTCAGCGGTTCGAATTGGCCGTGGATCCCTCCCGCAGCCTCCCTCCCGCGTGGAGCGTTGCGGATCGAATCGACCATTTCCTCAATCCGGGATGAAGAAGCGGCTTCGAGCACATGGAAAAACGGCATCGATGCCCAATGATGTCCGCTCTTTCATCGTTCACCGGTTCTTCAGCGACGAATTGATCGCCAATCACCAGGGTGTGATGGACCGCATCGCTCGGTGGGATCTCGATGAGCCTGGCCGTGCAATGGACAGCTGGGATCAGGTGGATTGCTTTGTGGTGATCGTCGCCGGCCCGGCCTTGCACGCGGGCAGGATAAAAGACGCCGACGTAAAGTCCTGGGCGCTGTCCCACGACCGATGGTGGCGTCCCACTCGCTGAAAAAGGACAGTGCCAAGGGCAACATTCCCGGCAGGGATTGGCCGGCGCGCCCGGCAAATCAGTCGCGGTCGAGTTGCAGACCCATCACCACGGGAGGAGGTTCTTCCTCAAAACGTAATGTGGTTTTTTCGCGGCTTGCCAGGGTAAGGAATATTCTCCTCACGCTGATCGCGGCGAATGCCAGTATGGCGAGCATCAACAGCGTGCTTCGCAAGTCCTGCAGGGTTTGCCTTTCGAACGAAGCAGCTTCGGGACCTACGAGAAGCAGCCCGAGAGCCGCGAGAAGGGCCATATTCACTCGTGATTTTCCGGGCAGCCAGGAACATGTAAAGGGAATCTTCGGAAAGTGTATGAGACAAATGTCGACAAGAATAGACCCGGTCAGTGCCAGCACTGCGAGGTGTCCTGCATTTTGCCACGAAGGCCAGAGCATCAGGGACACTCCCGACACCAGTAACCAGACGGGCGCGACGGCAACGACGTACAGTACACGTCGGACAGCCGCAAGATTGTTCAGCCCGCTCCGGACTCCGGCAATCTGGAAGATCCAGTTCGCTCTCAAATCAAACGGTATGGCGAAGGCGACGCGCGCCCCGATAATCGCGAGCGTCATGACGAGGATACTTGCAGACCAGAGGAGCATGCTCTCCTGAGGTCCGGAATGAATCGCAGCATTCGTCATGGCGCCTGCTCCTTTCAGGATCAGGCTGGTGAAGGCTAAGCCGATTCCCAGGTAGAAACTAAGAATCAACCGATGTTGCCTGCTGCGCGCGAGGGTACGCACGCCAAACCGGGCTATCGCGAGTTGAGAGCGGGCGCCGAATCCAACCAGCCGTTCTTCTCCGGAGAATCCCCATCGCGGAGGAGCTGGTGCGATATCCGGCTCATCGGCGATCGCCGAAAGCATGCGCCAATATGAAAAGGCATACACGATTGGCGTAACGCACAGGACGACAGCGAGCCCGATCCACGCACGGTTCGCCAGCGGTTGCAAGGCCGGATGCATGGATCCGTTCAATTGCTGATACAAGGCCAGGAACCAATAAGACGGAACCCACCAGATTGCGGCGACCAGGTCGCCGATGCCATAAAATCCGGGCTCGACAAAGTAGGCAATGAGAATCATGCAAACGGACGCCAATTGAAGATAGCCGGAGAAGCGCAGGAATAGGCGACGTGGAAGCAACCATGCGGCGAGTCCTTGCGCCGTCAATATCACCCCATAAGTGAATGCGCCTGCCAACAGCATCGTGAGCCAATAAGCGGCAAAGGACCGGAAGACGCCACGAATTCCTGTGCTCACGGGTACAAGCACGGTGTCGAGCGACGTCGCCGGTTCGCCCTGAAGCCGCTGCCGGATGTGTACGGCGATCGTGTCGGGAGAAAGAAGTGGATTCAGAGTATTTGTCAGCACCACCACAGCCGCATCCATCCGCGGATTGAAGAAGACATTACTGGTGAAACCGGATGTTGCGCCGTTATGCCAGTAGTTTCCGGTATCGGCGTCATAACCCCACGTCAGGGCGAAATACTGCTCGCGTACGGTCGTGCGTTCGTGCAACTGATGAGACAGTTCCAGCGCGCCGGATAGTGGCGCGCGTTTCTCCGGGTGAAGGTTGGCTTCCAGATACGTCATCATATCGCCCAACGTTGAGCGAATCGCTCCCGCTCCAGCCAGCGCACCATCGCGCTCGATCATAGGCAGCGGACGATGTTCCGCGTCATACCCCTGCAGGAATCGAGTTCGTTGTTCGTCGGAGAGTCTCAAGACCGTGTCGGTCATGCCCAGCGGGCCTGTGATCTCGTCCCGCAGTTGATCGGCATATCTCTTTCCGGCGCGATCCGCGAGGACCTGCCCCAGGAGTCCCACTCCAACACCGCTGTATATAAAGGTAGCGTCCACCGGCTTTGCAACCCCATGGCTTGCGATGTAGGCATAAAGCTGTTTCGGTCCGTAGTCCGCCCAATTGTTGAACCCGCGCCGCATGTTGTCGGGCATCGACGGCAATCCCGAGTGATGAGTCGCGAGGTCGAGGAGCGTGATCTCGGAGTCCGCGGGCTTCGTCACCGTCCCGGGCGGCAACAACTCCCGAACCGGTTCATCGAGCCGCACTTTCTTCTGTACAACCATTTGCGCCAGCATCAGGCCCGTGAACGTTTTTGAAACCGAGCCGATCTCGAATATCGAGTCCTGCCGGGCGGCTCCGTACGTGAAGACACGCCGTTCACCTTGTTTCCATACGCCGATTGCCATACCGATTTCTGTTGCTGGCGCCAGTTCTCCTGTGGTCAATGCCTGTTGCAAATCCCTGTCCATAACCGCCTGCAGGTCCCGGGCTGCTACAGGGGCCGGAGTGGGGCTCAGCGTCAATGCGGGAAACAATGTGGGTTCGGTTCGCGCAGCGAAAAGGAATGGCAAGATCAGCCCCATCAGGCTGTGCAACAGAACGACGGTTAAACCCAACGCGGCGCCAACCGCCGATACCTTCGCAGCGAAGATTGTTCGCGGGGTTACGGGCAACGGTCCGAACACTTGCAGGTCACGGCGATCCGGAAATATTCCGTCCCAACTTAACACGGCGAACAGGCCCACCACGAGCATGGTCGTCGCGATCAGGAAATGTTGAACGATCATATTGACCACGAGCCGAAGAAGGCCATTGGCCGTTGGCCCGTAAAACAGAAGCGCACCGAACCCAACTACAGCGCTGACATGAATAAGAAGCGCCGCAAGCTGCCCGAGTAACCTGGAAGCGCCGCCCTCAGCCTTCGGTGAGAGCACTTCCATGTCGAACAACCGAAACACAAACTGTCGCAACAAGACGCGAAACTGCAGTTTGTTCATGGCGATTACGCTTCGATCAGGTCCGCGATTTCGCGGGATATCGCAGTGGTGTCCTGTTCCACTGCCAGTTGCCTGAAAATCTCTTCGAGTGTCGGGCTTTCCCTCAGCGTGCGAAGCCTGTCGATGGAATCGTCCGCAACAACCTTCCCCCGATGCAAAATGACGACTCGCTCGCAGACGCGCTCCACCGTTTCGAGTTCGTGAGAGCTGAAGAGGATGACTTTTCCGCGGGCGGCAAGCTCCTGAATCAGACTGCGCAATACAAGCGATGTACCCACATCAAGTCCGGAAAACGGTTCGTCAAGCAGTAAGAGTTCAGGATTGTGCAGCAAGGCGGCCGACAGCAAAACCTTCTGCCTCATTCCCTTCGAGTAATTGGAGATCGGTACATGCCGGTCTGCGCGCAGAGAAAAGCGCTGCAGCAGCCCATCGATGCGATCGAGAGCCAGCTTCGAAGGCAGGTTTCGCAATTGGCCGACCATTACTAAATACTCGAGACCACTCAAATGGCCGTACAGATGCGGCTCTTCCGGGACGTATCCCATGCGTTCCTTATGCCTGTTGAGGTCGACTGCGACAGGTTGGCCGTTAAAGAGAATCGTTCCGGACGTCGGCTGCATCAGCCCGGCGAGCATCTTCATCGTCGTGGTCTTTCCAGACCCGTTGGGTCCGAGGTATCCCGTGATTTCGCCTGCCGGCGCGGAAAAGCTCACATGATCGACGGCTTCGATTCTGTTGAATGTTTTACAGACGTTCCGCAGTTCAAGCATGTTTTCCGCCTGCCGTAAAAAGGTCGCTCCAGGAATCGTCCAGACAGAGCCACTGCGGCGTTCGGGAATAACTGAACGCATTCTCGGAAACATGCAGCAACCCATGTCCATGTGGGCATGCCGATTCGGCACCATACCAGTCCAGAAATGTTCTCGAAGGGTTGCCGATGCGAACCGGTGCAGTAAGCGAACGGAGGCACACTGGGCAGCGCTGTTGTTGATCCAGAATCACCCAGCGCAAGACAAGTATGAAGAGTGCGTAGCCCGCTAGTCCCGCCCATGGGACGATCAGGATTTGAACGAGTAATTCACAAAGCATGATCGGCTGCACGAGCGCGATCTTCAGTGCGAGAAAGATTCCGCGGCGCAGCCTGCTCGGCCAAGAGGTCCGATGATAGCGGACAGGTCTGCGCCATACCGCCAACGTGCCCGGCAGAAAGAGACAAGAGAACAACAACATTCGGATGCATGCACCCAGCCAGCCGCGAACCGTCAGGAAGGGAGATATCTTTACGTGCGGAACGGGCAAGCGGACCATAATAACGATGCTGGCCGCCGCCAATAAGACGAGAAACGCAAGACAACTGAGTGGCGATTTCAGATAAATTCCGCTTCGATTCGCTGCGCTCGGGTTATCCCGTCTCAAACAAAGAGCATCGCGGAAGGCACCCAGACAGAATTGGATTGCTTCATGCCGTCGGACATACCAGAGTTCCGATTGCCACTCCTTAACCCATTCGGCGCGGCAATCGCCAGGAGTAAGAAGAGATGCAGCGCGAACGATTACATATGGCAGCCGCGCGTTGTTCATGGGCTTTGCCCTTTCACGCACCTTCAACCTCCGCCGCGGGACTCAACCTGGCCAGCAATGGATACCGCTGCCGCGAGGCTTCCAGTGTCGTCTCCCCCGAACGGGTGAGCCGGTAATACTTACGGGCTGGACGCTGTTCCGCATCCGCGAGAGATTGGCGCTCCCAATGAGATCGAATCAACCGATCGCGCTCCATCCGTCGTAATGCGGGATAGACAGTTCCGCTGGGAAGGCCGGTCACTTCCATAACGGTGTAGCCGTAAATTTGTCCCGCACTGATGGCTTGCAGGATCATCGCTGAAGTGTGGGAGAGTGTTGGCGCGTTCGCCATGCCGGAAGCATACCCTATGTAGATATCTACCTGTCAAGGAAAGACAATTTTGGGGAAAGTATCAAAGAACGCGAAAGGGAACAGGGAACGGGTGTGGGGTGTTGGGGTTTTGTAGTAAGCAAAGATAGATGTACGGATATGGAGGTAGGTTCTGCGGAACCCGCATCCGATCCAATGATTATTGTTGGATCAGTGGACTTGAAGATGGAGGCGGCGGGAATCGACCTGTTCAGGCGTCCGTGGCCTCAGTAAGTTGCAGATTCCCCGTTCCCACGAAACCCATTGTACGCATAAAACCCACGGTCGTGGAACGTGCCAGGAACACGGAACGAAGTTCGGGACGCCTGT